>JACQON010000030.1 GCA_016202545.1 Chloroflexota bacterium
CGCTTGCACTGCGAGAATTAACCCGACAACGATGTTCCAGATACGTAGCCGGCCAAGTTTTCGTTCGTTAGATAGGTCAACGGCCATATTATACCTCCTTTCCGTAAACTCCATGCTGGCGAAGAGCGACAGCAACAGCAAATGCAATCACTAACTATCATATTTTGGATATATGATACCCATCGAACCGAGGAAAATCAAGAAAGCGCCAACTTAGCAAGCAAATATTTTCGGCCAAGCGAGGGAAGTTCGAACTAAATCACACTGGTCCGCATCTCGATGCTTATCAAAATAGGACGTCAGGCAAAGGAAAATTCAGCTCGGAAGGTTCTATATATTGAACTATTTGGGCTACCAAAACTAATACCATATATGACCCATTATATCCCCATGTTAAAAACAATAGTATAGCTATTATTGTATCCGTTAGCTATATGACCTCTCATGGTTTGCCTCCTTAGTCTTAGACTCCTAGCTCATTTACCAATTTCTCAGTCTCTTGGACTTTGTTTGGTATATCATGCAATTTCTGTCTAATCAAATCTCGTAGGCGAAACACAAGCTCCTCTCGTGTCTCTGTCGCCAGATTTGCCCACTTTTTGCTTCGTGATAGCAGCCAGAGCAAATAGTAGTAGTAAACACGAAGGTCACCGTACATATCAGGGTAAATATCAGAGAGAGGCGAAAAGTTGGGTAAACCCAAAGTGAGACCTAATTTTGCTTGCTCAAGCATGCCTATCTCTCTTTCCAGTAATTCTTTCCTCAAAGAATACGAAAGGTCATTTGTATTGCTTAACCAGCCCCACCAGGTCAGGATGTCAGCATTGGTATTGTGCCTGAAGATAGCATCATCAAGACCAGAAGTGTCAAGAGTGATATTTGTAAGCTCGGAAATAACTTCTAGCAAAGCATAAAACACAGCCCATGCTTCAAGCTCTTTCGTATCTTTGGCAAGGCGATACAGGCGGGCAATCCACTTTGCCTGTCGAAAGGTTAGCTGATTGATTCTAATGTCTCGCAAAGTATCCAGTCTGCGCCATTTTATTTCTAAGACCGTTGGTACAGCTTCAACGGGTAATTCATATTCCACTAGGCAACCGAGCGACCAGGGAGTGTCAAGTTTCTTTAATTCAGGCGGTCTTGCTTCACCGGTTATTCGTAGTTTTGTCAGTTCCTTTTGAACGGCACTTAGTCCTGGCCACCCTGGTTTGGAGCGGGGATTTTGTTCGTGCACTCGGACTTCTACCCCATCCCGTATCTCTTTCGCACGCCAGTCGGGGTGCTTAAGGTATATTTCGGCGATAACCTGTCTGACCTGACCTGTAATAAGAGGATTTTTTGCCATTTTCCTTACCTTTATCCGCATATACACTTGGTGATATTCATTATCTATTTTACAGATATAATCTATGTGTTATACTTATATCGAATAACTACAGCATAGCATAAATAACTTTAGTTATCAAGGGGGAATTCATGTTCGAGAACCGTATAGAGGAATACGAGCGCCGATGTAGAGGACCACCACAATTTAGTACAATTTCCTCTTATCGCCGACGAGAAACTCTGCTAGATTGGAATACACCCTTTGAACAGGTGTAACATTTGACGTTTACAGTAATGCAACCTGAATGGCTGCAATCTGAAATCTTAGGGAAAGAAAAAGTTTACTTAAAAGTCTCTCTTTCATCTAACTTGCTCTGTGAGTAACCGCTGTATCTCTGGAATCAGCCCCTTCCTCTCAAAGAAGAGTTCGGAATGCTTCCAATGCGGGCTACCGAAATATCATAAAGAAAATGGGGGTGTTAAGAGGGGCGAAGCCCCTTTGAATAAAAACTCCCCCTCCCTTATCAAGGGAGGGGGCTACTAAAAGGATGGGTGGTTGATAAGTAATCTCCGTATTAGGCCAAAACTGGTCAGCCAGGTTTAGGCCGGCGCCTGGTAAAGCCTCACCGTCGCCTCGCCTTCTACCACCGCTTCCCCGTTTTGGTTGACGCAGGTATTCTTCAGGGTTAGGATTCCCTTATCCCTGCGCGTCTGCGTCACCTCGGCGACGGCGGTTATGGTATCGCCAATCCTGACCGGCTTCAAGAACCTGACCGATTGGGAAAGGAAGACTACCAAGCCGGGCAGCTTGGCCATGGCCGCCGACAGCAGGCTCAGCGACAGCGCTCCGTGGGCGATTCTGCCCTGAAAAAAGGTCTTCCGGGCAAAGTCCTCGTTTACATGAACGGGGTTGAAGTCGCCGGAGACCTGGGCAAAAAGGCCGATATCGGCCTCAGTGATGGTCTTGGCATGGGTGGCCTTGTAGCCGATGTCAACACCCAGCTTGTCCAGGATGGATACACCTTCCTCTGCCATAACTGCCTCCTAAATATCCTGCCGGAATGCTTAATTTTCAAAGGCACGGATATTAACTCCAGATTTTGGCCTTCTCACCTAAATCTATCATGCTGGACAACCAGCGCCACAAAGGATGAAAATGTTCCAATCTAAGCGCTGCTTAGAAGTGTGACCTCTTTCTACTGACTCCCCCTTCCCTTCACCAATTCCACAAGGGAAGAGGGACTAAGGGGGATGGGTTCACCAAAATATCTTATTTCGTAGCGATTACTAACGCCCCCCTTTGTCTGTTCGCCTACCCGAAGTGCCCAAAGGGTAATTTTCACTTCGTCTCTGGGCGAGGCGAGGCGGCAACTTTACTGCGCTCCTCGGCTATTATGGCTGCGCCCAAGGCATTGACGAACTGGGGATGAGGCGGCACCAGTAGCTTAATCCTCAGTTTCCTCTCTATGCTCTGCGCCAGCCCGATGTTCAGGGCGCCGCCGCCGCTGATGGCGCAGTCCTTCTCCAGGCCAACCCTGGCCACCAGGGCCGACACCTTCTCCGCCAGCGCTTCATGGACGCCGGCCAGGATATCCTCAACGGCAGCGCCTTCAGATACCCTGGAGATAGCCTCTGACTCTCCGAAGACGGCGCAGCCCGTGGTAAAGGTGACCGCGCTCCTGGACTTGAGGGAGATGGGGCCGACGTCAGCCAGGTCTATGCGCAGGACGTTGGCGATGACATCGAGGAAACGTCCGCTGCCGGCGGCGCATCTCTCGCTGACCACGAAGTTGGTCACCTGCCCCTTCTCACTCAGCCGCACCACCTGGCTGGACATCCCCTGTATATCAATGACCGTCCTCACCGAGGGGAAAAGGCTGTTTATCCCCCGGGCGCAGCAGCGGATGTCTGTGACCCGTTCAGTGGCGAAGGGGAGATTGACGGTATGGCCGGTAGTCATGGTGCAGGCTATATCCTCCGCCGAGAGACCCGCCCTGGCCAGGAGCTCTTCCCTCAGCCTCTGCGCCGTGGCCCGGTAGTTCCCCCCGGAGGGAAGCAAATGGCGGGCCACCGGTCTACCATCCTCGGTGATAACCCCCTTGCTGGTGCCTGAACCGATATCAATGCCCATGAACCATGCCATGTCCGGACTAGCTGCTGAAGAAGGTAGCCTCCTCCAGTCGGCGCTCCTTTCTCAATATCGGCTGGCCTTTGGCCCGGGCTTTCAGCACCAGCTCCTTGCCCAGTAGGGCTGCGCCCATGGCCCCGGTGATGAGAGGGTCTTCGGGGACAAAGACGTCATAGCACAGGTTGTCCCTGACTGCCTTGACCATGCCGGCATTCCTGGCCACGCCCCCGGTAAATACCACGTCAGGCTCTACGCCTAGCTGCTTGAGCATGTTGACCGTCCTTCTGGCGATGGCATCATAGACTCCGGCCACAACATCCTCCAGCGGTACTCCTTCCGAAAGGCGGGATACTATCTCAATCTGGGCGAAAACGGTGCAGGTGGTGGTAATCCTGAGCTTCTGGGTGGATTTGGCGGCCACGGCTGCCAGCTCGTCAACCTTGAGCCCGAGGGTGCCGGCCAGGACTTCGATAAATCTGCCCGTCCCCGCGGCGCACTTGTCGTTCATAACGAAATCCTCCAGCACGCCGTTTTTAATCTTGAGTCCCTTGGCGTCCTGGCCTCCAATGTCAAGCGCCGTCCTCACCGCAGGGAAGAGGCTGGCCACCCCTTTGGCATGGCAGGTCAGTTCGGTTATCTGGCGGTCAGCAAAGGGAACGTTGATTCTGCCATAGCCGGTGGCTACCACGTAGCTGACCTGGTCAAATGGCAGTCCGGCCTGCTGGAGAGCTTCCTCCATCACCCGGTTGGCCAGCCGCCGGTGCTCGGCGCCGGTGTTGCTTACCACGCGGGCACGGAGCAGCCCTTCCCCATCCACAATTACCACCTTGGTCATGGTGGAACCTATATCAACCCCAGCGAAAAAGATAGCCGCCACCTCCTCCCAGGTTTGACATCGTGTCCTCTCCTCAGCCTATCACCTCAAGGAATGCCTGGACCCTCGTCCTCAGCGGTGACAGGGCTGCCTGGCTGTAGTTCCATTCAAGGTAGGTGCACGGCAGCCCGATATGTTCAAGATAGTCTTTGAGCCCGGGCACCTCGTAACCCTGAATATCGCAGTATCTCAGGGTCTGCAGGATTACGCCGTTGACATTCCACTCCCTGGCGTAGTCTTTCAGGTAGCCGTGCCGGCTTTCCAGGTCGGCCCAGTAGTCTTTCCTGTTTGCCTCATCCAGGGCGGTCTCCCGGAAAGTGCGGGGATTCCTGATGTCTACCAGATAATGCTCGGCCAGCCCTTCCAGAGGGTCATCGGTGAGCTTCACGTCCGAGAAGTAGGCCCGGCTGCCGACAAAGGTGTCATCCATCACCACGTTGGCCTCCAGGTCTTCAATCATGGCGATAAGGTCCGTGCTGTCGACCACGCTGCCCCAGAGCAGGAGCCGGGCTGGTTTCTTCTTGGGCCCGTCGTGGCGCTGTTTGACCTCGTCTATGACCTGCCTGAGCAGCTCGTTTCCTTCTTCCACCGGCAGGCTTATCAATGCCACCAGCACCTGGACGACCTCCGTGCCAGCGATTAGCGGCGGGTCCGGCTTTCTCAGGTCGTACAGTCCCCTTACCAGGGCGCGCTGCTCATTATGCATCCTGATGGCCCGCCGCAGCCTTTCCGGAGTGAGCTTCGCTCCGGTAAAGGACTCCAGCGTCCCTTGAAAGTCGCTGAGTAACACCGCCAGGTGCTCCCGGGCAGACTGGTGCGTGGTGTGAGGCGTATCTATGTAGTGGATATAGGGCAGGTCAATATAAATTCGCCAGATGTGGGCCCACTTCTCGCCCACCTCGCAGGTATGGGCTGCCACCAGCCCATCCAGAAAATCGTACCTGCCCTTAAGCCCCAGGTCCAGGGCGCTGCGCAGGAACGGGCAGACAATGGTGGGCAGACAGGCATCCGCCCTGCTTATCGGCTCTTTAATATCGCCCAGTATGCCGAAAGGCACCAGGTCAAGGGCGGTCAGCATCTCAAGGACGGGATAGATATCGAGGTAGCCGAGCACCTTTCTGCCCTCAGCCTTAAGCTGCCTCATCCGGATGTCCCGGTCATGATAAATCTGTCCGGCCCTGGCCAGCCCCTGTTTCTGTTCACCCGCGACTCGTATGTTCCCTGTCATTCTGTCACCGCCATCACCAGGGCAGACCCTCCCCGCGGCGCAGCCCCCGGTAGTGGTCCATGATTTCCTCAAAGGCCTCCGCCTTGCGCATGGTGCCGGGGTGGTCGAACGTCTTAAAGTCAACTATATCCCCTTCAGCCACCAGAGACGGCACTTTCAGCTTGCTCAGCAGACGGTCCTGCACCAGCACCAGGTGGTTGGTGGCAGTGCGGCAACTAAGCAGTGGGTGAAGCATGGCCCCGTCACATTGGTAGTCCCTGGCCCACTCCAGGTAGGGATAGGCGAAATAGCCCATGTATTCGTCCTCCTGGAGGGCATTGGCAAAATAGCCGGTGAACCACCGATAGGTATGCCTGGCGACACGCTCCAGGGGGTCGCTGACGTGGCTCAAGTCTATGGGCTTGGGCGGGTGGTAAGCCCAGCTTTCAACCACGAAGCTCCAGCCCCGCTCCGCCATCTCATCGAAGATTTTCAGGTCGTGCCAAGGGGGAAGCTCGGCAAACAGCAGCCGGTATTTCTCCGGGGCGACCGCGCCTATCTTGTTGGCCACCCGCTCTTTTACCTCTGCCAGTAAGTCCCGGTAGAGCTTCAGCGATTCTTTGGGGTCTCCCGATGGATAGAGGGAGGCAGTCATGCATGTCCAGAAGTCCCGCGAGTGCATGGGGCAGGGGCGTGCCTTGCGCAGCTCGTTGATTTCATACCATATCCGGTTGACCTCGATGAAGGCGCTGGCCAGCTCATCCAGCCGGGCCCAGTCCATCTTCTTGCCCAGCAGACGCTCCAGAAAGGCGATAAACTCCTTCAGTTCGCCGACCATGAATCTGATGTTCTGCTCATGGGCGCCGTCCGCCTGGCTCTCTTTCACCCCGGGATGGGGCAGCTCCACCGTCCATACCGGGGCGTCCAGGTAGCGTCCCAGCGACTGAAACCACTTGTACCTGGCATCGCACAGGGCGCTTGAGTTCAGCAGCAGCACCGGCCTGGCCATGCCGCCCAGGGGCGCTTCAGGCGGTATCTCCCCCAGCTCCTTCATCCTGGCGGCATAGCCAATGCAGTTGCGGGCATAGCCGCAGAGATAGGTGGGAAAGCCCTCGGCGGCGGAGCGCTCCAGATAGTCCTGGGCGACGCCGGCAGAGGCGCAAACGGCGCCGTAGTTTTCCGGGTACACCACCTCCACGCCCATAGCCTTCAGGATAGGGTCGGCTTCCCACCAGTTGACGGCGCACCAGGCGGTGGGATTACCTGCCTTGCTGGCTTCCACCGTCCTGGCGTACATCTTGTCAATGTTAGCCCGCAGGGCATACATCGACTTCAGCCGGTTTATGAATTTCTTCTTTTCCTCAACCATAACTGGCCCTGACGAGTAAAATCCCTCTTAATGAGGTTGTCTGAAAATGTCATTCTGAAGGAGCACATTCACTACGTTCAGTGTAAACTCCGCGACTGAAGAATCTCAGGGTTTGGCGGGTCACAGACTGGATACTTCCCTACTCCGAGGTCCTTCGCTTCGCTCAGGATGACAATTCATAGTTTTCGGACAGCCTCATTCCGGTTTGGGATTTGGACCTCATTATCAAGCTTCAAGACTGAACAGGGGCCGGGCCGAGTCCCCTGCGGAGTACTTATCGCCGGGGAATACCTTATGCTTCATTGTTACCCTTTTGCCAATCAGCGCCATCGTTGCCGTGGCCGGGTCGACATTGTCCAGGTTCCCCATTGTCCAGGGACCTTCATCGAGCTCAACCATGGCTATGATATAGGGCACTTCGGACTCGCGCCCTTCCGGGGGGACGTTGACCACGGTAAAGGTCTGGATTTTCCCCCTGCCACCGAGTTCAACCACTTCGATTTCCGAGCTGGCGCACTGCCGGCATACCATCTTCGGCGGTATGGTGACGGCGCCGCAGTCTCGACACTTCAAGCCGAGCAGCTTGTTCTGTCTCAGTGCCTCATCGTACCGTTTAAAGGTGAGCTTATATTCCACTTCTGGCCTCCTCAAAATTAGGTCGCCGTTGAGTTTACCAGCCCCTCTGGAGAATCAGGTTGCACAGCGTTCCGCCGTCTCCTCCCAGCGTGTCAGTCAGTCCTATTTTGGGCTCGGGTGCCTGCCTGCCTGGCTCCACCTCTCCCCTCATCTGCTTGACTATCTCGTATACCTGGCCAGCGCCGGTAGCGCCTATGGGATGCCCCTTGGACTTCAGCCCGCCGGAGAGGTTTATGGCCACTTTGCCGCCGATGTCAGCCTCGCCTTTCATCCAGGCCTCGCCAGCTTTGCCGAACTCGAAAAAGCCGAGGCTCTCGGCAGCAATCAGGTTGGCGATGCTAAAGCAATCGTGGATTTCAGCTATGTCCACATCCTTAGGTTTTATCCCGGCCATGTCATAGGCTTGCTTAACCGATATCTCCCTGGCCGTGATGCGGGGCAGATATCGGGACTGGTTGGCCAGGGGACCGGAGGAAGCCTGCCCGATGCCGGTGATATATACCGGCTTGCCGGTCAGCCTCCTAGCCACCTCTTCCGAGGCAAGAACGACGGCCGCCGCGCCGTCAGAGAAGGGGCAGCAATCGTGCAACTGGAGCGGCGTGCATACCATGAAAGAGTTGAGCACATCGTCTATGGTTACCTGCTTGCGCAGGTGTGCCTTCTCATTAAGCTGGCCGTATTTATAGCCCTGGACCGAGGTGGTGGCCATTTGAGTCTTCAGCTTTTCCAGGGGTATGCCGTATCTGGCCGAATACAGGTGGGCCAGCAGGGCAAACACGGAGGGGAAGGTGATGCCGCACGGGTATTCATAGCGAGCGTCACTGAACATGGCAAAGGTGCGCGTGGCCAGCGCCGTGCCCATGGTCGCCGCCCTCTCCACCCCTCCAGCCAGGACTATGTCATAAAAACCGGAGGCGACCCACATGAAGGCGTCCCTCACCGCCATGCTGGCCGAAGCGCAGGCGCCCTCGTACTTGTTGGCCGGGACGTTAAAGGCGCCGATGCTCTCGGCGGCGAACGCCTGGACCATGCCCTGGCCCTCGGAGAAGTCGCCCAGCACGTTGCCTACGAACAGGGACTGTATATCCCTGGGCTTCAGCTTCGATTCAGTGATGGCATCCATGGCCGCCTCTGAGAACAGCTCTACGGCCGTTTTTTCCTGGCGACCGCTGAACTTTGTCTCGCCAACGCCGACTACAGCTACTTTCCTCATCATTCCCCCTTTTTCAAGCTTGGGCCTATTCAGTTTATTATAAGCTGGCTTGGAACGTCAAATCAGACGCCGGACAGCGCTGGTTTCACGCAGATGCCGCTCCTTCTATCAGCTCGGCGATGTCCATGACCTTGAGTGACCCCTCAGCCGCCTTGGCCTTTATGCCGTCCTCGAACATCTGCAGGCAATAGGGACAGGCGGTGGCTATTACCCCTGCCCCGACCGCCATGGCCTGCTCGGTGCGCATCTCGTTGATACGCTGACCCTTTCTCTGCTCTTCCAGCCACAGGTGGCCGCCGCCGCCGCCGCAGCAAAAGCTCCGCTTCCGGTTGCGCTCCATTTCCACCAGGTCGATGCCGGGCAGGCTGTGCAGTATCTGCCGCGGCGGCGTGAAGATATCGTTGTATCTGCCCAGGTAGCAGGCGTCATGGTAGGTCACCTTCTGGCTCGGGCCTCCGGCAAGCTTGAGCTTGCCCTCCTGTAGCTGGCCGGCGATAAACTGGGTGTGGTGAATGACCTCAAACTCCCCTCCAAACTGGGGATATTCATTCTTCAGCGTGTTGTAGCAATGAGGGCAGCCGGTGATAATCCTTTTCACGCCGTAGTTCTTGAGCAGCTCGATGTTAGCCTGCGCCTGCGTCTGGAACAGGTACTCGTTGCCCAGGCGGCGGGCCGGGTCGCCACAGCAGCTCTCCTCGGTGCCCAGAATGCCGAAGCTCACCCCGGTCAGCTTCAATATCTTAGCGATGGCCTGGGCCACTTTGGTGCTTCTCTCCTCCAGGGCCTCGGTGCAGCCCACCCACAGCAGCACGTTCGTATTGCTATCCTCGGCCAGGGTCTTGATGCCAAGCCCGTCTGCCCAGTCGGTCCGGCTGAGGGTGGTGCCCCGCCAGGGATGTCCCCGCGTCTCCAGGCTTTTCAGCGCCCCTTCACCGGTCTCCGGTATCGAGGCCCGCTCCATTACCAGGTTCCGCCGCATATCGATGAGCTTGGCCATTTGCTCTATGGAGACCGGGCAAATCTCCTGGCAGGCGCGGCAGGTGGTGCAGTCCCATATCTCCTCCTCGGTGACCACGTCGCCGAGCATGGCCTTGTCGTGGCCTTCAGAGTCTGCCTCCGCCTTGCCCGCAAGCAGTCCCGGACTGACTTCGAGCAGATGCTCTTTCAGGTTCAGGATTACCTCCCTGGGGGAGAGGGCTTTGCCGCTGAGTTGGGCAGGGCAATCGGCATGGCACCGTCCGCACACGGTGCAGGAGTAAAGGTCGAGCAAATCCTTCCAGGTGTAGTCCTGGACCTTCGATACCCCGAAGCTCTCCGCCTGTTCAAGGTCGATGGGCTTGAGCGCCCCTTTGGGCTTCAGCGATTTGAAGAAAACATTTAGCGGAGAGGTAAGGATATGCAGGTGCTTGGAGTAGGGGATATAGACCGTAAAGCCGAGGATGACTATGTAATGCAGCCACCATAGCCCCCGGAATGTCGCTTCCAGCGTGCCCTGTGACAGCCCGCTGAGGAAACCGGCCAGGGCCGCTCCCAGCGGGGGCCAGGAGGCGTGCACTTTGCTGGCAGCGTAGCCAAAGCCTTCAATGGATACGTTGAGTGCCATGAGGGTGAAGACTATCGACAAGATGATGGCGGCTTCAGCGGATAGCTCCAGCCTCTGCGGTCTGACAACGTAGCGCCTGATAGCTGCCCAGACCAGGGATAGGGACACCAGCACTGCGGCAATATCCAGGATGGAGAAATAGGCCACCTCAAAGGCGGTGCCCCCAATCACCGGAGACAGGCCAAAGCCTCCGGCCAGGCCGATAAAGATGACGTAGCTGATGAGGAACAGGCTGAAGCCCCAGAATAGCAGGGCATGCCCTATACCGGCCAGGTCCTTTCGGGATACGCTCTTCAAATTGCACCACTGGGTCAAAACCTCGGCCAGCATGGTCTTGGTTCTCCGGCCTATCCTGTCGGAGCGGTTCTCCTGCTTTCCCAGACGCGTGGAGCGGAAGAGGAAGTAAATCCTCCGGCTGAAGAAGCCGAAGGCGACAGCGAATAAGACCCAGAAAATAGCATACCCCGGCACCCCCCAATACGTTGCGCTAACCGGCGACATGACTACCTCCTATCTTTTCTTGGGACGGTTTGACTTTCCAGGCACCCGATTTCAGCCTTGTATTTCGGGCCGCCAATCACCGGCACCCTTACTCTCGATTCCCTGCTGATTTATATGGATATATCACTATCCTTTTCCTGCGCCAGGGGCATCCGGTTTATCCAGGCTTTCCTGTTCCTTATGTCCCGGTCGAAAAACAGGCGGTACATCAGTACTTGCCCCAGGGGCAGCGATTTGCTGATTTCGGCTCTGCGCACTGCCAGCCTCCGTGCCAGAGCGACCAAGGTTAGCACAGCAAGGCCCGAGGTAACCGGCAACTTAGCCTCTATATCCAGTGGCTGGCTGAGAAACCAGCCCAGCAGGGGCAGGGCCACCAGGAGTATGAATACGCCCAGGGGCACCTGGCGCCAGGGAAACAGGGTATAAGGAAGCAGCAGCGCTATTAGCCCCAGCTTGGGAGACATCATGGCAATCACGCCCAGGCTGGTGAGAATGCCGCGCCCGCCCCGAAAGCCGAGAAATACCGGCCAGTTATGTCCGACAATGGCGAAGATGCCCGCCGTAATCTGCAGGGCCGGGCCAAGCCCCAGCAATTGGGCTACCCAGACACTGAGCGCTCCTTTAGCGGCATCGAAGATAGCTGCCGGGATAGCCGCCCACTTTGGGGCCACCCGGAACAGGTTGGAGGCACCCACGTTGCCGGTGCCGTATTTCCTCAGGTCTATCCCCCGCGACCACCTGGCGGCTAGGTAAGCCGCCGGCACCGAACCCAGGAGATAGGCACCCAGAATCGCCAGCCCAAACTCAATGGTCATAAGGCTTCCGGTCGTCATAGGGCGGCCAGCTTCACCCCGCGCTCTCTGGCCAGGGCGATAAGCCGCTGGGCCGCTTCCATGGGGACTTCGATTCCGCCAATCATGGTCTCGCTGTCGTCCAGGCCGTGGTAATCACTGCCGCCGGTGGCGATAAGGCCGTATTTATCGGCCAGGCTGACCATCTCGTTCACTTGCTCCGGGCTGTACCCGTTATAATAAGCTTCAATGCCGACCAGTCCCGCCGCTTTGAGCTGGATGATTATCGCCTCCGGGTCGCTTACTGTCGGCGGGTGCGCCAGTACCGGCAATCCGTTCGCCTGCAGTACCAGCTCCACCGCCTCCGCCGGAGCCATCTTTTCCCGCTCAGCATAGGCCGGGCCGTCCCGGCTGATATATCTGTCGAACGCCTCCCTGACCGAAGCTATATAACCCTTCTCCAGCATTGCCTGAGCGATATGGGGACGCCCGATAGAGCCGCTGCCGGCTATCTGCTGAACCCGCTGCCACTCAATGGGCATGCCCAGCCTGGCAAGCTTGGCTATCATCTTTTGAGCCCGCAGCTCTCGGGAATGGCGCATCCTCTCCAGCGTGGCTTTAAGCTGGTGGCTGGTGTAGTCTATGAAATAGCCCAGGATGTGCACCTCTCCGTGGGGGACGTCGGTGCTGATTTCAACCGCGGGTATGACTTTGAGTTGAGGGAAGGTCGTCGCGGTGGCCAGGGCGGGGACGATGCCGTTTACCGAGTCATGGTCGGCAATGGCGATAACTGCCAGCCCGCGCTGGGCCGCCATTCGGACGACGTCTTCGGGGCTGAGACGGCCGTCAGAGGCGGTAGAATGAACATGGAGGTCCACCTTGGCCATTAGTCCACCTCCCGGCAGATTCGCTCGATTCGGGTTGCCCTGCCGCTGCCATTTACCTCAACCAGGATGGCATTGAGCACCACCCTGCCCTTGCCCACAGATAGCCGGTGGGGGATGGCGGTCAGGAAGCGTTCAATCACGGCTTCGGTGTCATCGCCTATAACCGAGTCAGACGGCCCGGTCATGCCGATATCGGTAACGTAGGCGGTGCCACGTGGCAGTATCCGGGCGTCAATGGTGCCAACGTGGGTATGGGTGCCGAGCACGGCGCTGACCCGGCCATCCAGGTAGCGTCCCAGGGCTACCTTCTCTGACGTAGCTTCAGCGTGAAAGTCAACAAAAATGGCCGGCAGTTTGGGCTCAAGCTCAGACAGCAGCCGGTCCATGCCCCGGAACGGGCAGTCCAGGTTGCCGATGAATGTGCGGCCCATCAGATTGACCACCGTGACCCTGCCGAGGCTGAGGTAACCCCTGCCAGGCACTCCCGGCGGATAGTTCAGCGGTCGCAGCACCGGCATGTCGCTGTCCAGGCAGGGGATAATCTCTTTCTGGGCCCAGATATGGTTGCCCGAAGTCAGCACGTCAACGCCGGCGTCCAGCAGCTCCCCGGCCGTTGCCGGCGTCAAGCCCAGGCCGCCGGCGGCATTCTCGCCGTTGGCGATGACCATGTCCAGGCCATATTCATGGCGCAGGCCCGGCAGCAGCTCGCTCACCGCTTTTCTGCCGGGCTTGCCGACTATATCACCGATGGCAAGTATCAGCACCGGCTCTCCTTACTTGGCATACTCTACAGCCCTCGTCTCTCTGACCACGGTGACTCTTATCTGGCCCGGGTAGTCCATGCCTTCCTCTATCTTCTTGACGATGTCCCGGGCCAGTCTCATTGCCCCCATGTCATCAACTTCCTCCGGCTTTACCATGATGCGGATTTCCCGGCCGGCCTGAATGGCGTAGGATTTCTCCACTCCCTTAAAACTGTTAGCTATATCCTCCAGTGCCCTCAGACGCTTCAGGTAATGCTCCAGCGTCTCCCGTCTGACACCCGGCCTGGCCCCACTGATAGCGTCAGCCGCTGAGATAATGAATCCCCAGACGCTGGTAGAATCGGTCTCCATATGGTGTTCCAGGATGCTCTGTACCACCTCGGGCGATTTATCCCACTGCTTTACCAGGTCGGCCCCGATGGCAGCGTGGGTGCCTTCCACGTCCCGGTCTACCGCCTTGCCGATATCATGCAGCAGCCCGGCTTTCTTGGCTGTGGCCACGTTGGCCCCCAGTTCTGCAGCGATCATCCCGGCCAGGTAGGCCACCTCAACGCTGTGCGCCAGGACATTCTGTCCGTAGCTGGTGCGGTACTTGAGGCGGCCAAGCAGCTTGATAAGCTCAGGGTGCAGCCGATGGACTCCCACCTGGTAGGCTGCCTCCTCTCCGGCCTTATACATGGAAGCCTCCACTTCCTCCTTGGTCTTCTTAACCACCTCTTCAATGCGAGCCGGGTGGATGCGGCCATCGAGGACGAGCTTGGATAAAGCCTGGCGAGCCACCTCTCGCCGTACCGGGTCGAAGCTGGATAGAGTCACCGCTTCCGGGGTATCGTCAATGATAAGGTCAACTCCAGTAGCCTGCTCCAGGGCCCGGATGTTGCGCCCCTCCCGCCCGATGAGCCGTCCTTTCATCTCATCGCTGGGGATAGGGACGGCAGTCACCGTGATTTCAGACACTACGTCGGAGGCAGAGCGCTGAATGGCCTGAGATAGGATATCCTGCGCTCTCACGTTGGCTTCCTCTTTCATCTTGGCCTCCCACTCCCGCAGGCGTCTTGAGGCCTCCTGCTGCATCTCAGCCTCCATGCTCTCCAGCAGCGCTTGTCTCGCCTGGGTGCTGGACATACCGGATATCAACTCCAGTTGTTTCAGTTGGGCGTTCTTAAGCTCCTGAAGGTGTGCGCGAATAGACTCCGCCGACCTTTCTTTGTCAGTCAGGCCCCGCTCGCGTTGCTCCACGCCGTCCAGCTTCCGCTCCAGGCTCTCTGCCTTCTGGGCCAGGCGGCTTTCCTGGCGCTGTAGTTCAGCGCGCCGCTCCCGTTGCTCCGCTTCGGTTGCGGCCTTGGCGCCATCTGCCTCCTGTTTGGCCGCACTGATGAGGTCCTTGGCCTCCGACCTTGCTTCGGCGACCAACCTGGCCGCCCTTCTCTCGGCAATACGCATCTGCCGCCGGGCTATCAGCCCGCGAGAGAGGAAGGCCGCCATGCCGCCAAATACCACGCCTATGACAAAGCTGAAAAAGAAGGCTAATAATACCGGAACTCCTAGTAATTGAAAGTCCATTCTGTAACCCCCTTATTTGCAACCATTAGTCCAAGAGGGTGGCCTGTAAATAGATAACCGCTCCACCGGCCGGGTGACGAGGCTGGTCCTTACCGGGACCCGACTTCACGCTCCTGCCATATCCGCGCCACAGTATCATTTATCACCTCATAGTCAAAGCCGCGCCGCCTGAGATATTCACCCAGGCGACGACGGAAGCTGTGATAATCGGACAGTGATAAACTGCGAGCCCTGTCCAGGGCTGCCCGGTAGGCGCTATCAGCGTCGTCAATAGTGTCAGCCACCTGGTCAACGATGTCACTAGCCACCCCTTTTTGCCTCAGCTCCAACCCGGTCAGCCGCCGGCTACGCGGGCGGAACGCCTGCCGGTTGTCCGCCCAGAATTGGGCAAAGGCAGCATCATTCACCAGCCCCTGTTCCTTCAATCTGGCTATCACCGCATCTACGCTCTCGGCGTCAAAGCCACGCCGCTCCAGACGTCCTCTCAGTTCGCCTTCACCGCGAGGCCGGTAGCTGAGATAGCGGGCAGCGGCATCAAAGCAGCGGTGAAAGCGGTCAGACCTGGCCAGCGCTTCGGCCTGAGCGGCGTCCAGCTCCTGACCGACCTCCAGGCTTTCTTTCGCTGCCACTTCAGCCTCCAGACTGAAGGCAAACCTGCCATCCAGAAATAGATTCACCCGTTTGTTGCGGCTTATTCCAGGACGGATGGCGGTAATCCTGGTCATCCCTTTGCGATACCCTCCCTAAAATACACAAGGCTGAAGCCTTTCCAGCCCCAGCCTTGCCAGCTGCCGTGGGTCGCTTATGGTTCAGGAAACCCGTTAATCGCCCGCCGGCGCGTCCTGGGCAGCAGCGGCTGAGGCCCTGATGCGTTGTTCAAGTTCTTGGGCAAGCTCGGGATGTTGGCCCACATACTGTTTGGCACTCTCCCTGCCCTGCCCCAGGCGAATGTCGCCATAGGAGAAGAAGGCACCGCTCTTCTTCACCAGCCCCAGCTCTACGCCCAGGTCGATAAGGTCACCCTCTTTGCTTATTCCGTGGTCGAACATGATGTCAAATTCAGCGCTCCTAACGGGGGGGGCGACCTTGTTCTTGACTACTTTTGCCCTGACGCGGCCACCTATTGCCTTGTCGCCCTGTTTAATAGTTTCGATGCGCCTCAGGTCCAGCCTCACCGAGCTGTAGAACTTCAAAGCCCTGCCGCCCGGCGTCACTTCAGGATTGCCAAAGACAATACCGACCTTTTCTCTTAGCTGGTTGATAAAGATAACGGCGGTGCCTGACCTGCCGATAGCGGCAGCCAGTTTTCGCAGTGCCTGGGACATCAGGCGAGCTTGCAAGCCGACATGGGCATCGCCCATCTCCCCTTCGATTTCAGCCCGGGGTACTAAGGCGGCCACACTGTCAATCACTATCACATCAATCGCCCCGCTCCTGACCAGCGCTTCAGTAATCTCCAGGGCCTGCTCTCCTGTATCAGGCTGAGAGATGAGAAGTTCATCGATGTTAACGCCGCAGCGCCTGGCGTAGCCGGGGTCCAAAGCGTGTTCCACATCAATATAGGCGGCTGTGCCTCCCCGCTTTTGCGCCTCGGCAATCACATGCTGGCCCAGGGTAGTTTTCCCTGAGGACTCGGGACCGAATACCTCTGTAATACGCCCCCTGGGGATACCTCCCACACCCAGGGCCAAATCTAATGATAATGAGCCACTGGGGATAGCCTCTACCGGGGTTACGGCGGAAGATTCTCCCAACTTCATGATTGAGCCTTTGCCAAACTGCCGTTCAATCTGGTCTATAGCCAGATCCAGAGCCTTCTGTTTCTCTGTGGTCATCTTCGTCTCATTTGTATCATAGCACAAATGTCCCTGTTAAAACAAGGTGGGGTGCCGGTTTGGCGGTAAGAGCAAAAAACTGCCCCGGTTGGGGCGGTTTTACGGCCTGGATTGCCCTGCAGCGATATAGATATAAAAAACAAGAGGGCGAGCATTTTGCTCCGCCCTCTTTTAGAGACTCTCTGCGAAGGGAGGTTTTATGTATTAACAAAGATGGTAGAGCAAGTTGTACAATAGACAGAACTTTTAGGGTAACTTTCCGCTTGCGTTAATTCTGGTTAGTTGAATGAGGACAATTAACAGAGTAGTATAAACGACAAGAATATGGAGACAGCGATGTCAAATCGTTCACTCACACCAGAAGAGCAATTTATCATTTATCATGACAGACTGAGATACGAACTAAATACTGCTTACACGTACTATGAAATTGCAAAATACCTAGGAAAATTTAGCCATACTCGCCGTTCAGAATTCATTGAAGCCCAGACTTTCTTTCAAGTAACCATTGATGCCAATCTCTTTGCCGCTGTCATGACCATAAATAGGGGCTTTGTCGATAACCGTGGTGATTGTTTACAATTGGATGGCTTTTTTGACGTGGTGAGGGTAAATCTTAATTTATTCTCTACTGAAGCTTTCAAGAAACGCCAAGCGGGCAAAGGAATGAGTCCAGAAGATATTGAGCATTGGGCAAAGTTACATATTGAAATAACACCTGAAATGGTGCGTGAAGATGAGGAACGGGTCAAGAATGTGCCAATTGATAACCTTAAGTCATGGCGAAATAAGAAGTTAGCACACATAGACAAGCAACAAGCCGTGAAAAACATCAGTGTCATGAAAGCTAAGCCTGTAACTGTTGGGGAAATTGACGGTATACTCATGACCCTTGATGGAATATTAAATAGATATCTCGTTGCTTATAATGGAACGTCATGGGCTATTGGTTTGCCGCCAGTTAAGCCGGAGATAGAGTATGTAATGGATGCAATAAAATCTTTTCGGCAGTCAAGAAAAGAACGGAAATAAAAGCACAGCCCTTTCGCTGTGCTTTCGTTCGAATCTATTGGTAGGGCAAGTTGGATTCGAACTTTAGTGGGAGTTTAAGAGGGCTCCCGCCCTCTTTTATTTATCTTCCCCCTCTCCTTTCAAGGAGAGGGGGAAGATAAATAAAGGGGGTGAGGTTAAGACAGCCTTTAAGCGTCCTTTTTCTTGGCGGCTACGGCTGTCTCTATGCAGGAGACTATCTCCTCCCTGGTCGCTGACAGGAACGTGCCATCAAACCCCATCTCTTTCAGCTTAGGGATGTTGGCCGGGGGGAATATCCCTCCCAGGAGGAACACCGTGCCGTTCTTGGTTCCCCTGCTCTCGGCTGCCCGGAGAAGCTCCTTGCAGAGCGCCAGCTCGCCGCCGCAGTAGGTGCTGATGCCGACGACATCGACGTACTCCTGAACGGCGGCGTCGATTATCTGCTCCGGCAGGGCGTTCCCCAGCAGGACTACTTCCATTCCGGAATCGCGGAGCATGCCGGCCACGGTAAGCAGCCCCCGGCTGTGAGTCTCCAGAGGAAACTGGGCTAACAACGCTCTGATTTTGCCATGTTTTGCCATATTCTCCTAACCTCTAGGTCATCCTGATTTAGGCAAACAGGGGAGATTTCCAGGCGCCGAAGGCTTCGACAAAGGCGCGGCGCATCTCCCCCTCGGTGACATCAGCCCGGGCACACGCCAGGCAGGCCGCCGTGACGTTATCCCCACGCTTACAGGCCTGCACCAGGGCATCAAGCGCACGCCTGGCTGTCTCATTGTCCCTTCGTTGCCTCAGCCGGGCCAGCTTCTCCCGCATGGCCTGGCCCAGGCTTTCATCATACTGGTGCACCCAGATATCGGGCGTCTTCAGGTTGGGGTCCCTGAAGTAGTTACGCCCCACTACCTTTATGGTGCCATCGGCGACCATCTTCTGCTCGCGCTCGATAAACCTGGTCACTTTCTGGTGCAGCCAGCCGCCGGTCACTACCTCCACAATGCCGCCCCTCTTCTCAATATCATCCACTTCATCAAGGATTCTTTTCTCCATCTCATCGGTCAAGGCTTCCACATAGAAGGAGCCGCCCAGCGGGTCAACCACCTGGGTGACCTGCGTCTCCGCCTCGATTATCTGCTGGTTGCGCAGCGCCAGGATTGAGGCCTCTTCCGAGGGGACGGAGTAAGCCTCGTCATAGCCATCTATGTGCAGGGATTGGGCGCCACCCAGCACTGCCGCCATGGCATGATAAGCAGACCTTATTACGTTATTCAAAGGCTCTTCCCGTTGCAGGGACACCCCGGAGGTCTGCACATGGCACCTCATCCACATGGACCTCGGTCTTTTGGCGCCGAACCGGTACTTCATTACCTTATACCACAGACGCCTCACCGCCCGCAGCCTGGCCACCTCTTCAAAGAAGTCGTTGGCCGGAGACCAGAAGAAGGCTATCCTCTCCGCTATCCAGTCGACGTCATGCCCCCTCCTGACCATCTCCTTGAGGATTTCGATGCCGTTGGCTATCGCCACTGCCATCTCGGTGACGCCGGAGGTCCCCCACTCACGAAGGTTATAGCCGTTAAGAGTGACATAGTTCCACAGCGGCACATTCTTCCTGAGGAACTCTATGTTGTCGCACTGTATCCTGAAATCATCCTTGGGCGGTATATACTCCGAAGCGCTGCGGACCAGGCTTTCCATTATGAAGTCGTTCTGAACGCTTCCCGGCAGCTTGTCCCAGGGGATTCCCCGTCGCTCCGCCATCACCAGGAACATGGGGAATACTATAGCCGTATTCCGGGGATAGTGGGTGACTATGGAAGTGCTTATCCTGTCTATGGGTATATCCCGGTAAATGACCTCCATGTCTTCCACGCAGTCAACAGGGACACCCACCGTACCCACCTGCCCCAGGGCTTCAGGCTCGTCTGAGTCATACATCTGGACGGTAGCCAGGTCGAGAGCCAGGTTTGTTCCAGTGGCACCGTGCTCAAGCAGCAGCTTCAGCCGCCGGTTGATGTATTCTGGAGAGCCAGCGCTGGAAAGCTGACGCATGGTAAATGTCCTGCCCCGGTACATATTGGGATGGACCCCCCTGGTGAAGGGCTCTTCCCCGGAAAAGCCCAGGTCAGCCTGGTAGTCAAGGTTGGCATTGTCCAGCGGGGTGTAGAGCAGCGCCCGCGGTATCTCCGAGCCGAGGATGCTCTGCGGAGTAACCATCCAGTTCCCCCGGTCCTTCTCCGGAAGCGCGGTGCTCTGCCAGCGGCCAAACTCCTCCTTTATCCTCTTCAGGACCTCCGGATTGTACAGGGGGACGCGCTCTCTATCCGGCATCCTGGCCTCGAGAATCTCCCTGGTTGTCTTCTCTTCGCCCATTAATCCTCCTTTTTCTGTGGTTGAGGATGTCTCAGCCCTTGCCCACCAGCGCTCTGGCAATGGTCATGCGCATCATCTCCGATGTGCCCTCGTATATTTCGGTGAGCTTGGCGTCTCTCAAATAACGCTCCAGCGGGTAGTCTGCGATGTAGCCATAGCCACCGTGTATCTGGATGGCTTTATTGGTTACAAGGCTGGAGGCTTCAGAGGCGAACAGCTTGGCCATGGCTGATTCCTTGATATAGGGTTGGCCCTGGTCATGAAGGTGGGCCGCCTGATAAGTCAGCAGGCGGGCGGCCTCAATATGAGTGGCCATATCGGCCAGCATCCACTGAATGGCCTGGAAGTTGGCAATTCGTTGTCCGAACTGCTGCCGCTGCTGGGCGTAGCTGACAGCGGCGTCAAAGGCGGCCTGGGAGATGCCGACGGCCTCCGCGGCCACGGTAACCCGGCTCTCATTCAGGGCTTCAAGGGCAATCTTGAAGCCCTGACCCTCTTCGCCGAGGAGGTTCTCGCCGGGCACAAAGCAGTCCTCAAATATCAGCTCTGCCGCAGATAGGCCATGAAAGCCCATTTTCCTCTCTAGCTTGCCCACGGAGAAGCCCGGGGTGCCCTTGTCCACCACGAAGGCGGTAATGCCGCGGTAGCGCAGCGATTTGTCAATGGTGGCAAAGACGACCGCTATGTCCGCCTCAGCGCCAACGCTGATGAAGAGCTTGGTGCCATTGAGGACATAGCCGCCATCTTTCCTGGTAGCCGTGGTCTGCAACGCCGCCGGGTCGCTGCCGGCGCCTGCCTCGGTCAGAGCAAAACAGGCCAGCTTTTCGCCTTTAGCATGGGGGATGAGATACCGGCGCTTTTGCTCCGGCGTGCCGAACATTCTAATCGGAGGGATGGCCAGGGAGAGGCTGACGCGGAAATAGCCGGCGACGGCGGCCGAAGCCCGGCTCAACTCCTCGATGGCAAGGCAGAACTCCACCATGCCCTTGCCGCTGCCTCCATACTTCTCGGGGATGGTCAGCCCCATAAGCCCCAGGTCGGCTATTTTCCTCACCTGTGCCGCGGGAAATTCGTCCCGCTCGTCTATGCCGGCTGCCGCCGGTTCCAGCTCCTTAACGGCAAAGTCCCGTAGCATTGTCTTGAGCATCTTCTGCTCTTCGGTAAACGAAAAGTCCATCTCTATCTCCCCGTCATTATTGTCCCGGCCTACTTCGCTTTATTGCGCTTCATCGGTTCCGCCTTATCCTGCCCGCGAAACCGGGCGACCACCTCCAGGGCGGCGGCATGAGGGCTTATTTTCCTCCGGGCTACGTCTTCCACCAGTTCTTCCAGGTAGCTGCCTTGCTCAATCTCCCCGCAGCAGTAAAGCCTGACCAAGTTTTCTACCGCCCGGAACAGCTCTTCTCTGGCGCTTTCCCTCCTGTGCCTGTCAAGTTCACCGCTGGCCGCCAGGCACTCCCTGTGCCTGAGGATGGCCTCTGCCAGTTCCTCGGCCCCTTTGCCGGATATGGCCTCGGTCAGGACTACCACCGGCTGGTACTGGCCCGGCTGGCAAGGTCTCATCGCGAGCATGCTTTCCAGCTCCATTCTGGTGACCTCCGCCCCCCGCTCATCCGCCTTGTTGACCACAAAAATATCAGCCGCCTCCATGATGCCAGCTTTGAGCATCTGAATCTCGTCTCCCAGGCCGGGGGTCAGTACCAGGAGGGTGGTATCCGCAATCCGGGTGATGTCAATATCCATCTGGCCTGAGCCGACCGTCTCCACCAGGATGATATCCTTGCCCATGGCATCCATGACGTGAATTGTGCTTAGCGTAGCTTTTGATAGTCCTCCGCTCCAGCCCCTGGTCGCCATGCTCCTGATGAACACGTCCCCGCCGTGGCGGTACATGCGCACCCTATCGCCCAGTATGGCGCCGCCGGTAAACGGGCTGGTGGGGTCAATGGCAATGACGCTGACCTTCATCTCTCTGGCCTGGAAAGCGGCTATCAGGGTGTCAATCAGCGTGCTCTTGCCCGCGCCCGGGGCTCCGGTAACGCCGACCACGTAGGCTTTGCCGGTAAACGGGTAAAGCTCTTTCATGGCCTCAACCGCAGCCGGCGCCTCGTCTTCAATCTCCCTTATCAATGTAGCTGCGGCCTGGATATCACCCTGCAATATCTTCTGTATCTCCATCTCCGCTTCCATTACGCACCAGTCAGCAGCCAGACGGCTATTTCATCTCAAGCCCGGCATAAACTCAACTGCTACGGCTTACCATACTTCTCACGCAGCACCCGCCTGAGCACCTTGCCCATGGGGTTGCGAGGAAGCTCGTCCACGAATACCACCGACCTTGGCCTCTTGAAGCTGGACATCCTGGCCCGGCAGTATTCCGTCAGCTCCTCAGCGGTGGCGGTCTCACCTCTCTTGAGGACGACGATGGCCCGGGGCTGCTCACCCCACTCCTCGTCAAGCACACCGATTACCGCCGCCTCTTCAACTTTGGGATAAGAGTGTAATACCGCCTCCACCTCTTCGGGGGAGATGTTTTCCCCTCCCCTTATTATCATGTCCGTCGCCCTGCCCGCCAGGTACAGGTAGCCATCTTCGTCCATGTAGCCCATATCGTTGGTGTGCAGCCAGCCATCGCTGTCAATGGTCTCGGCAGTCTTTTCCTGGTCCTTCCAGTAACCGGACATCAGCCTGGGCCCGCGGGCTACGATTTCCCCGACCACACCCCGGGGCACCTCATGGCCCTCTTCGTCCACCACCTTTATTTCAACGTCCGAAACCGGCCTGCCGATGGAGGAAAGCCTCTTCAGCTTCTTCGCCTTCTCCTCTTCGGTCCCGGAGATGACGTGGTCTTCCGGGCCCAGGGCGGTAATGGTCGATGCCGATTCCGTCTGTCCAAAGGCATTGATGAAGCTGACCCCGGGGAAGAGGTCCAGCGCTCTCTTGATGACCTCGAGCGGCATGGGAGCAGCGCCGTAGGTTATCACCTTCAGGCTGCTCAGGTCATGCTTGCCGAAATCAGGATGGTCCATCAGTTGCTTCAGCATGGTGGGCACCATCATGGCACGGTTGGCCTTTTCCTTTTCCACCAGTTGCATCCAGGCCTTAGGCTCAAACTGCCGCTGCATGACCAGGGTCCGGCCTCCATAGACCGCTGCCATCATTGCCTGAATCCCGGCTACGTGATACAGGGGAACGGTGAGGATGTTCTTTTCCTCAATCTCCGGGGCCGGCGGAGCCACGTTCTCCAGCACGTAGATGGCAAAGCTATTATGCGACAGCATCACACCCTTGGGGAATCCGGTAGTGCCGGCGGTGTACATGAGTATGGTGGTATCCTGGTCGCCGATTTCGGCTATCGCTTCATCGGGCGAGGACGACGAGAGCAGGTCTTCGTAATAAAGCATGCCGTCGCACTTCTTGTCTATGGATATGAAATGCTGCACCGAGGCCAGCCCGGGCCTTATCGAGTTCACCTGGTCAATATAGCGCTCGCCGACAAACAGGGTATTGGCCTCGGCAGCGTTGAGCATATAGGCAAGCTCGTCCCCCTTGACCCTGAAGTTCAGCGGCGTGTAGATAGCTCCCGCCTTGGCCGCGGCAAAATAGGCCTCCACGCACTGGTTGCAGTTGACCTGCAACAGGGCTACCCGGTCGCCCCTGGCTACGCCCAGGCCCCTCAGCGCGCTGGCCAGCCGGTTCGTCCTCTCGTTTAGCTGACTGAAAGTATAGCTCTTGCCCTCGAAGACAATGGCAGCCCGCTGCGGGCAGATGGCTTCGGCGATACTGAGAAACTCCGTGGTGTTCATCCTGTCTCCTGTCAGCTTTCGTTTATCTTCTGATGGTCTCCGTGACCCGTTGCGCTATCCTGCCCGGACGAGGGCACGACCAAGCCTGGCCTCAAGCTCAAGCCCTTGTTCCAGGCTCAGGTCAAGCCCGGCCACGATTGCCTGCTTGGCGTAACTCACCGCGGCGGCGCTGTAGCCCTGGATTCTGCTGGCCAGCCTCTCGGCAGCCGGGAATAGCTCACGCCGGGGGAATACCTGGTTGACCAGTCTCAGGCGGCGCGCTTCCTCCGCCGTGACCCGCCTGCCTGTCAGCAGCATTTCCAGCGCCCCCGCCCTGCCTGTCAGCCGGGGCAAGGTCTGAGTGCCGCCGGCGGCGGGAATTATGCCCAGGCCGGTCTCAGGCAGGCCGAAAAGGGCATCCTCTGAGGCCAGCCTGATGTCGCAGCACATGGCTATCTCAAGCCCTGAGCCCAGGACATAGCCGTGGACAGCGGCAATCAAGGGCTTGCTGAGGCCCAGGAAAAGCCCCCACACATCCCGCTCCCGGCGCACCTGCCGGGCCACCACCGGCGGCGGCGCGGTCAGAAACTCGGTAAGGTCAGCGCCGGCGCAAAAAGCCCTCTCGCCGGCACCGCGGAAGATGGCAACCCTGACCTCAGGGTCATCCCTGACAGCGCCCAGCACCTGGTAAAGCTCGTCCCTCATCTTGAGGTTATAGACGTTCAAAGCTTGAGGCCGGTTGAGGGTGACATAGGCTGTACCGTCCCGCTTCTCGTAGATGACCGTCCCGAGCTCTCCCACCGGCATCAACCTCGCTGAATTTACTGAACTCACTAGCCGCCGAACTGAGGCGGCCTCTTTTGCAGGAAGGCGTTGATTCCCTCTGCCCTGTCAGCCGCGGTGTGCAGCAGAAAATAGAGGTCAGCCTCCAGACGAAGCCCCTGGTCAAGGGTCAGGTCCAGCCCCTGGTTCACCGCTTCTTTGGCATATCTGAGCGCCACGGGGGCTTTACCGGCTATGTTCCTGGCCAGGGTCTCCACCTCAGGGGCCAGGTCTTCCGGCTCGGTCACCTTGCTGACCAGTCCGATGTCTAGCGCCTCTCTGGCATCTATAATCCCAGCCGTAAGTACCATCTCCAGGGCTTTCGCCCTGCCCACGATGCGGGGCAGCCGCTGTGTGCCGCCGTCCGCGGGGATAATACCCATACCCACCTGGGGAAAGCCGAACCGCGCCCGGGATGAGGCGAACCTGATATCGCAGCTTAAAGCTAGCTCCAGCCCCTGCCCCAGGGCGTCTCCATCGATGGCAGCGATGACCGGCCGGTCTATGCTGGCGATAGCCCTGGCCGGGGACAGGCTCATCGACTCCTCGCTGCCGCCGCAGAAGGCTTTATCTCCGGCCCCGGTGATGATAGCCACATAGACGTCATCATCCTGGTTTATCCGCTGGCAGGCTTCCTCCAGCTCCTGGGCTAGCTGCTGGTTGAGCATATTGTTGGCCTGGGGGCGATTGATGGTAAGACGGGCAATATGGTCCTTCAGGGTATAAACAAGAGTAGCATAGGCCATCGGTCTAGCTTTCTCCCGCACTATCTTAGCTCAGTTACACATTTACGTCAAGGCTAGGGCTGGACGGGGCGCCAGTCATTCCTGCTCGGGGCGGAATTGCAGTTTCTCCAGGCCGTAGGCATAGCCGCTCTCAAATGCCCGCATATTCAGCTCTTCAGTCCCCTTGGGCACCGAAGCCTGGACCGATTGTTTCATCTCCTCTACCGATACCACCCTGGTGACCGCAGTAACAAACCCCAGCATCACGATATTGGCCACCGCCACCCTTCCCAGCTCCTCGGCCATACGCGTTGCCGGGATGGACAGCACCCGTTTCCACCTGGCGGCGCCAACCTCGACCAGGTCCTCATCGACGATAAGCAGCGTATCATTGTCGCTCTGGGAGGAGAACTTATCATAGGCCACCTGTGACATCACAATCAGGAGCGAAGGATTGGTGATGTAGGGATAAAGCACGCGCTGGTCGGAGATGACTACATCTGCCCGGCAAGCCCCTCCCCGGGCCTCAGGGCCGTAGTCTTGAATAAAGACGGCGTCCTGGCCCTTGAAGATAGCGGCCGCCTGGCCGAGGATAAAGCCGGCAAGGATTACGCCTTGCCCGCCGAAGCCGCATATCCTTATCTCAAATTTATCTGCCACTCTCTATCCTGCGGATAGGGCAAGTATGGCCGCTCAATATCCACGAACTTGCCCACGATTATTTCCCCCTGGTACTCAATAGCGGCATGTTTGGGGTCTATGCCATGTTTGATGACGCTGTTATCGCGGTAGTATCTCATCTGCTCCAGTCCGGCTGCCTGTTTATTCATCCGGCCGTAGTAGGTGGGGCAGGGGGATATCACTTCCACCAGGCTGAAGCCCTTCTTCAGCAATGCTTCAGTGATGGTCCTTTCCAGCTTGCCAACATGGGCTGCCGTCCAGCGGGCAACATAGACGGCGCCGCTGGCGGCTGCCAGGTACGGTATATTCATCGGCTGCTCTATGCTGCCGGTGCGCGATGTGGTAGTCCGCGCCCCCAGGGGCGTGGTCGAGCCAAGCTGACCTCCGGTCATGCCGTAGTTAAAGTTGTTGACGCATATCACCGTCATGTCAATGTTCCTGCGGGCGGCGTGGATAAAATGGTTCCCTCCGATGGCAAACAGGTCGCCATCCCCGCTGAAGACCACCACTTTGAGCTCCGGATTAGCCAGCTTCATCCCGGTGGCAAAAGGTATGGCCCGGCCATGGGTGGTATGAAACGAGTCCAGATTTACGTATCCCGCCGCCCGGCCGGTACAGCCTATCCCTGACACCATCACCACCTTGTCCAGGTCAAGTTTGGATTCCATCAGGCCCCTGAAGAAAGAGTTAAGGATAATGCCAATGCCACAGCCGGGGCACCAGATATGTGGTAGCCGTTCTGCCCTCAGGTAAATGTCCAGCGGGTGCTCTTTGGGACCCGTCATAGCTTTCATCTGACTGCCTGCCTGATAACGTCCAGTATTGTCTCGGGATTATGCACGCCCCCTCCCATATGCGGTACCAGTATCGTCCTGGCAGCGCCGCCGGCGCACCGCTCCACCTCAAGGGCAATCTGGCCGTAGTTAATCTCCGGCACGATGAAGGCCTTGACCTGCCTGGCGATATCTCTGACCCTGGCCTCAGGGAAAGGCCACACGGTGATAAGCCTCAGCAGGCCGGCCCTGATGCCCATGTCCCGGGCATGCTCAATGGCGATGCGTGACACCCGTGCTGAAATCCCGTAGGCACAGACCACGACTTCGGCGTCATCCACCCTGTCCTCCTCCACCTCGATAATCTTGTCCGCGTTCTTGTAGACTTTATCCACCAGCCGCCGTACCAGCTTGTCCTGCACCTCAACGCTGCTGGCCGGGTATCCCCGCTCATCGTGAGTCAGCCCGGTAACATGGAAATGGTAGCCCTCCCCGGCGTTCGCCATTGGCGGCACCAGGTCAGCATCGGGCTTGAAAGGCAGGTATTTCTCCGGAGGTACGGTGGGCTTGCGCCGGTGCACCACTTCAATCTCGCCGGGCGGAGGGATGACCACCTTCTCATACATATGCCCCACGGCGGCTTCAGACATGACCAGTACCGGCAGGCGATAGGTCTCGGACAGATTGAACGCCTTTACAGTCAGGTCAAACAGCTCCTGCGGGGAGTCCGGCGAGAGGGCGATTATCCCGTAGCACCCATGGCTGCCCCAGCGCGCCTGCATCATATCCCCCTGTCCGGTCAGCGTGGGCAGCCCGGTTGAAGGCCCGGCGCGCTGCATGTTCACCACCACGCAGGGCGTCTCCGTCATCAGCCCCAGGCCGATATTCTCCATCATCAAGCTGAACCCCGGCCCGGAGGTGGCCGTCATCGCCTTGACCCCGCCCCACGAGGCCCCCAGGATGGCAGCCATGGAAGCTATCTCATCCTCCATCTGGATAAAGGCGCCTCCCACCTCCGGCAGCCGCTCTGACATCCGCTCTGCTATTTCGGTGGACGGCGTAATCGGGTACCCGCCGAAGAAGCGGCAGCCAGCGCTGATGGCCCCTTCCGTGCACGCCTCATTCCCGCTGAAGAAGAACTCTCCAACCAGACAGCCGTCCTCAGTCATACTACCCATTCTCCGGTGACTCCACCTCGGCCCTGCTGTCGCTCTCGGAGACGACGCTGATAGCGAAGTCAGGGCAAATCATGGCGCAGATGTCGCAGCCGTTACACTCATCATTGTTATCAGCGTAAATGGGACGATAGCCTTTGCTATTCAGCTCGACCGAATAGCGCAGGACGTTTCGCCGGCAGAACTCAACGCAAAAGCCGCAGCCCTTGCACCTTTCCGGAATTACGGTGATGCGGTACTGCCTCCTGTCGCCGTCTTCACTCATGCTCACCTTCGGCGCTCCCTCCTCTTTGACAGGGTATATAATAAAATGATACAGGATTTGCGCTGGCTGTGACAAGTTATTATATGCTACAATTAGCCTACGGTTCAATGTCACGCTCGGGACGGCAGCGCTGAGATGGGCAAGACCAGGATAGGTATCATAAACGTTACCGGCTATGCCGGTGTTGAGTTGGCGCGGCTGTTGCGCCAGCACCCGGAGGTAACGCTAAGCTCGGTAACCGGGCGAAGCGCCGCCGGGCAGAGGCTGGGCGAGGTCTTTCCCCACCTGGCCGGCATAGACCTGGTCATCAAACCGGAGCTGGAGGAGGTCGATTTCGCCTTCTCCGCCCTGCCCCACCGGGAAAGCGCTACCGAGGTCATCCCCTTGGTCACGCGGGGCGTCAAAGTGGTGGACCTCAGCGCCGACTTCAGGCTAAAAGACGCTGCTGAATACCAGCGCTGGTACGGGTCCGCCCATCCCGACCCGGGGCTTCTTGAAGAGGCAGTTTACGGCCTGACCGAGCTATACCGGCCCCAGGTTGCTGCGGCCCGGCTGGCGGCCAACCCCGGCTGCTACTCCACTGGGATAATTCTGGCCCTGGCCCCGGCGGTCAAGGCCGGCCTGATTGGGCCCCAGATTATCGTTGATAGCAAATCGGGGGTGTCCGGGGCCGGCCGTACTGTCAGCCTGCAGACCCATTACCCGGAGGTCAACGAGGACGTCTCCGCCTACGCCCTGGGAGGACACCGGCATTTGCCTGAAATAGTCCAGGAGCTGGAGCTGCTCGCCGGCAAATCCCTCTCGGTGACCTTCGTCCCCCACCTGCTCCCGATGACCAGGGGCATACTCAGCACCTGCTATGCCTTCCTGGTCCCGGGCAAGGTCGCCGCTGGCAAGAAGGGGGAAGATGAGATGAGACATCTCTATTCGGATTTCTACCGGGATGCCCCCTTCATCAGGATAGTGACGGCTCCTCCTCATACCAAGCATACCTGGGGAAGCAACTTCTGCCTCATCTATCCCGCTATTGACCACCGGACAGGCAGGCTTATCGTTATCAGTTGCCTCGACAACCTGGTCAAGGGTGCCGCCGGGCAGGCCATTCAGAATATGAACCTGATGCTGGGCCTGCCCGAAGCCACCGGGCTTCAAGCGCAGGCTATCTACCCCTGAGCTCCGTGCCTTCGCCTCTGCTATGCTGGACAACGATAGCATGAAAAAAGCAACCAACGAGTCCAGTGTACGCTCCGGCAGGTTCGGCCCGGCGGACTATGTCAGGGTCACCGTCTTCGGCTTCGCCCTGTCAGCGCTCTGGACGGGCCTGCACAGCATTATCCTGCCGCTGCGCCTTCTCGACTTTGTGGCTGAGTCGGAGAAGAACACCTACCTCGGGCTGCTCACCTTTGTCGGCCTGATTCTGGCCATGGCGGTTCAGCCGGTCGCCGGAGCCGCCAGTGACCGCTCCGGTCTTAGCTGGGGGCGGCGGCGCCCCTACATACTGCTGGGCACGGCGGCGGTCGTGGCATTGCTGCCGGGGGTAAGTCTCGCTGGCAGCTTCACCGCCCTTCTGGCCGTTTATTGTTTGTTGCAGGTCAGCGCCAATTCCGCCCATGGCCCTTTTCAAGCACTCATCCCCGACCTTGTTCCTGAAGGAAGGCGAGGGGTAGCATCAGGGGTGAAAAGCATGCTTGAAACATCCGGGGGGATTGCCCTGCTTTATCCGCTGGCCCTGCTTATGGACCGGTACTACGCCAACCAGGGGGTGGTCTGGCTGTGGCTCTCCCTGGGGATGCTGGCCATCATCCTGCTTGGCACTATGCTTGTCACCATCTTCATGGTCAAAGAGCCACCCAGGGCTGGCAGTATCCTGCCCCCCATGATGACGCTCGTGTTGAGAAGTTTCAGGTTCAGCGTAAAGGCCAACCCTGATTTCATCTGGTTCCTGGTCTCCCGCCTGTTCACATTCATGGCGTTCACCACCGTGCAGACCTTCGCACTCTACTTCCTCAAGGACGTGGTCGGCGTGGCCAGCCCGGCGGAAGCAACGGCCCAATTTTCCATAGTTGTTGTCGCCGGCGTGCTGGCCGCCGCCTATCCTGCGGGGCGTCTATCCGACAGAGTAGGACGGCGGCCGATTGTGCTGGCCTCCGGACTCCTCGGCGCTCTGGGAATCGCGGCAGTCTTCCTGTTTCAGCACAGCTACGGGCTGATAATGGTAGGCGCCGGCGTTCTGGGGGTATCCTTCGGGGCTTTTATGAGCACCAACTGGGCCCTGGCCACCGACCTGGTAGCCCGTGGCGAAGAGGCGCGCTACCTGGGACTGGTCAACATGGCTACGGCGGGAGGCGCAGGACTGGCACGCCTCATCGGCCCGGTGATTGACTTCTTCAATGCCTCCAGCCCGGGGCTGGGCTACCAGGTTATGCTGCTGGCTGTCTTCGCCTATTTCCTGGCTGGCTCGGGGCTGCTACTGAAGGTTAAGGTAAGGTAGCAGCGCTTCCCAGCCGCGGGCACCGGCGAAGGCGATAACCGTGTACAGTATGGCCCGGCCCAACCAGCAGGCAATCAGAAATTTCCACAGGGGGAGGCGCAGTACGCCAGCGGCGATGCCGGCCAGGTCAAACAGAAAGGGCACTATGGAGATGATAAAGATGGTCAGCATCCCCCATTTTCTCACCCAGCCCTCTACCCTGGCATACAGCTCCTGCTTTCTCACGATGGCCTGTCCGCTGTAGCCTGCCATGTAGCCGGTTATTTCCCCGATGGTCGCCCCGGTGCCGCCTACCAGTCCCACGATGGTAGCTGAAGGTAGAATCGCGCCCAGCGTGGCCACGACTACAAAATTGCCGGCAGGCAAAATGATGGTGGCGTTGAAGATGAGGCTGATGAGAAATGCCCCCAGATACCCGTAGGCCTTCAAGTCACTTATTCGGTCCGGGTAAGTTTTGTAAAAGTAGAACACGCCCACGGTGATGGCCACCACGAAGAGCAGCCCCAGGATGGCGATAGCCCTCGGGCTGAACCTTCGGGCTGAAGCCCTCCCTGAGAGCCAGCCCTTCCTGGGAGCGGTTGGAGCGCCTCTGTCAGCACTCTTACCCATCTTAAACTATTCTAGCATACTGGCAGGCGCGCCATCGCTGATATTGGCCTTGAGATTGTTTAGGAACTCACCCTGTCATTGCTTCGGGCTTTCGCCCCCGCAATGATACAATGAGGCTTCTGTTTTGGGATTGCTAAGCAGGCTCTGGCCCTGTGTGTTGTCTAATCAGGCTGGCTTTGCTATACTTTGGTTGCGTGCCCCCATCGTCTAGAGGCCTAGGACGGCAGCCTTTCAAGCTGCGAACAGCGATTCGAATTCGCTTGGGGGCACCAATTTTAATTTGCCGCTAATTTACTTCGGTTGCTTCTGTAAACACCTCCTCGCTGACAGCTTGCCTCTCAGTCTTCCACTGAACGACTCGATATGTCCGTCCTGCTACTGGCTTCAGGGTTTCTGTGGTAAAATAGCTGGAAAACCTGGATTTTGTTTCTATGGCGGGCTCACTTTAGCTGGCCTGCCGGTTGAAAGGACTCATCATTGCCGTTAGCATCTCGATTTAAGAGCAGACCGTTCTATGGCTGGACCATAATAGTAGCCCTTTTTTTCACTGGCCTTACCCTTTACGGAATAATCAATTCTTTTGGTGTGTTCTTTAAACCCATCGGGGGCGAGTTCAATATAACCAGAGCCGCAACCTCTGCAATCATATCCACCAATATGCTGCTTATCGGCGTGGTGGCTATCATCGGTGGCTGGGCTACAGACAAGTACGGACCGAGGGTAGTCACCTTTTTGATGGGCCTTTTCACCGGTTTGAGCCTGGTATTAACCAGCCAGACCACCTCCTTATGGCAGATGTTCATCACCTATAGCCTGCTATTAGCTGTGGGGACCGGTGCCCTCTATCCAGCCGCAATGGCAACAGCGGCGAGATGGTTCGACAAGCGAAGGGGGTTAGCTTTAGGCATTGTTAATGGAGGAATCGGACTGGGTACAGTTACCATGCCGCTATTCGCCAACTACCTCATTTATCGTTTAGATTGGCGCCCAGCATATCTGGTAATGGGGATAACCGCTTGGTTAGTTGTCATCCCTTTATCCAGGTTACTGAGAAGGGCGCCATCTCAAATCGTCGCTTCTGCCGGTGGGGCAAGCTCCCTTTCCGTTGACGCGACAAATGAAAACCATGGCACCCCGGTGGTGGACTCTTCGCCGTTCAAAATATTCAGGGCTAAGAGCTTTTGGCTCATAATTTCCGCCTGGCTGCTTCATGCCTCCTCCATATTATTAGTGTATACGCATCTTGTGCCTCATGCCACCGATTTGGGCATTTCCTCCGGAGAGGCGGCCGGACTTCTCAGCTTCATGGGCGGAGTCAGTATCGCGGGTAGAGTGCTGACAGGTGTTCTCTCAGACAAAATCGGCGGCAAACTGGCTTCAATCATCTGCGCACTACTCGGGGTGGCGGCCTTTCTATGGTTAATCGCGTCACAAGAGCTATGGATGCTTTACCTGTTTGCTCTGGTCTATGGCTTCAGCTACGGCGGCCTGAACACCGGCGTTGGGGTGCTGGTCAGCGGTACGTTTCACCTGACCAATATCGGTGTGCTATTTGGCGTGCTCGACTTTGGCTTTGGAATCGGGGCAGCCATCGGACCGTATATCGGGGGGCTTATTTTCGATGTTACCAACAGCTATTTCCTGGCCTTCTTGATATCCGCTCTGGCCATGCTGGCGGCCAGCGCGTTCATAGCTTTTGTCCGCCGGGAAAGCCCGTGATAAAGATTGCCGTGCTGACGGAGTCCCATTGCAAACCGGGAAGAGCTTGGCCCGTCAACCAATTCAAGGCTAGGGCGATTTGAATCCGCCGGCGCACCCTGGCACCTAGCGCTGTCCGACAGCCCTGGCGGCTATGTATCTCTGGGCTACGCCCTGCAGGCGCCAGCTCCAGAAGGCAGAGTTGCACAATACCAGGCCGCCGACGACCAGGGCCAGCAGATAGGTCCCGCTGCTCTCAAACACCCACCCGCCGAAATAAGGCCCCACGGTGGAACCGACCTGGTGCAACAGGAATATCAGTCCAATCATCCTCCCGGCTATCCCGGGGCCAAAGATTTCATAAATCAGCAGCTGTGTGATGGAGATGGTGAAGAACATGGGCGCCCCGGCGATAATACTGGCCATATAGAAGCCAGTCACGTCTGAAGCCGAGAATGCCAGGAGAAACATTCCCGCGGCACGCACCAGATACCCCACGGCCAGGGACTTGTACCGGCCGAAACGGTCTGAGGCCCAGCCGCCGAAGATTGACCCCACCGCGCCAGCACCCCCCACCAGCCCCAGCGCGGTTGCCCCTTGCTGCGGTGAGAAGTTGTGCTCCAGGGCGATAGCCGGCAGGTGCCCCATGAGGAATAGCCCGGTGAAGCCACAGCCGAAGTAAGTGACCATCAGCAGCCAGTAAGGCCCGGTCTTGGCTGCCTGGCGCACCTCGCTGCTGAAGATGAAGCCTTGCCTCAAACTGAGAGCCGGGTCGCCTTCCCGGGCCTCGGGGGGCTCGCGCAAGAAGAACCATGATAATGGCAGCGCCGCCAGCAGCATTATGGCCGCCAGGCCGAGAAAGGCGCCCCGCCAGCCCCAGTCGATAATCAAGTTTGCCGCCAGGGGGGAAAAGACCAGGGTACCCAGGGGTATGCCTGCCAGAATGTAGCCCAGGGCTCTCCCCCGCTGGTGCTTAAACCAGCGGGCGACGAGGAGAGAGAATGGAGCCACGTTGAGCCCGCTGGAGGCGCCGCCTGCCAGCAGACCGTAGCCCAGCATAAGGTACCAGAAATCCTGGGCCATGGCGGTGACGGCAAAGCCCAGGGACATCAGTATCACTGCCAGTATGATAGCCTTGCGCGGGCCTTTGTAGTCCATCAAAGCTCCGGTGACGGGCTGCATGAGCCCCCAGATGACCATGTTCAGAGAAAAAGGCAAAATGGACTGTAAGCGGCTCAGATTGAAAGCTTCCTCCAGAGGAACAACGAAGACGCCGTATGACATCCGGACGCCGTTGGCGATGAATCCCACCAGGGCGCCAATAGCCAGGATGAACCACGGGTTTATGTTTTTGCTGGCAGGCGGGTACATAATGGCCAATTATACACGGGCCTATCCTGCGGGTTCAACTCTAACCTACCCCGCAGCGAAGCGCGCCTTTTGCGACAAAAGTCGTATACACCCAGTCCGGTTATTGCTAAATTTGAAGTGTGAATCTTGGCTAAGCACGGCAAAAACCTGGAAAGGAGGACTTGAATGGAGGCGGTCAAGACTATTGATGTCAAAGGACTGGGACATGTTGAGAAGGAGGGCCTCATCTTCCCCGGCATCCAGCAGCTCACCGGCGGCCAGACACTGAGGATTATCGTCGAGTTTAACCCGCTGCCGCTGGTCTACATGCTGAAGGCCCAGGGTGAGTGTGAGGTGTCCTATGAGAAGGAAGGGCCGGATGAGTGGATACTGAGGGTGAAAAAGGCGGCCGGCGAGGATGACACCAAGCGGCAGTTCAGGGAAATGCTGGCGGAGTTGAAGGGCGGCCAGGTGTCCGAGGAGGCCAAGGAGAAGGCCAGGGACCTCTTGCAGTCGGTCGATGCCAAAAGCCTGGGCATCCTGGAGCAGGAGCTGATAAGGGAAGGCGTCTCCCATGAGGAAATCAGGAGCAGCCTGTGCGATATCCACCTCGATATTATGAGGGACAGCCTGGTGGCCAAGAGGATAGAGGTGGCGGCGCCCCACCCGGTCAACACCCTGATGGAAGAGCACAAGGTCATCCTTGACCACCTGCACGAGCTTGGTGACCTGGTATGCAAGCTGCAGGAGACCGACTCTTTCGAAAGCATGGGGGAGGACCTGGACAAGCTGGAGCATATCGCCCACCACCTGATAGAGGCGGAGAGCCACCATCAGCGGGAAGAAGACGTGCTTTTCCCCCGGCTGGAGGCGCACGATATAACTGAGCCGCCATCAATCATGAAGATGGACCACGTGGAGTTCAGGAAGAGGAAGCAGGCGCTGTATCAACTGGCCCATAACGCCGGGGACTATGATTTCCAGGAGTTCAAGGCCAGGGCCGTTGAGCTTGGGGAATACCTGGCCAGAGAGCTTGACAGCCATATCTTCAAAGAGGACAATATCCTCTACCAGATTGCCCTTCAGATGTTGAGCGACGCGGAATGGGATGAAGTCAAGCGGGAGTGCGATAAAATAGGCTACTGCTGCTTCACCCCGGCGGACGTGCAGCCGAAGGAGCACCAGGCGGTCGGGGAGAAGTGAACTGGGGCTGCCCCCATCAACTCAATGACTTCTGCCACAGGCTGAACAAGGGATGCCGGCCAGGAATAAAGGGCTGCATATTAAGCGGAAGCGTGGTATTCTTCAGTCCGGAAAAGGAGGAAACGCTATGGACAAGGTAGAAACCCTGGACCTGAGACAGATAATGCCCTTCGAGAGGCATGAGCGGATATTCGAGAAATGGGATGCGCTAAAGTCCGGGGAGACGTTGAAAATCATAAATGACCATGACCCCAAACCGCTGCACTACCAGTTTGAAGCCGAGTACAAAGACCACTACCAGTGGCAATACGAGCAAAGCGGGCCGAAGGACTGGATTGTAGACATTAAAAAGGTTTGACAGGCAACAGCTAAAAAGATACTTATCAGGAGGAACAGGCATGCTTAACGGGAAAAGACCAACCGAGATACTGAAACAGGAACATAAGGATGTGCTCCAGCGCCTGGATTCCCTGGAGAAAGTCCTTGACCATCTGGACAGGAAAGAGGAGATTGCGGCTGAGCTGAAAGGACTGGCGTCCTTTTTCAATGTTGATTTCTGGGTTCACTTCGCCAAGGAGGAAGACGCCCTCTTCCCCGAGATTGAGAAGTTCATTCCCAGGAACAGCGGCCCTACCGGTATCATGCTCAGCGAACACGAAGACTTAAGAGGAATCAACGCCGAGCTTCAGCCGGCAATCCAGACTTACCTTGTCGACTCCGGCGGTCCGGAAGCGAAGCGCACCATACAGGGCCGCGGCCATCATTTCATTGAAGTGCTCAGAGACCACATCAACAAGGAAGATAACATCCTGTTCCGCATCGCCGATATGCATCTCGACCAGGCCCAGATAGAGCGAGTTGTCGTCCTTTTTGATAAAATAGAGAAGGGGAGGTAACCAATGGCTAAAACTACACTGGACCCAATCGTTGAGTTCCGGGAAGACCACCGGAAAGTGCGGGATAGCCTGCTTGACCTGGCCAGCGCCGCTGAGGCGGGGGACTTGGCCAGGGCCAGGGACATCCTGGGGAGAATAGATACTATGGTAGGGCCTCATTTCCGCTACGAGGAAGAGACCCTGTACCCTACCCTGAAGGAGTTCCTGGGCGACTACGTAGACAGCCTCATCAAGGAGCATGACGGGGCGATAGATACCGCCAGAGTCGCGGCTAAGCTGCTGTCCCAGCCTTCTCTGTCTGCGGAGGAAGGCAAAGCGGTGGCCAAAGCAGCCAGGGCGCTTCTGGTGCACGTCAGCAACTGCGACGGGCTGAACATACTGACCGAGCGGCTGTCAAAGGAGAAGCTGGCAGGGCTGGGCAAGCACTTTGCCCGGTCTCGCGCTGAAGGCATATCCCTGCTCCGCTGGGCAGACACCATTCGAAAAGGACTAGCTGCAAGTTGACCGCAGGAGCGTCTCCGGGAAAAGAGCGGGTGGCCGTAGTCCTTCACAGCGGCTCCTATGACCGCGCCTCTTACGCGCTGTCCATTGCCACCGTGGCCCTGGCCAGCGGCATGGAAGCGCATATATTGCTCACCTTCGACGGCCTGAGAAGGTTCACCAGGGGACATCTGACCGACATCGGCGAGGAGACCCCGCAAAGCCTGAGGGCCAACATCGAACGCGGGCTGAAATCAGGCGGTATTCAGTCGCTGGAGGACCAGCTAGCCGGCGCTAAGAAAATGGGACTCAAGCTCTATGCCTGTCCTAACGCCATGGCGGCGCTGAACATCGGTCTGAAAGACCTGCGTGAGGAGATAGACCAGATTATGGGGCTGGCTGCTTTCCTGGAGCTGGCCCGGACTGCCGCCATCAACTGGTACATCTGATATTATGGCCCGCTACGCATCATAATAGCGCAACCTGATGGAAGGAGAGGAACCATAACTACCCTATTCGAAAGACTTGACGGCAAAAAGGCCAGAGACCTGCGGGTGCTCAGCGATTTCATCGCCGTCTTTTGCCGTGAGAAGCACCAGGCTGAGTCCAGGGAAGCCTTTCCCATCAAGGACGAAAGACTGCGCCAGGCCATCGGCGATAAGGAGATGATGCTGTGCCCGGACTGCACCCGGCTATTCAGCCACGGCACCGCCAAGCTGCTTTTGTGCCCGTATGACCCCAAGCCGATGTGCAAGAAGTGTGAGACCCACTGCTATGCGCCCGGTTACCGGGAAAAGATACGCGAAGTAATGAAATTCTCCGGCATGTACCTGATGAAACACGGCCGGATGGACCTGATGCTCCATTACTTCTTTTAAAGGCGATGAGTGACATTAAGACGGCGTTGATGGGGGCGATGACGGCCTACTTCAACGACGATGCCAGAAGGATAAACCACGCCCGCAGGGTGACCGGATACGCCGAGGAGCTGTTGAAGCGGGAGGGAGGCGACTATCCGGTGGTCATCGCCGCCGCCGTGCTCCATGACATAGGCATCCACCAGGCTGAGAGGAAATACGGCAGCGCCAGCGGCCAGTACCAGGAGAAAGAGGGACCGCCCATCGCCCGGGGCATCCTGATCGGGCTGGGGTTTGAGCTGGGGCAAATCGAGGAAATCTGCAATATCATCGCCCACCACCATAGCCCGGGCAAGGTGAACACCGGGAATTTTGCCCTGCTCTACGATGCCGACTGGCTGGTGAATCTGCAGGACGAGTATGACATCCGGGACAGGGGCAAGCTGAGCGGCATCATCGACCGGGTGTTCCTGACCGAGAGCGGCAAGGCCCTGGCCAGGCAAATCTACCTGTCAACCCCGGACGGCTAATAGACCCGGCCCTTAAGCTCGCCAGGCGTCCGCTCTCTCGAGACCCACGGCGCTCACAAAGAAATGATTTTGCCGGCCTTGAGCAGGGTGTCGGCGATGATGAACATGTTGGATACCTCCCCCACCGCCACTTTATCGCTCAGCCCAAAACGTGCCAGGCATGTGCCGCAGGCCAGTACCGCGGCTCCCTGCTCCTCCAACTGGCGCAGCTCCCCCAGCACCGGTGAATCGCCGGTGGCCAGCTTTACTCCGTTGTTAATCAGGAGGACGGTCTCGGGACTGGCGGCGAGGCCGCCGACGGTGTGAAGAAAGCTCTGCATGAGCAAGCTGCCCAGTTGCTGGTCATCGCCCCGCCCCAGCACATCCGAGGTGATGAATAAGACGATGCCGGTGGCAGGTGCCTTCTCCTTTGTTTGCCCGGCTTGCTGCTTCCTCAACGTCAGGTAAATGCCGTCCTGCCTGGTCTCAACGCTCACCTGGCAACCTTCGCTCTGGCCGAGCCGGGTCACGTTGTCCCGCGCCGCCTGGTTATCCACGATGGTGACGACCTCTGTGCCCTTCTCCAGGGCTTTGCGGGTAAGCATCACCGGCTGCGGGCAGGGTAAATTTCTGGCATCAACTATTGTAGCCATTTGTATTCCTCCTTTGTTTACAGTCCCGTTTACAGAAAGATGATGCCCGCCAGGACACCTGCTGCGAAGACCAGGAGTCCCAGCACCAGGGCCACCCTCAGGCTCCGGAACGCACCGGCGATGACGATAAGGCAGGGTATGCTTACCGCCGGTAGGGTCAGCAGCGCCGCCGCAGCCACGCCAGGAAGCCCCTGGCCTATCATCGTCCCCGCCACCGGGATTTCCGTCCAGGTGGGCACCATGAGCAGGGTGGCGAAGGCGGCGGTAACGGTCACGCCGGCCGCGGTGTTCCCGGAAGCTGGCATCGCCTGCACTATGTATACTGCCAGCGCCGAGCTGACGATAAAAAGGGGTATGATGACCCTGGCCAGCCTCCCCGCGGCACGCAGCCAGCTTGAGATAAGCACAGTGGGTGAATTCATGGGTACTGAGGAGGGCAACTCAAAGTGAAACAGGCGGCTATAGGCATTAAGCGCCCTCGCCGATAGCGACAGCGCTCTGTCGTCGGGCGACGCCGGCGCTTCTGTCCCGCCTGCCCATCTGGCCGCCAGCAGAGAGACCCCGTAGGTTATGAAGACGCCCACTATGATGCCACCCAGAATCCTGAGCAGTGCAAACCTGACGGGCAGGAGGGCACTGGCCAGAATCAACGAGGTGATATTTAGCATCGGCGAGGAAACGGTGAAGGCCAGCGCCGAGCTCAAGGAGAAGCCCTTGCGGTACAGGGCCGCGCCTATGGGTGCGGCGCAGCAGGAGCAAAAAGGCTGCGGCAGGGCCATGGCCACGCCGGCCAGGTGAGAGGGAAAACCGGTGCCCTTCGGCCGGGGTATAAGCGTCCCTCCGGCGGCCAGGAAAAGACCCCCCAGCAGCAGGCCAAGCACAGTGGCGTGCCACACCACCAGAAGGTAGTTTATCCCCTCTGCCGCAGGCTGGAGCCATGCCGGAAAGGTGGCGATTGGCATTGCCCATCCCAGCCCCATCGTCCCCGGACCGGGCTTCATTTCACCGGCAACTATAATCCTCGATGCCGGGACTCCCCGGTAGGTGAACAGGTCTATGACCAGGATGGCGCCAATGGCTATCGCCAGAACTCTGGTCAGGGCGCTGAGGTCCGTCCCTCCTTCTTTGAGGCCTCGCTCCAGCCGTGCCAGATATTTATAGCTCATCCACAGGCCCAGGCCACTGACCAAAAGCAGTGGCAGGTGGAGCAGGTCAAGGTTGAGCAACGTTGAAGGCGCTCCCACTTTGAGGTAATCGGAAAACAGGAACCCTCGCCTTATATCCACCACCGTCAACAGGAGAAGGACGAGAAAAGCGAGGAAGAGAGCAAAGCTGATATAGTAATTTGTCTTTGCCTTCGGTATTGCCTTGTTTACCATGCTATGCCAGGCTCCTTTCGGCTGTTTTGGGACAAAACAAAAAGCGATGGTCGAAGAGCTCCTCTTCACCATCGCTTTGACGTCAGGCCCAAAGCGGCTGGCGGAGCCACGCCGCTAGCCTGGCGCTTGATGACCCTTCATGGAAAAGGAGTCCTTCGAGCAGATGACTGGCGCAGTACCTGCGCCACATGCTATGGCTCAGGTTCAGGTAAAGCGTAGCGTCCAGCTCATTGCCCTCACCCCCTTTCCCTCTACTGATGCCTTTTGCCCAAGTATAGCACCAGCCGCGGTCGTCTACAAGCGGAACCACACTTGATATTGTTTGGCAATTCACCAGACAGAGCGTTTGTAAACAATCTCCTCTGTGGTACTTTCAAAAGTGCTAACTGGTACGAAAACCCGAGGGATAAAGTCAATAAATGCTCTTCTTACTCAGCGCCTTGCCGTATCCCGGGTGATGGACTATAATTATCCATGATAACGGCCAGAGAAAATGGGGGTGACATGGAGCGTTACGGACTGGACACTATTCGCAACGTTGTTCTGCTATCCCATTCCGGGGCTGGCAAGACGTCTATCGGCGAAGCTATCCTGTTCACTGCCGGTGCCATTACCCGGCTGGGCAAAGTTGGCGATGGGACTACTACCTCGGACTATGACCCCGATGAAGTAAAGCGCGGCATGAGCATCAACCTGGCCCTGCTTCCCTCCCAGTGGCAGGGGACCAAGATTAACCTCATCGATACTCCCGGCTATCCCGACTTCGTCGGCGAGGTCAAGGCGGCAACGCGGGTCAGTGAAGGGGCCGTCATAGCGGTATGCGCCGCTTCGGGGGTTGAAGTTGGCACTGAACAGGTCTGGGCATATAGCGGGGAGGCCAACCTCGCTCGCCTGGTCTTCGTCAATAAAATGGACCGCGAGAATGCTGATTTCCACCGGACTCTGGAGGCGCTCCGCTCCAGGCTTGGCCCCATGTGCATCCCGGTGCAGCTACCCGTGGGCGCTCACACCAGCTTCCAGGGGATAGTTGACCTGCTGGCCATGAAATATTATGCCGGCTCTCCACCCAGGGAAGCTGAGATGCCCTCGTCGCTGCAAGCCGAAGCCGGCTCCTTTCGGGAGAAACTGGTGGAGGCTGTAGCTGAGATTGACGATAGGCTTCTGGAGAAGTACCTCGGCGGCGAAGAGCTCAGCCTTGACGAGCTTAAGGCGGGCCTGCGCCAGGGAGTAGCGACCGGGAAAGTAGTGCCGGTACTGGTTGGCTCGGCGCTGCAAAGCGCGGGGATTACGCTCCTGCTGGATATGGTGCGTGAGTATCTACCATCGCCCCGGGAGCGAGAGGTGGCCGTCGACAGCGGCTCCGGCGCGCAAGCGCTCAAGCCCGCCGAGGATGGCCCGCTGGCGGCCCTGGTGTTCAAGACCACCGCCGACCCCTATGTCGGCAAGCTCACCTATTTCAGGGTTTATAGCGGAGTTATTGACAGCAACTCTCAGGTATGGAACGCCACCAAAGGCGAGCCGGAACGCATAGGTCAGCTATTCATCATGAGGGGCAAAGCCCAGGAGCCAGTACCCCAGCTACGGGCGGGAGACATCGGGGCGGTGGCCAAATTGAATGTGACCGGGACCGGGGACACGCTGTGCAGCCGTGATAACCCGGTGAAGATAGTCCCGATGCAGTTCCCGGTTCCAGTCTTCAGTCAGGCGGTCCATCCCAGGACCAAGGTTGACGTGGACAAGATGGGGACCGCGCTATCACGGCTGACCGAGGAAGGCCCCACCCTTTCGGTGCGCCGGGACCATGATACCAACGAGACCATCCTGTCAGGAATGGGGGAGACGCATCTCGATGTGGCGGCGGAAAAGATGCATCGAAAGTTCGGCGTGGCGGTGGAGATGAAGACCCCGCTGGTGCCGTATAAGGAGACCATTACCATAACAACCAGGGCCGAATATAAGCACAGGAAGCAAACCGGAGGGCACGGTCAATACGGGCATGTTTTCCTGGAGCTGGAGCCCCTGCCACGTAGCAGTGGCACCGAGTTTGCCGATAAGGTAGTGGGGGGCTCTGTCCCCAAAAACTACATTCCAGCCGTGGAGAAGGGGGTCAACGAAGCCTTGAGAGAGGGAGTCCTGGCCGGCTATCCGGTAGCAGATATGAGGGCAACGCTGTATGACGGCAGCTTCCACCCGGTGGACTCCTCAGAGATATGTTTCAAGATTGCCGGTGCGGGGGCGCTGAAGAAGGGTATGGCCCAGGCGCAACCGGTGCTGCTTGAGCCGATAATGAATATCAAGGTGACCGTGCCGGAGAACCTCACCGGCGATATCATCGGCGACCTCAACACCAAGCGGGCCCGTTTGCATGGTATGAGCCCCAGCGATGGCCATAACGTCATTGAAGCTCAGGTGCCTCTGGCCGAGGTGTTGCGCTATGCCATAGACCTGCGGTCGCTGACCCAGGGGAGAGGCACCTTTACCATGGAGTTCAGCCACTATGAGGAGGCGCCGCCCCTGACCACTCAGAAGATTATCGCCGAAAAGCAGGCCGCCCAGAAGGCCTGAGGCACTCTCGGCCTCTAGTGTCATGTCAGGTAAACAGGTGACTATTCTACTTCATCAGAAATGGTGGAAGTGCCTTGAGGGGAACTTAGTCGAACGCCCATCCCCTTCAGGGTGAACCCTTCAGAGCGAGCCTTCAGGACGAGCCTTCAGGGTGAACCCCTGTCCCCCTTCCCGATGGGAAGGGGGAGTTAAGTAGAAGAGAGGGGGCGGCAGCCCCCTCTCTATAATATCTTCCCCTTCTCCTAAAAGGAGAAGGGGATACTCGTTCCGATTATCGTCAGAGTGAATCGTCAGAGTGAAAGGGGATGAGGTCGTCAGTAAGAATATGTACTGAAGCAGTAATGGGTCAGTAACTAACCTGACATTACACTAGGTAGCCCTTATCTCCTGCCTCATGAACAGTATATAGCTTGCGGCGAAGCAGATGGCGCTCAGACCTATCAGGCTGGTGAGCTGGGGCCAGATAAGCAGTATGCTCTGGCCCAGGGAGATGGGGTTGGGAATCATGAACTGCACCTGGCTCATGGTTACTATGCCCAGGCTTCTCACCTGCGGCAGCAGGAGCACCGTGGTTGCCTCTGAGAACAGCGTGTTGGGAGAAAAGCGCATTATCATTTGCTGCAGTTCGGCATTGCGGATGATGACCTCTGGTGAGGTGGCATTGGCAACCGGGACCAGGGCATTGGCGATAGCCGGCGCCGCTATCAGGATGAAGATGCCAAAGAATAGCCAGATGGCGACCGGGGTGAGCAGAGAGGTGGCTATCTTGCGGAACAGGACGGAAAAGAGCACCGCCAGGCCCAGCCAGAAGGCCCCGTAGATTATGGTGAAGACCAGGTAGATGGAAAGCCTGACTATCTCCTCAGCCGTTGGCGGCACGCCTATCATGACCAGGCCGTATCCAGCGACCACCATCATGGTGGCCACCACCATCACGGATAAAGTGATGATGCCGGCCAGGAATTTGCCATTGATGACGTTGTCCCGGAAGATGGGCTGAGCCAGGACACGGCTCAGGGTGCCGCTCTGGCGCTCGCTGTTTATGGCGTCAAAGCCCAGGGCGATGCCTATTATCGGGATGAGCAGGACGATAAAGGTGACCAGCGAAGGCATTGCCTCGCCTGAGGTAGTGAACAGTCTCAGAAAGACGAAACCGGATTCGCTGACCTGTCCGCGGATGTTCTGCTGGACGGCGTAAAGGGCGCCTCCGGAGGTAAGAAAGACTATCAGCATCAGTATGAACACCCTTACGCTGGTGAAATAGTCAGCAAGCTCTTTACGAACGATTGTTGCCATCGGTTACGTCATCCCTCGTGAAAGTATTTCATGTATATATCGTCCAGGTTGAACTCCTGGATTTTCATCTGAATCAGAAGGAAATCGCTCTGCACCACCACTTTGGATATCTCAGCGCGCAGGTCTGAGTCAGTGATGACCATGAGCAGGTCGCCACTGGTCTTTACCTCTTTGACATCGGGAATCGCCTTGATGGTATCCACCAGGGCGGGGGTCGGCCGGCGTGTTTCAATCTCTATGCGGTAGCGGCCTCCAGCCAGTGCCTGCCTGCCCAGCTCATCTATGCTGCCCTGGACCACCAGCTTCCCTTTTGATAGTATGCCGATGCTGCTGCACACCCTCTGCACCTCATAGAGACGGTGCGAGCTCATGACTACAGTCGTCCCCATTCCAGGCAGCTTGGCCATCAGGTCGAGTATCTGGTTGATGCCCTCGGGGTCTAGCCCGGCGGTGGGCTCGTCAAAGATGGCCAGCCTCGGCTTCTTAACGAGCACATCGGCAATCCCCAGGCGCTGTTTCATGCCGCGGGAGAAGTTACCCACTTTTACGTCCGCCACCTGGGCGATGCCCACCCCCTCCAACACCTCATCTATCCGGCGCCGGGCCTCGACATAGCCGATGGCGTTGAGCTCGGCGATAAAGTCCAGGTTCTCCCTGGCGGTGAGGCTCTCGTAGAAGCCGACTTTCTCCGGCATATATCCCACCTGGCGTTTTACCTCCAGGGGCTGCCTGGTGGGGTCCAACCCGCATACCCGGACGGTGCCCGCCACTGGCTCGGTCAGCCCGAGCAACATGAGGATAGTAGTCGTCTTGCCGGCGCCGTTGGGACCGAGCAGGCCAAACACTTCCCCCTCCTCAATGCTGAGGTTGAGGCTGTCCACTACAGTGGCGCTGTCGTACCTTTTGGTCAGGTTACAGGTCTCTACTACTATCTCTCTGCCCATGTTTTACCGTCTGCCGAACCGCCAGAAGACCACGCTCAAGCCAGCGATGACCACCAGTATGACTCCAACGCCGACCCAGCCCCAGACGGTGGGCGTCTCTACGGTCACCCTGATGTTAAGGTCGGTTGCCTGGGTCTGCTTGCCTGAAGCGGTGAGGGTGATGGAATAGTCCCCGGCGATTGTCCTTGCCGGCGGCTTGATATTCACATCCACCGTTCGAGAGTCAAGGGTCGGCAGGGAATCTACTTTATCAGGGGTGAATTTTATTATCCACCCTTCGGGCTTCTTCGATTGGAAGGAAATATCCTCAACGGCCGCCGAGCCCAGATTATCAAGCTTCAACGAGAAGAAGTTGTCCTTGCCTGCGGCAGCCTTGGTATCATACCGCTCCGATGCGGGAGATAACCCCATCCTGTAAATGGCAACCACTACTGCGGTAAGGTCAATGCTCTGGCTAACGTCACCCGCCCTGGCTTGCAGGGTTAACTTATATTCCCCTGGCTCGGGTATAGAAAAAGAAGGCGGTGACGTTACCACTTTTACATCCTGGCCATAGGTCTTCAGGGGCTCAAGAACGATGCTGCGTATCCTCGTTTCACCGACGTCAGACGAGGTGATATAGGTAGTCCAGTTCTGGGGCCCGGTAACCAGCAGGTCAAAGGGGCGCACGCCAGGCCCCATGTACTTCAACTGCACCTCAAAGGTGAAGGTAAGCCCGGGGAAAGTAGCCTCTACCTTGGGAAACTTGGGCACCAGCTCAACCGTTTCCTTGATGCCCGTTTCTTCCTGGGCCAGGGCTGGCTGATAAATTGCCATTATGCCTGTGGCTATGAGAAACAAGCAACAGGCTACCCTTACGATTTTCATGGTTTCATCACCTCGCTAGTTAAATCATTTATCTGTTGTGTGATTGTAGCAGGACTGGCCGTAAAATTCAAACTTGTTCGTAAGAAATCGTTCAGTAACACTCTGCCATATAATTATTAAACACCCTTAAGGTTAGTGACGAGGTTTCCTTATCACATATTTCTGACCAAAATCATAGCAGCCAAATGTTAAAATCCTGTTAAGACACCGATTAAACGGACGTCTTTGGCTGCTTTACCCCGGGAATGCAGCTTTGGTATATTCCCATAATATCAAGATTAGCGGCCTATTCCGACAGCAGTTGCTTGACCTTTTCCTGGAAGGCAGGCACTATCTTTTTCCAATCTCCGACCACGCCAAAGCGGGCTACCTTGAAGATGTTTGCCTCGGGGTCCTTGTTTATGGCCACGATGTTCTTGCAGCCGGAGCAGCCAGCCATGTGCTGGCTGGAGCCGGAGAGGGCAACCGCGATATAAAGGTCAGGGGCCACGATTTTCCCGGTTAGCCCTATCTGCATGACATCGGCCACCCAGCCGTTATCACAGGGGGGGCGGCTGGCGCCCACCGCTCCCTTGAGCAGTTTGGCCAGTGTCTCCAGTTGCTTGAAGCCTTCGCTGTTGCCTATGCCCCTGCCACCGGAGACCACCACCGTGGCATCCTCGAGCTTTATGCCGGTAACCTCCTCGGGAACCTTCTGTACCACCCTGGTCCTGACGGCTGAAGGGTCTATTCCAGCCTCGATGGGGATAACCTCACCCTGTCTGGAATCATCCCGCTGCGCCGCTGGCATGGCCTTGGACCTGACGGTGGCTATCTGCGGGTAGCACTCGCTGGTGAATACAGCCAGAGCATTGCCGCCGTAGACGGGCTTGGTCTGCAGTAGCTGCTTGGTGCCGGGGTCAACAGCCACCTCCACGCAGTCCGTGGCAGCGGTTGTCTTCAGCCTGAAGGCCAACCTGGGCGCCAGGTCGCGCCCCATGCTGGTCTGCCCCATAAGGACGGCGCGAGGCGCCGCCTGGGCGACCACCTTTTCCATGGCCGCGGTGTAAGAATCGGTCTGGTAGTCCTGGAGCAGCGGGGCGTCAACAACGTACACCTTGTCAGCACCCAGGGCGATGGCCTCCCCGGCCAGACCGCTTATATTGCTGCCTATCAATACGACACTAAGGCTCTCTCCCAGGTCACCGGCCAGCTTTCTGCCTCCGCCCAGTAGCTCGGCGGTGATGGCAGCTAACTTTCCGTCGGCGGCCTCGCCGCAGACCATGACCCCTTTATATTCGGCCATTGATGGTTATCCTCCTTAGCATGATAATCGGAATACGTTAGACCAGCGTTACAGGTTGCTCACCTGATACTCGAAATCGGCAGCCGGTTCACAGTATCTTGGCCTCCCTGAGCTTCAAGGCCAGGTTGGCCGCCGCTTCCTCCGGGGTTTCTCCTTGTACGATGTCACACTTACCTTCGCGGACCGGCTGGAATAGCTTGAGCAAGTTGATGCGCCTGCCCTTAGCGCCAATCTGGGAAGGGTCGACTCCGATGTCGGCTGGCTTCCAGACGATAGGCTCCTTCTTTTTAGCCGCCATAATCCCCTTTATGGTGGCGTAGCGGGGCTCTCCAAGCTCATTGCTCACCGTGACCAGGCAGGGCAGGGGCGCTTCAATCACCTCATAGCCATCAGCCACCACCCGCTCTATCCTGACTTTGCCATCCAGCACCTCTATTTTCTTGGCCACGGTCACGCCGGGCAGGCCCAGTATCTCGGCGATGCCCGCACCTACCTGTCCCGCATCCCAGTCGGCTGCCTGCCTACCGCAGAAGACGAGGTCATATGTGCCTATCTTCTTGATAGCCATCGCCAGCGCATAAGCCGTCGACCAGCTATCGCCATCGACAAAAGCCTCATCCTCCAGCAGGACGAGCTCGTCGGCGCCCATGGACAGCGGCTTTTTCACCACGTCACGCTGAAGGTTCGCTCCCATGCTGAGAACGGTGATTTTGCCGCCCTTGGCATCCTTAATCCTGAGCGCCGCCTCTACCGCCTGCTCATCAAAAGGGCTGATTACCGGCGGAACGTCCGGCGGCAATATCACCCTCTTGGCCGCAGGGTCAATCTTGAAGCTGGCCGGTGGTGCTTCCGGGTCAAGCACCTGCTTGACGCAGACAATCATGTTCACTATCCCTGTTCCTCCTTCTATACTGCTTCCGATAACTCACCCGGGCGATGCGAAACCCAAAATAATTTAGCATCTGGACGGTGACGTGTCAAGCTGGCACACTGTCAGGTAGTGGGTCAATTTGAAATAGGTCAAATGAGGGTTACCTTTTATGACAATACTTGGTTGCAGGGTATTGACTTAGGTGCTATAATCAAACTAAATTGAATAGGGAGGTGACCTAATGGCTTCACCTCAGAAAAGACCCTCAGCTTCTGACGTGGCAGTTTACTTTCTCTCTCTTGTGGATGAAGATGAGGGTGATTTTATTTCTAACCTAAAGTTACAGAAGCTACTCTACTACGCTCAAGGTTTTCATCTGGCCATGTTTGACGAACCACTGTTTGATGAAACTATTGAGGCTTGGGCACATGGACCAGTAGTCCGCAGGGTGTACTCGGAATATGCTGACTTCGGTGCCAATCCCATTCCGAGGCCTGCCAACTTGGAACCTTTGGGCAAGGATACTGAAGATTTCCTAAACGAAATTTATGGCGTGTTCGGTCAGTATTCAGCATGGAAACTTCGTGAAATGACCCATGACGAACCACCGTGGAAAGACTCCTATAGAGTGGGCAAGAGCAGGATAATCTCACATGCTGCAATGAAAACATACTTTAGCCAGTTTGTGGAGTCAAAGTAATCGCTGCCACAAATTGCCTATGGTTAAGCGCATCCGGCATGTCCAAACAGCACGAAGCCAACGTATAAACTACCGCGTTACGACCAATACCCCTTCAATAGCTGAGTATCCTATATTCTCGCTCTTTTACTTGCAAGATAAGTATTGCATTTCTAAATGTACCCTGCAAGAAAAGGCTAGCTTTGCAGGCAAATTGCGTACACTCAGCAAAATGACTTGGAATCAAATATGGTCTGCACCACACAAAGGTCTTGGGTGCGAGAAGATACATACCAAGCAGATAACGGGCGCTCCCATACCTGAGATTATCTCTCCAGACGTGACGTTTTTGGCTATACGTTTTGACGGGAAAAAGCCGATGGTTGGTTTTCGTGTGGACAATGTTTTCAATATAGTATGGTTCGACAGGGACTTTACCCTATATGACCATGGCAGTTAGGTCTAAGTCATAATTCTCACAATTTCTTCGACTGTCCAAATTTGATTCGCTATCCCCGCTGCCATCGCCGGTGTTCTCGGATATGGATTAGCCAGCGTCTTATGTGGTCTGGCAAAGTCGTAGTATATGAAATGCAGGGCTGCATGATATTCTGGTGCTCAACCTTCTTTGAAAAACCATTGGTTAATCGGATAAACCGCCTCATGCACATTCGCATAGTAAGATTCTGACGCTTTCTGTCTGTTGCAAGCGCGTGTCCTCTCCCAAATGCCAGGGAACTCAGTGGGTTTCCCAGACTACCTCGCCGCCAATGATGGCCATTTCCACCTTGATATCCTTTATCCTCTGCGGAGGCGACGTGGTCGGGTCATCGCTCAGCACCACCATATCGGCCAGCTTGCCCGGGGTGATGGAGCCCTTTATCCCTTCTTCACAGGAGGCGTGGGCGGCATTTATGGTGTACATGGCCAGCGCCTGAGCCGGCGAGACGGCTTCCCGGGACAGGACTTCTTCCCCGGACTCAGCCTTTCTGGTGACGGCGGCATATATGCCCACCAGGGGATTGGCGGGCGCTATCGGGGAATCTGAGCTGCCGGCGACAACCAGGCCGGCATCGAATAAGGACCTGATGCGGTATAGCCACGGCAACCGGGCGGGCGACACCGTGGCCAGATACCTCTGGCCGCTGTAGAAAAGGAAAGGCGGCTGGGTGACGACCACCGGCTGAAGCTGGCTCAACCGCTCAAGCAGCCGGGGTGGACATTGTGAGCAGTGCTCGATGCGGTGGCGCCGCCTGGCTCGCGGCAGCCGGCTGCGAGCGTACTCCAGGGCAGTGATGGCCGCCTCCAGGGCGCTCTGCTCAATGGCGTGTATGGCTACCTGAAATCCGGCCCGATGGGCCTGGAGCACCTGCCGGTCCAATTCCGGCTGTGGCGGGTACAATTGACCGGTGGCCTCCTCCAGGACTATCTTCACCCCGCCCAGACGCAACTGGCTGTCGCCTGAGCCTGAAGCCAGCCCCGCCTCCTGAAAGCGGCCCAGGGACTCCATGCCGAACATCATGGATATCCGGCTCTTCAGCTTGCCAGCCTCCTTGACCCGGCGCAGGGTCTGCCAGCGGCCCGGGTCATTGCTGATGGTGGCGTCCTGAAGTGAGGTGATGCCCTGCGACAGATAATGCTCGTTGGCCATGGCCATGCCCCGGGCCAGTTCGTCTTCGGTCAGCGGCGGCATCACCTTCTCCCTGATGTAGCCCAGCATCTCAAACAGCAGCCCGGTCGGTTCTCCGGTGTCGAGGTCCCGGTCAATGAGACCGCCTGGCGGGTCGGGCGTTTCCGCGGTGATGCCGGCCAGGGACAGCGCCAGGCTATTTAGCACGCAGGCATGCAGGGAGCGATGGGTCAGCACCACCGGATGGCGGGGCGCCGCTTCATCTATATCCCGGCGAGTGGGGTGGCGCTTCTCAGCGAGGTAGAACTCGTTATAGCCGGTGCCGCTGAGCCACTGTCCGGGTGGGGTATTCCGCGCCCGGCGGCTGATGGCCGCCTTTATATCGCTGATGGAGTTGAGCGACGGAGGCCCTAGGTCAAGGCTGGACTGCTTCCTGATGAAGGAGAACAGGTGGCAATGGGCATCGTTAAAGCCGGGGACGACTGTCTTACCCCGGCAGTCAATCACCCTGGTGCCGGTAACCAGTTCCTGGTTGCCAGCGACGAGCGAAATCCGGTCCCCCTTGATGGCCACCAGCCCGGCATAAGGCTGCCTGGGGTCCATGGTTATCACGTTGGCCCGCTTGAGAACAAGGTCGGCGTCTGGCATGTTGCTCTTCACTGTCGCTTGGGTGGCTAAATATATAGTATACCGCCGGTGCTGCCAGGCTACAATGCGGCCCGCATAGTTTGAGAGCGTCTTTGACAAAAGGTCAGGCCTCCTGAGTGTGGAAGGGGCAGGCTGTTGAACACGCCGGTGAAAAAGGATTTGTTAGCCAGCTTAAGTTGTGTTAAAATTTAATGGTTGTTATGCTATAATTATAAGTTAAATGCAGAGAGTGAGGGTATAACTTGGAGAAAGCAAAGAAAGCGGAAATCACAAGCAAGTTCGGGGAGCGCGAAGGGAACACCGGCTCAACTGAAGTACAGGTAGCGCTGTTGACCGAGAGGATAAGCGAGCTGACCCAGCATATGGCGGCCAATCGCCATGACTATCACTCGCAGCGCGGGCTGCTCAAGCTGGTTGGACATAGGCGGAGGCTGCTGGCTTATTTGAGCAAGCAGGATGCCAGCCGATATCGCAAGCTCATCGCTGAACTCGGGCTGCGCAAGTAAAAGGGGGAAGTTTAGTTGGAAATAGGTCAGGTTTTTGAACGTGAAATTGCAGGTAGACGGTTGTCTATTGAAACAGGCAAGCTGGCCAGGCAGGCCGATGGCGCGGTAACAGTCCGCTATGGAGACACTGTGGTCCTGGTTACCGTCTGCGTCAGCGAGGAGCAGCGAGAAGGCACCGACTTTCTGCCGCTTACCGTTGACTACGAAGAAAGGTTATACGCCGCCGGCAAGATTCCGGGCGGGTTCATCAGAAGGGAAGGCCGCCCCAGCGAAGAGGCAACCCTGGCCAGCCGGCTCACTGACCGGTCAATACGTCCGCTGCTGCCTAAAGCGTGGCGCAATGATATTCAGGTCATAATCACCGTACTTTCCGCCGACCAGGAAAACGACCCTGATATTCTGGCAGTTATCGGCGCTTCCGCCGCCCTGTCGATATCGGAAGTTCCTTTTTACGGCCCGGTGGGTGCGGTCCATGTCGGCTATATCAACGACGAGCTAGTGTTGAATCCAATATTGCCCGAGCTTGAGCACAGCCTGTTCGACCTTGTCGTCGTCAGCACCAGCCAGGTGGTGGTCATGGTGGAGGCCGGCGCCAAGGAAGTCCCGGTGGAGCTTATCACCAGGGCGATGAGGTTCGGCCATGAGGCAAACCAGGAAATCATCAGGCTCCAGGAGCAGCTTCAGAAGGAATGCGGCAAGGCCAAGGTGGAAGCCCCGGTGGTCAATGTGGACCTGGAAATAGCTTCGGCGGTATCATCAATCATCGGTGGCAGGCTGGTCCAGGCCTTGAGCCAGACGGGGAAAGCGCAGCGTGAACAGGCGCTGTCCGGCCTGAAAAAGGAGGTCGTGGACGGCCTCAAGGAATTGCCCGAGGCTGACGTCGTTGCCGCCTTTGACGCCAGGGTCAAAGAGGAGCTGAGACGCAGCATTCTTGACACGGGCAGGCGCATTGACGGGCGTGGCCTGGGCGAGGTCAGGCCGATTAGCTGCGAGGTAGGGCTTCTGCCCCGCACTCATGGCTCGGCCATGTTCACCCGGGGTGAGACCCAGGTGTTGACCATCACCACCCTGGGCTCTGTCGGGGCGGAGCAGCGCCTCAACGGACTGGGAATAGAGGAGAGCAAGCGGTTCATGCATCACTACAACTTTCCCCCCTTTTCCACCGGCGAGGTGAAGCGCGTGGGCACGCCCGGCCGCCGCGAAATCGGACATGGAGCTCTAGCTGAACGGGCGTTGCTGCCGACCCTGCCCACCGATGAGGACTTCTCGTACACCATCCGCCTGGTCTCTGAGGTGCTGGGCTCCAATGGCAGCACTTCTATGGCCAGTACCTGTGCCGGCAGCCTGTCCCTGATGGATGCCGGGATACCGGTGAAAAGGCCGGTAGCCGGCGCAGCCATGGGCCTGGTCACCGGCGAGGACGGCAGATATGCTATCCTCACCGATATCGATGGGCTGGAGGACGCCTATGGCGACATGGACTTCAAGGTGGCCGGTACTGATGTGGGTATTACGGCGCTTCAGCTTGATACCAAGCTTAAGGGCATAAGCATAGAGGTCCTGGACGAGGCGCTACGCCAGGCCGGGGAAGCCTACCGTTTCATCCTGGACAAGATGCGGCAGACCATCAGCTCCAACCGCCCCCAGCTAAGTCCCTATGCGCCGCGAATGTTCAAGATGATGATTGACCCGGACAAAATCGGCGCCGTGATAGGCACCGGCGGCAAGACCATTCGCTCCATCATCGAGGAGACCAAGACCACCATTGACATCAACAATGACGGTACAGTGATAATTGGCTCACCTGATGAGGCGGCCGCCCACAAGGCCATGAAGATAATCGAGGGCCTGGTCAGAGAGGTGGAGGTAGGCGCCGTTTATACCGGCAAGGTAACCCGCGTGCTGAACTTCGGGGCCATGGTGGAAATCCTCCCCGGCAAGGAGGGCCTGGTGCATATCAGCCAGCTGGCTGATTACCGCGTCGCCAGGGTTGAAGATGTGGTCAAGGTAGGCGATGAGATTACAGTCAAGGTGATTGAGATTGATAACCTGGGCAGGATAAACCTATCACGGCGCGCTATGTTGCCGGGAGCCCAGGCTGATGAGGCAGCGGCCCCGATGCCAACGGAGGGGCCGCGAGGCGGGCGTCCGCCACAGCGACCCTATCACTCCACGGGTAGAAAGGCATGAGCAACGGGGAGATGAAACCGATTAAGGTGGTAGTCTACGGCGCACTGGGCAGGATGGGCCAGGAGGTGGTCAACGCCCTGTGCCGTGAGCCAGAAATGCAGGTGACGGGAGCGGTGGAATTAAAGTCAAGCCAGGACCATCTGCCCCTGCCCGGCGGCTCTGGAGCGGTCCCCCTTTCCGCCGACCTGGACTACATACTGACCACCTGCCAGCCGGATGTCCTGGTGGACTTCACGGTTGCCCGGGCGACCGTGTCGGCTGCGCGCGTCGCCACCAAAAGGGGAGTTAACCTGGTCATTGGCACCACCGGGCTGACCACTGATGACGTCGAGGAGATAGGTCGCCTGGCCACCGCCCATAAGGTTGGGGCAGTGGTGGCACCGAATTTCGCCCTGGGAGCGGTGCTGATGGTGCACCTGGCCAGGATAGCCGCCAGATACCTTGACTACGCTGAAATCATAGAGCTGCATCACCATCAGAAAGCAGACGCCCCCTCAGGGACTGCCCTGGCTACGGCCAGGGCCATGGTACAGGCCAGAGGCAAGCCCTTTGAGCGCACGCCGGGACAGGACAAGCCCAGCCGGGGAGAACAGGTTGACGGCGTCAGCATTCACAGCGTGCGTATGCCTGGCCTCCTGGCGCATCAGGAGGTGCTCCTGGGAGCGCCGGGACAGACGCTCAGCATCCGGCATGATACCATCAGCCGGGAGTGCTTTATGCCCGGCGTTATCCTGGCCGTCAGGGAAGTGGTCAAACGCAAAGGGTTAGTTTACGGCCTGGATGCTTTGCTCAATCTACAGGAGGAGCGATGAGCGAGTATAGAGTGGCTATCGTTGGCGCTACCGGCCTGGTGGGCCAGGAGTTCGTCAAGGTGCTGACACAGCGCAGCTTCCCGATGACGTCCGTCCGTCTTCTAGCTTCGGACCGTTCAGCGGGCAGTAAAATGTTTGTCAACCACGAGCAGATTGAAGTCGAAGAGGCCAGCCCTGATTCCTTCAAAGGGATAGATATTGCCCTGTTTTCGGCCGGCACTGAGGTCAGCCGTTACCTCTCGCCCATAGCGGCGCAGTCAGGGGCGGTTGTCATTGATAATAGCGCTGCTTTCAGGATGGTGCCTGAGGTGCCACTGGTAGTGCCCGAGATAAACCCTGATGACATCGGGCGGCACCAGGGAATCATAGCCAATCCCAACTGCTCCACTATTCAAATGGTGATGGCCCTGTATCCCTTACACAAGGTCAATCCCATCAAGCGCGTTGTCGTCAGCACCTACCAGTCGGTATCAGGCACCGGGGCGGCGGCTATGGAAGAGCTGACCACGCAGTCCAGGCAGGTGCTGGATGGACAGAACACCGCTCCCCACGTCTACCCCCACCAGATAGCCTTTAACCTGCTGCCGGAGATAGATGTCTTCCTGGATAACGGCTATACCAAAGAAGAGTGGAAGATGGTGGAGGAGACCAAAAAGATAATGCACGCCGATGAGATAGCCATCTCGGCTACCTGCGTGCGTGTGCCGGTGTTTATCGCCCACAGCGAGGCAATTCACATCGAGTTCTCACGTCCCATGTCTCCCGAGGAAGCGGTGCAGGTCCTCGCCCAGTCTCCGGGAGTCAAGGTGTTAAATGACCCCACTATCAGCCTTTATCCCCATCCCTGGGCGGCAGCGAACACCGACGATGTCTATGTGGGTCGCATCAGGAGAGATGCGTCTCATCCCAATGGCCTGGCCATGTGGGTGGTAGCCGATAATCTGCGCAAGGGAGCGGCGCTTAACGCAGTCCAGATTGCCGAGGAGATGACCAAACGGGGCTGGCTGCATACCGCCAAGGAGGTAACCCATGAAAAAACCTGGGCGGCTGTTGACGGCGATGGTAACCCCGTTCGATGAGCGGGGAGAAGTTGACTACGAGCAGACTAAAAAGCTGGCCGTGGCCCTGCTTGATTCCGGGAGCGATGGGGTGGTGGTGGCGGGCACAACAGGGGAATCGGCGACTGTCACCTGGGATGAGGAGCAGCGGCTGTTCGCCGATGTGAAAGCGGCCATAGGAACACGCGGGACGCTGGTGGCCGGCACCGGCAGCAACAGCACCGCCGAGGCCGTAGAGGCGACCAGGAACGCCGAGCGCATCGGGGTGGATGCTTGCCTGCTGGTAGTACCCTACTACAATAAGCCCACCCAGGATGGCCTGTACCAGCACTTCAAAGCCATCGCCGGGAGCACCAGCTTACCCTGCATCCTCTATAACGTGCCGTCACGCACGGTGACTAACCTGGCGGCGGATACGGTCATCAGGCTGAGCCAGATTGATAACATCATCGGGGTAAAGGAGGCCAGCGGCAACCTGGAGCAGATTGCCACCATTATCAGCGGCGCCAGGGATGGCTTCCTGGTCTGGAGCGGCAATGATGCCGATACCCTGCCCATACTTGCCCTGGGCGGCTACGGTGTCATCAGCGTTGCCTCTCACCTGGTGGGAAAGCAAATTAAGGACATGATTGACTGTGCTGTCAAGGGGGAAACGGGCAAAGCCGCCGCCATACACCGGCGCTTGCTGCCGCTGTTCAATGCCATGTTTGTCGTCTCCAACCCGATTCCGGTAAAATACGCCCTCAACCAGGTCGGCTTCCGCGCTGGCAAGCCGCGCCTGCCTCTCGTTGAGGCCGATGAAAAATCGGCCGCGGTTATCAAAAACACCCTGAAGAAATACCAGATTGACCTGCCGGTGTAAAAGTAGGGGGATATTTTCGATAATAGAGGTTCGCTTGACAAGATGGGTCATCCCTCTTCAATTCTCCCCAGGGCAAAGTAGACTTCCCGATGTCTATTCATGTGCCGCCTCCAACAACCTGAAACAGCAACCTGGCAAGAGCTTTTCAAAATCACGCCTGGCGCGGCCCCCGGCCAGTTTTGCTGATATGCGGAGGAATTGGTAGAATGGAGCCAAGTTAAGAGCTGTTATGTTGATTTGGGCTACTCGCGCACTGGCCTTTTTGTTAGCGGTTGTTTTGGGGCTTGGCTACCGTCGTGTGAATATTCCGCGCCAGGTAAGCCGTGAAGGTATAGAAAATGGCGAGGCAGTCCAGGCCTACAACCGTATCAGCCGGTGGCCCCAGTTTGGTCTCCTCCGGCGCATGATTTTAAGTGAAATAAGAGCCTGCGAGCCTGAGGGAACTATAGTAGATGTGGGCTGCGGTCCCGGCTACCTGGTTGCCGCCGTGGCGAAATCCTTTCCACGGCTGCATATCATCGGGGTAGACATCTCAGAAGAGATGATTCAACAGGCAGCTCGCAACGTATCCTCGCTGGGACTTGGCGAGCGCGTGGAATTCCGACAGAGGGATGTTAAGCAGATGCCATTTGAAGATAACTCCGTGGATTTCGTGGTGAGCACGCTATCGCTGCATCACTGGTCGGAATCGAAAGAGTCCCTGGAGGAAATTCACAGAGTCCTGAAACCCGAAGGACAGTTTCTCATCTTCGACCTGAGGCGGGATGCCAGGCAACTGTTTTACTGGCTGCTTCACTTCGCCCAGAGATTTGTGGTGCCGGCCGAGCTCCGGAGCGTCAACGAACCCACCGGCTCAGCCCGGTCGAGCTACACGCCGGCAGAGGTGGAAGCCATCATTCTGGAGACGCCGTTTCAACAATATAAGATTAAGCCGGGATTTGGCTGGATGTTCATCTGGGGACGCAAAAGCCGGTGGTGACTTTAAGTTCCACAGTCGCAGGGTGTTCGAGGGGGACTTCAGTCCCCCTTTCAAATCTGTCGCCGCTCCTCCTTTTAGTGAAAATGTGAGCGAAGGTTCATAATGCTCCCTTTACGTTGACCGGCGTGAGCTTGAGCGCCATCTCTCCTCCCTGCCGGCGAATCTCAACCGTCTTCAGCCAGCGCTGGTCATCCTCTTCGGGATAATCGCTGCGATAGTGAGCTCCCCGGCTCTCGGTCCTGGTCAGGGCGGCCAGGCAGATAATATCGGCCACGGACAGCATGTTGGCAAGCTTGGCCGTTTGATATTGCTGGTGATGCTCGGTTACGGTTATTCTTTTCAGTTGCTCTCGCAGCGCCGATAGCTCCTTTTGGGCAGCCTCAATACCCTTCCTGTCTCTGAGTACACCCGCCCCATCCCACATGACCTGCTGGAGCGAAAGCTGAAGCCGCTCCGGGCTTTCCCCGTCCCTGCCTGCGGCCAGACCGTTCAGCCTCTCCATCTCAGCCGCTACCTCGCTCCGGGGAACCGGTGTCAGGCTGGATTTTGATGCCCTGGCGGCCGCCCTGTCTCCAGCGATGGTGCCGAAGACGAGTATCTCGGTGATGGCATTGGAGGTAAGTCGGTTGGCGCCGTGAATTCCGCCACATACTTCACCGGCAGCATACAGGCCGTTTATGCCGACCTCCACATCATGGCTCATCTTTACCCCCCCCATGAAGAAATGGACAGCGGGAGAGGCCGAGAAACTTTCCGGTGGGAGGGTGTTTCCGGGATAGCCCCGGCGCTCTTTCTCCGGCACGCGCTTCAGGTCACAGATAACCCCGCCCTCAACCCCTCTGCCTTCGGCAATCTCCTTCATCATCATCCTGGCCAGCATGTCCCTGGTCGGTGACGGTTCGCCATATTTCTCCAGGATATCGTCGCCGGCGGAGTTCCTGAAGACCGCCCCTTTGGTTATGAACTCCTCATAGAAGAATATCTTGCTGCCATTCTTGCCCCGGCAGGTGGGGTAAAACTGTATGAACTCCATGTCTCGCAGCGTTGCCCCCGCCTGGTAGGCCAGGGCATAGCCATCCCCGGTCATACTCAGGGAGTTGGTCGTCCTGAGATAGAGATGCCCGGCGCCACCCGTGGCCAGTACCGTGGACCTGGCGTTGGCGATGAACGCCTGGCCCTTTTCATCTATGAGCAGCCCGCCCACCACGGCGTTCTCAGCCTGCAGCAGCCTGGTCACCAGGACTCCTTCCATAAACCGGACGCCCAGGCTCGCCGCATGCTGCCGCATGGGTACGGTCAGGTGGATACCTCTTTCCTGGTCAAAGCTCATGGTCCGGGGGTAGCTATGGCCGGGTATCGCCATTGACCTGTACTTCTCGTCGAACTTACTGACTCCGAAGCTCCTCAAATCATGATACTGCTGCGCTGCGGCACGGGCCATGGTCTCAACCATGTTACGGTCATTGAGGAAGCGGCCAGCGATGATGGTATCCCGAAGATGCGCTTCAGGGGAGTCGCCGGTTTCCGGGTAGATGCCGGCGGCGGCGAAGCCAGCCCCGGAAATAGCCGTATTATTTTTGAAGCCAACCGGCGATTCGGATACAAGCAGCACGTCCTGGCCATGTTTCCTGGCCTCGATAGCGGCCCTCAGGCCGGCGCCTCCGCCGCCAACCACCAGCACATCGGCCTTTATCGTCTGAGCTATCTCCAGTTTCATCTCTTACCTCCGCGCGCAGGCGTTAGAAGATGCTGCCTGTGGTGATGGTCTGCTCCCGCGCCGGTCCCACTGAAATGAGCTTGACCGGGCAGGATATGAACTCTTCCAGGCGGCTTATATACCGGCGGGCTTCCGCCGGTAACTGCTGATACTGGCGAATATGGCTGATGGGAGTTTGCCACCCTGTCATCTCCTCGTAAATGGGCTGACATCTCTCCAAGGCGAAGGTGTTGCTGGGGAAAGAGTCTATCTCCTTTCCGTTCAGCCTGTAACCAACGCATATCTTCAAGCTGGCAAAGGCATCAAGCACGTCAAGGCGGGTGATGGCTGCGGCGGTAAAGCCATTGACCAACGTGCTCAGGCGGGAGGCAACGGCATCGAACCAGCCGCAGCGCCGGGGCCTGCCGGTGGTGGTGCCAAACTCGCTCCCTCTCTCCCGCAACAGTTCCCCGGTTTCGTCCTTCGCCTCGGCTGGCATGGGACCGCCGCCAACCCTGGTACAGTAGGCCTTGAACACACCCAGAACGCCGCTCAACCGGGTAGGGCTCAGACCGGCGCCCAGGCAGCTTCCCCCAGCCACCGAAGACGAAGATGTGGTATAGGGATAGGTGCCGAAATCGGGGTCGAGCAGAGTCCCCTGCGCCCCCTCCAGGAGTACCAGCTCTCCCTTGGCCAGGGCCTGTTCCAGCACCGGCAATGGCTCGCCGATATAAGGCGCCAGCCGTTCTCCATAGCGGCAGTACTGGGCGTATATCTCATCCAGTGATAGCGGACTGGCCCCATAGACCCTGGTCAATAGCATATTCTTATGGTCAAGCACGTGACGCAGCCGCTCCAGCAATACTCCCTGGTCCAGAAGGTCGCCGGCCCTGATGCCCAGCCTGGCGGCTTTATCAGCGAAGGCAGGGCCGATGCCCTTGCGCGTGGTGCCCAGCGCCTTGGCGCCGCGCGCTTCCTCTTCCAGGCCATCGAGGAGGATGTGGTATGGCATGACCAGATGGGCACGGTCGCTGATGAGCAGCCTGGAGATGTCCACGCCGTGCTGGCTGAGGCCGTCCATCTCGCCAATCAGCATGGCGGGGTTGACCACCACGCCGTTGCCGATAACGCAGATGGCGGACGGGGAGAAGATGCCCGATGGGATAAGGTGCAATTTGAACTGGCCCCGGGGGTTGACCACGGTGTGCCCGGCGTTGTCACCTCCGCCGAAGCGGACTATTACCCTGGCCTGCTGGGCCAGCAGGTCGACTATCTTCCCTTTCCCCTCGTCTCCCCACTGCGCTCCGATGATAGCAATCGCTGGCATTATTCCCTTCCCTATCCTTCTTTAATAGCTACGTGCCTTGTCTGTTTCCAGACATGGAATAGCCTCTGACCGACGGTAATAAAGCTGAAAACGGCGATGACCACCAGGGCAATAACCAGGGCATGGTCAATCTGGCTGAGCAGCAGGCCCAGCGCCAGCACCACGACCCTTTCCGCCCGGGTAAATAGCCCCGTCTGGCACTCCAGGCCCAGCGCCTCCGCCCTGGCCCTTGTGTAGCTTACCAGCAATGAGCCAACTAATGCAAGGCCGGCCAGCAAGACACCACCGGTTGACTGCTCCCTGGCGTATACCGCCATGATGCCCAGCAGCAACGCTGCCTCGGCCAGGCGGTCAAGCGTAGAGTCAAGGACGGCGCCAAAGGGGCCGGTCTTTTTGAGGTGGCGGGCCAGGGCTCCGTCCAGCATGTCGAAAAAACTGGCCACCAGTATGGCGATGCCAGCGGCAACGGGGTAACCGGCGACGACAAGCGCCGCCGCGCCCAGGGCCAGCAGGAAGCCAAACCAGGTCAGCGCGTCAGGTGTTACCGGTGTTCTTGCCAGCAGCCGCACTATCGGTTGCGCCAGGTGATACGCTGCATCTTTGCGGAATGTTGTTAGCCTTATCATCAGCCGTTTTACAGGAGCAATAGCTTCTCTTCGGCCGGGGCCAGGGAGGCCTCGGTTTGTGACAGTCGCTCACTTCCTCGCCGCTCGCTGAGCACTCTCTGGTAGCAGCCCACTACTTTTCGAGCGATGCGCTCCCAGCTATACTCCGCCGCTTTAAGCCTACCTCTCTCTCCCATCTGCTGCTGGAGTCGGCTGTCTTTGAGGAGCGCTATGAGAGCCCGGGCCAGGGCCTGTTCGTCCTTCGGTGGCACCAGCAGCCCCTCAACGCCATGGGTGAGCACGGTGGCGTAGCCATCTATATTGGAGGCGACCACCGGTTTGCCGGCGGCCATAGCCTCAAGCAAGACAATGCCGAAGCTTTCCTGGCCGGTAGCCGAAAAACAACAGACATCGGCCGTCTTATAGTATCTGGGCAAGTCATCGTAAGACACCTGGCCGACAAAGGCCACGTCGCTCAGGTCGTTCTTCCTGACCCATTTCTCGTACTTTTTGCGCAGCCTGGTGCCGGGGCCGACGATGATGAGCCGGGAGTCGGGGATTTCACTTTTGACCTGCTGGTAAGCCCGGAGCAGGTAGTTCACGCCCTTCCGTTTCTCAAGGCGGCCGACAAACAGGATGTTGCGTTTTCCATCGCGGAAGCTGTCAACGGGCGCTACATCACGGGAGAAACGCTCCTGGTCAATGCCATTGGGGATGATGTCATAGTGCCCGTTCACGTGTTTGCTGGCGAACTCCAGGGCCACCCTTGACACCGCTATCTTGGCGTGAAGCTTGCGGGCCCGCCTTTTCAGCATGAAGGTGCTGATTGGCCTGCCGAAGCCATAACCAGGCTTGCCCTGGCAGGCGTGAAAGGTCCCGATATTGACGGTATCGGAAAAGCGGAGCACGGCGCTGCACAGCATCGGCATGAACGGCTCATGGAGGTGGATGATGTCGAACTTCTCCCTGGCCAGCACCTTCTTTATACTGGAAGCCAGCCTGAGTGATATGGTAATGCGGCTGATGGAGCCGCTGGCCGGAATGGGACGGGGCTTACCAATGGGGATGAAACGGTCGCCAAGCTCATTGACCACACTGGATGCGGGGGCGATGACCTTGACCTCGTGGCCCATCCTGGTCAACTGGCGCTCCAGTTCGCGGACGTGGTAGGCAACGCCGCCGGGATGACAAAAATCATAGGGACAGACTAAAGCGACCTTCATGGCTACCTAAGCCTCAGCGCTGACCTGATTGGCCTTTTTATGCCGGAGCGCCCGGCTCACCGCCCTTGCCGGCGGCGATGAACTCTTCCACCATGCAGCGAGCTTCGTCATCAGTATACTGAACCGGCGGCGATTTCATGAAGTAGGCTGAAGGGCCTGTCAGCGCCCCCTTCAGCCCCCGGTCCAGGGCGAGTTTACAGCACCTTATGGCATCAATGACTACCCCGGCTGAGTTCGGGCTATCCCACACCTCCAGCTTCAGCTCCAGGTTCAACGGGACATCGCCAAAGGTCCGTCCCTCCATCCTGATGTGGCAGAACTTGCGGTCAAGAAGCCAGGGGACATAGTCACTGGGGCCAACATGAATATCATCCGGGTCCAACTCGTAGTCCAGTTGAGAGGTGACGGCGTTGGTCTTGGATATCTTCTTAGACTCCAGGCGCTCCCGCTCCAGCATGTTGTAGAAGTCGGTGTTGCCGCCGAAGTTCAACTGGTAGGTCCGCTCCAGCTTCACGCCGCGGTCCCGGAACAGCCTGGTCAGGACGCGGTGTACGATGGTAGCTCCCACCTGGGACTTTATGTCATCGCCGATGACGGGCAGCCCTCTGTCGGTGAAGCGCCTCTGCCAGTATTTTTCCCTGGCGATAAAGACCGGTATGCAGTTGACAAAGCCGCAGCCGGCGTCCAGCACCTGCTCAATGTACCATTTGGTGGCCTCTTCGCTGCCAACCGGCAGGTAGTTAAGCACGACATCGGTCTTGGTATCTCTGAGGATGCTGACTATATCCGCCGTTTGCCCCGGCGCCTTTTGTATTATCTTGGACAGGTATTTCCCCAGGCCATCATGGGTCATGCCCCGCTCCACCTTGACTCCGGCAGAGGGAACGTCACAAAATTTAAAGGTGTTATTGGGCTTGGTAAAGATGGCCTTGGACAGGTCCCGGCCGACCTTATTCTTATCAATGTCGAAGGCGGCCACGAACTTGATGTCGCTTATGTGGTAGCCGCCCAGGTTGATATGCATCAGGCCGGGCACGATTTCAGTCTCCTTGGCGTTCCTGTAGTAGTGGACTCCCTGGACCAGTGACGAGGCGCAATTACCCACCCCTATTATGGCTACGTTGATATTACCCAAATCAGGTACTCCTTTTCTCTCTCAGACAGGCTGCGAAGAGGGTAGCCCCTCATTGCTCACCGTGCAAGCCCCCTGGCTTTCACAATGTTGCACTATACTCCATTATACGCAAGCTGTCAAGGTTTTGGGTTTCTTGACAGAAAGTAATGCCCTCATGTAATATCGTGATGGTGACCGCAAAAACAGGAGTGGTTTCGGGAGGCTCTGCAGGGATGCGAATTATTGCCGGCGAGGCGAGAGGACATCGGCTCAAGTCACCTCCGCGAAGCACCACGCGTCCGGCGACGGACCTGGTGCGCGGGGCCATTTTTTCCATGCTGGAGACCGTTGCCAGCGACTGGACACGGGTGCTTGACCTGTTCTCTGGAAGCGGCGCCCTGGGCATTGAAGCGTTGAGCCGTGGCGCTGGCTGGGTTGACTTTGTCGAGCAGTCGCCCCAGTGCTGCGAGGTAATCAAGCAAAACCTGGAAAAGACGAAATTCTCCGCTCAGGCCCATATCTACTGCCGTGAAGTAAGCAAGACGCTTTCCTTTCTGGACCAGGAATACGGTATAATATTGATGGACCCTCCCTATGCCGATACCTCCATCGGCAGGCTGGTGGCGCGGCTGGCGACCTCTAAGCTGGTAGGGGCAAAAACAATCGTGGTGGTGACCCACTCTCCACGCCTGGTGCTGAGTCCTGGTTATCCTCCATTGAGCTTGATTAAGGAGCGCCGTCATGGCGATAGCTGTATCGCACTATACAGAAAGGAGCCAAACAATTGACTGTTGCCATCTACCCGGGCAGCTTCGACCCGATAACCAACGGCCATTTGGACGTCATTCGCAGAGCGGCCAAGCTTTTTGAGAAGCTAATCATTGGCGTTTATGACCGACCTAATAAGCTCCTCACCTTCACTACCGAGGAGCGGGTGAAGCTGGTAAGGCGAGCGGTGGCTGACCTGCCCAATGTTGAAGCCAGGTCTTACGTTGGGCTGACCGTTGATTTTGCCCGTCAGGTAAATGCCCATGCCATGGTACGGGGTCTGAGGATAAGCGCCGATTTTGAGAGGGAATTTGACCTGGCGATGATGAACCGGAGGCTGAATCCTGGCCTGGAGCTAGTGTGCCTGATGGCAAGCCCCGAGTATCAGTTCCTCAGCTCCAGCTTGCTCAAGGAGGCAGCCAGCCTGGGCGGCAATATTGATGACCTGGTCCCCCGGCACGTGAGCCAAGCTTTAAAAAAGAAGGTGGGTGGTGGTAATGTAACTAACGTAGCAACCGCTGAAGGGCCGTTCCTATAAAATTACACCAGGAGGTATTGCTGTATGTCCTACAAAATCACCGACGAATGCATTAGCTGCGGTGCCTGTGAACCGGAGTGCCCTAACGTGGCTATCAGTGAAGGTGAGACCATATACATCATCGACCCCAGCAAGTGCACTGAGTGCGTCGGTTCTTACGAGTCCTCTCGCTGTGCCGAAGTATGCCCGGTAGATGCCTGTGTGCCTGACCCGAGCCATCCGGAGACCAGGGAGCAGTTGCTGGCCAAGTGGCGCCGTTTGCACCCGGGCGAGACCCCGGCTGTCACTTAAATCTCCCTTAAGCAAGATAGTTACGGAAACTCCGATTCGCTGCACCCTGCCGCTAGTTGATATCGGCTAGTAAGCCTCAGGCTTACTAGCCGATTGTCGTGACAATAGAGGTTCTATGTGATGGCTGGCGTCGAGCCAGCGTCGGTGGCCGTGGAGCAAGGGCGCTATTTCTATTGGAAGAAGGAGCGGACGGAGTCGAACTCTTCCGGGAGCAGCGCCAGCAGCACGGGCAAGCGTTCCAGGAGCAAGCGGGCCAGGGCCGATTCAGCGATAGTATTGCCTATGCCCAGGTACTTGGCCCAGATGGTCAGCAGGGCAGCGCAGAAAAAGCCTCCCAGCACCAGGCCGAGGGCAGCTCCGCCGAGGTGGTCAACCCAGCTCAGCGGTACTATTGAGGTGGCCATCTTCAGCAATTTGGACAGCAGTTGGGCAATTACTATCACCCCGACCAGTATAATGGCGAAGGCAACTATTTTGGCTATGTTGTCCTGGGGAATGAAGGTCAGCCGCTCGGCGAGGGCGGCATAGTAGCGTCCGGCCAGGGTAACGCCGACGACTATCCCCGCCAGGGACAGGGTCACCTTTATCAGACCGCTCCTCAAACCGTAGAAGGCGGCGGCAGCTAGAACTATGGCGATAACTATATCGAGCCAGTTCATCGTTAGCTCCTACTTTATCATCCGTAGCGCAGGGCGTCAATAGGGTTCAGCCGGGATGCCCTTATTGCCGGGTACATGCCGGAGACAAGGCCGATGAAGACCGACACCGAAATGGCCAGGACCACGGTATCCGGCGATATCACGGCAACCAGCCTCTGGCCGCCAATCTCTATCCGGGAAATCAAGGTCGCCAGCAGCCAGCCTCCGATTATGCCAATGCCGCCTCCGCTAAGGCTCAACATGGCTGCCTCAAACAGGAATTGAAGCAGGACGTCTCTCCTTTTGGCTCCCACCGCCTTGCGGATGCCTATCTCCCTGGTCCGCTCGGTTACTGAGACCAGCATTATGTTCATGATGCCTATGCCGCCAACCAGGAGTGAGATGCCGGCGATGAGAGAAAGGAACATGGTAAATACGCCGGTGACCTGCTGTATCATGCCCAGCACCTGCTCCTGGGTGACTATCATGAAGTCATCCCTATCATCTTCGGCCAGCCGGTGGCGCTGTCTCAAAATGGCTGAAATCTCGTCGATTACCTCATCTTTGACCTCGGCGCTGGTGAGCTGGATGGCGATGGACTGGATGCCCTCTGTCACGCTGGCGGAGCGTTGGGCGAATAGCCTGGCCTGATAGGTGGTGATGGGGACTACTACTATGTTGTCCATGCTGAAGCCCAGGAAGCTGCCTCCTTTGGGTTCCAGCACGCCGGTCACGGTGAACCGCTGTCCTTTGATTTTGACCCGCTGTCCCACGGCCTCGCTCGGGCCAAACAGCTCCTCGGCTGCTTTGCCGCCCAACACCACCACCCTGGCCCTCGAAGATACGTTGTTATCGGTGAGAAATTGACCTGAGGCCATCGAGTGGCCAAATGCCTGCTGATAAGCGGGAGTGGTGCCATGGATTATGGCGGCTACACTTTCGCTGCCGGCTGTCACCTCAACGAAGTTCTCATTGGTGGGGGCTACTCCGATTACATTGGGGATGGCGGCCAGCGCTGCGGCGTCTTCCAGGGTGAGAGTGGGCAGGGCAAACACGGGTGAGAACCTGGCCATTCCCGGCGCCTCTGGGTTGGTCGGCTGCACGTACACCACGTTAGTGCCCAACTCTTGAAAAAGGGAGGTGACCGAAGCCTGTGCTCCCGCCCCGGCCGCGGTCAGGGTTATAACGGCGCCGACCCCGATGATGATACCCAACATGGTCAGGACGGAGCGCAACTTGTTGGCCAGTAGTGACCTTACGGCGATAATGAAAAACTGGATGAGCTTCACTGGCTGACAATCCTACCATCGCGAAGGGTTATAATTCGCTCGGCCTGAGCGCCTATCTCGGCCTCATGGGTAACCATAACCACGGTGATGCCGTCCCGGTGGAGCTGGTGAAAGATGGACAGGATTTCAGAAGTAGAAGCGCTGTCGAGGTTGCCGGTAGGCTCGTCGGCCAGGAGGATAGCCGGATTATTGACCAGCGCCCGTGCGATGGCCACCCGCTGCTGCTCACCGCCGGACAGCTCGCTGGGCTTGTGCCGGGCCCTGTGCTTCAGGCCCACCCTCTCCAGGGCATCGAGGGCGTGCTGGCGCCTGCGGCCGCCGCCTCCGTAAACGATGGGAAGCTCAACGTTGGCCAGGGCATTGGCCCGCGGCAAGAGGTTGAACTCCTGAAAGACGAAGCCCAGCTCCTTGCTCCTCATCTCGGCCAGCCTGTTGTCGCTGAGCCGGCTGATGTCAGCCCCGTTGAAGACGTACCTGCCCGAGGTGGGCTTGTCCAGGCAGCCGATGATGTGCATCAGCGTGGACTTGCCCGAGCCTGATGGCCCCATGATGGCTACCATCTCCCCTTCCCGGATGGAAAGGGATACCCCGTTAAGGGCATATACGCCCAGCTTGCCCATCCGGTAGACCTTGGTGACGTTTTCTAGCTCAACCATGCCCATAGTCTGAAATAGTGAAGCTCACGCTGGCTTCTACTGGGAGAAGAAGCTCGAGCTGGCTGTCCTGGCTCTTCTCTCCACTAACACCTTCTCCCCCTCGCGAAGCCCGCTTATGATTTCAGTGTAAGTGTCATCGCTGATGCCGGCCGCCACCGGTCTGGCCACGGTCTGCTCCCCCACCACCTCGACGAAGGTATTGCCCTGGCTGTCCCGTTTGACCGTCCGGCTGGGTACCAGCAGCACGTTTTGGCGCTCATCGGTCACGATATCGGCGGTGGCCCTCATACCTGGTCTGATGCCTTCGGAAATGGCGAGGCTGACCTTTACTTGATAGAAGACCAGCCCGGACTCTTCCCTGCCCAGCGGGGGGATGAAGCTGACCCTGCCCTCAAGCTCGGTGCCGGGCAGGGCGTCCACGCTGATGATGGCCTTCTGGTTTAGTTTCACGTTTGGCATGTCTATTTCATCTATATCCACCACCAGTTGCATGGTGGTGAGGTCAACCAGGTGGATAATAGTCTTTGCGGCAGCGACGGTGTCGCCCTCATCGGCGGTGATGCTGGCGATAGTTCCGGCAAACGGCGCCGTGATGACGGCGTCATCAAGCTGACTCCGGGCATATTCCAGGGACTTCCTGGCCGCCTCCGCCTGCGTCTCTCTCAACTCTACCTCGTCTTTATCCGGCGTTTTGGCATCGTCGAGCCGCACCAGGGCGTGTTCCAGTGACTTTTGAGCTTGCTCCACGGACTGCTCAGCCCCCTTTAACTGGAGCTTTTTTAGCGTCAGCTCATCCGGTATCAACCCGGCGTACTCTGACTCCGCCAGGAGGTCGGCCAGGTCCTGTCCGGCCTCGGCGAGCTTTAGCTGGGCCTGGAGGAATTCGCCCCGCCAGTAGGCGATTTCATAATTGTCCCCTCTCTGGGTGGCCTCTTTCAGCATCGCCTCGGCAGCTTTCACCTCAAGCTCGGCGTCGGTTACGTCATCCTTGGCCTCGGCCACGTCTTCCATCCTGTTCAGGCTCAGCCTGGACGCTTCCAGAGCTACCTCCGCCTGTGCCAGGGCCATTCTCGCTTGGGCCACTGCCAGCTCCAGGGAGCTGATTTCAACTGAGGAGTACCGGTTTCTGGCTTTAACGAGGTTGTATTCCGCCGCCTTTAACGCTGTCTCTGCCTGGGTCGCTGCCAGCTCTAAAGCCCGGCTGTCAAGCCTGGCCAGCTCCTGGCCTTTGCTGACCTCGTCCCCCTCTTCGACGTATATTTTGTCTATCTTTCCGCCAACGCCGAAGGCCAGCTTCGACTCTCCGGCCACCTCGATATTGCCACTGCCACTTACGCTGACAGTCAGGTCGCCACGGCTGACCTCGGCTATTTGCTGGGTGACTTCATTTTGCCCTCCCGTGTCAAAGGGGTTGCACGCCGCAGTGACGAGCACTGCCGGGAGCAGTAGCGATATCGCTGCTATCTTCCGGGCGTTCATTAAAATTAGTCTCCTGACCCTCCCAGCTTTCTGGCTTTGTCGTGGGCGGCAATGACTGCCTGTTTCACCAGCCCGGAAAAGTCGCCCTTCTCCAGTCGCAGCAAGGCCTCGGCGGTGGTGCCGCCGGGAGAAGTGACCATCTTTCTTAGCTCAGCGAGAGGCTTGCCTGATTTCCCGGCGAAGCGGGCTGAGCCGATTACGGTCTGCATTACCATTTCCCGGGCCATATCGCGGGGAAGGCCGATATGCACCGCAGCTTCAACTAGCGACTCCATGAAGAGGAAGACATAGGCTGGCCCGCTGCCGCTCACCGCCGTGGCCATGTCAATATATTTCTCATCATCAACGAATACCTCTCGCCCCATGGCGCCCAGGATAGAGGCCACCTGCTCTTTTTGACCCGGAGCTACTTCAGAAGCGGCTGTCCACACGCTCATTCCTTCGCCAATCTGGGCGGGGGTATTGGGCATGACCCGGACCACAGCGCCATGGTCCAGACCGGCGCATAAAGTAGCCAGCCTGGCCCCGGCGATGATGGACAGCACCAACTGGCGGGGCTTGAGCTGACCATTAAGCTCGGCCATTACGTCAGCCAGGTTCTGCGGCTTGATGGCCAGCACCACTACGTCGGCCCCATGTACGGCCTGCCGGTTGCTATCGGTTGTGGCCACGCCGTATCTCTGCTGGATAAGCTCTCGTCTGGCCTGATTCACATCGCTGACGCAGATAGCTTCCCGGCTGGCCAAACCCTTATCCAGTACGGCCAGGAGCATGGCCTCTCCCATGTTGCCACCGCCGATAAAGGCTATCTTCATATTCATTTAACCACTATATTCACCAATCTTCCTGGTACGTATATTGTCTTTAAGGCCTCTTTGCCCTGGAGGTAGGGCTTTACCCGCGTCGACTCCGCAGCCAGTTGCCTGGCTTCAACCTCGGTGATTGACGCCGGGACGGCAATCCGGTCGCGCAGCTTGCCGTTGACCTGAATCACCAGCGTAATCTCCTCATCTTCGGCCAGCGTTTCATCCCATTCCGGCCAACGCTGGTTATGAATGCTGTACTCGTGACCGGTGCGCATCCATAGCTCTTCGGCCAGATGCGGGACGCTGGGCGCCAGGAGCAGAAGCAGCGCATCTATGGCCTCTTTCCAGGCTGATGCGGCTAAACCCCCGCTTTCCTTCACCTTGGCCAGATGATTGGTGAACTCCATGAGGGCGGCGACCATGGTATTAAAGCGCAGCCTTTCCATATCCTCGGTGACTTTTCTGATGGTCTGGTGGGTCGCGCGCTGCAAGTCCCCGCGGACTTTGTTATCTCCCGTGACAGCCTCTGGTTTCATTTGATATTCTTCTACTACCAGGCCGCATACCCGGTTGAGCCAGCGGCTGATGCCGCTGATGCCGCTATCGTTCCACTCCCCGCCCTGCTCCCAGGGGCCGATGAACATGAGATAGACGCGCACTGTATCCGCTCCCAGCTCGGAAACATAGCCATCGGGGGTGACGACATTGCCCCGTGACTTGCTCATCTTGTGCTTCTGGGCAATGATGGTCCCCTGGTTGAACAGGCGGGTGAAAGGTTCGTCGAAGTCGACCAGGCCCATATCCCGGATGGCCTTGATGAAAAAGCGTGCGTAGAGCAGGTGCATAACGGCATGCTCGGCGCCGCCGGTGTAGAGGTCAACCGGCAGCCAGTATTTCAACCTGCGGTCAAACGGGGCCGAGTGGCAGCCGGGGCTGGCGTAGCGCAGGAAATACCACGACGAGCACATGAAGGTGTCCATGGTATCGGTCTCGCGCCTGGCCGGGGCTGAGCACTGCGGGCAGGTGGTATTGACAAATTGCCGGTTATATTTCAGGGGCGACTCGCCGGTGGGCTTGAACTCGGCGTCTTCAGGCAGCAACACCGGCAGGTCTTTTTCCGTGACCGGCACGATGCCGCAGCTATCGCAGTAGATAATGGGGATTGGCGCTCCCCAGTAGCGCTGGCGCGAGATAAGCCAGTCGCGTAGCCGGTAGGTGATGGTCCGTTTCCCCCAGCCTTTCTCTTCCAGGAAATCGGAGATGGCGTCCATACCCTGCTGGCTGGGCAGCCCGGTGAACTGCGCCGAGTTCACCATGATGCCTGGCTCGGTATAGGCTTCCTCAAGCTCTTCCCCCTGCCAGCCGGCCGGGGCGATTACCACCTTTATGGGCAGGTTATATTTACTGGCGAAGTCGAAGTCACGGGTGTCATGGGCGGGCACCGCCATGACCGCCCCGGTGCCGTAGCCCATCAGCACGTAGTCGGCAATCCAGATGGACACGCGCTCGCCGTTGAGGCGGTTTATGGCGTAGGCGCCGGTGAATACCCCGTCCCTTTCCCTCTCCGTAGACAGCCGTTCAATATCGTTCTGCTGTCTCGACCGGGCCACGTACTCCTCGACTGCCGCCCTTCTGTCCGGCGAGACAAGCCTGGTCACCAGCGGGTGCTCCGGGGCCAGCACCATGAAGGTGACGCCGAAGGCGGTGTCAGGGCGGGTGGTGAATACCCTGATTTCCTTTTCTTCGACTCCCGGGTGGTCAAGGGCGAAGGAGAGCTCGGTGCCGGTGCTCCGTCCTATCCAGTTGCGCTGCATGGTCTTTATCCGCTCCGGCCAGTCAATGCTGCGGTGCTCCATAAGCTCATCGGCATACCTGGTGATGCGGAAGAACCACTGCTCCAGGTCCCGGCGGGTAACGGCTGTCCCGCACCGCTCGCAGACGCCGCTCCCTACCACCTGCTCGTTTGCCAGCACCGTCTGGCAATGGGGACACCAGTTGACCGGGGCCTTGGCCCGATAGGCCAGCCCGGCATGGTACAGCTTGAGGAAGAACCATTGCGTCCATTGGTAGTACTCAGGCAGGCAGGTGACCGCCTCCCGGCTCCAATCGTAGATAGCGCCGATGCTCTTAAGCTGGCAGCGCATGTTCTCAATGTTCTTCATCGTCCAGGTGAAGGGGTGAATGCCACGCTTGATGGCGGCATTCTCGGCGGGGAGTCCGAAAGCGTCAAAGCCCATGGGGTGGAGCACGTTGTAGCCCCGCATCCTTTTGAACCTGGCGTGGACATCGGAAGGGGCCATGGCATACCAGTGGCCGATATGGAGGTCGCCGGAGGTATACGGGAACATGGTCAGGGCGTACCACTTGGGCCGGGGGTCATCCTCGCTGACCTGATATAGCTTATCCTCCGCCCACCTTTGCTGCCACTTCCCGTCTATTTCCTGGGGATTATATCTGTCTGACATTTGCCTTTCTCGAATTCAGAACCTACGCTAACGCATCATCGATAAATTGCCAACGGTCTAGATACTTCTGTGTATCCTCTTCACGCTCAATCACGAACCAGCTACCGACTCGATACTCTTGTAGCAAGGGGGGACTCACCTTATCTGATGGCACTATGAATACATCTGGCGTCTGTGAGGAATCACCCTTTAAGTCCACAAATGTAAACAGAAAAGCCTTCTGAGGTCGTCGAGATACGCTTACTGGCCATTTCCACCAAGACTCCGCCTCGCTTCCATACAATGCTTTCCGTCCTGTCTTGGTCTGTATTGTTACAGACTTCCCTGTTTCAGGGTTAGCGACAATTAAGTCAACGGATGTTGTGCCACGGGGAGTTATCCCGACAGCGTAGCCTCTTGCGGCAAGTCGGAAAGCAACATAATATTGCCCCGCAACTCCTATTAAATTCTTATCCTCTGTCATGATGCTGCCCCCTTAGTGGTGATTTAACCAAAGGTAATTGTAGCAAGATTGAAACTGCGGTGCAATCTCTGAAGCGAGGTTGTTTACCAATATTTCAGACAGAAGCCTCATCGTGTCATTGCGAGCGTAGCGAAGCAATCTCTGAATCGGCACACAGTGTCGGTTGAGATTGCTTCGGGCTTCCGCCCTCGCAATGACCAGTGTTCGTAAACAATCTCGGCCTGGCAGGCGAACATGCGGATAGGTCTTATCCCATGAGTTTGCGTGTCCGGAAATATGCCGGTCTATACCAGAGTGGAGAGGTGCTTGAGCCTCTTCAGCATATTGGGATGGGTGGTCAGCATCTCCACCATCTTGGCCCCCCCGCTGAGCTTCACCTGCTTCTGGCGCAGGTCCATCAGCTCGTTATGGTCGATGGTGCCGGAGAGGTCTCTATCTACCTCTTTGAGGTCTCTGACCTCGTAGTAGGCGCGGGAGATGTCATTGAGGAAGAAGGCTTTCACCCCCTGCACCCGCTTCAGTTCTTCAGCCGCCCGCGGGTCTCTCTGAAGCTGGGCGGTGCCATAAACGAGCTTGTAAAGGGCGGTGGCCAGATGGTGGGCGGGGTTTCCTATCCTGACGCTGCCTCTATCGGCATAATACTCCCGGATGCGGGAGCCATACAGCACCAGGAGGTTGGTTATGAAATAGAGGAGCATGGCGCCCAGGCCAATCAGGGCGGCATAGCTGCCACCTTCTCTCCGGCCGCCGAGCGCGCCCCGCCACATCATGCTCCAGGCAATCCAGTACAGGACCAGCGGTATCACCGAAAGCAGAGTAATAAAGAGCATATCTCGATTCTTGAGATGGGTAATTTCATGGCCCAGGACTGCTTTAAGCTCATCCTTGCTGAGCAACTGCCTGATGCCCTGGGTAACGCATACCCTGCCGTCCTTCAGGGAGCGACCAAAGGCGAAAGCGTTGGGGACCGCTAGCTGTGCCACGCCCACCCTGGGCTTGGGGATTCCAGCCCGCTCTGCCAATTCTTGCACCATCTGGTGAAGCTCCGGCTCGTCCTTCTCTGAAACCCACTTCACCCTCATCATCATGGAGACCATGGCGGGGCCAACCAGGTACTGGATACCCAAAAAGACCACGGCCAGAATCAGGTAAGGTATGGCGCTGCCAGCGCCCATCCAGGTGCCCACCCCCACGATTACCCCATATAGAATGGCGAACATTGCCGCTACCAGCAGCCACATTCTAGTTTGAAGTCCCATGCCTTGCCCCTCCGAGTCGGGATTTGCCTGTATCTATCAGAATAATACCATAGACTGGTAAAACAGTTAAAGCCGGGTTAGTGATACTGCTTAGAAACCCATCCCCCTGGCCCTCTTCCCTTAACCCCAAGGGAGGGGGGCAAATTTTTTAAGAGGGGCGAAAGCCCCTCTTAAGCTCTCTATTTACTTAATTGCTCTTATGTTAAAAAGACTTGACAAACTAAACAATAAGTCTTATAATAGAAATAACCTTACTAACATATGGAGGCCTAAGATGAAAAAGGGATTTATGAAACACGCAGCAACTATACTTGTCCCAGAATTTCCTGGAGAAACGTCACTGTGGTATGCGAAGGCCTTTCTGAATGAAGCAGGAGAAGACGGAAGCGATTCAAAAACCAAAGAACAGTCCCTTGCAAACACGCTAAACAAGCAGGTTAAAGAGGGGCGGGAACGGCGAATTTGGAGGAAGAAACTTAATGATGCTAAATACCACTATTTCCCTGTCTCGATATCACCCACTTCAGAGTCCGATGAAGAAACTGTTGTCCAGCTTTCTTTATCTGCGCAAGAATTGAAAGACATTGATAATCTTGTTGATGTGGGCAAGTTTAACACAAGAAGTAATGCCATTAGGTGGTTGCTAACGGAAGGCATCAAAGCCAACCGCACTTACCTAGATAAAGTAGCGGATACGATTAGCCAAATAGAGCAGTTAAAAAAAGAAGTAGTGACATAGGTGAATAGAAATGAACAAGAGGCAAGAGCGACGGGAGGAGATACGAAGAAAAATTAGAGAATTGGAGAGGGAATTAACCGACATAGACCTTCAAGATAAACCGCTCGGTGATTGGAATACCAAAAGGGAAGAACAACTACAAAAAGAAATAAAGGGTCTTCGGTTAGAATTAGACAAGCTAAACACAAACCAAGATTGAGACGAATACATGGAGGAAAGCAATGAAGCATAAGAAAAGCATTGGACTAAGAGTAATCCTGGCTATAGCGGCGATTGCCTTGGGCTTGGCCGTTCAGGTTGCTGGCTCTGGTCTCAGCAAAGTCATTGGTGTAGCAGCATTAGAGTATATTATAGGACTCCTAGGTTTTGTAGTAATGGGCTACCTCATATATAAATGGTCAATAAAATGAGAATATGGGTAATGAAGCGATACCTCATGGCACGTGGGCGTCTAAGAGGGGCGGAAGCCCCTCTGTCTTTTTCCTCCCCCTTTTGAAAATCTCTCTCTGTCTCCCTTTACCAAAGGGGGAACTAAGGGGGATTTAATAATGAGAGATTCTTCGCTTTGCTCAGAATGACAGGAGGGGCGGGCTCGCAATGGCAACTAAATCAACCATTATCGAACAGCCCCCTTCAGGCCTGGCGGGGCTAGCCAAGCATGACCCGGGCATCAACCACCACATAGCCTTTGTCCAGGGCTTTCACCGGGTTGAGGTCAAGCTCGGCTATCTGCGGCAGGTCCTCCACCATGGCCGACACCCTGAGCAGTAGCTCCTCCAGCGCCTTTACATCACAGGGTTTGGCCCCGCGCCAGCCTTCCAGGAGCTGGTAGGCCTTCACCGAGCGCACCATCTCATGGGCATCCACATCGGTCAGGGGGTGAATGCGGAAGGTGACGTCCTTGAACAGTTCGGCGTAAATCCCGCCCAGGCCGAACATCATGAGCGGGCCGAAGGAGGGGTCCTGGGCCACGCCGACAATGGCCTCGACGCCGCCGGATATCATTTGCTGGACGGTGACCCCCTGCATCTCGTCGGCTTTCCCTATAGCGGCCATGCGCTCTCTGATTTTCAGAAAGGCTAGCTCCGCTTCTTCCCGCGAGCGGATATCGAGGATGACGCCGCCCACCTCGGTCTTGTGGACAATAGTCGGAGCGGCTAGCTTTATCGCCACCGGGAAGCCGACCTCACCGGCTGCCATCACTGCTTCATCGGCCGTCCTGGCCTCCTTCGACCGCACCGTGCGGATGCCATAAGCGCCGAGGAGGTCAGCTACGGCGGCGCTGTCAAGCCATAAAGGTCGGGTTCTGCTGCGCTCCGTGGCCGATTTGACTGTCCGCTCACCCTTGCTCCGGTCAATGCCCTCCAGCGCCGGTATTGTCCCCTTTGGCCTTTTCCGCCACTCGTTGTACTCGCAGGCGCTGGCCAGGGCGGCGGCGGTATCTTCGGGGAAGGCAAAGGAAGGGACGCAGCAATTTTCCCTTGAGCCGAGCTCGATAGATGCCCCGCGCGAGCCCATAAAGGAGGCTATCAGCGTTTTACCCCGCTGGCGGAACTGCGGCGCCACTCCGCGGATGGCGGAGGCCACTGTCTCGGCGTTGGTCACTACCGGCGGGACGAAGATGACGATTACGATGTCCACCTTTTTATCTTCCGCCAGAAGCTTCATCGCCTGGCTGTAGTGCTCGGCAGCGGCTTCGGCGGTCATATCAACAGGGTTGGTCAGGCTGGCCCGGGGCAGCAAAAAAGCCCCCAGGCCAGAAACGGTGGCCTCAGAAAGGGAGGGCAATTCAAGGCCCCTGGCGGCACAGGCATCGGCGGTGAGAATTCCGGGGCCGCCACCGTTGGTGAGTATGGCTACCCTTCTTCCGGCGGGCACGGGCTGATGGACCAGAAGATTGGCCACATCGAACAGTTGCTCCAGGGTATCCACCCGGATTATGCCCGCCTGGGTGAAGAGAGCCTCGGAGGCAATCTCGGCGGTGGCCAGGGCTCCGGTGTGCGATGCTGCCGCCCTTGAACCGGCCGCGGTGCGCCCGCTTTTCACCGCCACCACCGGCTTGAACGGCGTTATGCCGCGGGCAATGCGGGCGAACCTTTTCGGGTTGCCGAAGGACTCCAGGTATAGCAATATCAGGCCGGTGGCCGGGTCGGCCGCCCAGTATTGCAGCAGGTCGTTGCTGGATACATCGGCCCGGTTGCCTATGCTGACGAAGGTGGACAGCCCGATATTGAGGTTCCTGGCATATTCCAGGATGGCCAGGCCGAGTGCGCCGCTTTGTGTGCCGAAAGCGATGTTGCCGGCGGGTGGGAAAAGAGGGGAAAACGTGGCGTTCATCTCCCCCTGGGGGCTGGTGTTGATTATCCCCATGCAGTTGGGGCCGATGAGGCGCATGCCGTAGTTGCGGATAGTCTCGAGCAGCTTTTGTTCCTTTTCTTTTCCCTCCGGGCCGCTTTCGGCAAAGCCGGCGGAGATGACCACCACGCCCCGCACCCCCTTCTGTCCGCACTCTTCCACCACGTGCTGGACTGTTTCCGCGGGGACGATGACTATGGCCAGGTCGACATCGCCCGGAACGTCAAGCACGGATGGATATGCCTTTACCGAGGCTATCACCTCAGCGCCGGGATTCACCGGATAGACAACGCCCTTAAAGCCGTGGAGCAGCAGGCTGCGGAACAGCATGTGGCCAATTGTGCCCGGCCTGCGGGAGGCCCCGATAACTGCTATGGAGCGGGCTTCAAAGAATGCTTTAAGCGAGGCTACGGTGGCAGCCGCCTCCGGCTCGGCCAGTATCTCGTCGACTCCGGCGGCCGGGGAGATGCCGCGGGCCATCCGGGGGCCATCATGCTTTCCCTCTTCAGCGGGTGGGGGATGACTATCAGCGAAGTCGCTCATCGGTCCGTCACCGGGCATGGCATTCATTTTCTTTATTATATTTATTATATCAGGTTGTGGCGACGTGTCTATCCCACCTGAGCCGGAACCTCGTTGCGTAAAAGAGTGTTATCATAATCCCGCTCGCCCTGAGCCTGTCGAAGAGCGAGCCGATGGTTCGACAAGCTCACCATGAACGGCGGTATTGTAATGCTTATTGCTGCAACTAAGTACTAGCTTATGCGGGGTGAGCCTCACCATTAGCCAGCCAAATGAAGTCCAAATGTCATTGCGAGGGCGACCTGCTCGCCGAACAGGTTTTCTGTCAGGCGAGAGCGACGAAGCAATCTCAACGATTGACCTTCATCTGTTCCCTGAGATTGCTTGGCCCTCGGGACTTCGGCGTGAGCTCAGTCGAACGCTGAACTCGGGCCTCGGACTGAAGCTCGGCCTGAAGGCTGAAGCCTCCGCCTGCGGCGGATGGTCTGGCAATGACACCTTTGAGGTGGCTTTTTGGGAGTCGGGCTCACGGATTACGGCTCATAACCTCATATTGACACTGAGGTTAGTGTGGGGTAAAATTGTGATAGTTTGGCCGACAGTGCGAGGAGGTGCGGTATGGTAGAGATGACCATTGACAGCATCAGGGTGAGCTTGATGAATTACCAGCGAGTTGTCATCTTGAAGGAGAAGATGGCGGAGCGTTACTTACCTATCTGGATCGGCCCGTCTGAGGCAGATGCTATCGCGGTAAAATTGCAGGACGTTACCGTACCCAGGCCGCTAACCCATGACTTGCTAGGCTCGGTCATTGATGTCCTGGGCGCTTCGGTTAATGCCATCATCGTCAGCGACCTCAAGAATGACACCTTCTATGCCAAGATTATGCTGGCCGTAAATGGCGGTGAGCTGGAAGTTGACTCCCGCCCCAGCGATGCTCTGGCCCTGGCGGTGAGGGTGCATGCTCCTATCTATGCCGAAGAGGTGGTTTTGGACAGGGCCAGCATAATGCTGGACAAGGAGACGGGTAAACCCATCTTCGAAGGGGAAGCTGATGGCACTGACCGCAGCGTTAGCGACAAGGATATGAAGCGGATGTCCGCCTTCTACGACTTCATCAACACCCTTGACCTGGAGGATTTTGACAAGCATAAGTCTTGATTTGAGGTTCGGGCGAGAGCCGGGAAGTGTCTCACTGGTAAAGCCAGCAGGGGTTGAAGAGGCGGGAACCGGAATATTGCCGCAAGTACTGGAATGTTTTAAGCAGCGAGCTGGTAGCTTAAGCCCTAGAGCCGATTGGTCTAGGGTTTTTTGATGAGCGGCGCCGACTCAAGCCATGATGGCCGAGTTGAAGTGAGACCCATGACATGGCAGCCCAGAGTTCGGTATGAGCAAGTGGGAAGCAGCGCTGAGGCTGGTGGGCGTGGGGTTTTTCATCGGCGGCTCTATTATAATGGGAGTGCTTGCCGGCCTGTGGCTTGATAGCCGGCTGAACACTACCCCGGTCCTGTTAATACTTGGCTTGCTAATAGGAGTGGTGGTAGCTTTTTATGGAGTTTATCGAATGCTGCTGCCTCTTCTGAATAACAAACGTGACAAGGAGAGCGGCTAGTGCCCAAGCGGCGCGTACTGGGTTGTTCATTCCCCCTGCTGGCGGTGATAGCGGCAGCCTTGCTGGGGCTATTCCTGGTCAGCTTTCTCAGCGGCGCCCTGGGACGCAGCCTGATTGGGGACGTGGGATTACCCGGCTGGCTCAGCGTTCCTGCACCCGACCCCAAGCTCCCCCCGGAAGCAGTCTTTCACCTGCTTGGCTTTCCCGTCACCAACAGCATCATCAGCGCCTGGCTCACTATCGCCGTACTGGTAGGGGTATCCTACGTGGTTACCCGCCGGCTTAAGCTCGTACCCAATAGGTTACAGGCGCTGCTGGAATCAGCCATAGGCTGGCTCTATGACCTGTGCCGGGAGGTGGCCGGCGAGAAAAATGGGCGTCGGTTCTTCCCCGTGGTGGCCACCATCTTCTTCTTTGTGCTGATGAATGCCTGGCTGAGCCTGCTCCCCATCTTTGGCTCAATAAACATCACCACCGCAGGGGGGGAGCACGTTCACCTGTTCCGGGGCGCTAATACTGATATTAACCTGCCGCTGGCGCTGGCCCTGGTGTCCTTCATATTCGTGGAATACCACGGCATAAGGCTGGTGGGCGCCCGTCACTACATTGCCAAGTTCATCAATGCGGGCAGGTTTTTTGGAGGCCTGGGCCAGCTATTCAGAGGCAGTCTCCGCGCCGGGCTGGTCGGCGTGCTGACCGGGGGCATCGACATTTTTGTCGGCCTGCTGGAGGCGCTGAGTGAGTTCATCCGCATCATCAGCTTTACCTTCCGTCTTTTCGGCAACATGACAGCCGGTGAGATATTGCTGCTACTGGTAACATTCCTTGTCCCGTGGTTGGCCGTCATACCGTTCTACGGGCTTGAGTTGCTGGTTGGCCTGGTACAGGCGCTCATCTTCAGCGGGCTGACTCTGGTGTTTGCCACCATGGCGGTTACCCATCATAAGGAGGAGACTGCTTAAAGAATGACGTCTTACTACGCATGCGCCAGCCATTGTTAATAAAGCATATAAAGTGTAAGGAGGATAAAGAATGGATGCAGAGACGATGAAACTACTGGCGGCCGGACTGGCCATTGGCCTGGGCGCCATTGGCCCGGGAATTGGCATCGGCATTCTGGGCATGGGCGCCATGCAGGCCTTGGGGCGCAATCCGGAGGCAAGAGGGCCGATAATGACCAACATGATATTGGCCATTGCCTTCGCTGAGGCGGTAGCTATCTATGCGTTGATAGTGGCGGTCGTCCTTATCTTTGTAGTGTAGTCCGTAGGGAGGAGCTATTGTGGAAAGGTTAGGACTCAGTCTGCCGTCGCTGGTGGCGCAGGTCATAAACTTCGCCGTCCTGCTGGTGCTTCTATATATAGTTGCCTATAAACCCATCATGCGGATGCTCGATGAGCGCTCGGCAAGGATTAAGGCAAGCATGGAGCAGGCCGAATCCATCCGGGAGCAGGCAGCCCGCGCCGAGGATGAGGTCAAGAAGCAGCTTGAAGCTGCTAAAAAGGTGGGGCAGGAGATAATAGGCCGGGCTACGCAGGCCGGGGAAGGGATGAAGCGTGAGGCGCAGCAGGAGGCCAAGCATGAGGCTGAGACGCTCATCAGCAGGGCGCGCCTGGAGATTCAGCGGGAGCGAAACGAGGCCGTCGGGGAGCTGCGACGGGAATTTGCCGACCTGACTGTGCTGACGGCGGAGAAGGTAATCGAGCGCTCTCTGGACAAGGAAGCGCACCGCCAGCTTATAGAGAAGGTACTGGAGGAGAGCCAGTCCCTGAAAAAGGGCTAGGCGCTCACTAGGAGGTAGCCATGGCGAGACGGGCCTATGCCCGGCGCTATGCACAGGCAGCTTTTGCCATCGCCCTGGAGGCCAACGAGCTGGACAAATGGCAGTCTGACCTGATGCGCCTGGCCAGCCTGGCGGAGGACGCGGCACTGGTGGCCTGGCTGGAGAACCCCAAGGTCCGCTTTGAGGACAAGGCCAGGCCCCTGTCCGGGCAGATGGGAGATATACATCCCCTTGTCCTGAACCTGGCTTATCTTCTGGTAGCCAAGGGCAGGTTCGGCATGATGACCGAGATTACCGCTGAGTACCGGCGATTGCTGGATAGCCATCATGGTATAGAGCAGGCTGAGGTTGTCACTACCGTCCCTCTTGATGATGCCGATAAATTGAGATTAGGCGAGCGCCTCAGCGCGCTGGTCGACAAGAAGGTGGTGGTCAAGGCTAAAGTAGACCCTCAACTGATTGGCGGGCTTGTGGTCAAGGTCGGTGGTAAGCTGCTGGACGGCAGCACCCGCAGCAAGCTGGCAGCTTTAAGGAAAGAGATGGCCGGGTCGGGATAATAGAAGGCGAGGTAAAGCAAAATGGCAGCTAGAGGGCAAGATATCGTTTCAATCATAAAGCAGCAAATCGAGCAATTTGGCACAACAATGACCATGGTAGATGTGGGCACCATTATCGAGGTCGGAGATGGCATTGCCAGGGTCCACGGTCTGGCTGCGGCCAGATATAACGAATTGCTCCAGTTCCCCGGTGATACTATGGGCATTGCCCTCAACCTGGAGGAGGACAGCGTATCCGCTATCATACTCGGCGACTACGCGCATATCAAAGAGGGGGATGAGGTACGGTGCACCGGCCGGATTGCCGAGGTGCCCGTCGGTAAGGGGCTTATCAGCAGGGTGGTTGACCCCCTGGGCCGCCCTCTGGATGGCAAGGGAACGATACCGTCCAGCAAGGCCCGCCCTCTGGAGCGCGTCGCTCCCAGCGTTACCCTGCGTAAGCCGGTGGACACGCCGGTGCAAACCGGCATCAAAGCCATAGATAGCTTGATTCCTATTGGCCGTGGACAGAGGGAGCTTATCATCGGTGACCGCTCAACAGGCAAAACGGCCATCGCCATTGACACCATCATAAACCAGAAGGGCGGCGATTTAACCTGCATCTATGTCGCCATCGGTCAGAAGGCGTCCAAGGTGGCCCGCATGGTGGCTACTCTGGATAGCTACGGGGCCATGGAGCATACCATCGTAGTCGCTGCCAACGCCTCCGACTCGGTAGCCCTGCAGTACCTTGCGCCCTACGCTGGCAGCGCCATCGGCGAGGAGTTTATGGAGCAGGGGAAGGATGCTCTGGTGGTCTATGACGACCTCTCCAAGCACGCCTGGGCTTATCGCCAGCTTTCGCTGCTTTTACGCCGTCCACCGGGGCGGGAGGCCTATCCCGGCGATGTCTTTTACCTGCACAGCCGCCTTCTGGAGAGGGCAGCCAAGTACGCCCCCGAATACGGCGGTGGTTCCCTTACCGCGCTGCCCATCATTGAGACGCAGGCTGGCGATGTTTCCGCTTACGTTCCTACCAATGTCATTTCCATCACCGACGGGCAGATTTACCTGGAGGCAGACCTGTTTAACGCCGGCATCAGGCCGGCGCTGAACGTCGGCCTGTCAGTGTCCCGGGTGGGGAGCGCCGCCCAGACCAGGGCGATGAAGCGGGTGGCCGGCAAGCTCAGGCTAGAGCTGGCCCAGTACCGGGAGCTGGCCGATTTCGCCCAGTTCGGCACCGCTGAGTTGGACAAGGCTACCAGGTCCCAGCTTGAGCGTGGGCAAAGGATTACCGAAGTCCTGAAGCAGCCTCAGTACGTCCCGGTGCCGGTGGAGAAGCAGGTCATGGTTCTTTACGCCGCCATCAACGGCTATCTCGATGACGTACCCCTGGACAAGATAGGCGCTTTCGAGGAGAACTTGCACAGGTTTATGACCGCCAACCACCCGGCGATAAGGGATAGTATTGCCGGGGAAAAGGATATTAAACCTGAGATAGAAGAGGCGCTTAAGGCAGCCATCCTGGAATTTAAGCATGGTTTTTTAGTGTAGACCCAAGAGGCAGAAAAGGCGGAGAGAATGAGTTGGCTTCAAGGGCATCTTAACTGGACTGCGGGATTAAGTATATTTGTCGGCCTGCTTTTTATTGCCGCTGGTGATATTAAAATAGCTGTCGAAAGTATACCTTTCTTTAGTTTTACTCGCTTAATTATGGAATTGGGAGAAGACCTATCTGCAGGCGTGATTTATCCGCAATGGTTGTTATTTTCAATGATTGGAGTGGCAATACCTTTATCTGTATCAGGCTGGGTGCTTAAACGGAAGGACAGGTCCTTATGGTGGATTCTCATACCTTTTGCGCCCTTTGGATGGATTGTCTTTTTTATGCTAATAAGAGAGAGAAAAGTTCTCGATATCAAAGAGGGCAAACTCGTAACAAGGCGCAGAGACAAAAAAGATTAAAGAGGGGTGAGACAGAAGATTGGCTGAAATTCGCTTAATCCGCCGCCGGATACGCGGTGTCCGCAGTACGGCCAAGGTCACCCGGGCCATGGAGATGATAGCCGCCTCAAGGATGAAGCGGTCGCAGGAGCGTGGCCTGGCCGGGCGGCCATATTCCGAGAAGATTCACCAGGTGCTGGCTGACCTGGCCGCTTTGCCTTACGATGAAGTGGCTCACCCGCTGTTGCAGCGGCGCCCGGTGAGAAGGGTCGCCGTGGTGCATATCACCCCTGACCGCGGCCTGTGCGGCGGGCTTAATGCCAACCTCAACCGCAAGACGGCCGGCTTCATACTGGAGCAGACCGCCCCGGTCACAGTCGTCTGCGTTGGCCGCCGCGGCTTTGATTTTATGAGGCGCAGCGGCCAGGAAGTCTGCGCCGAATTCAGCCGGCTGGGTGACCGTCCCGACCTGATTGATATCCTGCCCATATCCCGGATTATCATCGATGATTACTCCGCTGGCTTTGTGGATATGGTTTATCTGGCGTATGCCCGGTTTGTTTCGACGATGGTGCAGAAGCCGGCTCTGGAGCAAATACTGCCCGTTGAGCCAGCAGCCTTGCCCCCTGGGCAAAGCCTGGACTGCATATTTGAGCCCAAGGCCGAGGCGGTGCTGGGCGCGCTCTTACCCCGATTCGTTGAGATGCAGGTATATCACGCCGTACTGGAGTCCATTGCCAGCGAGCAATCAGCCAGGATGGTGGCGATGCGAAATGCTACCGAAAATGCCAACGAGCTTCTTCAGCATCTGACCTTGCTGTACAACAAGGCGCGCCAGGAAGCGATTACCGAAGAACTGCTTGACATTACCGGTGGGACACAGGCTGTAACGTAAGTAGAGGAGGTTGTGATGGCAAAAGGCAAAGTGATACAGGTCATAGGCACGGTGGTGGATATAGAGTTCCCCCCCGAGGAATTGCCCGACCTTTACCATGCCGTAGAAATTCCGGCTGATGGCAGCAAGATTGTGCTCGAAGTCCAGGAGCATGTCGGCAATAACTGGGCGAGGTGCCTGGCCCTGGGGCCCACGGATGGGCTGAAGAGGGGGGCTGAAGCCATCGGAAGAGGGGTGCCCATCAGCGTGCCGGTAGGACGGGGCACCCTGGGGCGTCTGTTTAACGTTGCCGGGGAGGTTATAGATAACCTCGGCCCGGTTGAGGCCGCCGAACGCTGGCCCATCCATCGCGCTCCACCCTCCTTTGAGGACCAGGAGACGTCTACCCAGATGCTGGAGACCGGGCTTAAGGTTATTGACCTCATCACCCCGTTCACCAGGGGCGGCAAGATTGGCGCTTACGGCGGTGCCGGCGTGGGCAAAACGGTCATCATCCAGGAGCTTATCCGCAATATCGCTACCGAGCATGGCGGCTTCTCCGTTTTCGTCGGGATTGGCGAGAGGTCTCGCGAAGGCAATGACCTGTGGAACGAGATGAAAGCCTCCGGCGTAATCGGGAAAACGGTGATGGTCTTCGGCCAGATGAATGAGCCTCCCGCAGTGCGCCTTCGCGTGGGGCTCACTGCGCTGACCATGGCCGAATACTTCCGTGATGTTGAGCACCAGGACGTCCTGCTCTTCATTGACAACATCTACCGGTATACCCTGGCTGGCATGGAGGTATCGGCCCTGCTGGGGCGTGTACCTTCGGCGGTAGGCTACCAGCCGACGCTGGCAACGGAGATGGGCGAGCTTGAGGAGAGGATTACCTCGACCAAGCACGGCTCCATCACCTCCTTTCAGGCTATCTACGTTCCTGCCGATGACTATACCGACCCCGGGGTGGTCACTACCTTCGGTCACCTTGACGCCGTTATCGCCCTGGAGAGGTCTATCGCTGAGCAGGGCCTGTACCCGGCGGTTGACCCGCTCACCTCTACCTCGCGGATACTTGACCCCATGGTTGTCGGCGACGAGCACTACGCCGTGGCCCGCGGCGTGCAGCGGGTCCTGCAGCGCTATAAGGACCTCCAGGACGTAATTGCCATACTGGGCATTGAAGAGTTGGGCGAGGAGGACAAGATTACCGTGGCCCGCGCCCGCAAGATTCAGCGTTTCCTGTCCCAGCCGATGTTCGTCAGCGAGGTATTTACCGGCAGGCCGGGCAGATATGTGCCCGTGGCCGAGACCGTGCGCGGGTTCAAGGAAATCCTGGACGGCAAGCATGATGGCCTGCCGGAGCAGGCCTTTTACATGGTGGGGACCATAGATGAAGCCGTGGAGGCGGCGAAAAAACTGGCGGCATAATGGCGACTCTCAGGCTTGATATTGTCACTGCCGAAGGTACGGCTTTCTCAGAGGACGTGGACGTGGTTGTTGCTCCGGGCACGAACGGCGAGCTGGGGATTCTGCCGCACCATGCCTCGTTGATGACCATGCTACAGCCGGGCGAGATAATGGTGAGGAAGGATGGGGAGGAGATTTACCTTGTCGTTTCCGGCGGCTTCCTCGAGGTCCGGCCTGACCGCGTCATCGTCCTGGCCGATACCGCGGAAAGGGCGGAGGAAATTGACCTGGCCCGGGCTGAAGCGGCCAGACGCCGGGCTGAAGAGCGGCTAAAGCATCCCATTGCGGGTACGGACATCCCCCGGGCTGAAGCGGCGCTGCGCCGCTCGCTGGTCCGCCTCAAGGCAGCCGAGAGGCTAAGAAAAAAGCCCAGAATCTAGAAAGCCCCTTGAGGGCTTGATTATCCGTCACTGGTTACAAAATCTCAAGGCTGGCCTTGGTGCCTTGTTTGGCGGCCTTTACCATAATCAAGGTGCGCATGGCCCTGGCTATCCGCCCCTGTTTACCGATGACCCTGCCCTTATCCTCGTCAGCGACCTGCAGCTTAAGGAGAATGCCGTTCTCGTTAGTTTCCTCGGTAACCACCACGTCCGCCGGTGAGTTGACGATTGATTTAGCGATGTACTCTATGAGTTCTTTCATGTTTTCTCCTTGTCGGCGTTTCTGAATTTCTCCATGACGCTGGTCTTCAGTAGCAGCCTGGCGACGATAGCCGTAGGCTGAGCACCCTTTTTCAGCCAGCTCAGTGCCTTTTCCTCGTCAATGACTACCGTCTCAGGGTCAGTGAGAGGGTTGTAGTGTCCGATAATGGCAAGAAATGCGCCGTCTCTCGGTGACCGTGAGTCGGCTACTACCAGCCGGTAACTTGGTTTGCTTTTAGCTCCTGTGCGTCGTAATCTGATTTTTACCACTTCTACCTACCTTCTTTAGAGGCTATTATGCACCATAAGCCGGTGTTCTGTCAACAATGGCTTCATAGTGGCCGCTTATGAATACACCCCGTCATTGCTATGAAAATAGAGGCTACGTATGCTTGGATATTATCGGTTGACTTCAGGCGGACGCCCATCTCCCTACCCTCTTCCCCGTGGGAAGAGGGAGTTAAGTAAAAGAGAGGGGCGGAGCCCCTCTCTAAATCTCTTCCCCCTCTCCTTGGCAAGGAGAGGGGGATACAGGGGGTGAGGTCGACGCGAATGTATCAAAACTGCCTTTCCATTGCTTGTGGTGCAATTGAAATTGCATGACGGATTGTTACCAAGCGACCGCGATTATCCCCCTTGCCCCAGGTGGTGGTATGTGCTATAATGTCTCACGGCCTAGCGAAATAAGGAGGCCGAGAGTTGCTGGTAAATTATGGCCATATCGCTTTGTTCTTAGCCGTGGCCATACTGTTCACCCTTACTACCCTCCTCCTGCCCGTTACCCTCCGCCTCCTCAAAGTCATCCCCGATAAGCCTAATCCCGCCAAGCAGTCCACCTTTGAATGCGGCATGGAGACCATCGGCAAGACGTGGGTCCAGTTCAATTTCCGCTACTATGCCTACGCCCTGGTCTTTCTGGCGCTCGATGTCCTGGTGGTTTTCCTCTACCCGTGGGCGGTCAACCTCAGGGAGCTGGGCTATTACGGCCTCATCGGCGCGCTCATCCTGATTTCCATCGTCGTCGTCGGCTACCTCTACGCCTGGAAGAAGAAGGCACTGGAATGGAAATAGAGAACATAGACATCAGATACCCCCTTCCCGGCAGGGAGTTGGAAATAGCCGAAGCGCACGAAATTGAAGCGCTCAAAGAGCGCAGCCAGCAGCCCATCCCCGACCCCGATGAGTGGCTCGACGAAGAGCTGCGCCGTAATATCGTCCTGACCTCGGTGGACGCTGTAATCAACTGGGCGCAGCGCTCTTCCCTGTGGCCGGTGATTTGCTTCCCGGCCTGCTGCGCCTTTGAGCTGATTGCCTCGCAGGCGTCCCGCTTCGACCTCTCCCGCTTCGGCATGGAAATCCTGCGCGCCTCACCGCGCCAGGCTGACCTGATGATAACCGCCGGCACCCTGGTATGGAAGATGGCACCCCAGGTAAAGCGCGTCTATGACCAGATGGCTGAGCCGAAGTGGGTCATCGCCATGGGGTCCTGCGGCATCACCGGCGGCATTTTCCGCTCCTCCTATAACGTGGTGCCGGGATATAATCGCATCGTGCCGGTCGATGTCTATGTGCCTGGATGCCCCCCACGCCCGGAGGCATTGCTGTACGGCATAATGACGCTGCACAAAAAGATTTCGAAAAGAAGCATCACTGAAATGGATAGCAAGAGATGACATTGGCCCTTAGCGGCGATGAGATAGCTGCCACACTGGGAGGGCATTTTCCCGGCAGCGTTATCGAAGCTAGCAAAAGCCACCTGCTGGTCAAAAGCGAATCTCTATTTGATATAGCATCGTACCTCAAGACGGCGCCCGGCCTTGATTTTGACTTCCTGTGCAATATTACCGCCGTAGACTGCTTCGACTACTTCGAGATAGTCTATCAGTTCACCTCCCTCAAGCATAACCATGGCCTGGTGGTGAAGGCCCGCTGCCATGACCGGAGCAATCCCGTGCTGCCCTCGCTGGTCAGCTTATGGCGTGGGGCCGACCTTCAAGAGCGGGAAATCTATGACCTCATGGGCATCACTTTCCAGGGACATCCCAACTTGAAGCGCATCTTTCTCTGGGAGGACTTTGACGGCCACCCGCTGCGCAAGGACTATTTGTGATGGCGCTTAAGACTGAATCATTTGCTCTGAATATCGGCCCGCTCCACCCGAGCACCCACGGGGTGTTCCGGATGAGGGCGGTACTGGATGGAGAAGTCATCGCCAACATGGAGCCGGTCTTCGGCTATCTGCACCGCGGAATCGAGAAGCTGGCCGAGGAGCGGACCTACACCGGGGTTATCCCCCTGACCGACCGCCTGGACTATTTGGCCTCGATGAGCAATAACCTGGCCTATGTGCTGGCGGTGGAAAAGCTGGCGGAAATAAGCGCTCCGGAGCGGGCTACCTACCTGCGGGTTATCCTGGCTGAACTGCAGCGCATCGCCAGCCACCTGATAGCCGTGGGCGCTTTCGTCAATGACTGCGGCGCCTTCTTTACTCCCTTCCTGTATATGTTCCGGGAGCGGGAGAAAATCCTGGACCTGTTTGAAATGCTGAGCGGGCAGCGGCTGCTCTACAACTATATGCGGATTGGCGGGTTCAATCAGGATATTCCCGATGAGTTTTTGCCGGCACTGCAGAAGTTTGTCAGCCAGATGCCCGGCTTTATCGATGAATATGACCGCCTCCTTGCCGAGAATGAGATACTGCTGGCCAGGACCAAGGGGGTTGGCATCCTGCCCCAAGACCTGGCCGTCAATATTTCTGCCAGCGGCCCGGTGCTCCGTGCCAGCGGAGTCAAATGGGACATCCGCAAGGCAGACCCCTACTGCGGGTACGACCGCTTTGAATTTGACATCCCCACCGGCACCGCCGGTGATTGCTATGACCGCTACCGGGTGCGGATTGAGGAGATGCGGCAGAGCCTGCGCATCATCGAGCAAGCGATGAAGCAGTTGCCATCGGGAGCGGTGAAAAGCACGGTGCCCTACCTGGTACGCCCGCCGGCGGGAGAGGCCTACGCCCATATCGAGGCCCCCAAGGGCGAGCTCGGCTTTTACCTGGTCTCGGACAACTCCATCGCCCCGTACCGCTGTCACATCCGGGCGCCGAGCCTGATAAACCTGACCGCCCTCCGCGATATGACGGTGGGATGGAAAGTGGCCGACCTCATCGTTATCTTCGGCAGCATTGACATTACCATGGGTGAGGTGGATAGATAGCTTGGTGTTAAATCCTGGTCTCGGCATGGAATACCACTGGCAGGCCCTGCCGCCGGACTGGCCGGGGAACTTCTGGTGGCACTGGCTGGCGTTCTCCGTCATTATCCTGGCCTTCGTCCTGGGTCTGGTCATGGGATTCATCTGGCTGGAGCGGCGGGGCATCGGCAGGTTCCAGATACGCCTCGGCCCCAACCGCACCGGCCCCTTCGGCCTGCTTCAGCCGATAGCGGATGCGGTCAAAGTGCTCCTCAAAGAGAACATCGTGCCCGCCGCCGCTGATAAGATAGTCCACTGGCTGGCGCCGCTGGTTGCCTTTGTCCCCACGCTGATGATTTTTGCCGTCGTCCCCTTCCAGGACGGAGCGCTTTTGGCCGACCTGAACGTCGGCGTCCTGTATATCGTGGCTATAAGCTCGATTTCAACGGTGGGGATATTCATGGCCGGCTGGAGTTCAAGCAACAAGTACTCTCTCCTGGCCGCCATGCGCGATGTAGCCACGGTGGTGAGCTATGAAATTCCGGTGGTGCTATCGCTCGCCGGCGTGGTGCTGCTGGCCGGTTCGCTGTCTCTGAACCAGATTGTGATGGCCCAGGACATCCCCTTCATCCTGCTGCAGCCCCTGGCCTTCCTCCTCTTCTTTATCGCAGCTTCCGCCGAAATCAACCGCACCCCCTTTGACCTCCTGGAGGCTGACTCTGAGCTAGTGGCCGGCTTTCATATCGAATACTCAGGCATGAAATTCGCCCTGTTTTATCTCACGGAGTATGCTGAAGCCCTGGCTGTCTCGGCCATAATTGCCACCCTGTTCCTCGGCGGCTGGAGAGGGCCGGTGCTGCCGCCATGGCTGTGGTTTGTGGGCAAGGTGGTGGCGGTGTTCTCGGTCATGTTCTGGATACGGAGCACACTGCCCAGGGTCAGGATTGACCAGTTGATGGCCCTCGCCTGGAAGTTCCTCCTGCCTCTGGCGCTCATCAACCTGGTCGTCACCGCCGTACAGGTGCTGGCCTGGCCGGAAGCCTCGCTGTGGGCCATGGTGCCGGTCAACGTCGCCATAATGGCGGCGCTGGTGGTAACATGGTCAAGACTATTGAAACTGGGAGGGGGCAGAGTTGAAGTTTGAACACTTCGGCACAGGTATAATCAAAGGCCTGGCGGTGACCCTGAGGCACCTGTTCCGCAAGCCGATTACCACGCAATATCCGGAGCAGAAGCTTACCACTTCACGCCGGGCCAGGGGTAACGAGCTTGTCTGGGACATAACCAAGTGTACCGCTTGCGGTACCTGCGCCAAGGCTTGTCCCCAGGGCGTCATCCGGATTGTGACCTCCGCCAAGCCAGTTGAAAACAGGTATGTCGTGGAAAAGTTTGAGGTGGACACCGGCTACTGTATCTTCTGCGGCCTGTGCGTTGAGGCCTGCCCCTTTCAATCGCTGCTTATGGGCTACTCTTATGAACGGGCAAAATACCGTCGCCATGAGGTGGTGCATACCAATGAAATGCTGCTGCCGTCAGCCAAGAGGCCTGCCAGCGGCTACATGTACCCCAAGCTGGCCAAAGCCCTGCCCCCTCAGACGCTGCTCATTGAAAGGGACGAGGTGAAAGGCTGATGGGCCTGGGGATTGCTTTCTGGGCGCTGGCCGTTATCAGCGTAGGGGCCGCCCTGACCGTGGTTTTCCTCCGCGACGTCTTCCGGGCCGCCCTGGCGCTGGTGCTGTGTTTCCTGACCGTGGCCGGAATTTTCATCACCCTCAGCGCTGACTTCCTGGCGGCGGCACAGGTCCTCATCTACGTGGGCGCCATATCAATATTAATCATCATGACCATCATGTTAACCAGGGGAGTGCGGCAGGGCAGCCCCTCCGGCAAACTGCGAGTCCCGGCCCTTTTTACCGCCCTGTTATTTTTTGCGGCGGCGGCCTTTGCCGTGCTCAACACCCCGTGGCAGATAGCCGGAGCGCCGCCCCAGGAGCCTACCACTGCCGCCCTGGCCGGGAGGCTTTTCGGCGAAGGCGGCTTCATTCTGGCTGTAGAGATTGCTGCCGTCCTTTTGCTGGCGATAATTTTGGGAGCTATCGTTCTGGTCAGGGAGAAATAGGCCGTGCCTGTAGGTTTGAACCATTATCTGGTATTATCAGCCATCCTCTTCTCCATCGGGCTGTACGGGGCACTATCTAAACGCAACGCCGTAGTTATCCTGATGTCCATTGAAATCATGCTCAACGCGGTAAATATCGCCATGGTGGCCTTCTCCCGGTTCATCGTGCCCGCGCTGCTGACGGGACAGGTGTTCGCCATCTTCATCATGGTGGTAGCGGCAGCCGAGGTAACTATAGGCCTGGCCATTATCATAGCCGTCTACCGCGGCCGTGAGACCATAGACGTCACCAATATCAATCTGATGAAATGGTAAACTAGCGCTCATCGGGGGGCTTTTTGCCCCCCGGAAGGGGAAATCCGGATGTGGGTTGAAATCAAAAGGGCCAGCAACCTGATGCTGGCTGAGATGTGGAAGGAGCTCTTCGAAGGCGAGGGGATACCCGCCCACATCCTGCCCGTTTCCGGCGAAGCACCCGGCCGCGAGCTGGTCGCCTATCGGGTGCTCGTTCCCGAAGATAAAAAGCATATCGTAGACGAGGTGTTGAAGAGATTATAATGGCGCCTGAGCTAATCTGGCTGATATTCTTTCTCCCGCTCGCCTCATTTGTGGTGATATCCTTCGTGTTCAAGCCATTCCTGAAGGATAAGCCACGGATAAGCGGTTACAGCACCATTGCCGCTATCTCGGGCTCCCTTGTCCTGTCCGTCCTGGTGCTGCTGTCAGTCATAGCCGCCCCGGAACATGAACTGCTCATGCCCGACATCAACTGGGTGATTGTCGACGGGGTTGTTATCCACCTGGGGCTGATGGTGGACTCACTGACCGCGGTGATGCTGCTGGTGATTACCGTGGTCAGCCTGATGGTGCAGGTCTATTCCCAGGGCTACATGCACGGTGACCCCGGCTATCACCGCTACTTCGCCTGGATGTCCCTGTTCACCGCCTCAATGCTGGGCCTGGTCCTGGCCGACAACCTCATCCTGACGTTCGTCTTCTGGGAGCTGGTAGGATTATGCTCCTATCTGCTCATCGGCTTCTGGTTCCACCGGAAGTCGGCGGCTGACGCCGCCAAGAAGGCGTTCATCGTTACCCGGCTGGGCGACTTCGGCTTCCTGGTGGCCATCCTGGCCCTGTACGCCAGCACCGGTACCTTTGACATCGCCGAGCTGCATCGGCTGGCCATAACCGGTGCCCTGGCTGGCACCACCCTCGCCTGGGCGGCCATCGGCATCTTCGCCGGCGCCGCCGGCAAGTCAGCCCAGTTTCCCCTCCATGTCTGGTTGCCTGATGCCATGGAAGGCCCGACGCCGGTCAGCGCTTTAATCCACGCCGCCACCATGGTCGCCGCCGGAGTCTTCCTGGTGGCCAGGATGTTCCCCCTCTTTGAGAACTCGCCGGAGGCGCTGACCACGGTAGCCGTTGTCGGCGGCGTGACCGCCATCTTCGCCGCCTCCATGGGCCTGGTTATGAACGATATCAAGCGGGTAATAGCCTACTCCACCATCAGCCAGCTTGGCTACATGATGCTCGGCCTGGGCACCGGCGGCGTGGCCATAGGCATCTTCCACCTGTTCAACCACGCCTTCTTCAAGGCGCTGCTCTTCCTCGGCGCCGGCAGCGTGAATCACGCCACCGGGACCTTCGATATGCGGCAGATGGGAGGGCTGCGCCGGGCGATGCCGTGGACGTATGCCACCTTCGTTATCGGCGCGCTCAGCCTGGCCGGCATCTGGCCCCTGTCCGGCTTCTGGAGCAAGGACGAAATTTTAGCCTCGTCCCTGGCAGCCCAGCCAGCGCTGTTCTACCTGGCGCTGGCAACCGTGCTTATGACCGCCTTCTACATCTTCCGGGCGGCATTCATGACCTTCGGCGGGGAATACCGCGGCGGCAATGGGCAGCCCCACGCCACTCATCCTCACGAATCGTCGCCGGTAATGGTGGCGCCCATGGTGGTCCTGAGCGTCCTGGCAGTGGTCTCCGGGATGGCTAACGTCACCGGGGGCTTCGCCCGGCTTCTGGGCCATGGTGAGGGACACGGCTTCATCGAGGGCTTCTTCGGCATCCTGGCCCATCCGTTGCCCTGGCTCTCGCTGGCGCTGGCCGGCCTGGGCATTTTCCTGGCCTACGCCATCTACGGCGCAAAGTGGCTGTCAGCGGAGCGCATCGGCAGGATGTTTTCTCCGCTATATACCATGCTCTACCAAAAATACTGGCTCGATGAACTCTACGAAAACGTTATCGTGCGAAAGATATTGCTCAAAGGGATTTTCGCCGGCCTGGAGAGACTCGATAATAAGGGCGTGGACGGGGTGGTAAACGGGGTAGCCAGTGGGACGATAGCCGCCGGCAGGGGCATCAGGCGCGCGCAGACCGGACAGCTCCAGCTTTACGGCCTGGTCATCGGCATCGGTATACTGGCCATCGTTCTCTCCCTTTATCTCGCCAGATGACAAGGAGTCAAAATAGTTGGACTTTAACTATCTGACCGCCATAACCTTTCTGCCAGTGATAGGGGCAGTCCTCATCGCCTTTATTCCCGGCCTGTCACCGCGGGGAGTAAGGCGCATGGCTGCCGTGTTCACCCTCATCCCCCTGGCGCTGGCAATCATCATCTTCGTCAGCTTCGACAGGTCTGCAGCGGCGGCCGGAGTAATCCAGTTTGAAGAAAAGATGCGCTGGATTGCAGCGCTTAACGCTCACTATCACCTCGGCGTGGACGGGCTGAATTTGCCCTTCGCGCTGCTGACCGCCTTCCTGGGCTTCCTGGCCGTCCTTATCTCGTGGAAGATAGACCTCAGGGTGCGGGAGTACTTCGGCTGGCTGCTGCTCCTGGAAACAAGCATCCTGGGAGTATTCCTGTCCCTTGACCTGCTGCTGTTCTTTGTCTTCTGGGAGATAGAGGTCATCCCCATGTACTTCCTTATCTCGATATGGGGGTCTGGCAGAAAGGAATACTCGGCGATAAAGTACGTTGTTTACACCCTGTTCGGCAGCGCCTTCATGCTGGCTGGCATACTCAGCCTGTACTTTACTACTGGTACTCTGGACATGATAGAGCTATCGCAGAAGGGGCTGGCCATGGTGCAGTCGATTATGCCGGCCAGTGCCATCTTCTTCTTCATCCTGACCGCGTTTGCCGTCAAGCTCCCGGTCGTCCCGCTCCATACCTGGCTGCCTGACGCCCATACTGACGCGCCCACCGCCGCCAGCGTAATCCTGGCCGGCGTGCTCATCAAGATGGGCGGCTACGGGATGATACGCCTCAATGTGAGCATGTTCCCCGAGGTAGCGCGGCATTACAGCCTCCTCCTGGTAATACTGGCCGTGGTCGGCGTGCTCTACGGCGCCGCGCTAACCATGAGGCAAAACGATTTCAAGCGGATGATAGCCTACAGCAGCATCAGCCATATGGGCTATGTGCTGCTGGGCGTCTTCGCCCTGGGCCAGGTGAGCCTGGCGGGAGCCGCCTTGCAGATGGTCAGCCACGGCCTGGTCACCGGCCTCCTGTTTGCCATGGTGGGCCTGGTGATGCACAACGCCCACGAGCGCGACCTGCGCAAGCTGGGCGGCCTGGCGCGGCAGGTGCCGATTATCGCCGTCGTCTTCTCCATCGCCGGGCTGGCCTCCCTGGGGCTGCCCACCACCAGCGGCTTCGCTGCCGAGTTCCTGGTCTTCGTGGGCAGCTTTACCTCCGGCATCGTCCCCGGAATCAAGGTGTACACCATCCTGGGCGTGTTGGGGGTAGTCGTCACCGCCGGCTACATACTGTGGATGCTGCAGCGGGCCTTCTACGGGCCGGTGCTGGAGCGGTTCGACGGCACGCCTGACGCCGACGCCCGCGAGCGGGTATATATGTTCGCCATGGTTGCCGGCATCATGCTGGTAGGCATCTACCCGGCGGTGGTAACCGATGTCCTCAAGCTGGGCATTTCACCAATAGCAGGCATGCTGGGCGGATAAATCATGAATAGTGACAGTCAAATCAACCACTGCCGGGGAGAATCCGAACCACAAGGGGGCGGACTGTGCAGCTTGAGCTACTAGCGCCGGAATTGACCTTGGCCGGGACTGCCATAGCGGTTATCCTGGTCGACCTTTTCGTTGCCCGAAAGTGGCTGCTCGAAGGAGTGAGCATCGCTGGGCTGCTCATCGCCGCCGACTTCACCATAGCCATGTGGGGAGGCAGCTACGCGCCCCTGTTCAACAACATGCTGGCGGTGGACAGCTTCGCCCTGGGCTTCAAGCTGCTGTTCCTGGGCATTGCCATCCTGGTCATCCTGGCCTCGATAGACTATGCCGCCAGGTTCTCCCCCTTCCGCGGTGAATACTATGCCTTGGTGCTGCTGTCTACCATGGGCATGATGCTGCTGGCGGGCACCGCCGAGCTGGTTTCCATCTATATCGCCCTGGAGATGACCAGCCTCTCTATGTGCGCCCTGGTCTGCTTCCTCAAGGACGCCAGGTCCGGCGAGGCCGCGCTTAAATATGTGCTGCTGAGCGCCATCGCCTCGGCGGTGCTGCTCTTCGGCATGGCGCTGGTATTCGGCTTCACCGGCGAGACGCGCCTCGGCGGGATTGCCCTGGTCATCCAGTCCATGTCCACGCAGACCCTCCTGGCCAGCCCCGCCCTCACCCTGGGCATGGCGCTGCTCATCGCCGGCTTCGGCTTCAAAATCGCCGCCGTCCCCTTCCACATGTGGACGCCTGATGTCTACGAGGGCGCGCCCACGCCGGTAACCGCCTTCCTCTCCGTGGGCAGCAAAGCGGCCGGCTTCGCCATCATCCTGCGGGTGTTCCACTCCGCCTTCGGGCTTCCCAACTGGCTGAGCCTGGAGTGGGGGCTGGTCTTCGCCGTGCTGGCCGCCATCGGCATGACGCTGGGCAATGTCGCCGCCATCCCCCAGGCCAATATCAAGCGCATGCTGGGCTACTCCAGCATCGCCCAGGCCGGCTACCTCATGGTAGGGCTGGCCACCACGGGACTGTCCCCGGCTTCCGATGTCCTGGGCCGCAGCGGCCTCATCTTCTTCCTGGCCAGCTATGCCCTGACCAACCTGGGGGCATTCACCGCCGTCATCGCCATCTCCAACCGGATTGATAGCGACCTCATTGACGATTATTCCGGCATGGGCAAGCGGGCGCCGCTACTGTCCCTGGGGCTGACCCTGTGCCTGGTCTCCCTCATCGGCATACCCCCGGCGGCTGGGTTCATGGCCAAGTTCTATATCTTCAGCGGGGCGGTGCAAAACGGCCTGCTGTGGCTGGTGGTCATCGCCGTAATTAACAGCGTCATCTCCGCCTACTATTACCTGAGGGTGGTCAAGATGATGTGGCTTGGCAAGCCCGCCGTCGCCGAGGCTAAGGCGGGCAAGCCGGCCTCGGAGGCAAGGGTGACCACCCCCGCCACGCTGAGGGTGGCCCTGGCCGTCTCCTGCGCCGGCGTCCTCGTGCTTGGCATTGCCCCCGGCTACGTGCTCAGGCTGGCGGAGATGGCCGCCAGCATGTTCATCTTCTAAGTGGTTCAAATCCCCCTTAGTCCCCCTTTTCCAAAGGGGGAAACCGGAATGTCTCCCTTTCGTAAAGGGATTCATCCTGAAGGAGAAACGAAGGATTCATCCTGAAGGATTCTTCCTGAAGGAGATTCGAGAGGGATTTCGCCCCTGTCTTAACATTATTTTAACGTTTGGCTGCTATGATTTCGGCTAGAACAGTCATTGCGAGAAGCGCTAGCGACGAAGCAATCTCAGAGCCGTAGAGTATCGGTTGAGATTGCTTCGCTGCCCCTTCACTTCGTTCAGGGTTTCAGCTCGCAATGACACTGCGCATCATACCTCTTGACAAAGTGTGGTATGATAGTAATGAAGTATTAAAAGGAGGTGATGGTATAGAGAAGACCCGCAAGGGAGACATCAACATAAACGAAGCAGCGGCAATATGTTCCCACCAAAGGAATGGGCACATTGCTCATATCTGTTTGTGGGGGATATGGATACCTTAAAGGAGGATAAAACTAAAAGTCGATGAAAATTAAGAAATCAATAATAGGAGTACTGCTAAGCGTCACCATGGTGGCCAGCCTGGTGCTCACGGCAGTCCCGGCAGCCGCAGCGACGCTATCTTACTCCACTGTTACCACACCCCGCCCCACCTACTTCCAGTACTGGGAAGACGCTGACGTTGACGTCTTCGCGGTGGCGCCGGACGGCATGACCATGTTCGCCTATGACAACGTCAGCACAGTACTGCTCAAGTCAACCGACGGCGGCAAGAACTGGACGGGAACCAGCATCGGCACCACCCTGAATGGCAATACCGTGGTGGCCATGGCCGTCTCGCCCAACTACGCCAGTGACAAGGTCGTGGTCGCCGCCAGTGCCAGCAAGGTGTTTCGCTCCGCCAATGGCGGGAGTTCCTTCGGCGAGGTGTCAACGGCGCTTCTGGTGACTGAGTCACAGGTTGGCGTCGGTAACACCGCTATCACTTCCATCGCCGTCGCCATGTACTACACCGGCGGCGAGCTGGCTATCCTGGTCGGCACCAGGGATACCGATGCCGACGAGGGCGGCGGCGTCTTCCTGTGCCGGCTGGACACCTGGACCTGGAGTGACCTTGAGGTCGGCGGTGTGAACTACCCAGCCAGCGGCGGCGGCGATGATGCCGTTGCGGCTGACGTTTTGGCCGTTGCCTTCTCGCCCAACCACACCCTTGACGCCCAGGTGCTGGCGGTAGTGGTCGGCACCACTGGTGCTGGCACCTATGCTGCTGACACCACCTACCTCACTACCAAGTTCGCCGGCAATGCCTGGGGGGCTGATGTCCTCGATGGCAGCATCGGGGCCATAACCGAGGCAAACTTAGCTGCTGGTAGTGCCGCCATCGCCTTCCCCGCTGACTACGATTGGTCATCGAACAACCGCGTCTTCGTCGGCACCAACAGTGCCAGCACCACCCTGGATGACATCTACCGCGTCAGCGGCGCCCTGCCCGGCGGGTCCACCACGGTTACTGACCTCGCCATCGGCGGCAGCAGCACCGAGAACGATGTCTACAGCATCGCCGTCAAGGGCAACTACGTCGGCGCTACTGTCCTGGTCGGTCTGGCCGACTCAACCTCGGTCAAGCGCACCGCCGACCCGAGCCTGAGCACGGTGACCTGGTCATCCAGCGTCAAGAGCCCCACCGGCGATGCCGCCACCCCCAACACCATCGTGGTCATCACCGCTGATGGCACCGCCTACGCTGCCACTGGCGGCGATGGCGGCAGCGATAACAGCGCTCTGTCCATCTCCACCGACGGCGGCGTCCTGTTCAACGGGCTGTCGCTGATTGACACCAGTGAGAATGATAACCTCATTTACCTCGACAGCGCCATCGTCAACGCCAACACCATGTTCCTGCTCGTCCTCGATGATGTCGACGCCAGCAACACCATCACTGCTAGCGACATACAGCACCTGTTCAAGACCACCGATGGCGGCACCACCTGGCAGCGGGTCTGGTACAACCTGTCCACCGCCGCTGCGGGCATGACCATCCTGGGCGTTTCACCCAACTACGCCACTGATAGCACCATCTATGTAGCCCACACGGGCGACACCCGGATTTGGAAGTCAACTGACGGCGGCGGACGGTTCATTGGTCTGTCCGCACCGGCGGATACAGGGCAAACCCTGACCGCCCTGACCGTGGTTGACGGCAGCACCTACTTCACCGGCAACACCGATGGCAAGGTCTACAGGAGCGGCCGCTTTAACTCCGGCAGCACCGAGGCCGCGTCGGTGAATTCCATTGCCCTGTCGCCCACCTTCGCTACTGATGACACCGTCTTCGTCGGCACTGCTGATGGCGATGTCTTCTACTCCATTAACGCCTCAGCCACTTCCGGCGTCACCTACACCAGGCTGGGCGTGGATGATGAGCTGGCCAACGGCGCCAGCGTCACCGTCATCCCCGATAAAGACTATGCCACCAACAAGACCGTCTACGCCGGCAGCAGCACTGCTACTGTGGGCATCAACCGGTGGGTAGTCGGCACCAGCACCACCTGGACGCAGCTTGACGACAACACCGACACCCTGGTAGTCACCGGGGTGGAACAAGCACCTGATGGCGCGCTGTATGCCGCCAGCAACACCGCCGACAAGGGCATCCGCCGCGTCACTAATCCCACCTCGGCAACAGGCTTCCAGACCTGGGAATCAATGACTTCCCAGCTGCCCGGCGGCGCCATGCTGGAGAACCTGGCCTACATCGCCGGCTCCAACGTGCTGTATGCCATCGCCAGCGGTATCACTGCTCCTGCCACCGCCTACCCGCACGGCTACCTGCTGACGACCATCACTGATACCTTCGCCATCACACCGACGCTGCTATCGCCGGCGGATGGAGCAAGCATTACCGGCACCAGCGTGACCTTCTCCTGGGAGGCCATATCGGCGCCCAGCGGCACCACGGTGACCTACTCGGTTGAGGTATCTTTGGATGCTGGCTACGCCAACGATTTCCTGGCTCCTACCGCCACCACCGGCACCGCCTACACCGTGACCGGGCTTACCCCCGGCACCACCTACTGGTGGAGGCTATATGTTGGTACTGGCAGCCCGCTGATCACCCGCAAGGCAGGCCGGACCTTCATTGTGCCGTTGTCAACAACAGCACAGAACGCCGAAGTCAGCTCTCCGGCCCCGGGCGCAAAAGATGTAGGTCTGAAACCCACCTTCCAGTGGACAGCGGTGGCCGGCGCCACCAGCTACGTCATCCAGGTCGCTGACAACGCCGCTTTCACCACTGCGACCGAGAAGACCATCCCGGGCGATGTCAATGTCTGGGCCTATGATGGCGCGGCGCTCAAGAACTCCACCATCTACTACTGGAGGGTAAAGGCGGTCAGCGCCACCAGCGCAAGCTCGTGGAGCGTGGGTATCTTCACCACCGCGGCACCACCGGCACCGCCAGCACCTGCACCCACGATAACGGCACCTGCACCCACGGTAACGGTATCGGTACCTGCACCCACGATAACAGTGCAGGCTCCGCCAGCACCGAATGTAACGGTACAGGCGCCACCTCCAGCGGCTCCGGTAACCCCAGGCTACGTCTGGGCGATAATCGCCATCGGTGCTATACTGGTGATTGCGGTCATCGTCCTCATCCTCAGGACCAGGCGCGTAGCCTAAGGTCCTAGCCTGAGGGCCGTAAACCAACAACTCCAGGAGCCCCCGCCTCAAAAGCGGGGGCTCCTTCTTTGTGTTGACGATGTCATTGCGAGGAGTCCGCCACAGGCGGATGACGAAGCAATCTCATGTCTAATCATATTAACTCTTTGAGATTGCTTCGCTGCCCCTTCGCTTCGCTCAGGGCTTCGGCTCGCAATGACCCCTCAGGTTTTCCCCTTTTGGGCCTTGTTCCAAATGTCATTCTGAGGAGCGACCTGCTCGCCGAACAGGTTCTCTGGCAGGCGAGAGCGACGAAGAATCTGGGCGTGGGGTAGACCATAAACGAGGAGTCCACGTTACCCCCAGACCCTTCGCTACGCTCAGGGTGACACAGAGGTTATCACTTTTGATACAAAGCCCCCCTTTTGAAAAAAGGGGAATACAAGGGGAATTTGGACCTAATTTGGCCGCCGCTTGACTTAAACCCGTGATGAGGATAAAATTCGCCTAATGGCAAAGACAAGACTCGTCCCCGGCGTGGTCTGTCTGCTGAGCGTGATGACCTTGCTCGCCGCTCCCGCGCAGGCCACCACGGATGAGGCCAGGTGGTCCAGGGTCAACATTCCCACCGAAGGCGAGGCCGGCAGGTGGGTGCTGGCCAGCGGCTCGGACATCCGGCACCTGACCATGGCCATAGATGGCGCACTCTACGCTTCCGGCGACGGCCTCAGCTACACCCTGTATAAGTCCACCGACGGCGGCCGTACCTGGCGCCACACCGGCAATGTCACCGCTGACATAGTCGCCGTGGCGGCCTCGCCGGCTGATGCGGGCGCCGTTTACTACGCCACCTCGTCCCACGTCTACCGTTCCACCAACGGCGGCGCCAGCTTCACCTCGCTGCCGCCCGGGCCGGGTGGGGCAGGCATCGGCAACATAAGCATCACCTCCATCAGCGTTGCCCGGCGCGGCGGCAGCCACGTCATCGCCGCCGCCACCAGGGACGCCGACATCCTGGAATATGGCGGCATCTATACCCTTGACGAGGGTGAGTCTTTTGCCTGGGTGGATACCAGCCTGGGCAACTACGACGCTTACGCCGTGGCTTTCTCGCCGGACTTCGCCTCGGACGGGCAACTGGTGGCAGTGGTAACCGATGAGAGCGATACCTTGGTCACCGCCCGCGTCGGCGAAGGCGGATGGGGCGAAAACTTCGACGACGCCAGGCTGGACAGGGACAACTCCGGCGCGCCGACTCCGCTGGCAGCGGTCTCGGCTGATATTGCCTTCCCCGCGGACTACCAGGCCAGCATTGACGGCTCGGTGCTGTTTGTAGCCATTGATACCGGCAGCGGCAACGGCGATGTCTACCTCGTCACCATCACGCCGGTACCGGGAAGCTCAGCGGCCACCGACCTCAATATAAGCTCGGCCTATGGCCTGAGCAACGTTGACGCCGCCACGGTGGCAGCAAGCGGCAGCGCCACGGCGGCCAGGCTGATGGCCGGCGCTGCCAGCAGCGCCCAGGTCTACTCCAGCAGCGATGGCGGCACGAGCTGGACAAGGAGCGTCAAGCCGCCAACCGGGCAGGCGGAGACCCATGTGCTTGTGAGCGCCGATTTCGGCACGAGCGGTCGGGCCTATGCCGCCACCAGCGGCGACGAGAGCGCTTTCTCCTATACCGCCGATGGCGGCGCCACCTGGAACCAGACCGGCCTGATTGATACCAGCCTGAGCACCATCCTTGACGTGGCGCCATCGCCCGACTACCGCCGGGACGGCACCCTGTTCATGCTGACCTTCGGCGGCGAGCACAGCCTGTGGCGCAGTTCAGACGGTGGAGCAAGCTGGGAGAGGGTGTTCTCCAGCGCCCTGCCCGCCGTGACCAGCCTCGACCGGGTGGCGCTTTCTCCCGGCTACGGCGGTGGCAGCCAGGCGGTCTTCGTTGCCGGGGCCAGCAACGGCAACCCGGCCGTATGGAAATCAACGAACGACGGGCGCTACTTCATACCGAGAAGCGCCTATGCCGCCGGTGCCCCGCTCGCCATTGACGCCTGGGTGGTGGCTGATGACAACACCCTGTTTATCGGCAGCTATGACGGCAGCAGCGGCCTGGTCTACCGCACCGGCAACAGCGGCCTGTTTTACCCCGCCGGGGCCACCGCTGGCACCAGCCAGTTGTACTCCCTGGCCCTGTCGCCGGACTACGAGCGGGACGGCGTCATGCTGGCGGGCAATACTGCCGGCTCAGTCTTCTGGTCAAATGACCGCGGCGCTTCCTTCCAGCCCCTGCCATCCATCACCGGCTCCATAACCGTGGCCTTCGACCGTGACTTCAGCGATAACGACATCGTCTACGCCGCCAGCGATACTCCAGACAAGGGCATCTTCCGCCTCGCTATCGGCCGCAGCGGCACCTGGGAGAACATAGATAGCAGTCTGCCCGGCGGCGGCATCATCAACCAGTTAGGGGTATCGCCAGACGGCGTCCTCTACGCTGCCAACTCCAAAGCCGGCGGTGGCATGGAGCGCAGCCTTGACCCGTCCTACTCGCTGGGGCCAGCCTTTGAGACGGTGACCCGCGGTCTTGATGACGGGGCCAAGCTGGTCGGACTGTGGCAATCAGGCAATCAGCTCTGGTCAATGGACACGGCCAACACCCGGCTGATGACCTTCGCCGATACCCTGACGGCACCGGTGACCCTGACCTCGCCATCCGAGCAGGCAAGCAGCCTGGGCACGGTCATCAACCACGCCGTCAGCAATATCAGCCTGGACTGGGAGACGCTGGCAGGCGCGACCAGCTACCAATGGCAGCTTGACCATGACACCGACTTTTCCAGCGTCCCTGCCGGATTTGAGGGCACCACCAGGGCCAGCACCGTGCGGCTGCCATCCCTCGAACCGGCCACCACTTACTACTGGCGGGTGAGAGCCGCCGCCCCGGTGCTCAGCCCATGGTCAGCCAGATGGTCATTCACCACCAGCCTGGAGGCTGAAGCCGTCCAACTGGAGCTTGAAAGCCCTCCAGCCGGCGCCGTTGGGGTGCCGCCGAAGCCGGTGTTCCAGTGGAGCGCCATCGCCGGGGCAGATGCCTACGAGATGCTGGTCTCCGCCGATGCTTCCTTTGCCAGTCCCATAATCATCAAGATAGATTCCTACGCTCTGCCGGCTACCGCCTGGCAAAGCGATACAGGCCTGGAATACAGCACCACCTACTACTGGAAGGTCAGGGCACGCAGCGCCAGCAGCTACAGCGCCTGGAGCGGGGTCAGCGCCTTCACTACCCAACCGGCGCCGGCACCGCCGCCGCTGCAACTGCCAGCAGCAGAATCATTGCCACCCATGCCACAGCCAGCGCCTGCTCCGGAGACACCGCCTGCCGGTCCGCCGCCGAGTCCGGCGCCGACCAGCCCCGCTCCAGCGCAGCCCTCTGTGCCGCCATCGGCACAGTCAACCGCTCCTGAACTGATGACGTGGTTTATGGGCATTGCCAGCGTCTTCCTGGCCATCATGGTGGCGATACTGGTCACCCTCATCATACTCACGGTAAGGATATCCAGGCTTTAGCCGGTTACCACGAAAATGCCGGCTACGTGTGCTTGAACATCATCGGCTGCTTCGGGCGCACGCCCATCCCCTGTATCCCCTTCCCTCTCTCCTTACCAAAGCCTTGTATCAAAAGTACCCCATCCATGTCACCCTGACTCGTCACCGAACCTCGCCACAGGTGAGCGTAGCGAAGGGTATCGGAGTGGCTCGTTCCGATTCTCGTCTTCAGACCGAGTTCAGACCGAGTTCAGAGTGAATGGGGAATATTCATGCAGCACCAGCCCCACACCGAGATTCTTCGTCTGCGGAGTTTACACTGAACGTAGTGAATGTGCTCCTCAGAATGACTTTTGATACAAAGCCCCTTATCAAGGAGAGGGGGATTAAGGGGGGATTAAGGGGGTGAGGTGGGCGCGAATATATCGGAAACCGCATCTTCATAGCTTGTGGCGCACTTGAAATTGCATGACTGATAGCGATGATGAGCTAATAGCTGAGTAAGAAGACCTGCATGGTGTCAGGCAAGCTGAACTTGGTGAGGGACAACCTGGGCTGAGGGGTGATGTCCTTGCTCCCCATCTCCTTGAGGAAATTGTCCACTGGCTCCAGTTCCACGTTGAGCGCCGGGGTCTTATAGTGCATGGGAACTACAATCTTGGGCTCAAGCTGCCGGATGACCTCGGCTGCCGCAGGGCCGCCAATGGTGGATACCCCGCCTACCGGGACGAGCAGCACATCGGCATGGTCTATTTCCTCCACCTGCCCGGCGGTGAGCACATGACCCAGGTCACCGAGGTGACACACGGCCACCCCGTCTACCTCCATGAGGTATATGGTATTCTTCCCCCTGTCCTTGCCCTTGTTATCATCATGGAAGGCGGCTATGCCCAGAATCAGGACGCCTTTGATTTCATACTCGCCCGGACCGGTGACCAGCCTGGGTCCTCCCTTGATGTCGCTGACATAGGAATGGCCGGGATGCTGGTGGCTGACGGTCACGATATCGGCGGCGGTCTCGCCCGGGGAATAGCCCAGGCCTGGAGAATAAGGGTCAGTAATAACTGTCGCCTGCTTCCCTTTAATCATGAAGCAGGAATGCCCTAACCAGGTGATTTCCATCTGAACCAATATAGCACAGATGGGATTGTCGGTCAAAGCGCTGGGGTTATACCTCGTAGGCGATGCCGCCCTGGTTCTACTCAATGACACATCAGTTGAAAAACGAGCAGCACTGTCTCCTCTTAGTCACCTATTGACAAGCCATGCTTCCAGTAGTACAATAGTCCTAGTTAATAGGTATGGGAAAGTCAGCAGATGAGGGTCAGCCGACGGCGCTCTGATATCGAGATAATCGCCGACATGTTAAAGGTAGGCGAGAATGGCGCTGGCAAGACCGAAATCATGTACAGCGCCAACATGAGCTATAGCCAGATACAAAAGTACCTCGGCTATCTGCTGGAACAGGGTTTTATTGGCAAAATCAAGATGGGTAATCCCTCGGTGACTTACCATGTGACCGAGCGCGGTTTGAAATTGCTCCGTCTGGTAGATAGCCTAAAGGAAATGCTCGGGTTGGGCGATGACACCAGCCTTTAGCTTTCGGGCGGGTTGGTTTCGATAATAGCCTGAGGACAGTTGCGTCTTCAGGTTTTTTTCAAATCGAGTAAAGGAGTATACCGTGGCAGAGAAAAGGATGCTAATCGTAGACGCCGAACTGGCCGAGAAAATAGACGCAAATCGCGGTGACATGGGCCGCTCGGAGTTCATCAATCTCCTGCTCGATGCCCAGTTAAAGGAAGAGCCCGAGCAGCAGGACTATGTGAGTAAAGAAGAATTCCAGCAGTTCGCCCAGGGCATGAAGGACCTGCTACGCAATTTCTTTGAGTTTTTCCTCAGCTATGGCGTGGAACTGGGAAAGCAACCCCAGGATGCGGCCTTCACCGAGTTCAGCCAGAAGCTACAATCTCTGGGCGCCGCAGTCAACAAGGCCAAAAAATCCAACTGACCCCCTCTCCCCTCCCCCGAATCTCTCCGCCAGCGTTTCCCCTCCGATAGAACTATCTTCTAGAACACAAGCACTTCCCAAACCGACCTCTTTATCGTAGGCTTCAACTGCGACCAATCAGAGCAGACCGGCCGGTTTTGGGAGGTGAGGGATGCCAACCGCAGTCGAGCTTTTACGCCAGGGCAGGAAGGAGGAACTATGGCAGATGTGCTGCGGCTTTATCAACCTCAACTTAGACCAATTCATGGCCATCCAGAAACGACTGCTGCTGGAGCAAATAGAGCTGCTCAACCGCTGCCCGCTGGGCAATAAGATTATGCGCGGCACCAGGCCGCGGACGGTGGAAGAGTTCCGCCAGTGGGTGCCGCTGACCAGCTACGCCGATTATTGTCCTGAGCTTCTGGAAAGGAAAGAAGACGTTCTGCCGGCACGGCCGGCCTTTTGGGTGCGCACCTCCGGCAAGTCCGGTGAATACTCCTGCAAGTGGGTGCCGATAACGCCGGCATATTCCCGTGAAATGAGCGTAATAATGTACGGCGTAGGCATATTATCTAGCTGCAAGGGGTGGAACGATACCTCCGGGCTTAACGAGCACCCCAAGATTGTCTACACGGTAGCCCCCCGACCCTATACCTCAGGGGCGCTGGCCCACATTCTGGAAGAGCAGACCACCGTGGACTACCTGCCGGACGCGGAAGATGCCGAAAGCCTGGACTTTGAAGAAAGAATAAAGCTGGGCTTTAAGCAGGCCTTATCCCAGGGGCTGGACTATTTCTTTGGCCTGTCGCTGGTCCTGGTAGCGGTGGGGGATAAATTCAGCCAGTCATCAGATAAAGTAAATCTTTTACCTTTGCTCTCCCAGCCGAAAGCTCTGCTGCGCCTGACCAAAGGAATGGTCAAGAGCAAACTGGCCAGGCGCTCCATGCTGCCCAGAGACCTGTGGTCGGTCAAGGGAATCATGAGCGGCGGCCTGGATAGCGGAGTTTACCGGGAGAGGATAAAGGAGCTCTGGGGGAGGTACCCCCTGGATGTTTATGCCGGCACCGAAGGCGGTATCATTGCTACCCAGACCTGGGACTATGACGGCATGACCTTTATCCCCAGCCTCAACTTCCTGGAGTTCATACCGGAGAAGGAACAGTTCAAGTGGCAGCTAGACCATAGCTATCAGCCCAAGACCGTCTTGCTCGATGAAGTGAAGGCGGGCGAGAACTACGAGATGGTCATTACCAACTTCCATGGCGGGGCCATGGTCAGATACAGGCCGGGAGATATGGTCAGGATAACTTCGCTCCGTAACGAGAAGCTGGGCATTGACATCCCGCAGATGGCTTTCTTCGGACGGGCGGATGACCTCATTGACCTCGGCGTTACCCGCCTTACCGAGAAGATAATCTGGCAAGCGATAGAAAATACCGGTGTCCCCTATGAAGATTGGGTCGCTCGCAAAGAAATCAAAGATAAGATGATACTGCACCTCTTCGTCGAGCTTAAAGACGGGCGGCCGTCCGGCGACGAGCTGGCCGCCGCCGTGGAACAGCAGCTCAAGCGCCTGGACAGCAGCTTTGTGGCGACTCATAACGATGTAGGGAGCTATCTTGATTTCGGTATAGAGGTCACGCCGCTGCCCAAAGGGGCTTTTGCCAGCTATATCTCCCGCCGGCGGGCCGAAGGCGCCGAGCTGGCCCATCTAAAACCGCGCCACATTAACCCGTCGGACAAAGTGCTCTCACTCCTTCTGGCCAGGCCGGAAGTCCCAGAGGCCAGGGTGGAAGCTGAGACGGCCGCCGTTCACTAGCACTTTAGTCCTCCCCCTTTGGTCAAATGCCTCAATTCAGCTTGACAGCTTCGCCGTTTAGCGTGATAATTTTTAGTACATGAATATCTATGCGCTCATCCCCTTAGTCGCTGTAGCTGCCTATATTCCGCTGCTTATCACTACCATCAGCAGCCATCCCTGGCGGCAGCAGCATAAATTGTTCGCCGTGTTCCTCATCGCTGCCATCCTGTGGAGCTTCAGTGACCTGCTCCTGCGCGGGCTGTCTTTCCCGCAACACAGCCTCCTTCTGGCCAAGCTGGTGGTTATTATGTACACCTGGATGACGGTGCAGTTCCACTGCTTCACCTCTTCATTTTTCTCTCCCGGCGAGGGGCGCTGGCTACCCTTTGCCTACGCCTCACTGGCAGTGGCTGTGGCGGCGATTGGGCTGGGCTACGTCGCTGAAGACGTTATCATCAGCGGCGATAAGCTGTCCCCGGTTTACGGCCCGGGGCTTCTCTTCGTAGTTGTCCCGCTTCTCACTTTGCTGGCCAGAAACATCTACGTTTTCTGGAGAAAGCTGAGGGTCCTGAACAATCCGGTAATCTACAATCAAATCGCCTCTCTAATGCTGGCGCTCGCGGTGTTGACCATCTCCAGCTTCGCCGCCATCATCCCCTGGGGCAGAGAGCTTCCTCTAATTCACCTGGGGAGCATTATCAATGCCTTTGTTCTGAGCTATGCTACCATCAGTCACCGGCTGGTAGACATCAGGTCCGTCCTGAGACGGGGCCTAGCCATGGTCAGCCTGTGGGTTATCGGCATAGCCAGCTACGTACTTCTGCTTATCAGCCTCCACACCCTGGCCGGCTTCGAGCTTGATTTCAGCGTCATCCTCGGCGCTTCTTCAATTACCGTCCTGGTCATTGCCTCCATCTATAAACTGCGGGGCTATCTCTTTGCCACTGTGAACAAAGCCCTGCAAGGGCAAAGCTATGATTACCGCCAGCAATTATCCGAGTTTGCCAACAAAATACATAATGTTTTCAGCCTGGAGGAACAGGGCGGAGAACTGCTGGCGCTGCTGACCAGAGCACTTGACTGCAAGCAGGCAGGCCTGCTGTTCCGCGAGGTTGGCAGCGATGATTTCAGCGCCAAGTTCGTTGAGCCCAGAGAAAAGGATAACCCCCTGTCTGGCCTGAGACTGCACGGGCAAAGCCCGGTTGTGCAGTACCTGGAGCGGGAACAAAAAATCGTAACCAGGGAGAGTTTAACTATTCTGCCCGAGTTCCGCAGCCTGTGGGAACAGGAAAAGTGGGAAATCAAATCAAAGGGGATAGAGCTATTTGTCCCCTTAATCAGCCGCGAAAAGATGATAAGCATCTTGGTGCTGGATAAAAAGCAGAGGGGAAGGTACACGCTGGAAGACCTCGGCCTGCTGCAGGATGTCACCAACCGGGTAGCGGTAAGCATGGAGAAGGAATACCTTCGCGAGAAGCTCAGAGAGCGTGAAGAGGAGCTATCGGCAATCAATCGCTGCAGCACGATTATCACCTCCAGCCTGAACATCCGGGAGATATACGACAGCTTTATCAGCGAGCTAAAGCAGGTGGTTGATGTTAGCTGGGCGGCAATCGCCCTGATTGAAGAGGACAGCCTTTATTTTCTGGCGTTATCCTCTGAAATAGGCTCGGCCTGGAAAGTCGGCGACCGAATCCCAATTAAAGGCACCGCTACCGAGTGGGTGGCCGCCAATAAACGGACCGTGGTCGAGCCTGACCTCATGCAGGAAAGCAGATTCGCTACCGCGGAATACTACATCAAGCAAGGGGTACGCTCAATTGTTTACCTGCCTTTAATTGCCAAAGGAAAAGCGATTGGTACCCTGACTGTGGCCAGCCGTCACCCAAATGCCTATAGCCAGAGGCAAATGGCACTCCTTGAGCAGTTGGCCGCTCAAATTGCGATGCCGGTGGAGAATTCCCGGCTTTACGCCACCGTTGAGGAGAGAGCTCGCATCGATGAACTCACCGGGCTGCTCAACCGGCGCTCTCTGGATGAAATCATCGCCAGCGAAATCCACCGTCACTCCCGCTATGGCGGCGCCTTCTCACTGGTCGTCCTTGACCTTGACTTTTTCAAAAATTTCAACGATAATTATGGACATCTGGCCGGAGATAAACTACTGAGGAAAATTGGCGGTATCATGAAAAGCTCAATACGCAGTGCCGACCAGGCTTTCCGCTACGGCGGCGACGAATTTGCCATTCTTCTGCCGCAGACATCCGTTGAAGCTGCCTATGAGGTAGCTGAGCGAGTCCGACAGCGGATTGCCTCGGCAAAGGAATCAGCCTCTATCCCGGTTACTGCCAGTCTGGGGCTGGCTAGCTGGCCGGTTGACGGCATCGGAGCACACCAGCTTATTGCGGCGGCTGATGCCGCACTTTACCAGGCTAAACGGAGTGGTGGCAACCAGAGCCACCGCGTCTCGGGGGTCACGCTGTCCTGGGAGGACATCATAGACGGTTCCGACACTCAAGAGAGTGAAATCATGGGCATTGTTTACGCTCTGGCGGCCACGGTGGACGCCAAGGACCATTACACCTATGGCCACTCAAAGAAGGTGAGTGACTACGCCGTGGTCCTGGCGGAGGCGCTCGGCATGGAGCCGTCCATAGTAAAGAGGCTGGAGACCTGCGCTTTACTGCACGATATCGGCAAGATTACCATCAGTGAGGAAATACTTAACAAGCGGGATAAGCTGACAGATGAGGAATGGAAGACCATCAAGCGCCACCCTCAGCTAGGGGCAACCATCACCAGTCACGCACGCCGCTTGTCTCCCTGCTTGCCCGGCATTCTACACCACCACGAGAAATATGACGGCGGCGGTTATCCCCACGGGCTGAAGGGCGAAGAGATACCCCTGGAAGCCCGCATTCTATCAATAGCCGATGCCTTCGCCGCCATGACTTCTGACCGAGCTTACTCCGAAGCTCTGACCGCCGATGGAGCGCTGGAGGAAATAAAGTCGGGTGCGGGTAAGCAGTTTGACCCCCATCTGGTTGAGACTTTCCTAGCGGCGCTCAAAACCAGCCCGGTGACTGTGAGAGAAGATTTAAGGAGGTGACGCCCTCTTGAGCAACAATTCACCCGGCGCAAAATCGAACCAGGCTAAAACGAATAAGATAAGCGTTATCATGGTCAGCCAGCAGTCGTTGTTCCGTCAGGGAATACAGCGTTTGCTGTCTGCTGTGGAGGATATTGAAGTTTCCGCCGTCCCCGAGGTAAATGACGAAGTGCTGTCAGCGATTGATACCCTGCCCCCCGATGTCGCCATCATCGATATAGATGCTCCTTCAGATAACGGCCTTAAGCTGGCCCGCAGGCTTAAACAACGCCTGCCTAATATCGGCGTTGTGGTGCTCACTTCCAACCCGGACGATGCCCAGCTCTTTCAAACACTCAAAGCCCAGGCGGTCGCCTATCTAGGCAAGGAAATTACCGCCGACGAGCTGGTGGACGTGGTCAAGCGCGTCGCCAATGGTGAGCATCCTATAAACGAAAGCCTGGCTACCCGGCCCAAATTAGCCGAACAGGTATTACAGCAGTTCCAGGAGCTATCCTGGCGAAGTGAAGCTGAAGCCGTTATCGCTCCCCTCACCCCGAGGGAGACGGAAATCCTTAACTATATGGCCCGGGGCTTTCTTAACAAGCAGATTGCTGTCCAGCTCAGCATCAGCGAGCAAACTATCAAGAACCATGTTACCTCAATCCTGCGCAAACTCAATGCCAACGTCCGGACTGAGGCGGTGGTCGTCGCCCTGAAGCAGGGGCTGATTTCCCTAAGCTGAAGTCGAGATACGAGTTACAGCTCAGGCGGGCTGGGGCTGACTTTTAGAGCGCCGGAAGCTCAGCATAAAGCCCGCCACGCATGATACCGCCCCCATGACCACTAATATCTGCATCTGCGATGACAGGGCTATAGAAAGCAGCGAGAATGCCCCACCCAGGATAAACAGCGCCTTTTCCGGCAGCCCAAGCTTGACCAGGCTATAGTTGCTGAATAGGCAAGAAAAGGACAGGATAAGCGTCAGCACAATGGCGAACTGCATAACGATATCCGCCAAGGATAGCCCGTCGAGCAATAATATTATCGCCGGGCTATAGATATACATGAAGGGGAGGATGAAAATCACAAAGGAAGCCTTTAAAGCTTCGCCAGCCGTAGCCCAGTAATTACCGCCGGCCAACCTCTGGGCGACGATAAGGCCAAATCCTATCGGTGGAGTGAGATTGGAGAAGACGGCAAAAGTGAAAATGAAGAGATGGGCGGCAATCGGAGGAACGCCCAGGCTCACTATAGGCGGAGCCAGCACGGTAGCCGGCAGGACATAAGCCGCCGTGCTGGGCAACCCCGTGCCCAGGATAAGGCCAACCACGGCGGTAAGCAGTAACAGGGCGAAAAGGTTTCCACCACTTAGCTTCAGTGCAAAAGCGCCAAGAGTATAACCCAGGCCGGACATTTCTATAATAGCGGTAAATGCGCCCAGTAAGCCGACCAGCACCGTCATCTCACTGGCTGCTACGATACCGCCGACCAGCCTCTCTTTGGCCTCTTTCCAGTCTATCCTTGCTCCCTTCCTGAGCAAGCTGGAGATAATGCCAGTAGCAATCACACTTACTATGCTCCAAAAGCCAACGTACATCAGAGAAAACCCTTGCACCAGGAGAAGGACCAATACAAGAAACGGGAGCAAAAAGAGAGGGGCATCAAGAAACACTTCCTTCCTGCTAATGCTACTGACCAGAGGGGTAGAGCCGGCTTTCTTGGCCTGAAGCTGAACATACAAAAAGACGGTTAAAAAGTAAAGCAATGCCGGCACAAAAGCAAAGAAAGCCACTTTAATATACGGCATCCCGATAAACTCAGCCATAATAAAGGCAGTAATTCCCATTATTGGCGGTAGAATTTGCCCCCCGTTCGAAGCTGCTAGCTCGATAGCACCTGCTTGTTCCTTGGTATAGCCCGCCTTTTTCATCAGGGGTATGGTAAAAGAGCCAGTAATAGCGACGTTAGCCGCCGTTACGCCAGTTACTGTGCCTACAAGGGCACTAGTGACAACGGACATCACGGCTGGACCGCCAGCCAGTTTTGAAGCGGCAAGAGCGCCCACGTGTTGAATAAACCTTATCCCGCCGAAAGCCTGCAAAAAGGCACCGAAGACCATGAACAACCACACGTAATTGGCCATCAACCCTACCAGCTCACCGTATACTCCCCAATCGGAAGCAATATCTCCGGCGGTCCAGCTCAGCAGACGCAACAGCGACACTGGCGGAGGCTGAATAGCCGCGGGAACAATGCCGCGCCCAAAAATCACATAAGCATAACCGGCTAAAGTAAGAATTGCGAAGACCTTCCCGTATCGCCACAACGACAACAGAAAACAGAGTATCAAGGCAAGAGTACCAGCGACCATAGCCTCAGCAGGAGGAAGGGTAAACGACCCTACCGTTTCCGGGAAAATGAGTATCAGCTGCACCGTAATCCCGATGCCGAGCAGCAACAGCAAGAACGTGAGGAAACGTTTAACCCCGGCGATAACGGTAATGGTAGTCAGGAAGACCACCGTAAAGGAAAAGCCGAGGTGAATAATGCGATGTATCGCTGATTCCCAAAACACGGTCTGGGTATAAAGAAGCTGGTAGGCAACCATGACAAAGGCAGCTATCGCCAGCCAGTTCCCCGTACTTTTCAGACCTTGAAGATTTTTCATGAGCGTAAAAAGGCTTACTATTTCGCAGCGTTTCTCCGACTAGAGCTACTGCCTTTGGTGCTGTTTTAGGCTATTTTCGCCTCACCTATGGCCGCCCTGTATCCGGGCCTCCCGAGCGCCCTTATCTTGTCCAGGTACTCCAGGAAATCTTCATTGCACATGTATTTGCTCATGTCATATTCCTCATAATGCACCTGGGACTTAAATGGCAGGCGACGTGGTGGCCCCGCCTTGTAGGCGCTGTAGCCCACAGGTACGATGACGCTCAGGCGCAATGGCTCAGGATACTTTAAAATCCGCCTGTACGCATCCTGAGTCAAGACGTCCACATGCTGTGAGCCCAGCCCGAGCGAGGCCGCAGCCAGGTGAAGGGTCATACCGAGGTGGCCCATAGTAACGCCAAGTACGCTAAGGCTGCAGGTGTCAAAATCCGACCGTGCGCACAGGACTGAGCCGAACATCTTCCTGGGGTCCTCCAGCACAATTATGAGCGCCGGGGCATCCTTCCAACCGGATAGCATGTCCCGTGCTTTGTCTTTCTCTTCAGGAGGTACATTGAACGCCGGATGCCTGTACTGCGGGGTGCGTTGCAGCTCCAGGTAGTACATCATGTCGAAGTCTTCTACAAAAGCCTTGAAAATTTTCCCCCTGGTTTTGGGGTCTTTCACTACCATGAACTCCCACGGTTGAGAGTTGCCTCCAGACATGGCATAGCGAGACGCCTTTATAATGTTTGTGATATATTCATCGGGAACAGGGTCCGGTTTGAATTTCCGTATCGTCCTCCGGCGTCTGACAAGCTCGAAGAATTCATCATAATTCACAGTGTCTACCTCCTCTTGCCGCAGGTTTGAACAAATTGGGCACCGCATAACTGGCCCGGCAAAATCACCGGCAATCAACTCCTTAACCCACCCCTACCCCTGGACCACAAAGCCTCAGCTAAGGCCCCGTGGTCCAGGCCACCGGCATGGACTCTGCCTTTTTGGCCAAGCGCTATAAGCCGGGAACACCCTTTTCTCGATAGAACTTCAGGGCGCCGGGATGATACCACTTCGCTATGTCATCCTTAGTCTTCCACGCTCCATAAGGCACGGTCGCCTGGGTTATCCCTTCACCGCGGGAATGATAGCCAGCAAAGGCTTTCTTGCCAGCATTGTCCCATAATATCTTGGTCAACTCATAGACTAAATTCTCGTCCATTTCCGCAGCAGCCCCCCACCAGAGAGGGTCGCCCCAGGCATATATGGTCTCCGTCTGGGTCTTGCTTAAACTCCCCGGAGCAACCTCAACGGCTATGTTGGGCCAGCCTATCTTCTGGGAAAGGCCGACCTCAATGCGCTCCTTCCCCCAGTCGACGAAGTACACCGGGCCTTTTATCGCTGCCTGCTGCACGAACTCGCCCGGAAGCACCTTGGGCGGAATGTAGTCAATTGAGACGTAAGCTACATCTACCGTCCCATCGATAAGGGCCTGGGTAGCCCCGGCAAAACCGGTCTTCACAATCTGCACTTTATCGAGGACACCGGCAAGCTGGAGGGGTATGATAAAGGAATCATACCAGCCGGGGACATCTCTCGGGCCGGCTACCTTCTTCCCGGCCAAGTCCTCCAGCTTCTTTATCTTGGGGTCATAGGTCATCCAGCTAAAGGTGCTTATAGCTATCTGACCGAAGAATAAGGAATAAAAGCCTGTTTTTTCCCTCATGACATAAGCGGTAGACAAGTCACCAATGCTTGTTGCCCCACTCCTCCTTTTCGGTTCATCCACGAGTATCTGTATCGTGTCAGCGGTCCCCCCGGTAGGTACCACGGAAGCTGATAACCGGGCTGAATCCTTATTGATAAAGCTGCTCAGCGCATATGTCATCACCGTCCAGGGGTCGCCCGGCCTTCCCGCCAGCATCTCTATCTCTATTTTCTTTCCTGGTGCTGGTGCAGGGGCTGTCACTGTCACTGTTGGCGCCGGGGCTGTTACTGTGGCTGTTGGTGCCGGGGCTGGCGCAGGCGCCTTGGCGCAGCCAAAGCTGCCCAGGGCCAGCGTCAACGCCAGCAGGCAAACGCCCGATACGATACCAAACTTTTTCATTTCTCTCCTCCTTTTGCGTTTTACCGCTTTTTTGCTTGCTGAGCTTCACCTCATTAATGTCACACCCCTACGCCTGGAGCACAAAGCCTCAGCTAAGGCCCCGTGGTCCAGGCCACCGGCATGGACTCTGCCTTTTTGGCCAAGCGCTATAAGCC
>JACQON010000031.1 GCA_016202545.1 Chloroflexota bacterium
CTTCTCGTTGGCCCAGCGGACTATGGCCCCGGCCTCCAGGTTCCAGTCGACCTCCTCCGGGATTCGCTCAAGCTCGCCCTCCTTCTCCAATCGGCTGATGAACTCCCTCAGGTCTTTGAATGGCATTTTGCTTCTCCTCCTTTATCTCTTTCTAAAATGGTCAAGATACTGGCCGCAGTCCATTTCCTTAGTCTCCCTGTTCTCAATGCGTTACGATTCTGAAAACCCCGCCAGGCGGCCATCTTTGCGGCTAATGTTAATATTTTAACATACGCTGTCAATGGAGGCCTCGATAAGGCACGGGCCAACAAAGTAACAATCCAGCGGCATTGCGTGTGCTATAATTATTTTTGTGGCATCGTGGTTGTGGCCCGGGTCACCAGGAATAAGCATAGTAGACCGCTTTTTCATCGTGGAGATGGCATATGTACTGGGCGAACTTTCTCCATATCTACCAGCCGCCGACCCAGACCGAGGCGATTGTGCGCAAGGTCACCGAAGAGTGCTATCGCGTTCTGGTGAGAGTGCTGGAGGCGGCACCGCGTGCCAGGATTACCCTCAATATCAATGCCGTCCTCACCGAGCAACTGGTCAGGTACGGATTCAGTGACGTGATTGACGGCCTGAAAAGGCTGGCAGAGATGGGGCAAATCGAGTTTACCGGCAGCGCCATGTACCACCCTATCCTCCCCCTGATTCCGGAGGAGGAAGCTGTCCGCCAGATTAAGCTGAATACCGAGGTCAACCGCCGCTACTTCGGCGAGGTTTACCGTCCTCAGGGCTTTTTCCCTCCTGAAATGTGCTACAGTACCGGAGTGGCCAAAATTGCCGCCGAAACGGGCTTCCGCTGGATAATTATGGACGAGATTGCCTTTGGCGGCAGGCTCGGGCAGAGCCGAGATGACACTATTTATAGGCTAGATGAATACCCTGACCTGGCGGTCTTCTTTAAGGAGCGTCCCTTCAGCGCCGGGATTACCTATGGCAATTACCCCAGCGCCGGGCCGTTCCTTGAGGCGCTGAAAGGCAAGCTTGCCGCTGATACCTATTTGCTCACCGGCACCGATGGCGAGGTATACGGTCACCACCGACCGGGACAGGAACGCTTGCTCCAGGAAGTATTTGAAGCGAGGGGACCACAAACATGCACCGTATCGGAGCTTCTGCGCCTCTTCAAAAGACGGGAAAAGGCGAGCCCGCTCCCTTCCTCCTGGAGCACCTGGGAGGACGAGATGGCGCAGGGGATACCGTATCCCCAGTGGGACTACCCCGGCCACGAGCTGCACCGGCTCCAGTGGCAGCTTACTCGCCTGGCGATAGGACTGGTGAAGGATGTCCCCCAGGGTACGGCGGGCTATGCCGGGGCGCGCCGCCTGCTGGATGAAGGGCTCCATAGCTGCCAGTACTGGTGGGCGAGCTGCCGGCCGTGGTGGGATACCGGCATGATTGAATGGGGTGCCAGAAAGCTCTTTGACGCTGTCTCCAGCGTAAGGGAGGCTGTGCCGCCTGACCAGCTTCAGCAGGCGTCAGCCCTGTTCGACTCCATTGTTGCCATGGCCCGTAGATGGCAGGAGACGGGAGAGGCGAACAGGCGCAAAGAGGAATATCTCACACAGCACCGCGAGGTCAGCTCCGAACTTACCTTCGGCAAAGGGCCATCATCATGAAAGATGTCTTCGTAATTCTGGCTTTCCACGCTCATGAGCCTCTCTGGGAGCTTCCCCAGATGCTCCTCGAGAATGTCGAGGATGTGGACTTGAGGCAGACCCTGGGCAGCGAGAACTGGATAGTCCGCCGCAGCGCCGAAGGGAGAGACATTTACCTGGCCCTCATCAATTTTGCCCGCTCCATGGGCATCCCAGTTGCCCTGGAAGCGACTAATGAGCTTCTGGTGCAGCTGGCTGCGGTTATGCCTGAGACCTACGCCGGATTGAAGACAGCCTACCGTGAGCGGACGGTCTATCCCCTCTACGGCCATGCTCACCATACCCATATCTCCTTGCTGACCGACGTTGAGGTAGAGGATGAAATCCGCCTTAACCGCGAGTATGTCAACGATGTCATGGGCGCGCCCCGGCCGCGCTATGCCGGCCTGTTTCCCATAGAGGACTCACTTGACTCGTCCAAGCTGCAGGGTATCAAGGATAGCGGCATGGACTTTGTCATCTTCCCCAACCTTGACCGCAGCAAGGCGCACTACCGGGCCAGCGGCGAACTGGATGAGAAGCACGAGCCATTTCTCATCGGCCCTGGTATCGTGGCCCTGCCCCGTCACTTCGCCGTCTCCCAGTATATCTGGCGTCCCATCACCAGGTGGAAGGTCGAAGGAGTAAAGAACCAGGGCTATATACTGGGTCGCTACCGGGTGCTCCCCGAGGAGTACCGTCGCCGCCGCTCTGTCCGCTTTCCTATAAGCCGTGACGGAGCCATAGACGAATACTGCCGGGTGCTCCACCGCGCCTTGAAAGAGGCCCCTGATGGAGGACTTATCCTGTATATACAGGACCTGGAACTGATGGATTTCGGCGATGTCGCCCTGGATATCATGGAGGCAGCGTGGAGGCGAGTTTCCAAAGAGGACCTTGCGGAAGTCCACTTTGTCACCCCTGACGAGTACCTGGAAAAGAAAGTGATGCCGAACCTGGGGCAGCTTAAGCGTCTCTATTTCCATCAAATATCGTGGGCGCCTGAAATTCGCCTGGTGTTGCGGTACGACGGACATTATCCGCCGCTGGGAGCAGGCAGGTTCCGTGGTATAGATGCCGCCAGGGACATCTTCCGCCGCTGGCCTTTTATCTTCTGGGAGCCGGGAAGATACATGGTACAGCTGGTCAACTCCCTGCTGGATATTTTCGGCCTCAGCCCCCGGATAGGCGTCAGCGCCGGCAAGTTACAGGAGGTAGGCTATCGATTTGACGAGCTGGACACTGAAGAACGTCTGGCGCTGCACTCCCGCATTATCAAAAGAGCCTGCAACTGGGGCTGGTTCCCCAATGAAGGGCTGCAAAAAAGGCCTTTCCTTCACGGCTACCTCTTCGCTGACCTTCTGCTGAAGCGGCTGGAGCAGAATTCCCCACGGCACGCTGCTTTGACTTGCCCGCTGACTTGCTTCCGGGGATTGGAGCGATTGTTGGAAGTGATACTGGATACCCGCTATGGATACCTCATCGAGGCCATAGTGGAGCTGGCAGCGGAGTCCGGTGAGGAATATCGTGATGCTTTTCGTGAGCTGGGCCGTGCTGCGGAATGGCGGGAAGAGGCGCGTCGCTTTATACTTAAGGCCCGTCTTCATGCACGGAGCCTTCCTTTACCAGAGGCAGATAAACAGGCGGATGAACTGCGCGGGCTACTCACCAACTTCCGGGAATACTGCCGGGCAGTGTTCATCTCGCTGGACCACCTTCAGAGGGTCTGGGGCCGCTCAAATAACGTGGAGCGCGTGCTGCTCAAGATGTATGACTACCTGTTCGCGCTTTATCCTCCCCTGTTTCCCTCCATCCTGGAAAGCACCCTGTCTGAAGAAGAGATAGAAGCGGCGACTCGCCCCGTCCTCCACTAATTGTCGCTGCCGCTGGAGTGAATCCCTGAAGCTGGACTGCACAGCACACGCTTGACAAAATTGAACTCGTATGCTATTGTCTACCTACCTAGCGGGACTAGGTATTATGCCGGACGAGGTAATGTAGATGGCGCAAAGACGTGAGCTGATGAAGGGCAGCATTGATTCTCTACTGCTCTGCTTGATAGGCCAGCGGCCGATGTATGGCTACCAGATAATTACTGAGCTTGAAGGAAGAAGCCAGGGCTACTTCAGATTCAAAGAGGGCACCCTTTATCCCGCCCTGCACCGCCTGGAGAGGATGGGCCTGATTGAGAGCGCGTGGCAGACGCTGTCCCGCGGCCGACACCGCAAGTACTATCACATTACCGAGAAAGGTCTTCGTTCGCTAGTCGAGAAAAGGAGCGAGTGGCAGCAGTTCCTGGCTGCTATGAGCCTGATTATCCAGCCGACAACTGATGAGATGGGGTGAGGAATTGGCGACGGCGTGGAGCAGCTACCTGGATGCCATCAGGGACAACATCCGGCTTGACCCGGCTTCTGAGACGGAAATTGTCCGCGAGCTTGAGAGCCATGTCGAGGACCGAGTCGAGGCGCTGAGAGAGTCCGGGCTATCTGAAGAAGAAGCTGACAGGACATGCGTCAGGATGCTGGGCTCGGCTAAGATGGTTGCCCGCCAGATATACGAGGCTCACAGCCAGGGTACCTGGCGACAGGTGCTGCTGGCTTCAGTTCCCCACTTGCTGTTCGCCCTGCTCTTCGTCCTCGACTGGTGGCAGCATCTTGGCTGGCTGTCAGTTGCGCTTACATTGACCGTCGCCACCGCCATCTACGGCTGGTGGCATGGCAGACCGGCATGGCTCTTCTCCTGGCTGGGCTACTCTCTGCTCCCGGTGGCGGTTGCTGGCCTGTTCCTGCTCTACCTGCCCAAAGGGTGGTCCTGGCTAGCAGGCGCCATTTACCTGCCGCTGGCAATATGGCTGCTCTACTGGGTTACCGTCCAGACCATAAAGAGAGACTGGCTGTATGGCTCTCTCATGTTGTTGCCTCTGCCGGTCGTCTTCGCCTGGTCGCTGGCTGTAAAGTTAGAGAGCGGATTTCCTGATTTCAGCGCGCAGAGCCTCCAGACCCTGGCCCCCTGGGTTGGCCTGAGCTTCTTGGCTTTGGCGGCAACAGTGGCTACCTTTCTTCGCCTGAGGCAGCGGTGGCTGAAAACAGTGGTGGTATTCTTGTCCAGCTTGCTGATAGCGACCATGATTGTCTACGCTGCCGGCGCCAGGCTGGGCCTGCCCGACTTTTTCTTCCTGATTTTGGCCATGTCCATGCTTTTCTTAATCCCGGCCCTGCTGGAGCGCAGAGTACGGCACTATAAGCAGACGCTGCCCGGCTAGAGAGACTAGAGAGAATTGTGGCGCAAGAGGTAGGCATCGTCACCGATAGCATCTCGTGCCTGACCAGGGAGCTGGTGGAGCAGTATCATATTGTAATCGTCCCCATCAGTCTCTATTTTGGCGACCGTGTGTACCGGGACTGGATAGACATAAGCCCATCCGAAGCTTACCAGCTATTTTTGAAAGACCCGGAAAAGTTCACCACTTCGCCGGCGGCGCCGGCGCATTATCTTGAGGCCTACCGCGAAGCCAGTAACCGCGTCCAAAATATCCTCTGCATTACCCTATCTTCCAGGCTGAGCACCGGCTTTGAGATGGCGCGCGCCGCCAGAGACCAGGCTAGGGCGGAGCTTCCCGGGGTGTCCATAGAGGTCCTGGATTCACAGAATGTGACTGCCGCTCAGGGCTTCATTGCTCTGGCTGCGGCCAGGGCCGCCGCTGAGGGCAATGGCATGGATGAGGTGCTCGGAGCGGCTCAGTATGTTAAGGCCAGGGCTTCCTTCGTCATCCTGCTGGATACCATCCGCTACGTTTACCGCACCGGACGTATACCCAAGGTGGCCGCCCAGTTGGGCTCCGTGCTCAGCCTCAAACCAATGCTCACCATCTCCTCCGGGCTGGTGCGCTTCGCCAGCGCGGTGCGGAGCAGAGAGCGGGGCATAGAACGTATGCTCGGAATGCTAAAGGATAAAGTGGGGGAAAGCCCGGTCCATATCGCCGTGATGCACGCCTATGCCCTGGAGGAAGCCGAAGAGCTGAAGAAGCGGGTGGCGTCTGAGTTCAACTGTGTTGAACTCTGGCTGACCGAGTTCAGCCCGGTGATGGGCTATGCTACCGGCACCGGCACCCTGGGCGTCGCTTTTTACAAGGAGGACCGGCCGTGATAAACGGGATTCTGGCGGTGGTTATCGGCTATTTGCTGGGCTCAATTCCATCAGCCTATCTTGCTACCCGTATCGCTAAAGGCGCTGACATCCGCCGGCTGGGGGGTGGCAATGTCGGCGGTCTTAACACCTTCAGGGAAGTTGGCCTGTGGCCGGCGGCGGCGGTAGGCATTGTCGATGTCGGCAAGGGTGCGGCGGCGGTGGCCGTTGCCCTGTGGTTGTTAGAAGTCTCCACGCCCTTTGTGCTGCTGGCGGGGCTGGCCTCGGTGGTTGGCCATAACTGGATGGTCTTTCTCAAGTTCAGCGGTGGGAAGGGCATGGGGGCCACCTTCGGCGCCCTGTTCGTCCTGCTGCCGGTCTATGGCTACCCGCTGGGACTGACCTTTCTGTTCGGAGTAATACTGGTGGTCTTCATAGTCACCCGCAATGTCGCCCTGTCCATGGGTGCCGGCCTGGTCGTTTTGCCTTTTATCGCCTGGTTCGGTATGCGCTCAGGGATAGGCACCATCATGGCGGTCATCGTGGGGACGATAATACTGGTGAAGTTCTTCCCCACGGCCAGGACGGCGCTGGCCAGAGCCGGGAACATGAAGGACTTCATCTTCGAGAGGGGACAAAAACGGCCGAAAGAAGGCCGGGTCGGTCCCGGCAAACCTTGAGCAGCCGATGGCGGAATAGACAGGTTAAACCTTCATGGCCGATAAAGTTGTCGTTGTCACCGATACTACCGCCTGCATCCCCCGGGAGCAGGTGGAAAGATACGACATCGAGATGGTGCCGGTGGACATCATCTTCGGCGACAAGGTCTACCGGGACGTGGTAGATATAAGCGCCCACGAGTTTTACGCCCTTCTCCGCAAGTCAAAGAAGCCTCCCACTACCTCGGGGTCTTCACCCGTTCCCTTCCTTGAAGCCTATCGCCGGGCCAGCCAGCGGGCAAGCCATGTCCTGTGCATCACCCTCCCATCCAGTCTGAGCGTGATGAGCAGGTCGGCCCGGATGGCCGTGGAGATGGCAAAGGAGGAATTGCCAGGCGTGGCCATAGAGCTGCTTGACTGCGCCACGGCGGCGGCGGCGCAGGGGCTGGTGGTTCTGGCTGCAGCCAGGGCAGCCGCCGCGGGCAAAGGCCCGGCGCAGGTGGCTGAAACTGCCAGAAGCGTAATGTCACGGGTGCACCTGTTTGCCATGCTGGACACCCTCTACTACCTGGTCAAGGGGGGACGCGTCCCGGCGGCAGCCGCTCTGGCCAGCTCGCTGCTCAAGATTAAGCCCATTTTTACCATCAACCACGGTGACGCCCATCCCGTGGCCCACGTGAGGACTATTTCCCGCGCCATGAAACGAATAGCACGGCTGCTGGAAGAGAAAGTAATCGATGGACAGCCGCTTCATGTGGCGGTAATGCACGCCGATGCCCTGGACAGGGCCAAAGAGATGATGCACCAGATTACCTGCCGGTTCGATTGCGCCGAGCTTTTCATCACCGAGTTCACCCCGGTAATGGGCGTCCACACTGGCCCCGGTGTGGTCGGCGTGGCCTTCTATAGCGGCGATTAAATGCCCAAAGAACAATACCAGCCTCCCATCTAGCCAAACCGGGGGAAACATCTTATAATCAAAGGGTATGGTGTCTGCACAGGTGGCATCCGATGTACAAAAGCTGGCCGGGTCCCTTGGCCGGCTTCCCGAACCGGCAGCCAGGCCGGCGCTTATAGTGGTGAGCGGCCTGCCCGGGACAGGGAAGAGCTATTTTTGCCGCAAGCTGGCTGAGAGACTGCCCTTCGTCATCCTGGAAAGCGATGCCCTGCGCAAGACCCTGTTCCCATCTCCCACCTACAGCCTGGAGGAAAGCTCGCGCCTCTTCCACTCTTGCTATCAACTCATTGAGAAACTATTGAAAGAGGGCATCCCCATAATCTTCGATGCTACCAACCTGACGGAGCGATACCGCGAGTACCTCTACAGCATCGCCGACCGGCTGGATGCCAAGCTGGTCCTGGTCAGGGTGGAGGCGCCGCCACAGGTAGTTCAGGAGCGCCTGAAGCTCAGACGGGAAGTGGCAAACCTGGGGGATAAGTCCGACGCTGATTGGTCTGTATACCAGAAGATGAAGCCCACGGTCCAGAAAATCCGCCGTCGCCATTATGCCGTGGATACTTCCAGGGACATCACGCCCGTGGTGGACAAGATAGTACGGGAAGTTGGCTGGTGAAAGGAGCCTCGACATGGATATTAGGGCAATAGCTGGTGATATAGTCCAGACTAAGGCTGATGCCATCATAGTGGACTTCTTTGAAGGCACGGAGCGCCTGGATGGTGATATAGGCCGTATAGATAAGGCCCTGGATGGGGGCATCTCCCAGCTTATCAGTCAGGGGGAGGTCAAAGGGAAGCTGAACGAGGTTACCATCGTCCATACCCTGGGCAAACTGCCGGCATCGAGAGTGGCGGTCGTCGGTCTGGGCAAGCAAGCGGAGCTATCTCTGGACAGGATTCGCGGGGCGATGGCTGAGGTATGCCGCCGCCTGCGGGAAAAGGGGGCGGCCGACATCGCCACTGCTGCTCTGGGAGCGGGAGCAGACGGCATAAGTCCGGACAGCGCCGCCCGGGACATCGCCGAGGGTGCCCTGCTCGGCGTCTACTCTTTTCGCAAGCACATGACCAAGGAAGCCGAGCATGGCGAAATCAAGCAGCTAACAATAGTGGCCAGCGATAAGGCCAGCCTGAGCAGCTTGCAAAGCGGCGGCAGCCAGGGCAAGATACTGGCCGAGGCGACCAACCTGGCCCGCGACATGGTGAACGAGCCAGCCAACTATATGACGCCCACCCGCATGGCCGAGGTGGCCCTGGAGCTGGCCAGGACCTACGGTCTTAAAGCCACTATCCTGGAACGGGAACAAATGCAGGAACTGGGTATGGGAGCGCTGCTGGGGGTGGCCCAGGGAAGCAAGCAGCCGCCCAAGCTGATTACTCTCCTTTACAAGGGAAGGGACTCCGTCGGAGTTGACATAACGCTCGTCGGGAAAGGGATAACATTTGATTCCGGAGGCATCTCCATCAAACCATCGGAGGGCATGGCAGACATGAAGGGCGACATGGCCGGCGGCGCCGTCGTTTTGGCCGCCATAAGCGCCATCGCTCAGCTAAGGCCAAAGCTCAACGTCATGGCTATCGCGCCCGCCGCCGAGAACATGCCCGGCGGCAGCGCCCTGAAGCCGGGCGACGTTGTAACGGCGATGAACGGCAAGACCGTGGAGATAATCTCTACCGACGGCGAGGGGCGGCTTATCCTGGCCGATGCATTGTGCTATGCTCGACAGCAAGGCGCCAGGTTCATAGTGGATGTGGCCACCCTGACCGGTGCCTGCCGGGTAGCCCTGGGCGACGTATATAGCGGCGCCTTCGGCAATGACCAGGACCTGGTGAGCAGGCTCATTGCTGCCGGCGCCGAGTCCGGGGAACTCTTCTGGCAGTTGCCGATGCACGAGCTATACCGGGAGCAACTGAAGAGCGAGGTAGCCGACCTCAAAAATGTCGGCAACAGATGGGGTGGTGCCATCACCGCCGCCCACTTCCTGGCCGAGTTCGTCGGCGATACCCCCTGGGTACACCTGGACATCGCCGGCACCGGCATGCTGGACAAAGAACGGGGCTACTGGGCAAAGGGGGGCACCGGCATAGCCGTGCGCACCTTGACCGCCTTTGTCCTGTCCGTGGCCAAACAGCAATAAAGGAGGCCTACCATGAAGGTCAAATGGCTGGGGCACTCGTCTTTCTTGATTACATCGGAAGCCGGCATCAGGATAGTAACCGACCCCTTTGAACCTGCCTATGTAGCCGTGGGCGGTCCTGCCTACCGCGCTTTTAACGATACGGCTGATATTGTCACCGTAACCCATGACCACCAGGACCATAGCTACGTAGCCACCGTCAGGGGCACCCCCAAAGTAGTCAAGGGAACGGCAGCGGTCAAAGGGATAGAATTCAAGGGTGTACCCACCTCTCACGATGAGGCCGGAGGAAAACAGAGGGGCGGTAACACGGTGCTCTGCTTCAAGGTAGATGACGTGACAGTCTGCCATCTCGGCGACCTGGGGCACCGGCTCACCGAGAAGCAGGTGGCTGAAATAGGCAAGGTGGACATCCTGCTGGTTCCCGTGGGAGGCTACTATACCATAGACGCTGCGACTGCCACACAGGTCTGCGAGCAGCTATCGCCCAGGGTGGTTATCCCCATGCATTATAAGACTGAAAAGTGCGGCTTCCCCATAACCGGCGTGGACGAGTTCCTCAAAGGCAAAACGGGGGTGAGCCGGCGAGATGCCAGCGAAGTGGAGTTCAAGCCGGGCCAACTGCCGGCCACGACCCAGATTATAGTCCTCAAGCCGGCCCTGTGAGAAAACTGGGCACAGGGGATGTGTTGCTCGACAGTCTCTGATTCTTAGAAGTATGACCTCATCTCCTTAATCCCCTTCTCCTGAGCAGGAGAAGGGGATATTTTGAAAGAGGGGCTTCGTTCCCCTCTTTATACTAACTTCCTCTTCACTTCACCAATTCCCTAGGGGAAGGGGGACAAAGGGTGATGGGTTCACCAAAAATCTTATTTCGTAGCGATGACCTGTGTTCGTAAACAAACTCATTGAAGCAGATGTTGACTGCCGTGATAAAATAGTATAGAGGGGTAAGGTTAATCGGCCGAGAAGCGCACCTTGGACATAAGCTGTATCATCCTTGCCGGCGGCAAGAGCTTACGCCTGGGGCGTAATAAGACTTTAGAAGTTATCGGCGGCAAAAGTTTACTGGAACGGGTAGTATCCGGTGTAAGCTTCCTTGAAAGCGATGTCATCATAGTTATTTCGCCAGAGCATGTTTTAGTCCCACAAAAAAATCGCCCAAAGGTCAGGACAATAACCGATATTTATCCCGGCAAAAGCTCGCTAGGTGGTATCTACACCGGTATAACGGCATCAAACTCTTTCTATAACCTTGTTGTCGCTTGCGACATGCCCTTCTTAAATCAAAAGTTGCTGCGGTATATGATAGGGCTTTCGCCAGGGTACGACCTGGTAGTGCCGCGGGTAGGCAGCCTGGTCGAGCCGCTTCACGCCGTTTACTCTAAAGCGTGCTTGCCGCCGATAGAATCTTTGCTCAAAGAGGGGACTCTGAAGCTGGACCGGCTGTTCAGCCTGGTCAAGGTGAGATATGTTGAGGCTGAAGAGATAGACAGGTTCGACCCTGAGCACCTGAGCTTTTTCAATATCAACACCGAGGCCGATTTGCAGCGGGCGATAAAGCTGGCAGGAGAGGGACATGATAAGCGTTGAGGAGGCCCTGGAGAAGGTCCTCAGCTATGTCGAGGTTTTGGAGGCAGAGGAGAAGCCAATTCTGGACTGCCTGGGGCAGGTTTTGGTTGAGGACGTATACTCCGATATCAGCATCCCTCCGCTGGACAATGCCGCCATGGACGGCTATGCCGTCCGTGCCGAGGATACCCGCGGGGCCAGCCCGCAGTCTCCCCGGACTCTGCGCGTCATTGATACCGTCGCCGCCGGCTCCATCTCCCAAAAGGAGGTGACGCCGGGCACGGCTATACGCATCATGACCGGAGCGCCGGTGCCAAAAGGTGCTGGCTGCGTGGTCCAGTTTGAGCATACCGATGAAGCCCAGCGCCGCGGCGCCTTCGCCAAGATAGGCATCTTGCACCAGGCTGAGCCGGGGTTGAATATCCGGCGCGCCGGTGAGGATGTCGCCAGTGGTGCCAGGGTGTTGAGCCGAGGGATAACGGTCAGGCCTGCCGAGGTTGGCATGCTGGCGTCACTGGGACGCGCCGCGGCCAGAGTCATCCGCCGGCCGGAGGTGGCAATCCTGGCCACCGGCAACGAGCTGGTCGATGTCGGGCGGCCCTTGTCCCCGGGCAAGATATATAACAGCAACACCTATAGCGTGGCCTCACTGGTCAGGCGCTACGGCGGCATCCCCAGGGTACTGGGCATAGCCCTGGACAGCGAAAGCTCGCTGGTGGACAGCCTGCGCCGGGGTCTGGATGCTGATATGCTGATAACCACCGGAGGCGTATCGGCTGGAGACTATGATGTGGTCAAGGACGTACTGGCTAAAGAGGGCCAGATTGCCTTCTGGACGGTCCGCATGAAACCGGGAAAACCCCTGGCCTTTGGCACCATCAAAGGTGCGGACAAGGCTGGCCGGCCAAGAAATATCCCACATCTTGGCCTGCCGGGGAACCCGGTCAGCGCCATGGTCACCTTTGAGCTATTTGCCCGGCCAGCCATACTCAAGATGCTGGGCAAAAAGAACCTGACCAAGCCTACCATCGAGGCGGTGATACAGGATTCGGTGACAAATACTGACGGGCGCCGCATCTACACCAGGGCCGTGGTGGAAAAGCGCGATGGCCGCTATTTCGCCCGGCTGACCGGCCCGCAGGGGTCGGGTATCCTGACCTCGATGAGCCTGGCCGATGGTCTGGTGATTATCCCCGAAGATAGAGCCAGTGTAGAGCCGGGCGAAATAGTGAAAGTGATAATGCTGGACTGGAGCGAGGAGCTCTAGATGCGGCCAATTATTTCCGTGGTGGGGAAATCAGATTCGGGCAAGACCTCCCTGCTCGAGCGGCTGATTGCCGAGCTTAAGCAGCGAGGCCATAAAGTAGCCGCTATCAAGCATACCGACAAAGACCTTGAATTCGACACCGCGGGCAAGAATAGCTGGCGGCTTGGACGGGCGGGCAGCGAGGTAGTGGCCTTGGCCTCGCCGCATCAGGTCGCCATCATGAAACAGGTCGAGCGTGATTTAAGCCCCCAGGAGCTATCCCGTCTCATCGCCTGGGACTATGACCTCATCCTGACCGAGGGCTTCAAGAAGGCCAATACGCCCAAGATTGAGGTCCATCGCAGGGAGCAGGGTCAGGGCCTGCTGTGCCCGCCGGAGCAGCTGCTGGCCGTGGTCACCGATGAGCCGCTGGATGTAAACGTGCCACAGTTTTCCCGGGACGAGGTCAACAAGCTGGCCGACCTAATTGAGGGCAAGTTGCGCACCTGGCGGGAGGAGGGCGGCCCGCCTCAATAAAGGAGATGCGGGGCCTGAGCACCTGGCTTAGGAGGAAGGTTTGATATTCAACGCTTCGGAGTTTGTCTTTCGGCCTCCACCGGCAATATCCAGAATGCGCCGGGTGCTAGTAAAGCCGTGTGCATCTCACCTCGCGCCTTACCCGGTCACCACCAGCCGTGACATGCTGTCGGCCATAATCGAGGGCATCCGGCAGGTCAGTGATGCCGATATCCTGTTGCTTGATGGCGACCCCGGCGGTGAGCCTATCCACCCCCTATACCGCTCCCTGGGCTACAATTTTCCCCGGGTGCTGATGCTGGATGTCAATGACTGCATCTGTGTAGAGGTGGATAATCCCCTGCTCAAACCCCTCGCCGTCCCTACCTTCTGGGTGCCCAATGTCATCCTTTCCAGCGACTACCTGATAACGGTAGCCCCGCTGAAGATATCACGGGGAAGCGGCATTCTCAGCCTGAGGAACCTGCTTACGCTGCTGCCGTATAGCAAGTACGCCCAGACACCGGGCGGTTGGCAAGAGCTGTATAGCCTGGGGATAGATAAGGTGATAGCCGACCTCTATTTTACCCTGCCCTTCGACCTGGGGATTGTGGAAGCTCGCCAGAAGTTCACCGTTGGCGATAACCCCGCTCAGGGGCAGGCTGAGGAGTACAACAAGATATTCATCGGAGAGCCGTATCAGGTGGACTGCGAAATCTCAGAGATGCTGGGGCTAAAGACAGCGCATCTTGACCTCATCAAGGCGGCCAAAATGGAGTTTGAGGCTGCCCGGAACCCCTACTCCTGACAACCTCCCGGGGGCTAGAGGGAGCTAAGCAAAATGTTGCGCAGCCCCCTCTTTCAAAGGGGGAGACGAACAAGAGGCCTTTTTCAGCTAGTGAGTTACCTGGAAGCCGGTATAGCTTCCGCTATATTCCGACCAGCCGGTTACCAGTTTTTCCACCCTCGCTCCCGGTGGCCCGGCCCTGAGATGTTCAATCAGCTTGTCTAGCTGCTCCTTCTCGCCTTCAGCCCGGACATCTACGCTGCCATCAGGGAGGTTATGCACATATCCAGTCAGTCCTAGCCCCCTGGCATACTGGGAGGCGAAAGCGCGAAAGAAGACGCCCTGGACATGACCGTATACCAGCACTTTGACCGCAGCCAGGTCAGTCATCGGCCGCCATCCTCACCGTAAGACTGGCATTACCTCTGGATAAGTTCAAACAGAAGACTAGAGGGATGATTGTCCAGCCGGCTCAGGCCATACCGGCGGGCAAGCTCAAGGGCCTGGAAGAACTCCTGCTTGGTGACCGGGCGGGCAAGCTGGGGAATGCTGGAAGCCTTGTAACAGGGGTGGTACTGGGCCATTATGTTCAGATAGGTGTCAGTGGAGACCTCCTCAGCCAGGAAGCGCACCACTTCTTCAGTGCCAGCCAATCCGTTGGGCAGCACCAGGTGACGTACCAGCAGGCCTCGCCGGGCCACTCCCTGCTCATCTACCTGGAGGTCGCCCACCTGACGGTGCATCTCCTTGACTGCCGCCCTGTTTACTCGAGGGTAGTCCGTTATCCCGGACAACCACTCAGCCACTTTATCGTCCGAGTATTTCATATCGGGCATATAGATATCTACAACACCATCAAGCAATCCGAGCGTCTCCACGGAATCGTAGCCGCCGCTGTTGTACACCAGGGGCAGGTTAAGGCCCTGGCCAGCCGCTAGTTCCAGTGCCTCCAGGATGTAGGGCAACACGTGGGTGGGGCTTACCAGGTTGATATTGTGGCAGCACTTTGCCTGGAGGGAGAGCATCATCGCTGCCAGTTGTTTGCTGTCCACCTCTTCGCCCAGGCCCAACTGGCTTATGCTGTAGTTCTGGCAAAAGGTACAGTGCAGATTGCAGTAGGTGAAAAAGATAGTCCCCGAGCCGTGCCTGCCTACAAGAGGCGATTCCTCGCCGAAGTGCGGCCCGTAGCTGGAAACCATCGCCCGGCTGGCGATATGGCATTCACCCTTTTCGCCGGCGAGACGGTTGTCGCCACAGCGGCGCGGACAAAGGTGGCATTTCTCCAGTATCGCCCTGGCTTGCTCAACACGGCGTTTCAGTTCGCCGCTGCGGTAAAGAAGCTGATAGCTAGCAATTGGCGTTACTCCTCTTCGCTCTCTATCTTCGGTTCCTTCTTGCCCTTCTTAACCACTTCAACGACGACTGGCGGGGTAATTATGCGCTCTGCCGATATCTTCTTGCCCCCTTTTTTGGACTTCTTCGGCTCATGGTGGCGATAATCCCTGCTTCCCATAGTGGCACCTCTGTCTTAATATATTGAGGTATCGTCAATTCAAGTTTAGCAGAGAAGGGCTAGTCTGTAAAGTCGGCGGATAGCTGCTTCAAAGCTACGCGGGCAGCTTCGGTCTCGGCCATTTTCTTGCTCCTGCCCGAACCTCTGCCCAGTACGGCTTCGTCCAGCTTCACCTCGGCGGTGAACTTTCTGGCATGGTCTGGCCCGGTCACTTCCACCAGTTGATAGGAGGGCACCTGCTGGTATTTGGCCTGGATAAACTCCTGGAGCTGCGTCTTATAATCAGTCGTTGCTCCCTGGCTGATTACCTTTTGCAGCGCTGGTTGGAACAGGCGCAGGATGAGACCTCTGGCGGCAGCCAGCCCCTGGTCGAGAAAGACGACAGCGATAACCGCTTCCAAGGCCCCGGCCAGATTGGTCGGCTTGTGCCGACCGCCGCTGGCCTGTTCGCCCTTGCCCAGATAGAGATAGTCACCAAGCCCGATAGCCCGCGCCACCCGGGCCAGGGTATCCTGGCTGATGAGGGCCGACCGGCGCGTGGTCAGCCCCCCCTCGCTGGATTCGGGAAGGTCGTGGTACAGCTTTTCAGCGATGACAAAGCCCAGAACGGCGTCGCCCAGGAACTCCAGCCTTTCATTGGAGTCGAGGGCGACGCCGGGATTCTCGTTGACATAAGAGCTGTGGAGCAAGCTCTGCTTCAGGATGGAGCGCTCAGCGAAGGAGACGCCCAGGGCCTGCTCAAGGGCGGCCAGGTCAGCAAGGACAGTGCCGTCTTCCATTGGATTCCTCCAGTACCAGCATAAAGTGTTGTTCCTGGCCTGTCAACGGAGCGATGCTCATGGGACCTGTCCGGCAACAGTTGATTTCTTGCCCGCAAACACGTAACATTTGGAAAGCTCGGATTCCTCCCGGCGATGGCAGAGCCCGTTTTGATAAGGATGAAGCTATGACTACAGGGGAAAACACCGGGGCCAAATTCTTCTATGGCTATATCATCGTTGCCATCTCCCTCTTCATCCTGGCGGTATCAGAGGGAATCCTGTATAGCTTCGGCATCTTTCTCAAACCCCTGGCCGCCGAGTTTGGCTGGACGCGGGGAGAGACCGCGGGCGCCTTCTCAGTATTTATGGTGGTAAACGGACTCCTCTTCATCCCGACCGGTAAGCTGAACGACAGGTTCGGCCCAAGGCTGGTCATAACTGCCTGCAGCTTCATTCTGGGGCTGGGCTATGTGTTGATGTCACGGCTCAACGCTCTGTGGCAGCTATACCTCTTCTATGGGGTGGTCATCGCCCTGGCCGAGAGCGGATGGTGGGTGCCGCTTCCGTCTACGGTAGCCAGATGGTTTGTCAGGAGACGGGGCATGATGACCGGCATCACCGTCTCGGGCGTGGGATTGGGCGTCCTGGTGATGTCCCCCATAATCAGCCAGCTCATCGCCAGCTATGGCTGGCGCACGTCCTACCTGATTGTCGGCCTGGCCGCTTTGATATTGATTGTCTCGGTCGGGCAGCTTATGAAACGCGACCCGGGTCAACTGGGGCTGGAGGCCTACGGGGCGCACCAGGCGGGAATCACGACGGCCAGCTTTCAAATTGAAGGCGTCTCTCTGTCACGAGCGCTACGCACCGGGCAGCTTTGGATGCTCGCTGGCATATATTTTTGCTTCGGCTTCGGGCTGCTGGTGATTATGACCCATATCGTGCCTTATGCCACTGACCTGGGCGTTTCAGCCACTATCGCCGCTACCATTTTAGCAGTCATCGGCGGGGTGAGTATCGCTGGCAGGGTTGGAATCGGCGGCATCAGCGACAAGATTGGCAACAGGCGCTCTCTGGCCGTTTGCTTTGCCCTGATGTCGCTGGCCCTTTTCTGGCTGATGGCTGCCGCAGAGCTATGGATGCTATATCTCTTTGCGGTCGTCTTTGGCTTTACCTACGGCGGCCTGGCCGTACTGGGGTCGCCAACCGTGGCCGAGCTATTCGGGATGAGGGCCCACGGGGCCATCCTGGGCGCCATCATGTTTGTCAACTACAGTGCGGCGGGGATTGGCACCTTCCTGCCTGGCTACATATTTGATGTCACCGGCAGCTATCAGCCAGCCTTCCTGCTGTCCGCCCTGGTCGGCCTTGCCGGCCTGGTGCTGACATCGCTGTTGAGGCCGGTCAAAGACAAGCCGCTACCGCCGGTTTGAGGCAACGTGTTGGAGAAAGGAGATGGTCGCCATGTCATAGTCAAGCTGCCGGTAAAGACATCGACCCTTGCGAGGGAGACTATGTAATGAGGTGGGAGCATGAAGACGAGGATTTTGGGCATATCAGCCAGTCAGAGACCGGGAAACGTGGACATCCTGGTGAAGGAAGCATTAAAGGCGGGCGCAGCGCTGGGAAATGTGGAGACCGACTTCATTTCCCTGAAAGACCGGATAATCTATCCGTGCACTGGCTGTTACCGCTGCTGCTATACCTTTACCGACCCCCCGACATGCGTCACCTACGACGATGACATGAACGATATCATAGCCAGGATATGGGACTTCGACCCCGACGGCGTGATAGTGGGCAGCCCGGTGCACTTTGCCGGGGTGACTGGCACCATGAGGACCTTCATTGAAAGGTTCCAGCCGGTGCCCTCCCAGGGCATGCCCATGCGGAACAAGGTCATGGGCTTCATCAGTTGCGGCTCGCAGACGCACGGAGGGCAGGAGCACGCCGTTGACGACCTGATACACTGGGCGCTGATACTGGATGCCATCGTCGTCGGGGTTGGGCCGGAGCGCTCGGATGATAGGGACGCCTCCATGCACGGCGCCATGGCCACTGCCAGCTTCCAGGGAAAGGAGTTCGGCGACGATGTCATCGCCGTGCTGACAAGCAAAGGGGAAATGGACAACGCCAGGCTGCTGGGAAGACGGGTCACCGAGGCGGCCAGAATAGTAAAGGCGGGGCTGGAGGCCGTCTCGGAGGATGAGCTTTCCTGGCCCAAGAAGGGCGGGCTGGCCGCCATGGAAAACCCCCGCTGGCGCGACAAGGGCTGGATGGAGTCCTTCGCCCAGAAGGTGGAAGCGGAGCGGAAGAAATACGGCTACAACAAGCTGGAGCGGGCGCTGCGGCTGGAGGACAAGAAGCGGGTGAAGGCCTGGCTGAAGCGCGGCTTCCCTGAGTGACCAACCGTCTGGCTATGGTAGCTTCCCGCAAAACAGGGGGAATCCCCTTGTCTTCCCCTTTTGCCAAAGGGGAAGCGACTCTGTTTTAGGTTGTCCGAAAATGTCATTCTGAAGGAGCGCATTCACTACGTTCAGTGTAAACTCCGCGACTGAAGAATCTCGGGGTTGGGCGGGTTGCAAACTGGATACTTTGCCATTGACAAAATTAGTGAAATGATTCATACTTTGTTATGATAATAGTATGAACAGGCTCGGAGGTATTTAATGAATAAGAGCACAAAAGTAGCTATAAGTCTCCCTGAGCATATCTTGGAAGCTATTGAGAAAGAGCGAAAAGCCAGTGGAGAAAGCCGAAGCGAGTTTTTCCGGCGCGCGGCTGAGAAACTACTGAAACAAGAACTGGAATCTAAGGCAGTAGAAGCCTATATCCGTGGCTATTGCGTTATGCCGGAGTCAGCCGAGGAAGTTGAGGCGATGCACCGGGCGGGAGTTGCTGTGCTGTCTGAGGAGCCCTGGTAATGAAGCGCGGCGAGATATGGTGGGCAGAGCTAGTACCACCTGTGGGGAGACGCCCGGTACTCCTTCTATCGCGTGATGAGGCTTATGCTATCAGGGAGTTGATAACCGTTGCACCAGTGACTACGAGGGTGCGTCATATTCCCTCAGAGGTTCCTTTAAACCTTGAGGATGGTCTACCCAAGTCCTGTGTTGTTAATCTGGACACCATCACTACTATTGCCAGGGTAAGTCTGCGTGACAGGCTGACTACTCTCAGTACCGAAAAGCTAAGAGCCGTTGAGGTTGCCCTTCACTTTGCCCTTGGTATGGAAAGATAGCGCCGATTGCCACAGGCTGGCGGTCATGCTATACTTTTTCTGGTTGGGGAATCGTCTAGCGGTAGGACAGCGGACTCTGGATCCGCCAGGGAAGGTTCGAATCCTTCTTCCCCAGCCAACTAAGGTAATAAAATTACCACAAACTAACCAGTAATTGACTGTATCGTTGCCTGGAATGATTCGAGCAAAAGGAGAGCAGTATGGACAAACCGATAAATATCCTTGGCTTTGCCGGGAGTTTGCGTAAAGGCTCCTACAACAAAGCACTGCTGCGTGCGGCTACGGAATTAGTACCTAAAGATGCCACTCTTGAAATCTTCGACCTCGAAGGAATCCCACCCTTTAATCAGGATCTGGAGCCGTCAATGCCAGACAAGGTAAAGGAATTCAAAAGGGAAATAAAGTTGGCTGATGCCATATTAATTGTGACACCGGAACACAACTATTCAATACCAGGAGTCCTAAAAAATGCCATTGACTGGGCTTCTAGACCTTACGGGGATAATTCCTTTGAAGGTAAACCGGCGGCTGTAATGAGCGCATCTCCAGGAATGCTGGGTGGAGCCAGAGCACAATACCATCTACGTCAGGTTTTAGTTTTCCTCGATATGCATCCAATAAACAGACCTGAAGTCTTTGTGACACTCGCCAATCAGAAATTTGACGAGAAAGGCATTTTGACTGATGAAAAAACAAAGGAATTCATAAAAGGATTGCTTGAGGCCCTTACCGCTTGGACTAAGAGACTAAAATTAATAGTTAATTAGTTAGTACTGGGATATCAGCCTCAATACTTGGCGGAGCCAGCATATCTGTTGGAGGCTTTATCAAACTTATGAAGTAGCTCCAGTATCATCGGAATCAACCGCTTCTTCTCAAATGAAAGTTCGGGGACTGTCCCTTGGCTCACCCAACGGAACTCGAACGCCGTGTTGTCCTTTCGTGCTCCTGCTGATATAATCTATATTTGAGGCGTCAAGGCGTACGGCTGGGTGAGTGGCGGGGTAATCTCGGCACCGAATGAGGGCATAAGGAGTCGCTCGAAGCCATGTCCGGTAAAGTTTCTGAAGTGCGAAACTTCAAGCAGGAGCATGAGGCCATCAGGGTCTACATGAGGCAGGTAGAGAAATCAATCGCCGGCGTGGATGCCCTTTTAGCCAGCGCGCCAGAAGAGCAGCTTAAACCGTTTCGGGAGAAGCTGTTCGGTCTGTACTATGCCCTGCTCCATCTTGAAGATGGGGCGCAGGGGCACATGGAGAGAGAGAAAAAAACTCTGTTCCCTCGCCTGGATAGCGATTCAGCCAGAATGCTGCAGGGGAAACACGAGGGACTCGTGCGTGAAGTTAACCGTACGGTCGTAATTATCAGGGAAGCCCTTCCGGAGAAAACGAGCAGAAATCAGCTTAAAGAGTCCAGCGTACTGGTGCAGAAAGCATACAACCGGGCAATCGGAATGATACTGAAGCATATGGCCACTGAAGACGCCCTGATAGACACCCTGGAAGACCCGCCAGGAAGACAATAGCCGGCCTTTTTGACCGGGCCGGACCAGCTTGCTTGCGCCTGTCCGCATCTCAAATAATCTTGAAGGCTGTCACCCGGCTGCGCCCCCAACCTCCAGCCCCAGCTTGCGATAGAGGTCGAGGTAGGCCCGGGCGGAACGTCCCCAGGAGAAGTCGGCGGCCATGGCGTTACCCATCAGGACGGCCCACTTGTCGCGCTGATGAAAGAGGCCTATAGCCCGGTCTACAGCCGCCAGGAAATCTTCAGCCTGGTAACGGCGGAAGACGAAGCCGTTGCCGGTTCCTCTATCGGGGTCAAACTCCTCGACGGTGTCCTTCAGTCCGCCGGTGGCCCTGACGACGGGGACAGTCCCGTACTTCAGGCTATAGAGTTGGACAAGGCCCCCCGGCTCGTAGCGGGAGGGCAGAAAAAAGATATCGGCGCTGGCTATCGCGCGGTGGGCCAAAGGCTCGTCAAAGGCAAGCTTTACCCCCACCTGTCCCGGGTAGTCCAGGGGCAGCCTGTTGAAAAACTGCTGATAGCTGGTCTCCCCCACGCCGACAAGGACAAACTGTAGCCCGCGGGAGAGGAGGCCGTCCAGGGCTTCTCGCAGCAGGTCAAGCCCCTTCTGCGCCGTCAGGCGTGAGACCATCCCGGCAAGGGGCACATCAGCATCCAGAGGCAGACCAAAGGCCTGCTGCAGGGCGGTCTTGCAGGCCCTTTTGCCGGCAAGATTCCGGGGGCCGTAGTTCTGGGCGATAAACGGGTCTGTCTCCGGGTCCCAGACGCTGTAATCAACGCCATTGAGGATGCCAGCCAGGTCCGCCGCTCGTCTCCGTAACACGCCCTCCAGCCCGAAGCCCTGCTCGGCAGTCTTTATCTCCTCAGCATAGGCGGGGCTCACCGTGGTAATGGCATCGGCGAAGACCAGGCCGCCCTTGAGGAAGTTGATTTTCCCGAAAAACTCAAGATAGTCCGGCGTGAAAAAGCGCCGCTCCAGGCTGAGTGTGGGCCAGTGCTCGGGCGAGAAGAGGCCCTGGTAGCCCAGGTTGTGGATGGTGAGGACGGTCCTGGTTGAGGCAAGCTCTGGATAAAGCTGTGGCTGCGTCTTGAGGAAGACAGCGGCCAGGGCCGACTGCCAATCATGGACGTGGAGAAGGCGGGGCGGACTTTTCCTCAGCACCTCCAGGACAGCCCGGGCGAAAAAGGTGAACCGCTCGGCGTTGTCCGGATAGTCGGCATCGGGGGTGGTGTAGAGGTAGTCGCGGTCAAAGTAGCGGTCGGCGCGGACGAGATAGACGGGAATGGCGCTGCCGGTCACCGTCTTGAACAGGCTTCCCTCCTGCCTGTGGCCGGAGATGGGCACACTGAAGCGCACCCCGGTATCCTCCAGCGGAAAGCCCCCTGTTAGCACCGAGCGATAGGCGGGCATGAACAGGCAAAGCCGAAGCCCGAGCCGCTCAAGGGCCGGGGGCAGAGCACCTAGAACATCGCCAAGGCCGCCCGTCTTGGCGAAGGGGACAATCTCCGGCGAGACAATGGCCACATCTAGGGCTTCAGGAAGTGCCCCGGGCCTGGCGCCGGTAACGGTAGCCACTGCGGCTGGTCCTGGCCCGGTACTATCACTGCTGCCCTGACGCTGCATCATACTTTGCCTCATCCTTTGCCTCAGCGAACACTATCATATTTTTTGTGGCCTGGTTGAATCAATACCGCATTCAAGCGTTCGGAAACTGGAAAGGCCGGTACTTCCACATCTATATCTATCCTGCCTAGCGGATGCCGGTGTCTATATCTATATTCAGTTCAACCCGCTGTCCGGATGCCACCGTCACTGTTTTCGGCACGTCAGAGCTGGAATCAATTCCCAGGCGGTTGATGTTCACAACGTAGGTGCCCGGCCTCAGCTCCACCCGGTAGCGTCCCCTGGCTTCCCGGTCAACCTGCACAATATCGGTCTGCTTGATGAGGCTTTTCCCGCTCCGGTCGTAAATCACTATCTTCCGCGCGGCGAAGACTTCGGGCGGCACCGGCGGGCTGTCCGGCCTCTCCACGGGGAAAATCGGGCCGATGGTCACTATGCCTTCAACAACGCCGTCCGGCTGTTGCTGGCAGGCAACCGCCGCTCCGAGAGTCAAAAGCAGCACCAGGATAATTGCGGCGTACTTCAACCGGGGCATGTCACATCCATACTACCATCTCCCTCGCTCCACGACAAGAAAACCGAAAGTGGCAAAGAACATGGCTCGAATCTTCGCCTATTGTGGGGGGCAGGTTCACCCCGGGTGGAGACGGGCTATTGATAAGCCGGCGCAGTAATGGTAAACTAAAGCCTGGAGTTTGATAATCGGCCAGCGGCTTACGAACGTCCCATTCAGGAGGAATTATGATTGAGCGAGTCCATGAGCACATCATTACCGAACTACAGCAGAATACGCGTACGGATACCATTTTTATCTTGGCCGCAATTCTCCTCAACCTGCTGGCGCTTGGTATTAACTCTGGGGTATCATCGGGGTCAAATCATGACGCAACGACGTGGATTGTATTTTTTACATTGGTATCTCTCGTGATAGCGGTCAATTTCGTTGTAGAGCTGGGGTTGTTGAAAGGCAAGCAAACTAGAATAAAGCTGATAAATGGCCTATTGAAGATGTATAAGGACCAGGGCGTTGAAGGATATTATGATGCCTCCCTTCTAGCCAATTACAGCGCTAGATATAATCTTTTCCTCTTCATAGCCGTTTTCACCGGGCTGGTAGCTATCGTGGTGCCCCTCGTCTTGATTTTCTAGTCCGTCCCCGGGCTTATGAGAACCATCCGTCTGCTATCTTTGGCCGGCAAGCCGTCATAATTCTGATAGCTGTTCCGACTCCTGTTAACATAACAAAAGCACCGCCTGTAGGCTGTGCTGCCGTCAGATTCAAATGGTAGCCCGCATTGGAAGCATTCCGAACTGGTGTTTGAGAAGAAGGGGCTGCTTCCGGCGTTGCAGCAACTGATTAGTCCTACAGAATTACACTATTGACCTATCAACTATCTCTTTCAATGGTAAGCTGTTAAGCTCACTAAGAGTAAGACCTATCTTCCTTCTGGCTTTTTTAACACCATGTTCAATCCATTCGTTAATGGAGTTATGCAGGCGAGTATACTCGTGAGGTGGATCTATAATGGTTCCCTCGGCGCTGACTGAATTGGAGACTCTGTTGGCTGTATCGCGCTTTGCCACATATTTCCCAGTGTTAAGGTCTCTATAAACTACCCTACCATTTTCATAGCCTACCGAGTAGCCGCCACTAACGTTCTTGCTTTGTTGTAATGCCTTTATGACTGCCTTCCTTATAGAATCCGCCTTGTTGTCCTGTCCACTCGGTGTACCTGCTAATCCCAGGGCACTGGGCAAAATCTCAATGTTAAATCCCTTATGCCCAGTAAAGAATAATCGGATATCGCTTTCTTTGAGGTTATAACATTTAATTAACCAACTAACAGCATTTCGGGTCACGGTTAACGCATTGTCTAAGTTCTTGCTATTGTCAATATCTACCACGAAAGGTCCTAACAATGCTTCCCCTTTTGAATTATTCGGCCAGATTTTCAAGCTTCGGTATACGTTGGTGTTTTGGTACTTATTACACCATTTCGATATATTCTGAATTCCTGCAAAACAAGGATTATTAAATGATTGGTGAGGTGCATCATCTTCATCAGTTAGCGGCTGATGGTGCACCAACTCCACATAGACATACTTATTCGCTTGTTCAGGAGTGAGCCACCAAAAGTCAGTCATAGTCATATTCAAAGTCAAACCTGTTTTAAGTCCCTCGTTAATTCCTCAGCAGAGTCAAAGACCTTTACCCGCCCGGCTTTAATATCCTCGTCAGCCTCTTTCTCCCCTTCCTGCCATTTTTTGGTCCAGAAGTAAGCCTGGCTCTTATCAATCAGTCTCTTCGGCACAAGCATTGCCTTTTCGTCTATAACTTCGATTTCCACTAGGTCGCCTTCTTCGATACCCAGGCTTTTGCGTACCAGCGCAGGCAGGGTAATTTGACCATGTCTCGTAACCTTACTGTATGTCGGCATCTTCACCACCTCCTAAGGTCACCCCAGTGTCTCATCGTGGGGGCCAATATTGCGCAGGCTGATTATATCATCCTCAATATGGAAGGTCATCCTCAGCGACCGACTCACTCTTGCCTCCCAAATATTTTCAGTTCCCTTTATCTTTTTGACTCTAAGAGCAGGATATCGCATATCTGCTATAAGGTTCTCGATGGCTTTCCGGGCTAATGCCTTTTGCTCTCCAGTAAGTTGCTTCCAGGCTTTCTTAAAACCTTCGGTTCGCGCAATTCGCACTTTGCCATCTTTGCCAATACTATATTACAAGATTACTATATTACTAACTGGTATGAATGTCAAATACTCCTAACTTATGCCAATAGTGGAATCGGTTACAGGATTTAGGTAACAATATTACCTGAATTGGTAGCCCACATTGGAAGCATTCCGAACTCGTGTTTGAGAAGACAGGGTTGATACCGGCGATACAGCAGTTACTTATATACTGACAATACTTTATAGTTCGAATCCTCTTTGCTGGCTTCGTTATCATTAGCTAGGACATTATGCTACAATAATTCCGACTGCAGGAAGCTACACGTCTGCACAATGAATATCAGAATCTGAGATTATTATGCCTAAGAATCTGAGTGCTGTAATACTAAATCCAATATCTGCACTTACCCGATTAGGACGGAATGTGGCCATATTGAGTGCCTGCCAAGCACTTGGTTTCTCTGGGGTTCCCTTGGTTCTTCTGGCAGGGAGTATTGTTGGTTCGGAATTGGCTCCATCTCCAGCGTGGGCAACACTACCTATTGCATCTGTGGTTGTGGGTATTGCTCTTTTTACCATACCTGCAGCTCTAATAATGAATTGGATTGGGCGGAAGCGCGGCTTCATTGCTGCCGCCATTGTTGCTGCCGTTGCCGCTTTGGGAGCTGCTTTGGCTATAGCAGTACAGAGCTTTTCCCTTTTCTGCTTGATGATGTTGTTCATGGGCGCTAACACTGCCTTTGTCATGCAGTACAGGTTTGCCGCCACTGAAAGCGTGGAACGTAACTATGCGGGAAGGGCGGTCTCATTCGTTTTAGTCGGGGGAATTATAGCTGGCTTTCTGGGGCCTGAGATAGGCCGAGACGCCAAAGACTGGCTTGGGTACGGGGCATACTCGGGGTCTTTTATTATCATGGCGATTCTGTATACGGTCTCTGCGGTTCTCTTGCTGTTTATCAAGGACATCACAGCCAAAGAAGAGACAGACAAGAGACCTGAGCGGACTCTAAGGACTATTGTTGTGCAGCGCACCTATCTAGTCGCAGCTTTTTCTAGTGCGGTGGCATTTGGGGTGATGGGTTTCATCATGTCAGCTACACCGCTCAGCATGCACGTGATGGATCGTTTCAACATCAATGACACCACGCTTGTTATCCAGAGCCATATTATTGCCATGTATCTCCCCTCACTTTTTACAGGCTTCCTCGTTGAGCGCTTGGGACTCAAGGTGTTGCAAATAATCGGCACAATCGCCATATTTGTCGGGGTAATCATCGCGGTTTCTGGTCATCATTTTATTAATTACCTGACGGCACTCACTTCTATAGGACTCGGCTGGAATTTCCTCTTTGTTGCCGGAACGGTAATGCTAACTAGAAGCTACTATCCTAGGGAACGTTTCAAAGCACAAGGGGTCAATGACTTTGCCATTTTTACCTTCCAGGCTCTGGCAATCCTATCAGCCGGAGTGGTTCTAACTGCGGCAAACTGGGAACTTCTGAACCTTCTTTGCCTGCCGTTCTTACTTATTGTACTCATCCTGATACTTACTACCCGCACACAGACGCCCAAGCAGGCTTCACAGTAATTGTAGTTGTGTGCCGAAAATCATAGTAATAAGGTGGCAGAAAACTTATATAGTAATAGCTAACTTTGCCAAAGTTTTGCAAGTGGTTGCTAGCCCAAGTTGGAAGCATCCCGAACTGGTGTTTGAGAAGAAGGGACTGATTAAGGATTTAAGGCGTTTGCTTGTTTATAATCAAGAAGGAGTGTAAACTACTTACAGACGCTTGGTTTGCTGGTTAGCTGTTACCAACTTCACCATCAATTTAAGTTCTTTGCTTTTTTTTTAAAATCCCTACAGATTATGTATAAAGGTCTGTTTTCAGCCATAGCGACTTGAGAAAACAGCTTTGGAGTCGGCTTATGATCAACCTTTATGTAAGCGATGTAACCGGCCAAATAGAAGCGAAGGTAATTCACGTCAGAATACTTATCATCATGGGGATCTAATATTGACTCTGCTAGAGGATGGTCAAATTTAGCCAGGTTTACGCTAAACACCTCACTATCGCCAGGGTCGTTACTCGCGATATGATTCTTCGCGATGTCTTCAAACTGACCTAGAGAAACCTTTGAAAAGAATGGTTGGCTAGAAACAGATGCCCTCCAGACCATTGAGATAAAGAATAACTTCAGCTTCCTATAGTCGTAATTATCTACTATATAGCAAATCTTTCTATTGCTGTGATATCTTACTCGCCAATTGCGGGGTTTATCGGCTAGTAGTAGCTGTGCATAGTTATCCCATTCCTGCCAGATACTCTCACACTTGCTGCAGACAATAGTGCTGTCATACACCCCCACAGGTCTCCTCTTAGTATATTCACCGGCTTTATTTGTTATCATCTCCAAAGGCTTTTTACCTCGCTGCAGACGCCGAAATAAGCCGGCAGGAATAACGTGTGCTTTTATGAGGTCAGTTTCGTTGCCACAGAATTTACACTTCATTGTGTTTCAAAGTAGTCAACTATAAGTCACACAGGACAAACTCTCTCTATGTATTTTACCACAGGTAATATGATTACCAATTGTTGAATTCAAGCTGAATAAGGTTTTTGGGGGAAGGGAGATTATTTGAAGCTAATTTGAGGTAACGTTATTACCAAATTGGTAGCCCAAGTTGGATTCGAACCATATATATCGCCTCCTTTAGTTCTCTCCATCATCCTCACGCTGTTGCTCCGGCATTTGGGGCAGGTATTTGTTCCCTCTTTTTTTGCCTTTGATTCGCTTTGTTTGGCATTTGTTTTTTGCGCAAGCAAAAAATCGTCTCTCCCGTAACCAGGGGCGGGGTTTTGGCCGCGCAAGCAAAAATATTACTCAGTTGATAGGGTGGGTGCAGTCCTTCAGCCGGAGAATAACCCACCACACCACCTCATGTCATTGCGAGTCCGCCTGAGGCGGACGAAGCAATCCGTAACCCACCACTTAAA
>JACQON010000032.1 GCA_016202545.1 Chloroflexota bacterium
ATCAGGCCCCACAGCGCGTTGGGTGGACTGGCACCCCAAGAATTCATGGCACTAGACGGAAACGCTAAGATGCAGGTGGCACTAAGAATGGGGTAAGGTCACATGGTCTAATAAGCAAATATTTAAAAATATATTCGCCACAAATTGAGAATAAGCATATTCAGATAAGAACACTTGGTAGAAGTACTAGAGAAATAATAGCTCATCCTGATGCGTTTGCCGTTATACCTCATACGCTTATTGATAATGCGGTTAAATACTCACCAAAGGGCGGCATAATAGATGTCCTGATTGAAGATGAAAATGACCATATAAAATTCGAAGTGTCGTCATTTGGGCCTCGTATAAAAGAAGAGGAACATGAAAAAATATTTGGTGCGTTTTATAGGGGAGAAGCTGCGAAAAAACAGGAAGAAGAAGGGGCTGGATATGGGTTGTATATTAGTCAATTGGTTGCGAAACAACATTTAGGTTCTGCTATTTATTACAAGCAAGAATCGGCTCAAAAACCTAAATTCGGACACTGGACTACATTTGGAATAAAAATTCCTCTACAGCCATTAGCACAGACATTATTAATGTAAAGTTAAGTATTTTTTAAAAGGCGCTTTACATACAGGTGTTCTGGGCAGACAAGGTAAAAACCAACTCAAACGTCACGGTTCTAGCTATCGTACACTGAGGCCATTTTTTAGCTTGATTCCCCTTTCCTGGTGATGGGTGGTCTGCTTGAAGTCAGCCATGATGTTTCAAGCAAGCGGGACTCCTATTTTGGGGGTAATATCTCATGAGAGCGTCATCATCAACCATAACTGGCCGTGCCCGTTTATCCGCATAGCAGTCGTTATGATAGAATATGGACGGCAGAAAGCTAAGGAGAAAGCGGTGCTGGGCCGAAAGGGTATTACTCGATGTGGCGATACTGAGTTCCGCTGGGGTGAGCGCACCTATGTCATGGGCATCGTCAACCTGTCCCCGGACTCCTTCTCCGGCGATGGGATTACCGGTCTTGACGCCGCCGTGGCCCAGGCGCGCCGTCTTGTCGCCGAGGGAGCTGACATCTTGGACATCGGCGGCGAGTCCACCCGTCCTAGGGCGACTCCGGTTTCAGTTGACGAGGAAATCAGGCGGGTGGTTCCGGTGATAGAGCGGTTGGCCTCCGAGGTACCGGTTCCTCTGAGCATTGATACCTATAAGTGGGAAGTGGCGCGCCTGGCAGTCGAGGCTGGCGCACGGATGCTCAATGACCAGTGGGGATTGAAGCGAGACCCCAGGCTGGCTGAGCTGGCTGCGGAAAAGGGCATCCCCATCGTTTTGATGAGCAATCAGCGGGACAGGGGTGGCTATGACGCCGCGGTGCAGCGCGATACTGCCTACTACAGCGACGTTATGGCTGAGGTGAGCGCCTCGCTGCGCGCCAGCCTGGATATGGCGTTGAGGATGGGAGTGCCCCTGGAGAATATAATTATCGACCCCGGCATCGGGTTCGGCAAGACCTGGCGTCAGGAGCTGGAAGTCATCCGCCGATTGGGAGAATTGAAGCAACTGGAGAGGCCCATCCTGGTGGGCACATCCCGCAAGTCCTTTATCGGCCTGGTGCTGGACCTACCCGCCGACCAGCGTGTGGAGGGCACCGCAGCCACGGTAGCTATTGCTATTGCCAACGGTGCTGACATGGTCAGGGTCCACGATGTCAAGCAGATGGTGCGGGTGTGCCGGATGAGCGATGCCATTGTCCGGGCACCACGGCCTTGATTGTTCCTTCACGAGGAAAACCGCTGGGACAGGTGGCTCCGGGCTATCGTCATTTCTGCTCAACTCTGTGCCAGGCCGGCCGCATTGGCAGCATGAGTATGGTATAATAGCGGGCGAACCTATGCGTGCCGGCGATGTCGTTGCTGAAGCGGTGGCCAGACGGCGATGGCTTATCCTCATCGCCGCTTATTTCTGCATCCTTACCTTCGCCATCACTCTGCAATCGGTGCCCCCGCTGCTTAGCCTTATCATGGCTGACCTGGAGCTATCGTATGCCCAGGGCGGACTGCTGATGAGCCTGTTCGCTCTGCCCGGAGTTATAGTCTCCATCCCGGCGGGAATATTAGCCGACCGCTACGGGCAGAAGGTGATAGCAATAGTCTCCTTTGCCTTCGTCATCATCGGGGCGGCGGTTTTCGCTTCGGGCGGCTCTTTCGCCGTCCTGGCCCTGGGGAGGGTGATTGCTGGAGTCGGGGCAATGGTGCTGATGGTGCTAGCCCCGCAATTTCTGGCGCAGTGGTTTGCCGGGCGGGAGCTGGGGATTGCCATGGGTGTGTCTACCACCGGAATGCCGGTGGGCACTATTCTGTCAATGAATTTTTTGCCCTTGGTGGCGCAGAGCCTGGGCTGGCGTGCCAGCGCCTGGCTCGGTGTTGGAGCATCAGTGGTGATACTGGGGCTCTTCGCCTGGCTGTTTGCGCCATCGCCAGGGAGAAGCAGGGCGAAAATGCTCCGGAGCGAAGGCTTCTTCCAGGGCATCCGGTCGGCCGGGGCACCGATATGGATTATTGGCGTCGCCTGGATGCTGTTCAATGCCGGGGCGATTTCCCAGTTCAGCTTCACTCCCAGCTTGCTGGCGGACAGCGGGTTCAGCGTTGCCACTGCCGGCTTTTTAGCCAGTGCGGTAATGTTCCCGCCGCTGGTATGCTCGCCGACCATGGGTTTCATTATAGACAGGATAGGCCGCAAGCGGACTATCATCGCCTTTGGCAGCCTGGCAATGGCAGCTCTCCTGTTTCTGATTCCCAATGCTACCGCTTGGATACTGGTGCCGTTGCTCCTTGTCGGTGTGACCCAGACTACGGTGCCGACCCCGATACTATCCCTGCCCCCGGAGGTCATGGCGCCGGAAAAGCTGGGGCTTGGCTTTGGCATCATCTTTGCCTGGTGTAATCTGGGCATACTGGTGGGGCCGGCTCTGGCGGGACTGGCCAGGGATATCAGCGGTTCTTATCAGGCCAGCTACGCCCTCATGGCCGGCTTCATCATGCTGATAGCGCCGACCATCCTCATCCTCAGGTGGCAAGAGTGCCGTTTGTCTAAGCGGCAGGCTTGAGAGAACCGAGAGCCGTCTGTGACGCCTTCACTGTGAGCTCGATGTCCTCGTCGCTGTGGGCCAGCGAGACGAAGGCGGCTTCAAACTGCGATGGAGGCCAGTATATGCCTCCCGACAGCAGGCGCTGGAAGAACCTGGTGAACATGGCGGTGTCCGCCTGTTTGGCCGATTCGTAGTCAACCACCGGCCCGGCGGTGAAGAAAACGGTGAGCAGCGAGCCGGCGCGGGAAATTTGCGCCGGTACGCCGGCTCTGGCGACGGCCTCAGCGATGCCTTTTTCCAGTGCTGCCGCCCTGTCTTCCAACTGCTGGTAGGCCCCCGGCTGGCCCAGTACTTTTAGCGTCTCTATTCCCGCCGTCATCGCCAGCGGGTTGCCCGATAGCGTTCCCGCCTGGTAGACCGGTCCGGCCGGGGCTATCATCTCCATGATTTCCCTCCTGCCGCCGTAGGCCCCAACCGGCAGGCCGCCGCCGATAACCTTCCCCAGGCAGGTCAGGTCAGGGGCGATGTCATAAATGGCCTGCGCTCCTCCGTAGGCGATGCGGAAGCCGGTGATGACCTCGTCGAAGATAAGCAGGCTGCCGGACCCGGCGGTCAGCTTTCGCAGGCTGGCCAGGAAACCGGGCCGGGGTGGCACCACCCCCATGTTGGCCGCCACCGGCTCGACGATTACGGCGGCAATCTGTTCCGGGTAGCGCTGGAAAAGCCCTTCCACAGCGTGGGCGTCATTGTATGGCACGACAAGGGTATCCTGAGCATAGCTGGCTGGGATGCCGGGGGAGTCGGGCAGCCCCAGTGTGACCACCCCTGAGCCAGCTTTGGCCAGCAGGACGTCGGCATGGCCGTGGTAGCAGCCGGCGAACTTGGCAATCTTGTCCCTGCCGGTGAACGCCCTGGCCAGGCGCAGCGCGGTCATGGTGGCCTCGGTGCCTGAGTTGACAAAGCGAACCATCTCGATGGATGGCATGGCGGTGCAGACCATCCTGGCCAGCGTTATCTCCAGCTCGGTGGGGGCGCCGAAGCTGGTGCCCCGCTCCACTGCCTGTTTCAGAGCCTCGACCACCTGAGGGTGGGTGTGCCCCAAAATGAGCGGTCCCCAGGAGCAAACATAGTCAATAAACTCGTTGCCATCGACATCGTAAATTTTCGAGCCTCGTCCCCTGGCGATGAACGGAGGAGTGCCACCGACCGCCTTGAAGGCGCGCACCGGGCTGTCAACGCCGCCGGGCAGATAGCGCCGGGCGTCAAGGAAAAGCTCTCTGGAACGCTTTAGCTCTTTCATGATGGCGTACTCAGGTTGATAGCCAGGAGGCGACTTCTTTGGCATGGTAGGTGATGATGACATCGGCCCCGGCCCTCTTGATGGCGGTGAGCACCTCCATCACGGTCTGTCTCTCATCTAGCCAGCCCTGCCGGACGGCGGCCTTCACCATGGCATACTCACCGCTGACGTTGAATGCTGCCAGCGGATGGTTGAAGGCATCACGGACCCGCCGTATCACGTCCAGGTAGGCCAGGGCGGGCTTGACCATGACCATGTCCGCCCCTTCGGCAATGTCCTGCTCCACCTCCCTCAATGCCTCCCTGACGTTGGCGGCGTCCATCTGGTAGGAACGGCGGTCGCCGAACTGCGGCGCCGATTCGGCAGCTTCGCGGAAGGGCCCGTAGAAGGCAGAGGCGTATTTGGAGGCGTAGGAGAGGATGGGGACATGCTGCCATCCCTTTTCATCCAGCGCCTGCCGGATTGCCTTCACCCGGCCGTCCATCATGTCAGAAGGGGCTACTATGTCCGCGCCGGCTTCGGCATGAGATAGCGCCGTCCTGGCCAGCAGCGATAGCGTCCGGTCATTATCAACGTAGCCGTCTACCACCACGCCGCAGTGACCGTGACTGGTGTACTCGCAGAGGCAGATATCGGTTATCACCAGGAGGTCTGGCGCTGCCTGTTTTATGGCCCGTGTCGCCTGCTGGATGACCCCGTCGGGGTCGTAGGCCGCCGAGCCGACCTCATCCTTGTGCTCCGGTATGCCGAAGAGGAGCACCGCCGGAATGCCCAGCCTGGCTATCTCCTCGGCTTCACCGGGCAACCGGTCAACGGGGAAGCGGAACATGCCCGGCATTGAGGCTATCTCCTGCTTATCGCCTCTGCCCTCGATGACGAATAGCGGGTAGACCAGGTCGCTGACATCCAGGCTGGTCTCGCGGACCAGCCTTCTCAGTGACTCCGTCCGCCGCAGCCGCCGCAGGCGCAGTTGTGGAAAACCCATCAGGCCTCCTTTTTACCCTGGAGGTGCCGCTCGATGGCAGCCACCAGTCCAGGTATGGTGTGCTCGGTGGCGACTATGTCCACCTTCAGCCCGGCCCTGACGGCGGCTTCCGCCGTTATCGGGCCGATGCAGACAATACCAGCCCGGTTTATCGCCTCCCGCCCGTCCCCCAGCGCTGCCAGCAGGCCGGACACGGTGGAAGAACTGGTGAAAGTGATAACGTCAATCCCGCGTGATAACAGCGCTTGCCTGGCCTGCGCGGCGGCTTTACCGGCAGGGACGGTCCGGTATGCGGCTATATCATGCACGTCAGCGCCAAGGCGGACAAGTCCCTTGGTGAGCTCCTTGGCGGCTATATCAGCCCTGGGGAGCAGAAACCGCTGACCGGCGATGTTCCTGTTCCTCAGCCCATCCACCAGGCCCCGGGAGGTATGGACTTCGGGCATGTAGTCGGGGGTTATCCCGTTCTCGGCCAGGGCGGCGGCGGTAGCCGGCCCGATGGCCGCGACTTTGGCATTGCTTAGGGCGCGGCTGTCCCGGTTCAGATGTCGCAGCCGCTGGAAGAAGGCGTCAACGCCGTTGGCGCTGGTGAAGACTATCCACTGGTAATGCTTCAGGTCTGAAAGGGCGCGGTCAAGATCGGCGGCGTCGGCTATCGGCTCGATGTCAATAGTGGGCAGCTCGATAGGCAGGGCGCCGCGCTGGCGGAGGAGCTTGCTCAGGGCGCTTGCCTGGTGCCGCGCTCTGGTGACCAGGATGCGTTTGCCAAACAGGGGCCGGTTATCGAACCAGCGGAGCTTGTCGCGGAGCCTGACCACCTCTCCGACCACAATCACCGCCGGCGGGGCGAGGTGGCGCCGTTCCACTTCGGCTACGATGTCGGCCAGGGTGCCGATTACAGTCTCCTGCTCCGGCGTGGTGCCGTGGCTTATCACTGCCACCGGGGTGCTGGCCGGCCTGCCGTGCGCCAGCAGTTTTTCCGCTATTTCGGGCAGGTTGCGCATCCCCATGAGGAAGACCAGGGTATCCACCCCCGTGGCCAGCTTTTCCCAGGCGATGTTCGACTCCTCCTTGCCGGGGTCTTCATGGCCGGTGATTACGGCAAAGGATGACGCCAGCCGGCGGTGGGTAAGCGGGATGCCGGCGTAGGCGGGGACGGCCACCGCCGACGATACTCCGGGCACTATCTCGAAGGGGATGCCTTCATCGGCCAGGGTTTCGGCTTCTTCACCGCCCCGTCCCAGGACAAAGGGGTCGCCGCCTTTGAGGCGGACTATGGTCTTGCCCTGTTTCGCCGTGGCCGCCAGCAGCCGGTTTATATCATCCTGCTCGCTGGCGTGCTCTCCGGCGGCCTTGCCGACGTATATCTTTTCCGCCCCCGGCCGCGCCCACTCCAGCAGCCGGTCATAGACCAGGCGGTCGTAGATGATGACATCGGCCTGCGCCAGGCACTCAAGGCCCTTCTGCGATATAAGGCCGGGGTCGCCCGGACCGGCGCCTACCAGGTAGACCTTGCCCGTCTTCATCCGGCCTTCACCTCTTCGATAAACTCTGAAGCTCCCATGGACAGCAGCCTTTGCGCCAGCTTCATCCCTACCGCCTGCGGTTGAGCGGCATCGCCCTCTTCCGCCGCCCGCAGCGACCTGCTCCCGCTTTTATTGCTGGCCATTCCCTCAATCCTGAGGGTGCCGCCGGAGACCGTTCCCAGGGCGGCAATGGGAGCCCGGCAGCCGCCGCCAAGGGCGCTGAGGAAGGCCCGCTCGGCGGCCACGCTCTGCCACGTAGGGAGATGGTTTATGCTTGAAACTATCTCAGCTATTTCCTCGTCTTCAGCCCTTATTTCTATCCCCATCGCCCCCTGCCCCACCGCGGGCAGGAAATGCTCCAGGGGCAGGTATTCGCTTATTTTATCCTCCCAGCCCAGCCGTATCAAGGCGGCCGCCGCCAGTATCACGGCATCGAACTCCCCGGAGAGCACCTTTCGTATGCGGGTATCCACGTTTCCCCTGATGCCTTCCGCCTTTAAATCAGGACGGCGGGCAGCAAGCTGGACGGCGCGCCGGAAGCTGCCGGTGCCTATTCTTGAGCCGGTGGGAAGCTCAGCCAGTTTGCCGGCCCTGGATATGAGGACATCACGCGGGTCTTGCCTCTCGGTGGCCGCCGCCAGGCACAGTCCGGGCGGGATTTCAGTGGGCATATCTTTCAGGCTATGCACGGCCAGGTCAATTCTGCCGTCGATAAGCGCCTCCTCCAGCTCCTTGACGAAGACGCCGACTCCGCCAATGCGGTCGAGCAGGACATCGCCGTCACGGTCGGCTTTGGTGGATATCTTGACGATGTTGACGTCAAGGTGCGGGTTCACCTCTTTGATTCTGGCCGCCGCCAATTCGGCCTGAATCAAGGCGAGGCTGCTGCCGCGCGAGCCGATGGTTACTGCTTTCCTCACTGCTTTTTCTCCACGTCCAATTGGAAAAGCTCGCTTACTATCCGGGCGTAGTCACGGTCGCCGTTCGGGCCGGCCTTGAGCGCCGAGATAGGTTCTTTGAGTATCCTGGTCACGATTGACCTGGTCATAGCCTCCAGGCCTTCTCGCTCTTCCTGGGACAGGCTGCGGAGCTTATCGAGGGTGCTGTGCAGTTGTCTCTGGCGTATGCCTTCGGCCTTCTTCATCAGCGCGGTGACCACCGGCCTCACCTCCAGGGTCTGCCACCAGGAGACGAACTTGGTCATTTCGCTGTCTATGATGTCCTCAGCCGCCTGAATTTCGCTCTCCCGCTGCTGGCGGTTTCGCTCGGTGGTCTCGGTGAGGTCATCGATATTGTACAGGAAGACGTTGGCTATCTGCCCGGCGGCCGGTTCCACATTTCTGGGGACGGCGATATCGATTATCACCAGGGGTGATTGGGGACGCGTCTTCATCACCGCTTCAACCCGCTGATATGTCAACAGCCGGTGAGGCGCGCCGGCGCAGGTTACGATGATATCGCAGTTGCCCAGTTCTTGCGGCGAACCATTGAAGCTGGTCGGCTCTGCCCCTATGGCCTTAGCCAGGGCCGAAGCCCTTTCCATGGTGCGGCTGGCAATCAGTATCCGTGAGACGCCTCTTTCCCTGGCTGCCCTGGCTACCAGCCTGCCGGTATCACCGGCGCCGAGGACCAGCATTTGGGAGTCTTCCAGGTTGTTGACAATCCCGGCAGCCAGGTCTACCGCCACCGAGCTTACCGAAAGTGCCTTCTTGCTGATTCCCGTCTCATCTCTGACCCGTCTGCCTGTCCTGATGGCGCTGCGGAATACGTGGCGCAGCGGCAGATTCACCATGCCCAGCTTCTCCGCGCTCTCCAGCGCTTGCTTGACCTGGCCCAGAATCTCGAATTCGCCGATAACCATGGAGTCAAGGCCGCTGGCCACGCGGAACAGGTGCTCCACTGCGGCAGCACCCCGGTACGTGTAGAGGTACTGGCCCCAATCAGCGTCAGGCATGTCCAGATAGGCGCTCAAGAAGTGGTGGCTGGCCTGTTCAGCGCTGGCGCCCTCGCTGCCGGTGGCGTAAATTTCGGTGCGGTTGCAGGTGGACAGAATCACGCTGCAGGGAAGGTAGCGGCGTAGCAGCATCAGGGAATCGTGAAGGTGTTCGCTGGTGATGGCCACTCTTTCCCTGATGGCGACCGGTGCCGTGCTGTGATTTATGCCTACCAGGCCGATGTGCATCTAGCTTACCTCTATTTTTGCTGTCCCTTCAGGCTATCGAGCAGGGCGGTTTTGGCCCTTTGAGTATCGCCGCGCCTGACCAGGTTGCTCAGCAGCTCCAGGTCGAGGGCTTGCTGCCAGGCATCGCCCTCCACCTTTACCCCTTGCTCCCTCATTTCGGAGCGCACCTCGTCGATGAGACGGGCCAGGGAGGCCAGCTCGTGGCCGAAGTCCTTCTCCAGCGTTGTCCTGATTTTCCGCGCCAGCGCCGGGCTTCTGCCTCCGGTGGAGACGGCGATGATGACGTCCCCGCGCCGCAGGTAGGAGGGGGAGATGAAGTCTGAGCTTTCGGCGTCATCCACCACGTTGACCAGGACGCCGTGCCTGCGGGCCTCGGCGGCTACCTTTTGATTCGTGTCAACGTCATCGGTGGCGGCGATGGCCAGAAGGGCGCCCTTTACGTCCCCCGTCCGGTATTTCCGTCTCAGTATGTGCACTTTACCGTTCCCGGCCATCTCGGCCAGCTCCGGGCATGGGTCGGGACTGATTACCCGGACGTCGGCCTCATGTTCCAGCAGCGTGCTGACCTTGCGCAGGGCGACCTGCCCTCCTCCGACCACCACGCATCTCCTGTCCCTGACGTTGAGGAAGGCAGGATAGTAAAGCGGCACCTGGCTGCCCTTGTTCATAACAGGTATTTGACCCTCGTCTTCTTAAATTCCCTGGTGCTATAGAGCATCACCGGCCGGGCCAGGCCGAGTTCCTCAGAGACATGGCTGGCTATCTCGTGGCACCCTTCCCGGGTATGGCCATGGAGCATGGCGAAAAGGTTGTACGGCCACAGGGGGTTGGTCTTCCTTTCATAGCAGTGGCTCACCTCGCGCAGCGAGGCCAGCCTGTGGCCGGCAGTATCTACCAGTTCCGGCGGTGCTATCCAGCAGGTCATGGCGTTGGCTTTGAAACCGGCCCGCTTGTGGTTTATGGCGGCGCCAAAGCGCCGCATGACCCCCTTCTGCTTCAGCGAGAGGCAGCGGGCCAGAAAGTCCTCCACATTCAGGCCCAGCCTGGCGGACATGGCGGCAAAGGGGCTGGAGGCTAAAGGCAGGTCCTGCTGTATCTCGTTGATTACCAGCCTGTCCAGGCGGGAAAGCTCGACCTGGCGGGGAAGGTGGCCATCTGCCGGCGGTGTACCTTCTGTTGTTTGCTGGCCGTCCCCGTCCATGTCGAAGACGGCGTTTATCTTGAACAGCTTTAGCGCCGGCAGGGCGAAGGCGGCCTCAGCGTTGATAGGGGTGGTCAGTTTTCTCAGCTCGCTCTCCATGTCGGCTGCGGGCGGGACGGCCAGGGTGAACCAGAAGTTGAAGTGGTGTTCCCGCTCATAGCAGTGGCTGACTCCGGGGTGATTGATGATGACCTGCTCCGCTTTCTCCATCTGGCCGTTGGCTACCCTCATCGCCACCAGTGTGGTATCGTACCCCAGGTGCCTGGCGTCCAGCACCGGGCTGACCTGGCGCACAATGCCCTCCGCCTTCAGCCCTTTGATGCGCCTGACCACCTCGTCTTCGCCAATGCCTAGCCGCTGGCCGAGGTCGGCGTAAGGCTCGGCGGTCAGCGGGAATTCCGCCTGCAGCAGCGTAAGCAGTTTCCGGTCAATGCTATCGAATTCCATGCTAATTGCCCTTTCTCAACGACACAGGTTCATAGATGCAATATGGTTCAGCTTCAAGGTAGTCTCCGGTGGCCTCGTAGGCCCTGGCGCGGCAGCCGCCGCATATCCTCCTGTATTCGCAGACGCCGCATTTTCCCTTGAGGTTGGACAGGTCTCTCAGGCGGCAAAACACCGGCGAATCAGACCAGATTTCCTTGAAGCTCTGCTTTCTGACGTCCCCGGCTTCCACGTCAAGATACCCGCACCCCTTCACCTTTCCCTGGTGGGAGATGAAGCAGAAGCCGACTCCGGCGAGGCAGCCGCGGGTGATGGAGTTGGCCGGGTTGTGGCCGGCGACCTCCGTCTTCCTCACGAGCGCTTCGTGGTCTTGCTTCTGCCGCTGCTTGACTACCCTCAGGTAGTGGGGGACATCGGTCGGCTTGAAGAACATCCGGTCGCCCAGCTCCTGCTGCCGGTCGTAAATCCAGTTCAGGGTTTCCTCGTACTGCTGCGGTGGCAGCTCCAGCGCCTCCAGCCCCTTGCCGCGGCCGGTGGGCACCAGCATAAACGGGTGGAAGGCGACCGCCCCCATCTTGAGCGCCAGGGCCAGCAGGTCGTCCAGATAGCCGACATTTAGCTTGGTGATGGTGCTGTTGACCTGGATTTCGATGCCCGCCCGGCGTGCGTTGGCGATGCCGGCTATGGCACCTTCAAAGGCGCCCTTCTGGCCGCGGAAGTTGTCCTGGAGCTCGGCGATGGGAAAGTCCAGGCTTATGCCCAGGCGCGAAACCGGTACCTCCTTCAAACTGGCAGCCGTTTCCGCGGTGATAAGAGTGCCGTTGGTGCCCATGACCACCCTCAGCCCTCTGCCCGCGGCGTACCGGGCGATTTGCAGTATATCAGGGCGGGCCAGCGGCTCGCCGCCGGTCAGGATGAGAATCGGCCGGCCGACCTCCAGGATGCCATCGATAAGGCGGAAGCATTCTCCGGTTGACAGCTCGTCGCTGTATATGCCGTAGCCTGCTGAGCCGCGGCAATGAGCGCAGAACAGGTTGCAGTTCCTGGTCAGCTCCCAGGCTATTAGCTGCACCCTGGGAGAGAGCATGTCCGCCAGCCTGGGGCCGGCTTCGTGTTCTATCATCGTACCAGGCCAATCTCCTTGTCGGTAAGATAGCATGCCGGGTCCTCCGCCCAGGCGTCTCCGTATACTGCCTCGGCGCGCACCCGCAGGTTGCCGTTGCACAGGTCGAGGTAGTGGCACCGGGCGCAGCGGCCCTTGAGCAGCCCCTTGCGGTCCTTTAGCCCCCGCATCAGCGGCTCAGAGGTATCCATCCATATATCGCCGAACTTGCGCTCTCGGATGTTTCCTACCGTACGCAGCCACCAGAACTGGTCGGGGTGGACGTTTCCCCGGTCATCAATGGCGGCTATCTTGATGCCTGAGTTGTTGCCCCCGTTGACCCTGAGCAGCGCCAGGACATCCTCAGCCCGCTGCGGGTCTTCGTCCTTCAGCTTGAGGTAGAGGTAGACCGCGTCGGCGTGGTTGCCCACGGTGAGGACTTCTTTATTCAGGCCCCGCCGGTGCAGGTCGAGGGTATTCTCGCAGATGACGTCAACCACGGACCGTGTCTGGGAGTGGTCAATATCCTGGTTGCGGAGATTGTCTCCCCGGCCGGAATAGGCAAGATGGTAGAAGCAGATGCGGTCGATGCCTTCTTCCTCCGCCAGCCGGAAGAAGGCGGGGACGTTCTGGTAATTGAAGCGTGTTACCGTTATCCTCAATGATACCCTTATTCCGAGGGCAACGCAGCTTCTGATGCCCTTCAGGGCGGCCTGGTAGGCTCCGCTCTTGCCGCGGAAGCGGTCATTGTCGTCCCCGATGCCGTCCAGGCTTATCCCCACCTCGGCAAAGCCCAGGTCGCTGATAGTGCTGGCTGCCTCTCCGGTGACGAGAGTGCCGTTGGTGGAGAGGACCACCCTGATTCCGTGACTTCTGGCCAGGCTGGCCAGCTCAAACAGGTCGTCCCTGAGCAGCGGCTCGCCCCCAGAGAACAGCAGCACCGGCACGCCGAAGTCTGCCAGGTCGTTGATGAGCGCCCTGGCAGCTACGGTATCCAGTTCCCCCGGTGCCTTCTGACTGCCGGCGCTGGCGTAGCAGTGGACGCAGCTCAGGTTGCACCGCCTGGTGCAGTTCCAGACCACGATTGGCCGGGACATCTGGCCGTAGCGCAGTGAATCGCCCGGGCTGGCGTTGTCGCAAAGAAGGCGCGAGATAGAAATCACTAGCTTGCTCCTCCTTTCAGGGCATCATAAACTTCATCCCGGTGCTGCTGATAGGCTAGCACCAGGCCAATCAGAGCTTCATCGGTGACGTGGGTCAGCAGCGGGATTATTTTCATCAAGCGTCCGTCAACGGCCTCTCTTTTCTTCAGCAGATGGGTGGCTGCGTCCATCAGAGGGTCGCGGTGCAACATGAAGCCTTCCAGCGAGTCGGTAAGCGGCAGCCCTACCCTTATCAGCGTTTTGCCAAGCTCGTTACCTACCTCACGGGCCAGTGGCAGGGTGTCCTTCCGCCTGGAAGGCTCGGCTATGTACCGTGTAATCAGGTCGAGCAGGCGCCGGCCCAGTTCAGCCAGGTATTCCTCTTCTCGCCCCAGCCGACCATGCCACGGAGTGGCGCTGATGTATTTCCTGGCTATCTCCCGGTGTAGCCGGAGGGTGTCCTCCAGCTCGGCGACCAGGTCTTTAATGCCGAGCACCTTATGGTGCGAGGCGGTGAAGTGCTTCAGGTCTTCCACAGAGTAGCGGCGGTGGCCGCCGGGGGTTATAAAGGCCTTTATCTTGCCCTCGTCTGTCCACTGTCGCAGGGTTGCCTCGCTGACTCCGAGGGCCTGGCTGGCTTCACTGATGCTGACTAAGATTGGCTGGGTCACAGGCTATGTCTCCACGCCGCTTCTGTTGAGGATAGAAATCTATAGAAATCTATAAAAATCTGCGAAATCCTCTGCTATTATAGCTTAGCCCGGGGGCGGCTGCAAGTGGCACCACTGAGACAGTTATTTTGGTTTTTATGCAACTTAGCACTAGCTTATGCGGGGTAAGCCTTACAAGTAGCCAATCAAGTGAAGTCCAAAGGGTAGAAAGTTACAGGCAAAAGAGCCTCTAATGCGTTAGGGGTTCCCTTGCCCGTTTTAGTATCTTGTTGGTTCGAATCCAACCTCCGCTACAACATGCGGTGGGCAGGTGGTTTTAAGACATGCTCGCGGGCTTCAGACTCGAGCGAGTGAAAGATTGCGATTACCTGAGGTACAGAACCAGCAAGCCGTTTGCACTCGACTACAAAAGTCTGTCGTTTGCCACCAAGCCGCCATTCTTCCTCCACCACTATATCCCCCGCTTCATAATAGCACTGGACGGGACTAGGAAGTTTTTCAGGACACGACCATGCAGATATGGCAAGGGATTTCTTTTTGAGAAACGAAGGTTTGAATATCCTCCACTTCCACGAAGAAGCTATTCCATTTTCTAATTTCCGCTCAGTCTCTCTTTTCCTCAAGTGAACTATTATTAAAGGCCATTTATCTGTCTGGGGCAGTCGCCACGCCGCGAACTCGGGGGAAACATCGAATTCGTCGAGCATGCGAACAAAAGTTTTCATCCCTGGCAGTCCATTTTCGGCAATAACCTTCTCCAACGCTTTGGTTGGCATTAGAATTTCGCCGGCGAACTCGTCACACCATTGTTCTTCTTGCTTAGCCGAAATGGTCAAAGACCATATCTTGGAAGGGGGAGAGCTGGATATGTCATAGAAAAAAGTGTGCGCTAGCTCGTGGGCAAATATGGCCCGCTGCCGGGCTCTTGAGATGCGTGAGTCGAGTTTGAGCACAAAACCATCGGGGGTAGGTATCAGGATACCATGTTGTCCAAGCTTTTCTCTTCGGATGTCGGATACCTTACGCGCCCCTGCAAGCCTCAGAAGATCAATGGGCGGTCGACTTTGTCCGCACGACTCCAGCCATTCGTTAATCTCAGAGAGTATCTGGTTTTTTATCTTCGTACAACTTAAGTTTATCATTTGAGTAAAGGTGGCTGCCCGAATTGGTCTTTCCACTTACGCTCAAGCTGGGTATTAATATCCGCCTGCCAATCAAGTTTAGTGACTGATTCCTGAAGCTGACGCATCTGGGGCACAGTAGCCCCCTTGCCATGGCAGAAATCTTCAATCCACCATTTTAAGGAAGACTCCTCGGAAGGCCGACGGTTGGTCCATTCCGGGTTATCGTTTGATAACTGAAATACCTCTGCGCATGCACCGTTAATGCGCTCAACTTTATTTCGGTCACTATAGACTTTAGGTGCCACGAACACGTACAGCCTCCAGAGGTCCCGATGCTGTTCCATTATTCGCTGAACCTCTTGCTGAATTCCTTGACTTTTAACATCCATGAGTTTCTTAATCTGGTTATTCGGCAACGCGACTCGTACCTCAGCGGACTTCATTTCCATAGTCAGTTTTGGACAATATATCACGACATCGCTCGGGTCGACCTTAGCCTTGTTGGCAATCTCTTTTTCGGCATCTCGTCGCTCAGAGGGACTTTCATGATATTTGTCTGCAAGCTGTTTGACAACCTGATAGCGAGGCAAGTCTTCCTTCTCCTCCGCAGGAAGCAGCCAATAGACCGGCCTATATAGGTCGCGATTTAAGAGTGCTTGGGCGAGTTGGACGGCAGCCTTAGCTTGAGTCTTCTCCTCGTCCGCTAGCAAGTGCAGTAGCTCATCATCTCCTTTGGCCCAAAGTTCTTCGCTTTTCAATCCCGAGGCATAGACGGCCTTACTAATCATAGCCGACGTTATCATTTTCTTAGGGTGAAAATAGACCCTCTCAGCAAGCCAGTATCGCAGCCTGAGAAGGTTTATTACCTCTGATATAACCTCAGGTGTGAATCCGCCCTCCTCTTCGCGCCAAGCATTCAGGAATGCCCGCCGCTCGCCATTATGGTCGATCTCGAAATAGTCAAATAGCTGTGGGTCATAATCAGCGACAAGACCACAGTTGCGCAGGTCGCGCTTTGTGTAATCTAACATATCAGCGCAAATGGTATTGCCCACGATGTCGGCGATGTACGGACTTTCAAGTTTTGAGATTGCTTTTTCTTTATCTTCGCCCGATTTACCTGTAGCTTCGAGAATACTTATGACGCGATTTCGCAACTCATCTTGAAGCGCTCCCCCGATTTCCGATTGAGGGTTGAGAAACCTCTCCAACCTAGCACCAGAATCATGTTTATCTTTGATAACCTTTGCCTCGTCTTCTAACGTATGACCGAAGGGGATGTGACCAATGTCATGCAGCAAAGCAGTCATTCTGGCAACCACCTGCTCTCTGAAGGGTATTGAATTAGGTTTATGTGAGTTTATACTGTCGATAATCCTTTGAGTAACGCTAAGCGTGCCTAATGCATGTTCAAACCTAGTATGTTTAGCCCCTCGCCGGAATAAGTATGCCGTACCAAGTTGTTTGATTCGGTCTAATCGCTGAAAGTCACTAGTATTTATTACGTCGTTCTCCAGAGCAGAAAGCCTGATGTCCATATGAATATTATCACGCAAAGCTTTGCTTATATCGCTCCTATGGTCTAGGTATTTTTCTGGGTGGCCAAAAAGCTTATTACTATTCTGTTTGCTAGCCCCGTTAAACACGGCCGCACCTTTCTGCGTTACTTCGGACTCTGTGATTTTCGACTTTTCGATGCTACTTTCATTACTAGCCACAAAATCAATTAATGATGATGCCGGTTTCAAGCTAGCGAGACCTGTGACCTCATAAATTCTTTTTGCTATTTCACCCTTTGGTATGCTCTTACCTGAGAGGTAATCACCTACGGTGCTCCGTCCTATTTTTAGCCTTCCTGCAAATTTCTCGTGAGTTTTCCAGATATTTTTGTCAGATTTCCACCATTCCGTGAATTGCTCATGAAACGGCCTGTTGCTCGAAGTTTGTGCATCCATTTGGCCGCACCTCCTAGATTCTCATTTGTGCTCAATCTCAGTCACATTCTGGTCTTATTATACTACACTACATTAAATGTTACCACGGAAGTTCTGTCTATCGTACAACTTGCTCTAGCAAATTTGAAGCTAAAAAACCCTTGAAATCTTGGCTTGAGGCTCGACAAAGGGGGTGGCATTGAGGTAAAGTGGTGAGGAGACAAACTTGGGAGGGCAGGTTGCCGGTTATAGCAGTAGACATCGGTGGCACCAATATACGCGTCGCTATCGTCTCCGCGGCGGGACAGGTGGTGGCCAGGGAGAGCCGTCCTACCCTGGCTGACGAAGGGCCTCAAGCTGTGATTGAGCGGATACTTTCTGCCATAGCCGGCCTCCTCGACAGGGGCGGCCTGGAGCCGGCGCAACTGGATGGCATCAGCATTGCCGCTGCCGGGGCGGTAGACGCTCGCCGTGGCGTTATCACCGCGTCACCGAACCTGCCTGGCTGGCATGATGTCCCCCTACAGAGCGTCATCAGGGAAAAGTTCCGGGCTGACACGTTCCTGACCAACGATGCCAACGCCGCCGCTCTGGGAGAGCACCGCTTCGGCGCCGGCAGAGGGACGAGCAACCTCGTTTACATTACGGTGAGCACTGGCATCGGCGGCGGCATCATCATCGGCGGCAAGCTGTATTCCGGGTCATGGGGTAGCGCCGGGGAGGTGGGCCACATGACCATTGATGCGGATGGGCCGCGGTGCGGCTGCGGCAACGACGGCTGTCTGGAGGCGCTGGCCTCCGGTACTGCCGTGGCCAGGGAGGCAATAGCGCGAATCCGCCAGGGCCAGGCTTCCTGTTTAGCCGACATGGTCAAAGGTGAGGTAGCCAATATCACCGCCAGGGAGGTTGAGCAGGCGGCCCGGGGGGGAGACTCCCTGGCTTCGGAGGTTATCCTCAGGGCGGCTACCTATCTGGGGATAGGGGTGGCCAATCTCATCAACATCTTTGACCCGGAGATGATTGTCATTGGCGGCGGCATGTCCAGGATGGGTGATATGTTATTTGGGCCGGTGAGGCGGACGGTAAGCAAGCGGGCCTATACTGCGGCCGCCGGAGCGGTGCGCATCATTCCCTCAGAGCTCGGTGACGACGCCGGTGTGATTGGCGCTGCCGTATTTGCCGCGGAGCAAAAGCCCGGCCCGGCGAGTGGATGAAGCCCTATTTGGTGGTGCTATTGCAAATGGCGCCGGCGGGGTGTATACTATCAATAGTTAGGTCAGTTTAGGTTGATTCATACTTTTAACCTTTTATTTCCTCTAAAGTATTGGATGACCGGGACTCTAACTAAGAATTCAAAAGAGAGGAGGTCATCCAATGAGTTTCGAGGACAAAACACTCCAGTGTTCCGATTGTGGCGTCAGTTTCACCTTCAGCGCTTCCGAGCAAGAACTGTTCCAGTCCAGGGGTTACACCAACGAGCCCAAGCGCTGTCCAACATGTCGCCAGGCGCGGAAATCAGAGCGCTATGGAACCAGCAGCTACGGGCCCGGACCCAGACGGCAGATGTTCCCCGCAGTGTGTGCCCAGTGTGGCAAAACCACCGAAGTACCCTTCGAACCACGCGGCGATAAGCCAGTCTACTGTAGTGATTGCTACCGTAAAGTCAAACCGGCTCCTCGCTAGGAGACAGCCCACCCGTCCCTCTGACCCCCATCCCTTGCCAAGTCAGAGTGAGTAGAGGCAAGAGAGGGGCTTTCCCCCTCTCTTGCTTTTCCCTTTTGCTAAGGTAGAGGGGGAAAGGCTAATAAACAGTCCCTTCAGAGGAGGGGCTTGGCGAGGGCGGTGCTGCCAGCCCGGAAGGCGCGGGAGCACGTCGCCGAAAAAGCGCATTTAAGTAAGTCGCAGAGGAGGTAATGATGCGAATATATGTTGGTAACTTGTCTTATGAGGTACTCGAAGATGAACTGCGGCAGGAGTTTGCTGCATATGGTGGAGTAACGTCCGTCAGTATTCCCGCTGACAAGTACAGTGGACGTCCAAGAGGATTTGCCTTTGTGGAAATGGAGTCAAAGTCTGAGGGAGAAGCGGCGATAAGCGGACTAAATGGCAAAGTGCTCAAGGAGCGAACCATCGTGGTCAGCGAGGCGCGTCCGCGTGCCGATAATAGAGGGGGCGGCGGCTCCTATGGTGACCGTTGGGGTGGTGGCGGTGGTGGCGGTGGGGGTGGCGGCAACAGGTTCGGCCACGATAAAAGGAGAAGGTAACAGACAGAATGGGCTGCCTCGGCAGCCCATTGATATTTCAACTCTATCATTGCTGGCATAAGTCCAGAAAAGGCCAGCACTCCCAAGAGCAGTCTTCGAAGGCCTCGGTCCAGGGCTATCATGGTTCCTCGGAGTCTTGATAACTCGCTTTGAAGTCATGCCCGGGCGGCGCTGGGGAAAGTCGTCGCCGTCGGCGCAGTCGACTATAATACACTCAGCGAAGCGGCGCTCGGCTACAAAACGGAATCGATACATGGCGGAAATATTTCAGGACAAGGGTTCTGCCACCAGATTTCAAATACTGGTGGAGATTGCCGCCAGCGGACCCGGTGTTCAGCAGAGGAGAATAGCGGCCAAGCTGGGCATCACGCCCCAGGCAGTCTCAGGGCATGTTCGCCGTCTGCTGGTGGAGGGGCTAATCGTTTCCGCAGGCCGCTCGAGCTACAGAGTGAGCACCGAAGGGGTAAACTGGATGCTCAAGATGCTCAGAGAGCTCCAGGGGTATGTTTCCGTGGTGCAGCAGGCAGTCACCAACATCACTGTCTGCGCCGCCATCGCCAATTCTGACATAGACCAGGGCCAGCAGGTCGGCCTCAGGATGAAGAACGGCCTGCTGTATGCCACTGTTCATCATAGGGATGGAAATGCCAGGGGTATAGCAGTCTCCAGCGCCAAACATGGCGAAGATGTAGGCGTGTCCAACATCGAAGGGCTGGTGGAGCTGACCAGAGGCAAAGTAACCGTCCTGCAGATACCCGGCATTCAAAAAGGGGGGTCAAGGCAGGTCGACTTAAAGCGGCTAAGGACCTGCGCTGGTAAGCGCCAGCCGGTCGGCGTTATCGGCATCGAGGCTTTAGCCGCCCTCAGGCGGGCTGGCATGGAACCTCAATATTTTTACGGCGTGGTCGCCGCGGTAACCGAGTCAGCGCGCTGCGGTCTATCCTTTACCGTGGTATGCACCGATGACGCCATAGTCGACCTGCTCAAGAAGCTGGAAGAGGAGAAGCTGGACTACGAACTCATCGACCTGGCCCGGACGGCAGTCTAGCCTACTGTTCACCACTCCTCATCTTCCTTCATATCAACTCCATTGCTGCCACCGGCTCCGAGAATCTTTCGTGCCCATGAGCCGTGCTAGCGTCATCCAGGAGTTTTCGGAGAGGCGCGAAGCCCCTCTCCGATTAGGACGCAGAGGATTGGCTGAGATTGCTTCGGGCTTTCGCCCTCGGTCTGAAGGCTGAAGCCCTCGCAATGACTGATTCGTACTGATTCCTTGTCTAACGGGATGGACGAGAGTTCTGAACACTCATATTAATGTATTTTTTCAGCAACTTTGCGGAAATGATATCCGTAGACGCTGAGGCTTATTGAAATGGGAAATTTCCGCGGTTGTTTCAGCAGGGTAGATAGGAATAGCTTCCAGTAGTATCTTCGCCCCTTTTCTACAACGCCCAAAAACCATATTGATTTGAAAAATGCCCTGATATGGTGGGACTGCGGCCTGGTTGCTATCTTGCCTGGGGGGTGATATTCCCTTAAGAATGTTTTGACCCGTTCGTAATAATGCCTGGGTGAATAAATAGTATTGAGAATGTGCTTATAGCCATCGATTAGTGTTTCATAGTTCATTTTGGGGATGAAGTTGAGTGAGCAGTCAGTGTTGTTTCCGGTGAAGGCTTTTATAAGGCGATGCTCATTTTTTAGGCGCTGGTACAATCTGGTGCCGGGAGGAGCATTCAGCAGACCGACCATAGCAGTAACTATGCCACTCTTTTGAATGAAGCTAATCTGGTTCTTGAAGATTGAAAGCGGGTCGCTGTCAAAACCGACAATAAACCCTCCCTGTACCTCCAGACCGAAGTTCTGGAGTTTCTTAACTGAAGCCACCAAATCGCGATTCCGATTTTGTAGCTTGGCGCATTCAAGCAGACTGTCTTCGTGAGGAGTTTCAATGCCGACGAACACTGTATTGAACCCGGCATCAATCATCAATTTCATTAGCTCCTCATCATCAGCAAGGTTTATAGACGCTTCCGTAGACAGGGTGAAAGGATGCCCCTTCCTCTTCTGCCACTCAATTATCGCTGGCAGCATTTCCAGCTTTAGCTTCTTTCTATTACCGATGAAGTTATCATCAACCAGAAATACGCCACCACGCCAGCCCAGTCTATACAATGCCTCCAGTTCCTCCAGCAACTGTTGTTTCTCTTTGGTTCGTGGCCTATGTCCGTTTAACAGGACAATATCGCAGAACTCACAATTAAAAGGACACCCCCGGGAATACTGGGCATTCATTGATGAGTAGTTCTTCATGTTAATAAGTGACCACAACGGAACGGGAGTTTTCCTTATGTCTGGTCGCGTATCTGAGGTATATAAATGCCGGACACACCCTTTGTCCATGTCCTCCAAAAAACGGGGGAGGGCGACCTCAGCTTCGCCGAGAACAAAGTGGTCTATTCCTTCAAACTCTTCGTACCCCGTAGTAAACAGAGGACCGCCAGCGACAATCCTGGTGTTGAGCTGCTTACAGCGCTCAATCACTTCCTTTACGGAACTCTGCTGCACCACCATCGCGCTGATAAACACGTAGTCAGCCCATTTGACATCCTCATCAGTCAGCCCGGTCACATTCATATCCACTAGCTTTTTCTCCCATTCATCAGGGAGCATTGCCGCGACCGTCAATAGACCCAGTGGTGGAAAAGCTGCCTTCTTGGAAACGAATTTCAAGGCGTGCTTAAAACTCCAGAAAGTATCCGGATACTGTGGGTAAACCAGAAGTATTCTCATGTTGTGATATTTATTTTAACAGCATCTGGAGTAAAAAGTCTAGCGGCGGGGAGGCTGAAGCCCTCTTGACAACCAGGGCCGGTGCCTCTATAATATCAACTAAATTTGTTTATAATCAAGTATGCTTTAGTGATGCGGTGAAGACAGGCGTAATCGTTATCGCCCATGGCAGTCGTGGTGATAAGGGCGCGGCTGAAGTCGCGGAGGCCCTGCGCCGGCTGAGCCACGGCGTGCGGGCTTTCCTTCCCGCAGACGTGGAAGTCACCGGGGCTGCGCTACAGTTTAATCATCCCACCCTCGATGAGGCGGTGAGGTCCCTGGCCGAACAAGGAGTGACACGGCTGGTAATCGTGCCTTACTTTCTTTTCCCGGGACGGCACATCACCGAGCACATTCCCTGCCTCATCGAGGAGCTTAAGTCCACTTATCCACAGCACCATTTTATGTTGGCCGGCAATCTCGGCCTGGACGAATATCTCGTTGACCTGGTGGCCAAACGGATACTGGAGGCAGCCCCCGAGCTTTTGTCCGATGGTCAGACTCCCTCTCCTTCTCCCGGAGCCATCGAGCAGCAAAGCATGGCGCTGATAGACAAGCTGCTGCCGCCGCTGAATATATCTGAAGGAGAGCTGGCAGTGGTGAAGCGCATGGTGCACACCGCTGGCGACCGCCACCTGGCGTCCCTGGTCAGATTCCACCCGGCGGCTACCGAGGCAGCCCTGTCCGCCATCCGTTCCGGGAGGCCCATCTTCACCGACGTAAAGATGGTCGCCGTGGCCATAAACCGCCGCCTGGCGGCAAGGTTCGGCTGCTCCATCTACTGCGCCCTGGACGAGATGGCGTCGGCAAGGACGGTCCAGGAGAAAGAAGATACCCGCACCGCCACTGCTTTCCGCCTTTTGGGGCAACGATTAAACGGCTCGATAGCTGTCGTTGGCAACTCCCCCACCGCCCTTCTGGCCCTTCTTGAGATGGTCAGCCAGAGAAAGGTCATTCCAGCCATGGTGATAGGGACGCCGGTGGGCTTTGTGCAGGCGAAAGAGGTCAAGGAGAAGCTGATGGGGCTGGACATACCGTACATCAGCATCGCGGGCACCCGCGGCGGCAGCGCCCTGGCCGCGGCGGCTGTCAATGCATTGATGAAGCTGGCAGAGGCTGAACGTTCGCCAGTCAGTACAACCGGAGTCGAATCTAATTTGTAAGGAGGTGCATGGTGAACATCGCGGTCAGGAAAAAGGAGAAAATCTTTCTGGGGTTGGCACCTAAGTACTGGGGTATACTTGCGGTTGCCTTGGTGGGTCTGTTCATTATTGGTCTGGACCAGGGCCAAATATTAAGTACCTTTATGGGCCGGGCAGCCTACGAACAGAACCTGCTCCATGAGCTGTTCCACGACGTGCGCCACGCCGCTGGCTTTGCTTGCCACTAATGCGTACTGGGCGTCTGTACTCGGTGTTTAAAGCGGCCATCATCGCTGGTCTGGCCGCTGGGTTAGCTATGGGACTTTTCCATTTTTTGCTTACTGAGCCGGTCATTGACCGGGCTATCGCCCTGGAGGAAGCTGCAGCCCAGAGCTATGGGGTGACGGTTGTTTCCCGGGAAGTCCAGAAGGGAATGCTAGTGATAGGTAGCGCCCTTTACGGGGCACTGGTGGGCATCATCTTCGCCCTTATCTTCACCGTTTTAGAACGGCATTTACCCAGCCGGCGGCCTGACATTAAGGCAGTGGCGCTAGCGGGGTTAATGTGGTGGTCGGTGGCTCTATTCCCCTTTCTGAAGTATCCAGCTAATCCTCCCGGAGTGGGGGACCCAGATACCATGTACTTTCGTCAGGTCATCCAGTTTGGCTTTATGGCGTTTTCTGCATTGACAATGGTGATAGCTGGAGCCGGCTACTGGCGGCTGCGCAGACAGTGGCTGGCGCCAAGATTGCGACGATGGCGGCTGGGCATAGCAATTGGGCTCTATGGTTTCCTGGCCATGCTGCTCTTTATCCTTATGCCTGCTAACCCTGACCCCATCCTTGTACCGTCTGACCTGCTCCGGGACTTTCGCATCCTTTCCTTGTCCGGTCAGGTGCTCTTCTGGGTCGGCTTAGGAGGTGTCTCGGCGCTGTTGCTGAGGCGCTATGCGGGTAAAGAACTACTGAGAGAGTGAGATTTGAAGATAAAAAGTCTGGCGCTGGTTCTCGCCTTTGCCCTCGGCTTTCTCTTGTCGCCGACCCCGGCATATGCCATGCATATTGCTGAAGGAATTTTGCCGGCGAAGTGGGCGGCGGCGTGGTACCTGGTAGCCGCACCCTTCATGGTCACGGGCATGCTGGTCATCAAGCGCAGGACGAGGCAGAGAAAGGGCCTGCTGCCCCTGTTCGGCCTGGCTGGCGCTGCCGTGTTCCTGATTTCGGTTTTCCCTATACCGGTGCCGATTTCGGGGACTACCTCTCACCCTGTCGGCACCCCTCTGGCCGCCATGCTGGTCGGGCCAGCCATCAGCACTGTCCTGGGGGCAATAGCTCTTCTTATCCAGGCCCTTTTCCTGGCGCACGGCGGGCTGACTACTTGGGGGGCCAATATACTGTCCATGGCCGTGGCCGGTTCCTTCGTCGGCTTCGGCGTGTTTGTACTGCTGAGGAGGTTCGATGCCCCGATAGCTGCGGCTGCTTTCACCGCCGGGATTCTCGGTGACTGGGCGACCTATGCCGTCACCTCTTTCGAGTTGGCCTCGGCGTTGCATGGCACCGGCTCGCTGTGGGGCATGTTTGGCGCCATCGCCCTGGCATTCGCCCCGACCCAGTTGCCCCTGGGGATTCTGGAGGGGATATTTACCGCTTCGGTGACGATGGTCGTATTTCAGCGCCGGCCTGAGCTATTGGTTCACGCAGTACCCCGGACCATGAAGGCGGGGGTCAATGCTGTAAAAGAGGTCGGCTGATGAAAAGACCGGCCAGGGTCATTGCGAGCAGTGTGGCCGTGGTGATTCTGGTCCTGGCCATCGTCGGCTCGGTGGCCCTTTCAGGGAACAAGGCCGTCAGGCAAAAGGGACTGTGGAGTGATGCTACCGATGTTCTCTCGGGGCAGGCAGCCGGGCAGGCTGGCAGAGAGGCTAGGAAGCCATTTATCGACACGGAACAGGGCAACATGCTGGTCTTTTTCTTCGCCCTCAGTGGAGTCGCTGCTGGCTTCATCATCGGCTACAACAGCAGGCGGCTCTTGGGCGCTAAATCTCGGGACGGCGACCGGGCAATGCCAAAGATGTTCGTCTCCGGCGTTGCGGGCGTGGCCGTATGCCTGGCGCTTGCCGGGGTACACGCGTTTTCCAGGCCGCTCGTCGACCCCGCCCTGGGCGACGTGGCGCTGTTCGCTTCTGCGGTATTCGGCGCAGCCAGCGGGTTTATTGCCGGCTATGGGCTGAGAGGATGCAGAAGAACAGCCGCCGGCGCAATCGAGTTTCGGAGGCGGCAGTTGCAGCCATGACTCACAAGGGAGAAATCTTCTCCGACGTCTTCGCTCAGAAGGACAACTTCGTCACCAGGATAGAGGCGCGGGTCAAGATGGGCTTTACCGCCATTGCCCTGGTCATCAACCTGCTGTCGCCGACCATCTACGCCTCTGTGGGCATCGCCGCCTTCTGCTTTGCCCTCTTGCTGGCTGTCAAGGCGCCGCCAAGACTGCTGCTGCTCAGGATGGCCATGCCCCTGGTCATGGCGGCGGTGGTGCTGGTCACCCAGGTATTCTTCTACGGCGTTACTCCTTTATTCGCCATTCCCGTTTGGGGATGGCGTCTGGCGGGCTACGAGGAGGGGCTTGCCCGCGGCGTGCTCATAATGGGCCGCGTGATTGCCGGCGTAGCGCTAATCTTGTTCCTGAGCATGTCCACGCCGGTCAGCAAGCTGCTCCTGGCGGCGAAGTGGTTCAGGGTGCCGCAGACTTTTATCGGTCTGGCGCTCCTGGTGTACCGCTATATCTTCGTCCTTATCGAGGAAGCTGCTGCCATAAAAGACGCCCAGAAGGTGCGCCTGGGCTACCGCGACTGGCATCAAAGCATGCGCTCTCTCGGCGTGCTGGGCGGCAGTTTATTTTTCCGCGCCTATGACCGGGCGGACAGGGTCTTTGAGGCCATGCTGGCCCGGGGCTATAGCGGCGGCATGGCAGTCCGCTGCCAGGTCAGATGGGGTGGCCGGGACTTCGCGGCCGCCTTTGGCCTGGGTGCGATGCTGGCGGTCTTTTACCTGATGGGACAGCTCAGATGGTGATAGCAGCCGAAGCCCTGTCATTCAGCTATCCCGATGGCACTCATGCTCTGGCCGAGGTCAGCCTGGAGGTGAGGAAGGGCGAGTTTCTGGCCTTGATGGGCGCTAACGGCTGCGGCAAGACCACCCTGCTGAAGCACTTCATCGGGCTGCTGAAACCATCATCGGGGCGGGTCCTTCTGGACGGGAAGGAACTGCGGCGCTTCGAAGACAGGGAAATCTTCAGGCGGATAGGCATGGTCTTTCAGGACCCTAACGACCAGCTCTTTGCCGCCACCGTGGAGCATGACGTTGCCTTTGGCGCAGTGAACCTGGGGTTGACGGAGGATGAAGTTGCCGCCCGGACTGGTGAGGCACTGAGGCTGGTGGGTGCCGGTGAGCTGGGTGACAAAGCTATCCACGCCCTGAGTTTCGGGCAGAAAAGGCGCGTTGCCATTGCCGGAGTGCTGGCCATGGAGCCGGAGGTAATACTGCTGGACGAGCCTACCAGCGGCCTCGACCCGCGCGGGACAAGCTCGATTATGCACCTTCTCAGAAAGCTGAACCGGGAGAGGGCAATCACCATGGTTGTGGCTACCCACGATGTCGAGCTGGTGCCTCTATTTTGCGACTGGGTCGCCATCATGAGCCGGGGCAGGATGGTGGGAGAAGAAACGCCGCAGCGGCTCTTCGCCGATACCGCCATGGTCAGGGAAGCCGGATTGAGGCTGCCGCGGATGGCCCATCTTGCCGAAATCCTGCACAAGGAAGACGGGGTGCGTTTTCCCGCTGTCCCGCTGACCATCGCACAGGCACGGCGGGCGCTATTGAAGCTTATGGAAGGCCGCCAGGAAAGCGAAGCGGGCGCGTTCTGTCGCGTTGACGGTGAGGAGGGCTAGCGCATGACCGGCGGGAAGGGGGATAAGGCGCTGCGTTCCGGCTATACCACCGGGGCTTGCGCCGCTGCCGCTGCCAAGGCGGCCATGCTGGCGCTGCTCGGCCAGCGGACGGTAGAGCGGGTGGACATCAGCTTGCCCCATAACGGCGACCGCGCCAGCTTCCGGATTGAAAAATGCACCTTCACTGAGATACGGGCATCGTGCTCGGTGATAAAAGACGCCGGGGACGACCCTGATGTCACCGACAAGGCTGAGATATGGGCTGTGGTTTCCTGGACAGGCAGGCCGGGCATTGAAATCGCTGGGGGTAGGGGGGTTGGCGTGGTGACCAAGCCGGGGCTGGAAATACCGGCCGGCATGCCGGCCATTAACCCGGTGCCGCGGCGGATGATAGCCCGCTCGGTGGCGGAAGCGGCCGGAAACAGGCTCGACACCGGGGGAGTCCGGGTCATTATCTCGGTGACGAAAGGCGAGGCGCTGGCCAGGAGAACCCTGAACCCCCGCCTGGGGATAATCGGGGGCATTTCTATCCTGGGCACGACCGGCATTGTCATTCCCTATTCCGTCGAGGCCTACACCGCCTGCATCTCGCAGGCGCTGGATGTCGCCGCAGCCTGCGGCTGCCGCGAGGTGGTGCTCACCACAGGCCGGCGGAGCGAGAAGTTTGCCCAGGTGGAGCTGGCGGCGCTGGCCGAGGAGTGCTTCATCCAGGCGGGAGATTTCATCGGCTATTCCCTGGGCGAATGCGTCAGCCGAGGCGTAGCCAGAGTGTTCGTCTGGGGCATGATAGGTAAGATAAGCAAGCTCGCCGCCGGGCATCTCTACACCAATGTCAGTGAATCGAGTGTGGACATCGGCCTTCTGGTCGAGGTGGCCAAAAGCTGCGGCGCTCCCGATGGCACGGTCGAGGCCCTGCGCGGCGCGGTTACCGCCAACCACTTCCGCAGGATGTTGCCGCCGGAATATGTAAAGGAGTTTTGCGATAATCTCTGCCTGCTGGCGGCGAGGCAATGCCGGGACGGCGCTGGAGGCAGGCTTGAGGTGGAGTGCGTCATGACCGGCCCTAACGGCGCTATTATGGGGAGGGCTGATGCCAGGGATTAAGGTGCATATCATTGGCGTTGCCCCGTGCGGCGCTGCCAGCCTCACTCCCGAAGCGTACCGGCTGGTGCAGCAGGCCGACGTGGTCTTGGGAGGGGCGCGGTTGCTGGACATGTTCCCTTCCGTAGCCGGGGAGAAGGTCGCCATCAGGAATAACCTGGACGAGGTAGCCGATTTAATCCGCAGGGACTTCAAGCGCAAGCGGGTGGTAGTCCTGGCTTCAGGAGACCCCGGTTTTTACGGGATAGCCGGATACCTGACGGACAAGCTGGGCAGGGAGCTATTTGACATAACGCCTAACATAAGCGCCATGCAGCTCGCCTTTGCCCGCATCAAGGAAAGCTGGGATGATGCCGCCCTGGCCAGCGTCCATTCCCGGCCCATTGAAGATATACTGAGCATAGTGCGCTCCAACCGCAAGGTCGGGCTTTTTACCGACGATACGCACAGCCCAGGAGAAATCGCCCGCTTCCTCCAGGAGCAGGGCGTGGAGAACTGCCGGGCGTATATCTGCCAGGACCTGGGCAGCGACCGGGAGGACATCCTGGCCACAGACCTCTACAGCCTGAAGGATATGGAGTTCTCCCCGCTCAATATCATGATACTGGTCAAAGACAACAGGTCAAAGGACATGCCGGCTGGGCGGTATTTCGGGATTCCTGATGACGAATTTCAACGGCAGCGGGACGGACTTATCACCAAGCTTGAGGTCAGGGCGGTCAGCCTGGCCAGGATGCGCCTCAAAGAAGATAGCGTGGTGTGGGACGTCGGCGCTGGCTCAGGCGCCATGTCCATTGAAGCCGCTGCCCTGGTCCGGAAGGGGAGCATCTTCGCCATAGAAAAGGACGCCCGGGCGGCGGCTGACATCGCAGAGAACATCCGCAGGTTCGGCGCCGGTAACGTCATCGTGGTTCGGGCACTGGCTCCGAGCGGGCTTGATGGCTTGCCTGACCCCGGGGCGATTTTCGTTGGCGGCAGCGGCGGGCGCCTGGCCGATATTCTGCAGGTCGGCTGTCACCGGCTGAGAACGGGGGGGCGAGTGGTGGTCAATGCGGCCACGCTGGAGACCTTGCAGGCGGCGTCAGCGGGCTTAAAGGCGAACGGGTTCGCCGTTGAAGTGACCCTGGTTAACGCGGCCCGCAGCAAAGATATTTCCGGCCTTACTCGTTTTCAGGCCATGAACCCGGTATTTATCATCGCCGGCTGGCGGGAAGGGGAGCAGGCGGAATGAAACCGGGAAAGGAAGAAGTCGGCCGTCTCTACGGAGTCGGGGTAGGGCCTGGCGACCCCGAGCTTCTCACCCTGCGGGCATATCGCATTTTGTCCCGCGTGCCGGTTATCTTCGCCCCGCAGAAGGACGATAACAGCGATAGCTTCGCCCGGTCCATTATCGCCGGTGTGCTGGAAAACTCGGAAGAAAGGGTGATTGGACTGGTCTTTCCCATGCTCAGAGATGAGAGCCGGCTGACCGGCTCCTGGCATAAGGCAGCCGAAAGCATCTGGGAGCACCTGAAAAGGGGAGAGGACTGCGCCCTGGTCAATGTGGGTGACCCGCTCCTTTACGGGACGTTTATCCACGTCCTTGAGGCGCTCAGAAAGAGCCACCCGGAGGTGCGGATTGAGGTCGTCCCCGGAGTTTCGTCCATCAATGCCGCCGCCGCCAGAGCGGTGCTCCCCCTGGCCATCAACGATGAGCGAATCGCCATAATATCGCGTATTGACCAGGACGAGGCCGTCAGAGAGACGCTCAGGAATTTCGATACGGTGGTCTTTATGAAGCTGCAGGGCATGTTCGACCGGCTGCTGGCCATCCTTGAACAGATGAACCTGGTGGAGAAGTGCGTTTATGTCCGGAGATGCACCACACAGGATGAGGAGATAGTCAGAGACATAACCAGTCTGAAGGGAAAGAAGCTGGACTATTTCTCGCTTCTCATCGTGCGGAGGTAACAAGATGGCCCAGGTGTACTTTATCGGCGCTGGCCCGGGCGACCCTGAGCTGCTGACCGTCAGGGGGAGAAGGCTCATCGAGCAGGCGGATGTCATCATCTACGCTGATTCCCTGGTAAACCCCGAGGTCTGCGCCTGCGCCAAAGAGGGCGCCGAGGTCTATCGCAGCTCGTCGCTCTCCCTGGAACAGATAAGCGGGCTGATAATAGAGGCGGTCAAGCAGGGAAAGGTGGTAGCTCGCCTGCAAAGCGGCGACCCTGGCCTGTACGGGGCTATCCAGGAGCAGATGGCAGTCCTGGATGAGAAAGGAATAGAGTACCAGGTCGTGCCCGGAGTAAGCTCTCTATTCGCGGCTGCTGCCTCCTTGAAGACGGAGCTTACCGTACCCCGGCTTTCCCAGACGGTGGTCATCACCCGGATGGAGGGCAGGACGCCGGTGCCTTCCTCCGAGAGCCTGAGAAGCCTGGCGGCGCACCGGTCAACCATGGCTGTTTTCCTGAGCGCTTCCCTGATAGAAGAGGTGGTGGCCGAGCTGCTGGAAGGGGGCTATCCTCCCGAAACCCCGGCGGCTGTCGTCTACAGGGCTAGCTGGGAAGATGAGATGGTGGTGCGGGCCGGATTGAAGGATTTAGCGCAGCGAGTGAAGGCGCTGGGTATCAAGAGGCAGGCGTTAATCCTGGTGGGCGACTTCCTGGATTCAAAGGGCAAAAGCGCGCCTTCCCGGCTCTATGATAGAGGGTTCAAGCATGAGTTCCGGTCGTCCTGATAGTATGGCCATCGTTGCCATAACCAGAAACGGCGTGGAGCTGGGGCGGCGCCTGGGGCAGCTCTTTCCCGGCAGCCACCTGTACCTGCCGCAGAAGTTTTCCCCGCTGCCGAAGATGGATGAGCATGCCTTCCCGCCGCCGGCCAAAAATGCGGTCATGGACGTCTTCGCCCGCTACCGGCGGCTGGTGCTTATCATGGCGGTGGGTGCCGCCGTACGCCTGTTAGCTTCACAGGTCGGAGACAAGCGCAACGACCCCGGAGTGGTGGTGGTTGATGAGGCGGGTAAGTTTGCCGTCAGCCTGCTTTCCGGGCATTCGGGCGGCGCCAACCGGTTGGCCGCAGAAATAGCGTCACACCTCGGCGCCCAGCCGGTCATCACCACCGCTTCCGATGTCAGCCAGATTATCGCCGTAGACCTCCTGGGCGATGAGTTCGGCTGGGAGCTTGATGACGGCAGCCATGTCACCGCGGTCAGCGCCGCTCTGGTCAATGCAGAGCCGGTCGGCGTTTACCAGGATGCCGGTGACAGCAGCTGGCAGACGCAGGGGAGACTGCCAGCCAGCGCCCGTGTCTTCGCCAGCCTGGAAGCATTGAAGGAGTCCGGCTGCCGGGCTGCCATCATCATCACCGACCGGGTTTTGGGTGAAGGGCACCGCTTTCCCGGCCCGGCGGTGGTATACCGGCCGAAGAGCCTGGTGGTGGGCATTGGCTGCAATCGAGGCACGACCGCTGCCTTGATGGAGGAAGCGGTGACGGATGTATTTGGCCAGCAGGGGCTGTCCACCAGGAGCATCAGGAACATAGCCACTATTGATGTGAAGAAGGATGAGGCCGGCCTTCTGGAGTTCGCCCGAAAGTACCGCCTGCCGGTAGACTATTTTGACAAGGAAAGCCTGAGCCAGGCGAGCATCCCTTCCAGCCCATCGGCGGCGAGCCTGAAATATATGGGGACGGCCTCGGTATGCGAGGCGGCAGCGATATTGAGCAGCCGCGCCTCGCTGCTGGCACCAAAAGCGAGCTATGGCAGAATGGTGACTGTCGCCGTGGCCCGGTTGCCGTTTGACAGCACGCCGAAGAAGGGCAGGCTCTTTGTGGTCGGCATCGGCCCCGGCGACCTGGAGCACATGACGCTCAGGGCGAGGGAGGCCGTTCACTTGAGCGAAGCCGTGGTCGGCTATAAGACCTACATCAAGCTGATTGAACCACTGCTCGCCGGGAAAGAGGTCATCGCCACCGGCATGGGAGGCGAGGTACAGCGGGCCGGGAAAGCTATCAGCCTGGCCGTGCAGGGCAAGACGGTGTCCATAGTTTGCAGCGGGGATGCCGGCATCTACGGCATGGCCGGGCTGGTGGGTGAAATCGTCCGCCAGACGGGCGACAGGCTGGACATAGAGGTGGTGCCCGGGGTGCCTTCCCTGGCTGCCACGGCGGCTCTGCTCGGGGCGCCCATCATGAGCGATTTTGCCGTCATCAGCCTCAGCGATTACCTGGTCTCGTGGTCAGACATCGAGCAAAGGCTGAAGCTGTCGGCACAGGGGGACTTCGTCATCGTTATACATAACCCCAAAAGCAAGAAGCGCCAGCATCAACTGGCCCAGGCGCGGCATATTATCATGCAGCACCGTCCGCCCACCACCCCGGTGGGCATTGTCAGCAACGCCTGCCGGAAAAAGCAGCAGGTGGCGATAACCGATTTGGAGCACATGCTGGACCATGAAATCGGCATGGATACTACTGTCATCGTCGGCAATTCGCAGACCTTCTCCTTCCGGGACTGGATGGTGACGCCCCGCGGCTACCAGGGAAAGTACGACCTGAGCAAGGAGCCTCAAGATGAAGATTCCCAGGCTGGTGATTGCCGGGACTAGCAGCGGGGTAGGCAAGACCACCATCACCGCCGGGCTTATCGCCGCCATGAGATGGCGAGGCTTGCGGGTACGGCCCTTCAAGTGCGGCCCGGACTATATTGACCCGGGCTATCTGGCAATGGCCGCCGGGTCAGCCTGCCATAACCTGGATAGCTGGATACTGCCGCCGCAGTCCATGGTCGAGCTTTTCGTCCGCGCCTGTGAAGGGTGTGACCTGGCGGTCGTGGAGGGAGTGATGGGGCTTTATGACGGGCGGATGGGCTCGGGCAGCGCCGGTAGCACTGCCGAGATAGCCAGGCTCCTGAGCGCCCCGGTGGTACTGGTGGTGGACGTGGCCAGGATGTCTGAAAGTGCGGCGGCGGTCGCTCTGGGCTATCGCCAGCTTGACCCGGAGATAAAGATTTCCGGCGTTATCTTGAACAGGGTCGGCAGCGCCAGCCACCTGCGTTCGACGAAGGAAGCGGTGGAAAGGAAAGCCGGCGTGCCGGTCCTGGGCTATCTGCCCAAGCATGCAAGCGTGGCTTTGCCCGAGCGGCACCTGGGGCTGGTGCCGGCGGCTGAAAAAGGGGAAATCGCGGAGTATATAGACGCGGTGCGGGAGCAGGTTGAAGCTACCATAGATGTGCCCCGTATTGTAGAGCTCGCCAGCGCCGCCGGGCTGGTGCCAGCGCCCGAAGATGGAAGGCTTTTCCCGCGGGAAAGAAAGCCGGTCTGCGCCAGCATCGCCGTGGCGCGGGATGAAGCGTTCAATTTCTACTATCAGATGAACCTCGACCTACTATCCGCCTGGGGAGCCGAGCTCAGGTACTTCAGCCCTCTGCGTGACGCCGGTCTGCCTTCCGGCGCAGGAGGAGTGTATCTGGGGGGTGGTTTTCCTGAAATGCACGCCGACCGGCTGGGGGCAAACGCCGGGATGAAAAAAGCCCTGGCGGCGGCGGCCGGCGATGGCATGCCCGTTTATGCTGAGTGCGGCGGCCTGATGTATGTCTCCCAGGGTATAGTCGGCTTTGACGGTGACAGGCATGCCATGGTGGGACTGCTGCCGGGCTGGGCGGAGATGCAAAAGCAGAGGGCCAGGATGGGCTACGCCGAGGCCGAAACGCTGCGGGACAGCATCCTGGCCAGGCGGGGCCAAAAACTGCGGGGGCACCTGTTTCACTGGTCGAAGATGCCGGCCCCCGGTGACGAGGCCGCCTACAGGATTCTGGCGCCGGAGGAGCAGCTAGAAGGTTTCGTCAGCGGGCCAACGGGTAACGTTTTAGGCTCCTATTTCCACCTTCATTTCGGCGCTGACCCTTCACTGGCGAAGCGCTTCGTGGAGTCGTGTGCTGCATGGGCTAAACAGGCTGAGCGGTCATGAGACAAGCTAAAACCTTAATGGTACAGGGCACATCTTCGTCGGCAGGTAAGAGCATTCTGGTAACCGCTCTCTGCCGCATCCTCAAGCAGGACGGCTTCTCGGTAGCGCCATTTAAGGCACAGAACATGGCGCTCAATTCCTTCGTCACCAGAGAAGGGGGCGAGATAGGACGGGCGCAGGCGGTGCAGGCGGAGGCGGCCGGGGTCGAGCCCAGCGTGGATATGAACCCGGTGCTTCTCAAGCCCCAGGCAGAGAGCATGAGCCAGGTCATCATCCGCGGCAAAGTGGACCGGACGTTATCCGCCGCCGAATACTATCATTACACCGCCACTTTGCTTGATGTCGTGCGAGACTCGCTGACAAGTCTCCGCTCCGCTTACGATGTGGTGGTCATTGAAGGCGCCGGCAGCCCGGCTGAGCTAAACCTCAAGGACAGGGAAATCGTCAACATGCGGATAGCCAGGATGGCGCGGTCGCCGGTGCTCCTGGTGGGCGATATCGACCGCGGCGGGGTGTTCGCCTCACTGGTCGGCACCCTGGCGCTATTGGACCAGGATGAGCGGGATTACATCAAAGGCTTCATAATCAATAAGTTTCGCGGCGACCTGAAGCTGCTCCAGCCCGGCCTTGACATGCTGGAAAGTCGGACCCTGAAGCCGGTACTGGGCGTGGTGCCCTACTTTCGGGATATCCACCTTGCCCAGGAGGACTCCGTCTACCTTGATGAGAGGGTAGGTCATATGTCCGGTGACCTGGATGTAGCCATCATCCGCCTGCCCCATATCTCCAACTATGACGATTTCGACCCGCTGGAAGAAGATGGCTGCCGTGTGCGGTACGTGACCGGCGTCGCCGACTTCGGCAGTCCCCATTTCATAATCCTGCCCGGGACTAAAAGCACCATCAGCGACCTCCATTATCTCCGCCGGTCGGGACTGGCGGAGATAATTGTCCAGCAAGCCGGGACAGGCACGCCGGTGGCGGGTATCTGTGGCGGCTATCAGATGCTGGGGACGGTCATCTTTGACCCGCACAGAGTGGAATCGGGAGAGGAAAGCGTCCTGGGGCTGGGCCTGCTTGATGCGGAGACCACCTTCCATCCCGAAAAGTCCACCAGCCAGGTCAAGGCGCGAGTATCAACTGACTTTGGGCTGCTCCATGGACTGAGAGGTAAGGAGCTGACGGCCTATGAGATACACATGGGGCAAACGGTGACCCGTAAAGGCGTCAGCGCATTCCATGTCTTCGAGACGCCCCGGGGCAACGCCGACCATGGTGAGGGCACCATCAACGCCAGGGGTACTATACTCGGCACCTATCTGCATGGCCTGTTTCACAACTTAGGCTTCAGGCAGGCCTGGCTTAATTCGCTGCGGCGGTACCACGGCCTGCCCGAGAAGCAGAGCGCCGCCGTGGGGAAAGAGCAGCAATATGACCGGCTGGCGGCGCTGGTCAGGGGCAGCCTGGACATGCCTGCTATCTACAGGATAATGGAGGATGGCATCCGTGGCTAGGGGCAAAGGCAATGCGGCGCAGGGGCTGGTCCAGGTATATACCGGCAACGGCAAGGGCAAAACCACCGCCGCTCTGGGGCTGGCGCTGCGGGCAGCCGGCCACGGAATGAGGGTGCTCGTCATCCAGTTCTTAAAAGGGGACCGTGCCTGCGGCGAGCACCTCTACGTCGCCAGGCATCGCCCATTCGACATCGTACAGTTGAACACCAGCAGCAGCCTCGTCCAGACCGCGGATGAGCTCCGTCCCTTGACCGAGCAAACGCTGTCCCTGGCCCGGGAAGCAGTGGCCGAAGGCAACTATGATGTGGTAGTCCTGGACGAGATTCTGGTGGCGGCGAGCAAGGGACTGATAACCACGGGGCAGGTGCTCGACTTGATGAGGAGTAAGGCGGAAAGGGTAGAGCTAATCCTGACCGGGCGCGGCGCGTCCCCGGAGGTGATACAGCAGGCTGACCTGGTCACCGAGATGGTAGCGGTCAAGCACCCGTTTGCCAGGGGCGTCACCGCGCGGAGAGGCATCGAGTATTAAAGCTGCTCAGCCATCATTGCAGAGCGGTTTCGCGCCCTGGATTTATCCAGGGCCGTTGCTCTTACGGCTGTGACCCCAGATATTTTAAGTAGGCGGCAACAGCCTCAATGTCCTCGCCAGTCATAGAGATGAAGCTCATGGCATCGCCACCGAGCGCTCGCTTGATATCATCGGCTGTTTTCCCACGCACCTCTGGCGCCGTATTAGTTATCCCCTTACCGTCAACGCCATGGCAGGCCTTGCAGCCTATTCCGCCGGCAGTTTTCTGGTAGAGTTCCTCCCCTTTGGCTCTCAAAACGGCTGGGTCAACTGTGGGAGTGGGTGTGGGCGTAGGTGTAGGTGTAGGAGTGGCCGTGGGAGTTGGAGTTGGTGTAAGCGTAGGTGTAGGTGCAGGCGCAGGCGTGGGGGTAAGCGTAGAAGTTGGTGTGGGAATAGGAGCTGGTTTTCCCCCGCACGCGGCAAGAAGCGCCGCCGTGGCAATAAAGACAACCATGATACTTATCGTAACCTTGGTTAGATATTTATTCACTGCAAACTCTTCTCTCCGAAGGGATATTTTAGATTATTCATGGAATAATTTCAATGGCTAGCCTAAATATGGGCAGTTTATACCCCAAGGTAAGACCGGGATGGTCCTGTAATGCCGTCAGTTGGGGAAGCTCGAAATTCCAGAATTCCTCCGGGTGTGGCACTTTACCCTTTGCCCGGTATACCGTGGGATACAGGTCAATAAGATGGGTCCCCGGGCCACCACTGGCTATTAAGTTCAGGGTTATATCACCATTAGAACTAAACCCACAGGCATAGCCAGTATAAGCGTTGTCATAATTCACCACTAAAGTATTATCCAGTTCGGTCCAGCCGATTCCTTTGACCTGGATGCCGAATGTCTCTCCAACCTTAACCTTGGTTGGCATAACCGTCACCAGGCTACGCTCTACATAATAAGGGGTCTCTTTCAGTACTTTGCCATCCTGCATTAGCTTTACTACATGCCACCCCCCCAGGTCGTCGGGAACCTGAATACTCGCCGTCAAAGAGCCATCCTGCGCTACGGTTGTCTTAGTAAGTGGGATTTCAGTTAGGCTCCAGCCAGTGGGGCTGAGACGGTTCCCTCGGGTAGTTACCCAGATTAGTTCAACTTCTCTACCTGGCGTCAGCCCGCTGGCGTGCAGGGTAGTTGAAGAGAGAATGGGGCCTGAGGCAGGTTCTAATACTGCCAGCAAGTCCAGTGACGTCTGATTCGCTGTCGACGTAGTTCTGGGAGCATTATTATCGAGCCGAATGACGCGACTGGCATCAGGCCAATCAAGTGTTAAAGGTAACGGACCATTGTCCTTGGTTACGGTAAATGTCCAGGAAAAGTCCCCCGGAATGTAACCCACCGGGGACTGTACATAATTCAGATAGGTGGTCGCGGCGCTGGCACCCGTGAGCTGGATAACGTGCTTCCCAACAGGACCGGCAGCTCTAACCTGGAAGCTAACCGTGCCTCTAGTCGTCACCGCGGAAACGAATCCGGTGTATTTGTTGTCGTAGCGCAGCGCCATTGTATTCTCAAAAGGCTTCCAACCAATGCCCTTTACGGTGATAGTGATTGGTGTCCCTACCGGACCTTCGGTGGGACTGAGGTCGACGGTACGCAGGATACGAAACCCTGCCTTACCCACATCCTGTCCATCTACTACAGCATAGATATCATGAATCTCTCCGTAATCCTCTGGGGCTACTAGATTGACGGTCACTTGTCCCTGGGCGTTGACAGTGGCCTTACCTAAAGGTACTCTTTTTGAGATAAACTTACGTTCCAGGAACAGCACATTCTCCGGTCCGGCATCAGTGGCAAAACTACCATCGTATGTAACCCAAACAAAATCCACAGGTTTCCCCGAGGGGAGCCCGTCGCCGGTGATGGTAAAGGCTGTGCCTACCGGTCCCTTCTCAGGGCTGGTCTTCAGTAGCTTCAGAGGACCGAGCGAAGCTGGTGATGGATTGACAACAGGTTCAGGTGGTGCAGTTTGGATTGGCATCTGGCTAGTTGTCGTTTTCGTTGACTCAGGTGTCGGTTGGCCAGTACAGGATAAGAGTAACAAGCTTGAACAAACAATGCTAGCTGCTACCAAAATTAACCGGTGTTTCATATTTCCCCTCCTCTGCCTTTCCCTTGTCGTACATCTCGCTATATCGACGTCTTTGATTCGTATAGTTACGAGGGGAACCCATACGGTTCCCCTCGTAACCAACCTTTGCGGGTGTTACTCGATAATGGTCAACCGCGACTCAATACCACGTGCCGGCAGACTCACTGGTATCTGTTTGAAGGTGCCCGTTTTGCCATCATTGGTGGTGACTTCGATAGTGAAATCAAGTACGCCAAGTGGATAATCGGGCGGGGCATCCCAGGCGGCCGTCCAAAACCAGGGTGCATCCTCAGTAGCTCCATGCCTGCCAAAGTTGAAATTCTTGGTTTCTCCATGGGGCAGCTTGAGCACGGCTGAGCTCACATCTGTCTTTTGCAGAACTTTGCTTGTGGTGGTATCTACTACCTCCATGCGCCACACTATATGCATACCCCGCTTAAAAACGCCATTGATTACACAATAGCGACTGGCATCAACATTGTACTTGCTCTCACCGGGGCCGGCGGTGACAGTATCGACATAGAAGAAGAGGGGCACCGTCTTCGCTGGTGGCGGCGTCGGTGGAGGAGGAGGTGGAGGAGCGCCTGGCGTCGGAGGTGGCGCTGGTTGCCTGGGCGGTGCATTGGGAATAATTGTCCATACCATATTTTTCTTGAGTGTCGCCAGTTCCTGTTCTTTGGCGGTGATTTGAGCCTGCAGGGCGGCAACATCTTTTCCTAGTGCTTTTGCCGCCTCAAGTTCCTGCTTTAATGCCGTAATTTCCTGCTCTTTGGCGGTGACTTGAGTTTGCAAGGTGGCAGCGTTTTGCGCTTGTGCTTTTGCCGTCTCAAGCTGCTGCTTCAGCGCTTCGACGTCTTTTTGGGGCACGCCGCAGGCACTGGCTAGCGAAGCCACTATAACTAAGACCGCCAGTAACCCGCCTATTTTGCTTCGCCTTCCTTTCATATTCTATCCTCCTTCATGCTCTTATTCCCTTATGTTTGTTTTTAACGCTGAATTTTCTTGCCTCAGAAATGGCAATGCGGTCTCCAGAGTGCGCGCGCCTTTCCAGATATTCTGACCGTACAGCAGGCAATCCGCTTAATATGATAGCAAACAATACGGCTGGCGTGAATACTAAGAAGACAGTATCTTTGGTACTTAATAGTGATGAACCTTGCCCTGTACCTTTGATGATGGTGCGCTCTGGCATGAGCCAGGAGCCTGATTTTCAGCCGGTAGAGAGGGGGCATTTCAGAGCTTTGGCGTACTTTCGTACGCGCCTCAGCCACTCAGCAGCAGACTGGGAAACCACAGGGCGAGCTGCGGGAACATCACCATGGCGGCAACCAGAAGCAAAGTGGTAATTATGAAGGGAAGAGCAGCCAGGGCCACCGTCTCCATTGAGTATTTGGGGACTATGCCGTGAAGCACAAACAGGGTCATGCCAAAAGGCGGGGTGACGTTGCCAATATCGCCCAGCATGACATAAAGCACACCCCACCACACAAGGTCGATATTATACGCCGAGATAATGGGCATAACGAAGGGGAAGGTCAGGAATAACATTTCCCAGGAGCCCATGAAGCATCCCAGAATGAGGTACATTACGATGAAAAGAGCTATGGTGCCATATTTCCCGATGGGCAGTCCCAGCACGAATTCGGTGATTTGCCCGGTAATCCCCATCATGTTAAGGGCATGGGCTAGTCCTACCGCCATGGCATAGATAAAGATGCCGAAACTGGTTACCCTCACTGCGTCGTAAAGGCTTGTCTTGAGTATCGCCCAGCTAAGTCGTTTGTATACTAGGGCCAGGGCCATGCTGAGAAAAGCGCCCAGAGACGCCGCTTCGGTGGGGGTCATGACACCCCCGAAGATAGACCCCAGGACCCCGAACACCACCAGCAGAAAGGGGAATATTCCCCTCAGCGCGAGTAGCTTTTCCCGCCAGCTATACCTGGGTGGTGGGGGAGCCAGATTGGGGTTGAGCTTCACCATGATTATAGCGGTCATTATATAGAGAAAACATAGTATTACTCCCGGCACCAGCGCCGCCGCAAAAAGGCTCACCACGGAAACACCCTGCCATGTGCCATAAATAATCAGGAGTATGCTGGGTGGAATAAGTGGGGCCAGGGTAGCCCCGATGGCAATGGAGCCGAGGGATAGCCTGGGGCTGTACCCCCTGGTTTCCATGGGAGGAAAGGCGACCTTGCCGAAAACAGATGTCGCCGCCATGCCAGAACCGGACATAGCGGCGAAGATGCCGGCAGCGGTGAGAGTGGTACACGCCAGGCTTCCGGGCAGGCGGTCCAGCCATTTTTCAATCCCAGCAAAAAGTGCTTCAGCAACGCCGGTATTGGCCAGGATTGTGCCCATAAACACAAAAAGGGGCACTGCCGTAAGCGTGAACGAGTTGGCGGCGTCCCACGAGCTCCAGATAAGCTGGTTGAATGGCTGACCGACAAACAAGACAAAGGTCACGGTGGCGGCTATGCCGATGGACCAGGCGATTTCCAGGCCTATGGCCATCAGGATAACCATGACCGCCAGGGCAATAAGGACCAGCGTTATCTCGGGAATCACGGTTCCTTTCCTTCACTGGTCGCCGGGGATTTTATGCTTTTGACCAGGTCGGTAACCACTACCAGAAATAGCAGGGAAGTGGCAATAAGCCAGACCAGCCGGGGCCATTCCAGGGGTAGGCGCAGCCAACTGCTGCTCCTCTCGCCAAACTGGTGCGAGCGTGCCCATAGGTCGTAACTACCCAGGATGAGCACCGGGACGAAGGCGGTGGCGATGAACAGGGTTACCACCCTCAGCCGGTTTCTGACCCTGGCGGGGAGGTGACTGATGATAAACTGGGTGCGGATATGCCCTTTTTCCGTCCAGGTGAAGGCCAGGCCGATGAAGGCAATGGCGGCAAGCATAAGAGCTCCAATTTCATCGGCAATCCTGAGCGGTCGGCCAAAAACATATCTGGCGACCACTTCAGCCATAACCATGACCATCAGGATGAAGACCAGACCCGCCGAAAAGTCCCGACTCAATGCGTTGGATATGACTTCGATAACGCGAGCGGCGCGCTTCATCTTCGTCTCCTCAAAACAGGGGAAAGAGGCGATAGTCAATATCTACCGCCTCTTTCCCTATGCGCTTGCTTCAGGGTGTGGCCTTGAAAGCCCTGAACTTGGCTAACTCCTCCTTGACAATTGCCAGGACCTCCGGCCCCTGCGGACCAGCCGTCTTGAGCCACTCCGCCTCTACCGGCTTCATAAGTTCTACGGCTTTAGCAATCTCCCCCGGCAACAGGGTATTGATTTCAATGGCGCCACGCCCCGCGGCGTATTCATCCTCCATCTCCCCTTGGACCACCCCAAGGTGAGTCATCACTGCCATCTCCCAGGATATCTGTTTGAGTATTTTTTGCAGGTCAGGGGGTAATGAGTCATATGTCTTGGCATTCATAAAAATCGTTTGGAAGGTAGGAGAGTGAATTGGCAGTCTGGTTACAACTTTGGCGATGTCCCCCCAGCCGATTTGATAGCCGTAGGCTACCCCTGATGCTGCGGCATCAAGAAGCCCCGTCTTCAGCGCTCCGGGGACTTCGGCGGCAACCATGGTCACCGGCGCGGCCCCCATCGCTTCCAGGGCCTTGGTCTGCATGAGGCCGGAAACCCTCACCTTCAGCCCTTTCATTTCGGCCAGCGTGGTAATTTTCTTGTTGCCCCAGAGAGCATAGGTACCGCCGCCATAGGTGTCAGCCAGGTCGACAAGGCCGAAGCCTCTGTAATATTTATCCATTATCGCTTGTAGCTTGGGGCTCTGCATCACCTGCTGCAATTCCAGCGCCCCGGTGACCAACTCCGAGGATACCAGTCCGGGGATGCTCTCCCAGACCGCTAGAGGGAAAGTCCCTGAGAACCAGGCTAGCCAGTCGTTGCCCAGGTCGGCCTTGCCTGCGCCTATAGCAATAGGTATTTCCATGCTGGGGAACATCTTGGGAACAATCTTAAGTTGTATCCGCCCGTTGCTCGCCCAATAGAGGTACCGCTGAAACTCGCGGCCAGGCGCAAATACCTGGGAGAACTGCGCCCTGCCATGTACGTCATCCCAGGCGAAGTTAAGCGTGTAGACCTTATCTGACGTCGGAGTTGGCGTCGAAGTTGGCGTTGGAGTTGGTGCCGGCGCCGGAGCTGTCACTGTGACCGTGACTGTTGGCGCCGGGGCTGGTGTCGGCGCCGGCTTGGCACAGGCAACCACTACGGGCAGTGCCAGCAACGCCAGGACCAGGCTTATGATTACCAGTTTCCGTTTCATGTTTCCTCCCTGAATATTCTTTCAACCATTGGGTATCTCATCTTCACCTCAGTCTCATAGATTGTCCATCTCACTTACCTCCCGTTTAATCGCAAGACCGTTTTTTTGATTTCAAAGCTTCTTCCTGGCTGCCGTCTCGTCCTCATAGCCGAGTCTTCCCAGCGCTCTTATCTTGTCCAGGTATTCCAGGAAATTGTCATCGCGTATAGCCTTGCTGGTATCATACTGGTCAAAGTGCACCAGGCTTTTCAGCGGCAGGCGGTGGGGAGGGCCGGGCTGGTACGCCCGGTATCCCACCGGAACAATGAAGCTCAAGCGTGACGGCTCGGGATACTTCAGGATTTGTCTGTACGATTCCTGGGTGCAAACATCTACTCGCTGTGAGCCGAGGCCGAGCGCGGCTGCGGCAAGGTGCAAAATCATGCTGACATGGCCCATGCTGGAAGCGAATACGCTTAGGCTTTCGCCATTCAGGTCTGACCGTGCCGCCAGCACCGAGCCAAACATTTTCCTGCCGTCCTCGACAACCATTATGTACACCGGGGCGTCTTTCCAGCCGCATACCATCTGCCTGGCTTTATCTTTCTCTTCGGGGGGCACGTTGAATGCCGGATGTCGGTACCTTGGAGCGCGCTGTTGCTCCAGATGGTAAGTCAGCTCGAAGTTGGCCAGATAGGCATTGAAAATCCCCTCTTTTATTTTAGCGTCCTTTACCACGATAAACTCCCACGGCTGAGAGTTACCCCCGGACATGGCGTAGTGCGCTGCGTCCAGGATTTTCATAATGGACTCATCGGGAATGGGGTCTGGCTTAAATACCCGTATGCTCCTTCTGTATCTCAAAAGCTCAAGTAATTCGTCGTATTTCACCCAGTACCTCCTACTTCTGGTAGAAGCTCTCCTCCATTCTAGACTTGAGGCCTTCCTTGGCCAGCTCTTTCTCAAATAGCTCCCTTACGTCAGGGTCTTCATTGAAGTATTCAATTACGTTATGACGTTCAGCCCATTGTCCATCTTGCAAGAATCTATACGTTTTGCCGCCCCAGCGGAGGGCCACCTGCATCACCGGCTCCCGGCTGGTGACGAAGTGCTGGTGGAACCAGTTCTCCACAGGTGAAATTACCGACCCCTTATGCCAGTCAAACTTTTGTTTCCCTTCCCCTTCAGGCCACATCAGGGAGTAACCCCTGCCGCTCAGGACAAGGACATGGGCGCCACCTTCATGGCGGTGTGCCTGCATATAGGTGCCCACTTCATACTGGGTAATATGCGCCTCCATGGTGTTGCCGCTTAACTCCAGGTTTATATACTTGGTGGAACCCAGCACCGACCCGTGTAATGTGGCAGGGACAAAGGTCCGCACGTCTTTAACAAGATTGCCCTCCCAGACCGCCCCCACTGACTTGAGAACATTGCCTTTGCTATCCGAGAGATAGAAGGCTCTGCCATCGCCCTTGAAGTAGTCCTTTTGCCCGGCGTACCTGTCCTTGAAGGCGAAGTCGTTATTAAAGATAAAATCCGGATTGTGAAACAGGTTCATGAATACCGGGGCGCCGTTGACGGCCAGAAATCTCGCCGGCTTCTTGGCATCCCTGTTAACCAGCCGGTGCCAGCAGTTCAGCGGTGGTGAGAACAGGCTGCCCTCCTGCCACTGAAAAATTTGCTCGGCGATGCCTTCGCCCCACACTGTAGTGGCGCCTTCGCCCGACCAGATGAAGATGAGCTCTTCGAACAGGTGCCTCTCCGGTTTAAGGCTGCCCCCCGGAGGAATCTCGCAAATATAGGCGCCGGTCCTGCCATCAGAGCCATGCAGGTGGAGGTAAGCCCCCAGGCCCCCCATCCTTTTCCAGGGTTGTAACGGGACTTTCATGGCGTCATCGACGCTATACCCCTCGATTACGGGTATCCCCTCTTGCTTTATCCATGCCTCATAGGGGTTTGTTTCTGCCACTACTGGTAGTTCTGCCACGTTCTCCTCCTGTATTTTGCTATCTGTTTAACCCTTCTCGTTTGGCTTCGCTCACAGGTTTATGCCATACTTCTGCCACTGCGCTTCCACCCTGGCTTTAATATGCGGGTCATTACATAAAGCCGGCGGCTCAGCGCCTTCGGCCCGGTATTCCTCGACGGGCATGGTGGCGTCTACCCCCCATTTGGCCGTCCAGCCGCGCCTGGAGATGGGTTGAGAGGGGTCCAGCCCGAGCTCAGGGCAGCGGGGGGCAATCATGATATCACGGTCCGGCTGCACGTGGGTAGCTATCGCCCATTCCACATGGGCGGGATTGCGGACGTCCACGTCTTCATCCACCACCACGACGTTCTTGAAGAAATAGGCAAGCTCAACATCTCCCCAGACTGATTGAATTATTTCATTGACATAGCCGGGCCATGATTTCCGGACGGAGACGATTAGCTTGAAGCAGCAGGCCGGTAGAGGAGCGTGGACATCTACCACGCCGGGGATTTTCTTGAGCTTGGAATAGGCGAGGCCTTCCAGGCCCAGCCACCAGAGGATATTACCTTCTGACGGCCATCCCTCCCTTTGTCCGTGGAATATCGGATTACTTCTGTGGGTGATGACCTTCAGGTGGAACACATTGGCGCTGCGCTCCGCCGCCATGTAGCCGGGGTACTCTCCGAAGGGGCCATCAGGCTCCAGTTGTTCGGGACGGACCTCCCCTTCCAGTATGATTTCCGCTGTGGCTGGCACCTGTAAATGGCAGGTCTCGCATTTTACCAGCTCAAGAGGCTCCTGCCTCAGCCCTCCCACGTAATCGTCTTCGCCGGGCGGATGGCTGAGCTTCGACGCCGCCGCCAGCAGGTAGGCTGGTTCGGTGCCGATGGCAACCGCTACCGGCATTGGCTTGCCGGGATACAGGCGCTGCCATTTTTGCAGGTGTCGCTGTCCGTGCTGGCCGTAGCACATGAGCAGGCCGGTCTCGTTTTTGGTGCGGTACATCATCCGGTACATGCCGGCGTTTTGCACTCCGGTCTCTGGGTCTTTGGTTACCACCAGCCCCAGGGTGCCGACGAAAGGGCCGCCGTCTTCCTCATGCCACTGTACCGGAGGGAAAATGGCATTGATATCAGCTTTATCACCGGTCAGGATGTTTTCCTTGCACGGGCCGGTTTTGACCGATTTGGGTGGTATGGGATGCTCCGTTCTCCTCACCCATTCTGTGGCCATCTCCTTCCCGCCGAGGGAGTCCATTTCCAGGGCTAATGCCAGGTGTTTCACTGTGCCGATGGCTCCGGCCAAAACCGGGACTTTGTGGCCTTTAACGTTTTCAAAGAGGACCGCTGGCCCCTGTTCCACCGCCAGCTTATTGGTAACGCCGTTTATCTCCCAGGCGGGGTCTACCTCGGCCTTGACCCTGACCAGCAGGCCCTTTTTCTCCAGCACTGCCATGAACTGCCTCAAGTCCCTGTATGCCATCGCTATTCTCTCCTGTTCGTGTTCTTTGTCGGCGGTTTGCCAAGAGGCGGTGCGCTTATGCCGTGGTTACTTTATATCATAGTGCCGGGCTGGCGTCAATGCCGCCTTATTCCCGTTATAGAATCCCCCGCTGTTCCAGGTCTTCTCTGACGAAGTCCAGGCCCAGTTCGTCCAGGGTCTCCCTGCCGGGAATTCCCTCATTGTTCCAGCCCCGTAACTCGTAGAACCGGTCTATCATCCTGCTGAACCGGCCGGGGTCCAGCGGCTGATAAGGCGCACCGGGGGAGACGCGGAAAAACCGGTCGGGTACGGTATCGTCCTTTCTCCGTATTCCCAGTCTCACATTGTAGGCTCTAAGGAGGGCAGAGGCTTTCTTGATGGTCTTAAATATTCGGTCTTCATCGTAGTCTACCCCTGTTGCGTATGAGAGCAAATCTATCACCCTTCGATAGTTGGCCGGGATAGCCGCCCAAAATCCTGCCCAGTAACGGCAGACCCCGGCCATGTCAGCCAGGGTGACGTTGCACATGTCAAAATGAACCAGCTGGCTCGTTCTCTCGATATCAGCCCCGGCCCAGTCCATGGGCTCGGTGAAGAATTTTTCAAACCCGGATGGCCAGGGGTAATCACGGGGGTCGCCGGTGTTGTACTGGTGCTTATTGGCATACTCCTGGTAGTGGTGGAAATACCCCTGAGGGATAAGGCTCTCCGACTTAGTATAGTCCTCCCTATCGCTGACGGCGCTGTTAAGGGCGACATATGGCATGCTGTGCGCATATGGAGATTGCTCCAGCTTTTTGACGCACAGGGCAGCTTCCTCAGCGCCCTTGCCGATTATACGGGCGGCCTCATGGACGCCGTTGGCCAGAATATCTCCAATGCCATCCCGGCGGGCCATTTTATCAATTAACCAGAAGGCCGCCTCAGCATTTCCTTCTTCCAGGGGCATGCCGGTATCTTCCCTGGTCAAGATGCCCTTCTGATATAGCTCTATGGCGAAGGCAATCGCATTGGCGGTCGTCACCTGGTCAAGTCCATACCTGTGGCATAGCTCGCTGCATTTTACGGAGAAGGGTATATCGATTACCCCGGTGGACAGTATGAAGATGCTCTGCGCCTGGCATTTGGCGGCGAAATAGCCGGCTTCGGGAACGGAGACCAGCTCCTTGCACTTCACCGCGCAGTTGTAGCAGGCGGCCTGCCTGCCCCTGTACTTGGCGGTGAAGTCCCCGTATATGTCTCCCACGGAATTTCCCAGCTCGATGAGACGACGCTGATTGCTGTACACGCCGCCATCGAGCATACCTTCTATGAAGAACTCGTTCCATTTTTCGTAGAATTCCCTCAGCCCGTCGCTCCTGGTGCGCACTTGCTCGCACACCTCGGCAAATTCAGCGGGCCGGGCCACGTTGACGTCTTTGGTCCCGTAGACGGCAATGGCCTTGAGGTTCTTATCCCCCATAACCGTGCCCACACCGGTCCGGCTGGCGCTGTCGCCGAGGCCATGCTCGATGCTGGCGAAGTTGACCATGTTTTCACCAGCCGGCCCGATGCACACGATTTGAACGCGGTCATTGCCGAGTTCTTCCTGGATGAGCCTCTGGGCCTCGTTGGTGTCTTTGCCCTGGAGGTGGTTGGCGTCGCGTATTTCAACACTGCCGTCGTTTATCCACAGATAGACCGGGCCGGGGGCTTTTCCGGATATTACCACGGAGTCATAGCCGGCGTGCTTTAGCTCTACCCCCCAGAATCCTCCCAGCGTGGAAAAAGTCTGGAGATTCACCTGGGGCGATTTGGTGGTGATGGTGGTGCGATTAGCCGACGGGGCTGATGTCCCCACCAGCGCCCCGGCACGGAAGATGAGCAGGTTTTCCGGAGAGAGGGGTTCAACTTCGGGAGGGACCCTCTCCCAGAAGACTTTGGCGTTGGCCCCCCGACCGCCCACGTATTCCTCATTGAACTCACGCGTAATCTCCTGTTTTTCCGCTTTTCCCTGAGACAGGTCAACCTCTAAGTTGACCCCCGTCCACGCATAACTCACTGTTTACGCCTCCTTCCGGGCTATCATTCAGGAATCCGGGCACGCTCAACGTCCGGCAGCGTGGCTACGTTTTTGCCGGTCTCGCCAAAGACAGTACCATTATACACAATCTTCGCCGATTGGCGCATCTTTGGTGCGTGGCTACTGGGTGATTTCACCGCCCCTGTATTTGAATTTTAGCAGAAAAGTCTCTGACCCCTTGACATTAGGCCAAATTTATGGTATAAAAAAGTACCTTATGCTCGTCATAGCCAATAAGGCGAGTGAAATCGTCGAAGACGGGGCATGTGCCCGTGTTTTTGCACTTTAACAGCGGTGCCAAGCGTTTCAAGGAGTCCGTTTCATTATCCTTCCTTCTTTCCACGGAAAGGCTCCCGGTGTAAGTAGCGTTGGACCGGGAGCCTTTCTGCGTTCCTTGGTGTTGGCGGTTTTATCTTTTTACCGAGATAGCAAACAGCCTTCTGATAGCGGACTGCGGCTCGCTTCTGCCATCACTCCAGTAAGTCACTCCATTTCGCCTTGATTCGTTTGACCATTTCGGGTTCAAGGTCGATTGACTTGGGGAACTCGTCAATCCACTCGTATGGCTTGCAGGCGTTGATTATCGCCCTTGAGTTGGTAAATGACCTGCCGTCCCTGGTCCTGGCGTCTCTGGGAACGCGTGCGTCCAGGATAGTGCTGGGAGTGCCGCGGATTATGTCTATGTCCTGCGCCGGCTCCACCCGGCTGCACATCGCCCACAGCACTTCCGACGTATTGGTCGGGTCAATATCATCATCCACCACCACTACGAATCTGCCCTGAAGGTCAAGCATCCGCAGCTGGCAGGCGATAACGGCAGCCTGCTTGGCGTGGCCGGAATACCGTTGCTTGAGGGAGATAATCGCCATCGGCGGGCCGTTGACTTCCCGGCTCAGCCACACCGCCTTTATGTCCGGGATGCCGCTCCTGGTGAGTATATTGTGCAGCAGGGCGCTTCTGAACAGTATCTGGCCATAGGAAGCATCGCTGGGAGGCCGGCTGTCAGGCGAACCGAGCAGCACTGGCTCGTTCCGGTGGTAGATGCGCTCGACTTCTATTACCGGCGACTGCGTCTTTCTGCCATAGTACCCCGTCCACTCTCCATAGGGGCCTTCGCTGTGGAACTTGTCAGGATGGCACCAGCCCGCCAGCACTATTTCGCTGTCAGCAGGGATGGGCAGCCCGGTTACCTCCTCCTCTATGACCTTGACCGGCTCTCCCATGATGGCTCCGGCAAAGCTATACTCGGCGCCAGGAGGAAGCTCGACGGCGCCGACCCTGAATATCAACGGGTGATGGCCGACGGATACCGCCACCGGGCAAGGCTTCCCCCGGGCATGGTATTTGGCGCGGTGGATGTCACCATGTTTAATGGGGTCCATGTACAGGCCGGTAGTCCTTTTGCTGAGCACCTGGACCCGGTAGGTGCCCAGGTTTATCTCGCCTGTATCCGGGTCCCTGGTTATTATGGCGTCGCCGGTGCCGATATAGCGCCCGCCGTCCAGCGAATGCCACTTCGGCACCGGGAATTTGAAAAGGTCAACCTTGTCCCCGGACAGCACGTTTTCCAGCACCGGTCCGCTGTTGACCACCTGGGGAGGGAATTTGTGCATGTTGGCTTCCCACTGCGGCAGCTTCTCCCGGAAGGAGCCTAGCACTTCCAGGTCCGAATCGGTTACGGGTAGATTGAAGACAAGTGCGGCCAGGCTTGCGGTTGAGCAGGCGCTGGTGAGCACCCTGTAGCCACCGGGATAGCCTTTTATGTTGTCGAACAACAGGGCCGGGCAGTCCTTCCTTTTCAGGTTCAGCGCCGTTACAGCGCCGATTTCCTGGTCCCAGTCTGCGCCTTCAATCCTTTTCAGCTTGCCGATTGCCTCCGCCTTTTTCAGCCAGTCTCTCAGGTCGTGTCGCATTGTTATGCCTCCTTATTTTTATTGGCGCCTTCGTAGTCTCAGCGCATCATACCGGGCAGCCACAGCGCCAGCGCCGGGAAGGCGACAATCAGCGCCATGGCAACGCCGTGGCAGGCAAGGAAAGGCCCTCCGGCTTTCCACAGTTCTTCTATCGGAATGTCGCGGCCAACAATGGTCTGCATGGTGAACAAGGCATAGCCGAAGGGCGGTGTCAGGTTGGCCATCTCCATGTTGATGAGGAATATCACGGCAAACCATAAAGGGTTAAAGCCCAGAGCCTGGACGACGGGTATAAATATGGGCGCCGTGATTAATATTATAGGGTACTGGCTCATGAACATTCCCAGGAGCGCTCCTATGGCCAGCATGGCTATGATGACGGCAATGGGGGGCACAGGCAGCCGCACGATAAGTTCTGCCAGGCCTTCGGCGGCTCCGGAAAAGGTTATAAGCTGACCGAAGATAAAGGCCCCGACTATAATCATGAACAACATGGCTGAAATCCTGAGGGTGCCGTTTACGGACTTTTTCACCGTGTTCCAGTTGAGCTTACCGTAGGCTGCTGCCAGCAGAAAGGTGCCCAAGGCACCGGTGGCGGCGGCCTCGGAGGCGGTGGCGACACCGAGAAAAATGACGCCGGTAACCAGAAAGATAATCAGCCCTGTCGGCAGAATATAGCGTACCGTAGCTGCTAGCTTTCTGCCCAGGGATACAGGTGGCACTGTGTAGGGGGGTGCTAGATGAGGCTGGAGCTTGCATCTGATGAGGATGTAGGCCACGCAGAAAACGGCAATCAGCAGACCCGGGATGATAATGGCTATCAAGAACCGGCCAATGGAGACCTTGAATACCCAGGCCAGGAAAACGCCCATTGCCGTGGGGGGTATCATTACCGCCAGGGGGCCTGCGCCTAGAATCGGTCCGCAGCTCATGGAGTTTTGGTAGCCGCGCTTTTGCATCTCCGGCAGCAGCGTTGAGCTCAGGACAGCCACACTGGACATGGTGTCGCCGCACAAGCTTGCCAGCAAGGTGCCGCCGGCCACGGCCTCCAGGCTCAGCCTGCCGGGCAATCGTCCCAGCCATTTGTCCAGAGCGTCGATGAGTTTGGGCCCCATTCCTGACTCAAACAGCACTTCGCCCATGAGGATAAACAAGGGCACGGGCAGCAGGGTAAAGCTGCCAACTGACCTGAACACGTTAGTTATAAGCTGGTTCAGTCCTGAGGAGCCGCCCCACCACAGGAGCGCCCCTGCTATATCAACAATTAAAAAGGCAAACGCCACCGGCATGCCGGCGAACATCAGCAGCACCACGCCTCCCAGCATCACCACCAGGATTAACCACCATTCCATTGACCGCTCACCGCCTCCGGGCCAGTTTCAATTTTTCTGCACGTTGCCGCTCTTGTTCCGCAATGTCTTCAAATGGCTCATCTCTCCGCGGGTCTTTCTCAGAAATTGAGCGAAGAGCAAGAGGCTCCCGATGGGAATAATGGCGTATAAAGCAAAAGAAGGAGCCCTGAGTTGCGTCTGTTCACGGATGCCCAGGCGGAAAAGGTCTAAGGTAACATCTGTACCGTACCATACCAGGACCAGGCACACCAGGGCGCTGATAACCGAGGTGACGGTGTTCACCACGGCCTGGGTTTTCTGACTTAAGCGGATAAGCAAAAAATCCATGACCACGTATGATTCCTTCTTCAGCAGCCAGGCGGCAGCCAGGAAGGTGATGAATACCAGGCTATATTCGGTGACGTCAAATACCCAGAGCAGGGGACGGTTGAAAAAATATCTCAAGACGACATCGGTGACAACGAGCAGCATCACCAACACGAGGAGGACGCTGCCAAAGAAGGAGAACACGTTGATAGCGCTATCAAGGAACCTGGTCAATAACTTCATATGCTGGCTATTGTATATCTTGATGTGACAAACTGCAAGCGGGCGCGCCATGCAGCCCGCTTGCAGTTTGTGGATAGCTCGGCCGGAAGAGCTATTTCACCAGCATCGCCTTGACTTTGGCGGCTAGCTCCGCGTTGTCCTTGGCCAGCATTTCCCAGGCCAGGTCATAGCTGAGCTTGCTGAAATTTTGGGCGTCGGCGGATGGGAGTTCAACGGCGGTAATGCCGCCTTTAAACACTTTGGCCAGCTCATCCTCCGCTATGGCATTATAGCGGTCGCCGATTTCCTTCTCCGCCTTAGCATATGCGTTTAATATCCCCTTCTGTACATCCGGCGGGAGCTTGTTCCAGCTATTCAGGTTGGCCACTAGAAGCGCGATGCTCCGGTACAGGCCGGGCTTAACGAGGTACTTGCTCACCTCGTTGAAGTGCATGTCGGTAGCCGCGCCCATCTGCGTCCAGATGAAGCCGTCGATTATTTTTCTCTCCATGCCGGTGTATATCTCCCCGGCAGCCAGGGTTACCGGAGTCGCTTCCACTGCCTGGGCCATGGGTGCCACTCCCGACCACACCCTTATCTTCTTTCCTTTGAGGTCGGCAAGGCTGTTGACCTGGAAATTGGTGTAGATGAAGTACCTGTTGCTGGGGGCGTAGTTCAACTCCGTGATGAACTTAAGCCCTTTGGTCTGGTGAAGTTCATCAAAAAGCTTGAAGTAGCCGGTCTCCTTTATCTGGAAGTGGTCAAGGTTAGAATATACCAGCGCGTTGGTCAGCATCTCCTTCGAGAAATAGCCGCTTACAATACTGCCTATGTCCACCACTCCGGAGGCTACCGACTTATACTGGTCGAAGGTGCTTATTACATCTGGCCCGCCCTTGAAGTCAATCCGGAAAGTGCCTTCGAGCTCCTTGTTGATGGCGTCAATGAACATCATCGTCGGCACGCCGGTCAGGCTGTCTTTGGCTGCCCATGAGAGGAGCTTCCACACGATTGGTTCCGGCTTTGGCGCGGGTGCGGGCGATGGTGTGGGCGTGGGGGCTGGTGCGGGTGTTGGCGCTGGAGCGGGGGCTTTGGCGCACGCCGCCAGGGGCACTATCACCAGCGATAGCACCAGGGTTGCGAGCATTAGCTTCCGTTTCATCTTTCCCTCCTTACCTTCACTCAGGTGTTACCATTTCTATCACAGTTGTGCCCGAATGTCAATATCAAGTGCGGTTGGATTGGTCTAGAGGTCGTTTCCTGGCGATTTCGGGATAGACCAACTCGTTCAGCCTATCGGGCTTTACCACGATGATGCGGCGCCCTTCCATCCTGATAATGCCGTCTTTGACCAGCTTGCGCAGGCAGCTATTTACCACCTGCCTGGAGCAGCCCACTATGCAGGCCAGATGCTGTTGACTCACCGGGTAGGCTGGTGATACTGTCGGCGCCTGGCCTTCCCGCTCACCCATCTGAAGGAGTAGCTTGGACACGCGCGAGAACACCCGCTTGAAGGAGAAGTCCTCTACCATATTGAGCAGGGAGCGTAGCCTCATAGCCAGGATGCGCGCTACGTGCAGGGCTACCTGGGGGTGGGTGTCGACCAGCGACTCAAAGGCTGAGGCTGGCGTGATATACACCGTGGTTGGCTCCAGTGCTTGAGCGCTGACCGGGTTAGGCCCCCGGTCGAAAATGGGCGCGCACTCAAAGCACCCTCCGCTGCGCACGATGCGCACTATTTGTTCCTCTCCCTCCGTGGAACTGCGATACAGCTTTACCGCTCCCGACCTGACCACGAAGAGTCCCGGGCAGGGGTCACCTTCCAGTATTATGACCTCACCTTTGGCAAAGGACTGCTCCCTTACACGGTCAAGCAGCCATCTCATGGCCTCCGCGTCAAGGGCGGCAAAGCAGGGTACAGATGCTAAGGTATCTAATGATTTGCAGGACGTCATTTTGACTCTAAAATCGATGGCGGAGCTACCTCCAAAATACACGTTACACCTGTCTTTTGTCAACTTTTTGACAGATGCGTCTCCCCTCAGAAAATCCACGGATTACGGTTGACAGCAGAGCCGGATTCCGGCGCTGCGGCAGCTACCTGCGTCTTACTGGCTACCTGCGGTTATGCTATAGTAATCCCTAGGTAATGAGCGACCTTTAATTTGTAGAGACAGAGGCTGCCTGGCCATCTATAACAGCCGTGATGGCACACAGGCTTTTGAGAAGGGCGCTGCCGATGAGTTGGTATCATGTTTTCAGTCCCGATGTGGAAAGGTGGATAACCTTAGCGGTTTTCACTGCCACTTTTGCCTTGATACTGTATCGCAGGTTTAACATAGCTTACGCTTCTCTGGGCGCCGCCGCGTTTTTAGTTTTGACCGGCATAACGAGTCCTGCCGCGGCCTTGCTCAGGAGCGTAAACTGGGATGTCCTGGCAATATACTGGGGCTACGGCATGCTCGCTATCGCCTTCCGTGAGAGCAATATACCTGCCTGGGTAGCCAACCGGGTTCTGGCTCGAATAAAGAAAGAGAAGTACGCACTGGTATTTCTTTGTGCGCTGGCGATGGTACTTTCCAGCTTTATGGCCAACCCGGTTGTAGTCATCATGCTGGCACCGATGGCCATCGAGATAGCGACCAGGCTGAGAGCATCGTTATTCCTGTACCTCAGCGCTTTGGCCATCAGCTCCAATATGGTGACTACGGTGACCATGGTTGCCGACCCGCCGGCTATCATCCTGGCCGCCACTACCGGTATGGGTTTCCTGGACTTCTACTGGTTTCAAGGTAAAGTCAGCCTTGGCACGCTATCAATAATAGGGATAGCGGTGGCCCTGCTTGTCCTCCTGCTGCAGTTTCGAAAGCTCAACAGCCAGGTAAGCATAGGTCAGGAGAAGATAAGACTGTCCTTCCCTCCACTGGTGCTTTTCGTGGCGAGCGTATTTGCTCTCTCTTTCATTCCCTGGAGCAATCTGGGAGCCTGGAACCATCCGGGGCTGGTTGGTCTTGTGCTCGGCCTTTCGTCATTGATTGCAGCCGACGGCCGTGCGTGGGGAATGTTGAAGGAATTTGACTGGAACACCATCTTGTTCTTGACCGGCGTATTCATAGTTATCGCCGTGGTGGCTGATATTGGCCTGTTGAAGGATTTCGTGGCCTGGCTGGGGCATACCGGGTTGACCAGCCCGACAATATACCTGGCGATTTTTGTGTGGGTTTCTGTCTTGCTGTCTTCTATCATAGATAACGTACCGTTTACTGTTTTGATGCTTCCGGTCTGTGCTGGTGTGGCGCAGACGCTGGGGGTAAATCCCTTCGCCTTCTATTTCGGCATGCTGGTGGGCACCGGCATAGGCGGAAACCTGACGCCGGTGGGCGCAACCGCCAATGTTCTGGCTTACGGGATGCTGGAGAAGAGAGGGTACAAGGTCGAACTGCGCAAGCACCTGGCCCTGGCCATACCATTCAGTCTGACAGCAGTCCTCATCGTTCATATCCTGCTCCAACTGCTCTGGCTCAAATAGCCGCCGCTATACTGTTGGGCTCAGCAGGTAACAGGATTTCTATCATGGTGGGGTTGGGGTGACAATAGGTGGAATTTTCGAGGATAGTTCTGAAGCTGCCTTGACTTTGAATATCTCCGTGATACGCCATAATTACTCATATTATATGCCCAAAAATTGTAAATAGAGCCCTGTCGATATATACTATTATCGTAGTTATTCTCTGGTAGTAGCTTATACTGCTGAAAGATTCGCCTTCAGTTTCCTCCACTTGGAGTTGCCTCTCAGGTCCAGGGATTATTCTCAAACTCCAGGGAAGGATAATGGCGCGTTTGCCGAGTGCATTTTACGGAAAGGATATACCATGGGGTTAAGTTGTGGCCTGATAGGCTTACCATCTTCCGGGAAAACAGTTATTTTCAATGCTGTCACGGCTGCCGGGGTATCCAGTTATAATGGTTCCGAGATGAACCGAGCGGTAGTCTATGTGCCTGACCAGCGCCTTAACCGGCTTACAGAAATTTACCGGCCACAAAAGGTGGTGCCGGCCACGCTGGAAGTTGTTGATATCTCTGGGGTTAAGGTTGGCCATCAAAGAAATGAACATGGCTCCAGGTTGCTCGGGTATATTAAGGACGTTGAAGCATTGTTGCACGTAGTACGTTGCTTTGAAGATGATAGTATTCCCTTTGAGTATGAGACGATAGACCCGGTACGGGATATCGAGACGGTTGACCTGGAACTGATGGTTGCTGATAGTAACACGCTTGAAAATAAGATTAAACGTCTGGCAAAGAAGGTGCGTGCAGGAGATAAGGACGCTATTCGGGACACTGCCAATTGCGAGAAGGTGTACACTGCTATTCAGCAGGGCACCCCGGCGCGCAAGCAAAACCTGAGTGTTCAGGAACTAGCCAGTATCCGTGAATGTAATCTTGCCTCGTTAAAACCGGTATTGTATATCGCTAATATTAAATCCATAGCGGATGCAGGTAATCACCATGTAAAGGCACTGGAACGGATTGCCAGTGACGAGGGGGCGGAAGCAATTGTTATCTGCGGTAAGGATGAAGCTGATATCAGCCAACTGAGCTTGGAGGAACGGCAGGAGTTTCTACGGGAACTCGGGTTAAAAGAGTCATCAATGGAGCGCCTCCTTAGCGCCGCCTATAGAATGCTGGGACTGATAAACTTCTTTACAACCGGGGAGGATGAGGTGCGTGCTTGGACTTGCCGGAAGAAAGATAAAGCCCCGGTAGCCGCTGGCAAGATTCACACTGATATGGAAAAGAGTTTTATTCGCATGGAGGTTATCCGCTATGAAGACCTTATCGAGCTTGGCAGTGAGGCGGCGATATCTAAAGCAGGTCGCCAGCGTCTTGAGGGCCGTGACTATGAGGTACAGGACGGCGACATTGTAGCGGTGCGCTTCAGCAAGTAGCAGCGAGCATAATTCCGCAAACAGCAAACTGGGCCACTCTGGACAGTTCCCGGGCTTCTGTTTGAGAAGAAGCAATTGATTGCGGCATTGTAACAGTTACTCGTATCCACTCCTGGTTCACCGTCTTAGCGGTACTGATAGTAGTTCATCTGCATCTATGATATAATTATGGCCGAAGATAAATCTCGCTGAAGGCGGAGGTCATTATGGGTGTGCTTACTGACTATGTTAATCAAGCTTTATCACAGGCTGTTTATGATAAGCTGGAAGATGGTACTTTCTCCGGACGAATCCCTCCATGTGCTGGAGTGGTAGCCTTCGGTGCTACTTTAAAGGAGTGTGAAGCAGAGTTACGCTCCACTCTAGAAGACTGGATTTTAGTAGGTCTTAAGCTGGGTCATCCCTTGCCGGTAATAGGCGGCATAGACCTTAACAAGGAGCCACAGCGTGAGCCAGTGGAGGCGGTGTAAACGACGGGACTTTATCCGCTGTCTCCAGAAACTTGGCTTCGATGGACCCTACTCCGGAACAAGACATCAGTTCATGGTCTATAAACAACATCGGCTGGCTATTCCCTCCAACTCCGAGTATTCAGTGCCTCAGCTACGAATGATGCTAAACGAAGTAGAACAAATCATAGGGCGCCAAATTTCGGCTGAAGAATGGGCACATCTGCGATAGGTATCCGTTGCAAAACAAGGGACAGTTCCCGAACTCTTGTTTGAGAAGAAACAACTAATACCAGAGATACAGCGGTTGCTTATTTCACAGATGGGACGGGCTAATCCGTGTAATGTTATAATTAAAATATGACCCGGGGATGAATTCTAGCCCTAAGGAGGAAAACATGCAAACTGCAGAAGAACAATCAATTATAAAGGAAACTGAAGCCTTTGCTGAAGTTTGGAGCAAGGGAGATGCGAAAGCAGCAGCATCCTTCTATACCGAGGATGCTACACGGGTTGGGGCTTTCGGTGATGTACAGCACGGTCTGGCTGAAATCGAAGCCGCGTATGATAAGCTTTTACATCAAACGATGCCAGGAGCAAAGGTTAAGCAGGAGCGTGGTAGTGTCCGGTTCCTTTCTTCAAGACTTGCGGTATGGCAGGGTGGGATTGAGATTATTCCTCCTAGCGGCGGCCCATCGTTGAAAGGTCACGTAGTTCAGGTAATGAAGAAAGTAAAGGGACGCTGGCTCATTTTTGAGGCGCATCCTAAAATATTCCCGCCCCCGCCAGCGACAAGATGACCTCAGCCGACACGAAGAGCGTTGCTTCAATTCTGCTATGCTTTTGCGAGCGGTTGGTGGGGAAGGGGGGACTCGAACCCCCACGCATCGCTGCACTGGATCCTAAGTCCAGCCCGTCTGCCAGTTCCGGCACTTCCCCGCATGGGTTACTGATATTATAGCATTTTATTTTAGCTGCTTTGAAAACGCTGGGGCGGCGTGTTAACATGGGTTTCAAGGCATGTGTCGCCGGAGGCCGGTGCACTGTCCGGCGCAGAGCGACGAGATAGCGTGATAAGCGGTGGCAAGCGGGAAGTTTAACTATGGCTGGATAGTGCTGCTGGCCGCCTTTGTTATCGGGGTTACTGGCTCCGGCGTACAGCTGTCCTTCGGCGTCTTTTTTAAATCCCTGGAAGCTTATTTCAACCTGACCAGGGCATCTACTTCGACAATTCTCTCGGCTCACCTGTTGCTTTCCCTGGTGTTTTCCATTGTCGGCGGCTGGGCTTTGGACCACTATGGCCCAAGGACAGTCCTCATCCTGATGGGTGTGTTTACCGGTTTGAGCCAGTTGCTGGCCAGCCAGGCTGGCACGCTGTGGCACCTGTTCGCCAGCTATAGCCTGCTGGCAATGGGCGTTGGTGCCATCTTTCCGGTTCTGACGTCAATAGCTTCAAGGTGGTTCATCAGGGGACGCGGGCTGGCCGTGGGCATCACCATTTCCGGGCTTTATATCGGGATGATGGTGGTCTCGCCCATATCGGCTTATCTTATCTCCAACTATGGCTGGCGAATGTCTTACTTTATCCTGTCCCTCGTTGCCTTTTTGGGCATGGTGCCCGCTGCCTTGCTGGTGAGGAGGGCCCCCGGCGAGGTAACTATCTCCTCTGCCACGGACAGTCGCCGGGAGGCCGCCCATGTCAGTCCGGAAAATTATTCTCTGCGTCAGGCGACCAGGGCGGGAAACTTCTGGACGCTTTTCTTTATCTGGTCTCTGGGCGGCTTTTGCTATTACATCATAGCGGCGCACGCGGTCCCGTATGCAGGTGACCTGGGTATAGCGCCTACCATGGCAGCTTTGGTACTCAGCATATTTGCTGGCGCCAGCATTATAGGCAGCGTGCTGGTAGGTGTAGTCTCAGACAGGGTGGGTAGAAAAAAGACGGTGGCGAGCTGCAGCCTGCTTATGGCAGCGGCCATGTTGCTGCTGGGGGTATCGTCCAGTCTATGGATGCTTTATCTATCCGCCGTCCTGTCCGGTTTCGCCTTCGGCGGCTTTATTGCTCCGCTTGGCGCTCTCACTGGCGATACCTTCGGGCTGCGCCATCTGGGCAAGATTGCGGCGGTGCTGGAAGCTGGCTGGATGCTTGGCGGCGCCATCGGCCCGGCTTTGGCCGGGTACCTGTTTGATATCAGCGGGAACTATCTCTTTGCCTTCATGGCCGGAATGGCGGCGGCGCTGGCATCGGCCGGGCTAGTCCTGCTTTTCAGGACGGCTAAGGTTTGACCTGGCAGCCCCAAACAGTATAATAGAGGTCGGGCTGTGGAGGGAAACATGGTTGAAGTTCGAGCTAAGGAAGCTGTCGGCAGGATAGTTGACCTGCTGCGGGAGGAGTATGGCCCACCTGATCGCCAGACGCGTGACGGCCCGGTTTCAGTGCTGGTGCAGACCATCCTCTCGCAGAATACCTCCGATGTCAACTCAGGCGCTGCCTTTGGCTGCCTTCTGGCCGCCTTCAACAACTGGGAAGAGGTGGCTGAAGCCAGCGTTGATACCCTTATCACCTGCATCAGGCGTGGCGGGCTGGCAAAGATAAAGGCCCAGCGCATAAAGCAGGTCCTCGGACAGATAGTGCAGGAGCGGGGCAGGCTTGAGTTGGGCTTTTTGCGCCAGCTCGGTCCGGCTGAGGCCGAAGCATGGCTAACGAGACTGCCCGGGGTGGGGCTGAAAACAGCCCGCTGCGTGTTGCTCTTTTCCTTCGGGCTGCCCGCCTTGCCCGTTGATACCCACATCCTGCGGGTGAGCAAACGCCTGGGTCTGCTCAGCCCCGGGGCATCACTGGAGGAAGCGCACCGCATACTGGGGGTGATGGTGCCGCCGGAATATGTCTATGATTTCCATGTGCTGATGATAGAGCATGGAAGAAGGACATGCCGGGCCCGTAACCCGAACTGCCGGGGCTGCGTCCTGAGGGAGATATGCCCCAGCTACAGCTTATTTGTGAGAGACTAGCACCTGGTTGCAGAAATAGGTGTATTACCCTGAAAATACCTTCATTTTCATCCTTCGTGGTGCCGCTGGCAAGCGACATGGAGGATTGTTACGAAATAAGATATTTTGGTGAACCCATCCCCCTTTGTCCCCCTTCCCTTGGGGAATTGGTGAAGGGAAGGGGGAGTCAGTATAAAGAGGGGGCGAAGCCCCCTCTTTCAAAATCTCCCCTTCTCCTTGCGAGGAGAAGGGGTTCACCCTGAAGGCTCACCCTGAAGGGGATTAAGGGGATGAGGTCACACTTCTAAGGAGCGCTTAGATTGGAACATTTTCATCCTTTGTGGTGCGTGTTGTCCAGCATGATAGATTCTGACCCGAAGCCCTGAGTGCAGCGAAGGGACAGCGAAGAGTCTTATGGTTACGCTGTCAGCCTTCGTTTCATGGTAGTCAACGACGTCAGAAAGAACGCTACGGTCAGGACTATAATCAGAGTCAGTGCCAGGAGCAGGGGGAGGCTGAACTGTCCGCTGACCAGCGCCCTGGTGAGGTGAACTACCGGAGTTAGCGGTACTACCCAGCTCATGGTCTGCACAATCTCAGGGAATGAGGACAGGGGGAAGAAGACACCGCTGAAGAAGAACATCGGGGTGACCACCAGGGTGAAGTAGTAGTTGAAGCTGTAGATAGACGGGGCGAATGAGGTGATGAGCATGGCGATAGAGGCAAACATCAGGCCTTCCAGGAAAGCCAGCGGAGGTATGATGAGCGCCCATAGTGAGTGCACCAGCCCGAAGGCTGAGGCGACGATGAGTATGGCGGTGCCGGTCATGAACGAGCGTGTAGCCCCCCAGAAAATCTCCCCGGCGATGACATCCTCGACGTTAAGCGGAGTGGCGATGATGGCATCGAAAGTCCTCTGGAACTCCATGCGGACGAAGCTGCCGTAGGTACACTCAAAGCTGGCGCTGAACATGGCGTAGCTGGCGATTATGCCGGGCACGATGAACTCGATATACTTCTGTCCATCAACCAGGCCCACATAGGCCCCCAGTCCGGTGCCCATGGCCAGCAGGATGATGATAGGCTCAGCCACAAATCCGGGCGCTTCTGAGTGCCATAGCTTGAGGAACACGTCACGGTCGCGCTGCCATACCCTGATGAAGCGCCAGGAGAAGAGCTTCATTCTATCAGTGACCTCCCGGTGAGCCGGAAGAAGACGTCTTCCAGTGTGGCTGGCCTTCGTTTCAGCTTGTCCGGGGAAGATGCTATCCCCTGTACCAGCTTATCGCCGTCAACGTGGAAGACGTAAATTCTGCTCACCGCATCCTCAAAGTCAAGTTGACGACTTTGCAGTTCGGCGATGGCCCGGCCTCTTTCTTCGGGGCTCACCTCGACCTCTATCACCTCTCTGCCCACGTACCTGTAGATGAGCTCCTGCGGCTTATCAAGACTCAAAATCTTGCCCTGGTGCATTATGGCCACCCGGTCGCAGAGGGTGGTGGCCTCTTCCATGTTCTGAGTGCACAGAAACTCGGTAACGCCCTGCGATTTCAGCTCGGCCAGCTTGTGCCAGACCAGGTACTTGGCCTGGGGGTCAAGGCCGATGGTTGGCTCGTCCAGTACCAGAATCCTGGGATGGTTGAGCAAGCCCCTGGCCAGCAGCAGGCGGCGCTTCATGCCGCCTGAGAGCTCTCTTATCTGGCTATTCTGCTTGCCTTCCAGCTCAAACAGCTTGAGCACTTCCCTGCTCCGCCGGGATGCCTCGTCGCGGGGTATGTCAAAGTAGCGGGCAAAGGTCAGCAGGTTCTGGAGTACGCTCAGGTCGGGGTCGAGGTTGTCCATTTGCGGGACCACCCCCAGCACAGCCTTCGCCTGGCGGGCAAAATGCTTGAGGCTCTTGCCTTGTATCCACATTTCTCCCGCCGTGGGTGGTGATACGGCGGTTATCATCTTGATGAGGGTGGTCTTGCCTGCCCCGTTGGGCCCGAGCAGCCCGAAGCATTCTCCCTCTTCTATCTCCAGGCTGATGTCATCTACGGCCACCAGTTGCTTATATTTCTTGGTCAGGTGTTCGGTCTTGATAACGGACATGGCAGGCACCATTGATTAGAGTATGCTCCAAGACAATCATACCAGCTTCAGGGACTACCTGCAAAGTGCGGCGCAGTGAGATTGTTTACGAACACTCTGTCATTGCGAGGGCTTCAGCCTTCAGGCCGAGCTTCAGTCCGAGGCCCGAGTTCAGCGTTCGACTGAGCTCACGCCGAAGTCCCGAGGGCGAGAGCCCGAAGCAATCTCAGGCGACACTCTGTGCCTAATCGGAGATTGCTTCACTACGCTCAGAATCTATCATGCTGGACAACCGGCACCACAAAGGATGAAAATGTTCCAATCTAAGCGCCCCCTAGAAGCGTGACCTCATCCCCTTAATCCCCTTCAGGGTGAGCCTTCACTTCGTGGCTCGCCACCGCTTCTCGCCACAGGTGGTGACCTCAGTGGAACCAGGGTGAACCCCTTCTCCTGAGCAGGAGAAGGGGAAGAGATTTAGAGAGGGGCTTCGCCCCTCTCTTTTACTTAACTCCCTCTTCCCACTGGGAAGAGGGTAGGGAGATGGGCGCTCGTCTGAAGTCAGGCGATAACATCTAAGCACGCGGAACGCGTATTTTCGTAGCAATGACATACTGAATCTCTGTCTGATGAATTGCCGAACAATCTCGCGCAGTTGAACCAGGGCGATAAATGCGGTGTGGCTCTTATCGCAGCAGGCCGGGCAGCCACAGGGGGATTTGAGGGAAGGCCACGAGAAGGGCGACGTTGATATATATAGGGATGAGGAAGGGGAGAGACCCGCGCACCACTGTTCCTATGGAGTGCTGGGGAACCACGCTCTTGAGTATGAACAGGCTCAAGCCAAAGGGAGGAGTAACGTTGCTCTGCTCACCGGCCATGACGTAAATTATTCCCCACCAGATGGGGTTGAAGCCCAGCTTGACTACGACCGGAAAGACGAAGCTGATGGTGAGGAAGAGCATTGACCATGAGTCAAAGAACATGCCCATTACCAGATACATGAGCAGGAAAAGGACGAGTATGCCGTACTTGCCGATGGGCAGGGCCAGCATGGCGTCTGTCATCCGGTGGGTAAGCCCCAGGATGTTGAACACATGGACCAGTGTTAAGGCGGCTATCATGATGAAGAACATCATGCTGCATACCTTGACGGTATCCAGGAAGCTCGCCTTGAGTACCTGCAAGTTGAGCCGCCGGTAAAAAAGCCCGATGATGAGGCTGAGGAAAGCGCCCATGGCGGCGGCTTCGGTCGGCGTCATGACGCCGCCGAACATCACCCCCAGCACTCCAAGCACTACTACCAGCGCCGGCAGCACTCCCGGTAGCACGGTGAACCTCTCCTTCCAGCTCACCGAGGGCACCTGAGGAGCCAGGTTGGGACTTATCTTTACCCTGATTATGATGTACATGATGTAGAGCGCTATGAGCATTACCCCGGGCACAATGCCGGCAGCGAAGAGGTCGAGTATGGAGATGCGTTGCCATACTCCGTAGACGATGAGGAGCAGGCTGGGTGGGATAAGCGGCGCCAGGATAGCCCCCATGGCTATAGAGCCCAGGGCCAGGCCAGGCTCATACCCTCTTTTCTCCATGGCCGGAAAGGAGATGCGGCCGAAGGTGGCACATGCCGCCACCGAGGAGCCGCTCATGGCGGCAAAGACGCCGCTGGCCCCGATGGTGGCACAGGCCAGCCCGCCGGGGAGCCGGCTCAGCCATCTTTCCAGCGCGTAGTAAAGCTTCTCGTTGATGCCGGTATTGGCCAGTATGTTGCCCATGAAGATGAAAAGGGGCACCGCAGTGAGCACGAAGGAATATAGCCCGTTCCAGGCGCTCCAGGCGAACGTGCTCAGGGGCTGGCCGACGATTATCAGCCCTATGGCGGCTACTATGCTGATGGCCCAGGCAACGTGTATCCCGGCAAAGAGGAGCACCAGCAGGCCGACGACAAGGATGATGGCTACCGTCATGTCACTCATTGGGCCTGTTCCTCCCTGCGTGCCATGCTTCTCGTGGTCCTGACCAGGTCAATAACCATGGCGACGAAGAGCAAGACGGTGCCCGCTACCAGCGCCAATCGGGGATATACCAGGGGTATCCGCATCCAGCCATAGCCCCTTATGCCGGTTGCTAGGGAAGTCAGTATCAGGGAGTAGCTGGCGTAGATGAATACCAGCACCACAGCGGTGATGATAATCAGCACTATGTACTCCATCCAGGTTCTGACCCGCCGCGGCACCAGGTTGAGGACGAACTCAATCCTGATGTGGGCCTTTTCTTTCCAGGTATAACCCAGCCCCAGGAACACTATGGCAATCAGCATATAAGCGCCGATTTCATCGGCAACGCGTAGCGGCGAGTTGAATACGTATCTGGCTGTCACCTCGGTCAGCACCAGGAGCATCATGATAACCACCAGCCATCCCGGGAAGTGGCCACCCACTACATTGGTTATGGTGTCCATGATGCTGGCTGCCCGCTTCATCTTGCCCTCGCTGAAAGTGACCTTTCCGAGTAACAGGGCTATCAAATGTGATAGTCCTGTTGTTCTTTTTCGTACAGATTGATGCTATTACAGAATCACAGTATATTGGAGATACATTACAGCAGTATGTTCCCTCTTGTCAAGTAGCTTGCTATTAAGGGGGTTTAATAACTACATGGCAGGTGACTACATATGTCATTGCGAGCGTAGCGAAGCAATCTCCTTGACTGATGTGCAACTAGAGTTCCCAGAAGCTGACTAGCTGCTGGAAATCAATAAGCCCGCTCTCGGCGATGTTGTCGATATTTATCCCCGCTTCGAAGGCCGCCGCAATCGGGTTCAGTCCGCCAAGAAGGGCCATGCCGACCCGGTTCAGACCGACAGCTATCTGGCAGACAGGTTCACTGGTATTACCCAGCACGTAGACACCGGTAATGCCGGCCTCTTTGAGCATAGCTATCTTGTCGTCAACGATTGCTCTCGCCGCGGCTGGTATTTCACGGAAATTGGATAATATGGCGCCATTGCCGGTCCTGGCCGCTTCGCCAACCCTGGTCATCCGGGCGCGAATATACTGCTCCGAGGGGTCGAGGGATGTGCCGGAGTAGTTAATTATGGCGGTAAAGCGCCTCGGCTTTGAGTTCCTTATCTCGAGCACCCCGCCGAATCTGGACTCTATGGGGACTCCGGCCTTGAGCAGTATCCCGTTTACAACCACGCTACAGATGGTAGCGAAGCCGATTTTGCCGCCGGGGACGACCACCGAGCCGAGCTTTTCTCCTTCAGAGGCCACGGCTACCCGCTCGCTGACACACATTCCTCCCTTGTATACATCCCTCATCGCCGTCAGCGCCTTTTTGAACTTGTCTTTGTCGATGAGCGAAGTGTTTATCGGGACCTGGCCGGTCTGCTTTTGGGGGTCGAAAGTGGTATGGAACGCCAGCAGCTCAAGCTTGTCAAGTATGAAACCCACCTGCTCCGGTGCCAGCGCCATCTTGAGCTCTTCAAGCCCTAAAGGCGTGACCATTCTGCCATCATGGCCTAGAGGCATGGTATAGCCGCGCTCATCGGTTATCCTCAGGTGGTACCTGACCGCCCTCTCGCTTAAAAAAATGCCGTACCGAGCCAGTTCTCTGGCGATGGTAATTGACCCCAGCGGCTCCGAAGACTCGCTCAGCACTTTGAGGATGGAAATTACCTTCCTTTCCGTCTCCGGGCTGTCGCCTTGTACCATGCGGACTTCCTTTTGTTCTCTGGTATAGACCATCGCTATTGTACCTCTTCCCGGCCTTTGTTTTATGCTTTGTTGTGTCTTCTCAATAGGCATAGAGCTTGCCATAGGGACGGAGCCAGCGGGGGTACAGTTTGATGAACTCATGTCTCAAGAGTTCCTCTGCTTCATAGCCGAAATGGGCGGCAAACTCGCCGGTGAACTTCTGCAGGACCTGGCGGTCACTGTCTTCCAGGGGAGCGATGCCCACCTCTTTGCCCAGTTGGTATTCGTTGACATTGCCTTTCAGGTAAATAACGCCGCCGTGCATTCCGGTGCCGATGAATTTTGCTTTGTGATATTCCCCGTCATTCAGGTTCAGGCCCAGCAGGATTAGGATGCCGCCGGCCATGTACTCGCCGAGGAAGTCCTGGGCGGTGCCCCCGACCACTACTACCGGCTTTTTATCCTGGTATTCCTTCATGTGGATGCCCGCCCGGTAGCCAACGTCCTCCCGGATGAAGATTTTGCCTCCCCGCGCCGATAAGCCGGCGATATCACCGGCATGACCATGGATGATGATTTCACCGCTGTTCATGGTATTGCCGCAGCCATCCTGGGCATTGCCGTGCACGATAATCCTCGGCCCGTCCATGAATGCCCCCAGGTCGTTGCCCGGCGTGCCGAAAAGCTCGATTTCCGCTGGCCGGCCTAGTCCGGTGCCCAGGTATCTCTGCCCGCAGACACCGTGCACGGCGACCTTCCGGATGCCATCGGAGACGATTTCTTTCAGCACGGTGTTAAGCTCCCGGTAGCGGAGGCCGGTGGCATCTATTCTCGCCGTGTGGTCGTTCGTTTCTACCCTGATTTTCAACTTCCGGCCATCCTTACTCCCAGGATTTCAAGCTCAGTATCAGTGAGGCCGACGCCTCTCAGGTGCAGGCGGTTGCCGCGCAGGCTCTCTACGGCGTTGACGCCCATTCCGCCCAGTATGTCTTTAAGCTCGAGGCTCCAGCCGCGCAGAAGGTTAGCCAGCCTCCGCGCGCCGATGTCGGGATTGACTCTCTTGGTCAGGGCGAGGTCTGTGGTGCAAATGCCCCAGGCGCACTTACCGGTATGGCATTGCTGGCAGAGGGTGCAGCCCAGGGCAACCAGGGCGGCTGTGCCGATGTAAACGGCGTCGGCGCCCAGCGCAATCGCCTTGGCCAGGTCACCGCTGTTCCTGATTCCGCCTGAGACCACGATAGACGCCCGGTTACGCATTCCTTCCTGCATCAGACGGCTATCCACTGAGGCCAGGGCCAGCTCAATGGGGATACCTACGTTATCGCGGATGACCTTGGGAGCGGCACCGGTAGCGCCACGCAGCCCGTCCAGGACGATGATGTCGGCACCGGCGCGCACCATGCCGCTGGCAATGGCCGCCGAGTTATGGACGGCGGCAATTTTCACCGACACCGGCTTGGCGTAGTCTGTGGCCTCTTTCAGTGCGTAAACGAGCTGAGCTAAGTCCTCGATAGAGTAAATATCGTGTTGCGGCGCTGGGGAGAGGGCATCGGTCCACTGAGGTATCATACGGGTCATGGAGACCTCGGCGCTTACCTTCTCTCCGGGAAGGTGACCGCCGATGCCCGGCTTTGCCCCCTGCCCAATCTTAATCTCAATCACTCTGGCGGCGTCGAGGTATTCAGAATGTACCCCGAAGCGTCCGGAAGCTACCTGGACAATGGTATTGCCGCCATACTTATATAGGCTGGGGTGGAGACCTCCTTCGCCGGTGTTCCACAGCGTGCCCGCCTCGGCGGCTGCCCGGGCCAGAGATTCGTGCACGTTAAGGCTTACCGCGCCGTAGGACATGGCGGAAAACATGACCGGGACCTCCAGTTTCACCTGCGGGGCTATCTTCGTCTTCAGGCTCAGCGAATGCCGCTCAACTTCCACTCGCTCAGGCTTTTGACCCAGGTAGGTGACCAGCTCCATCGGCTCGCGCAGCGGGTCTATGGAGGGGTTGGTCACCTGGCTGGCATTGAGCAGCAGGTGGTCCCAGTAGATGCGCTGGCTTTTATCATCGCCCATGCCGGTAAGAAGTACCCCGCCGGTCTCAGCCTGTTTGATGATGTCCTCGATAACCTCGGGACGCCAGTTATAGTTTTCCCGGTAGTCCAAAGGGTTGCGCTTGATGGCCAGCGCCCGGGTGGGGCAGAAAATGGCGCAGCGATGACAGCCAACGCAGTTTTCCTCGCCGCTCCTGACCATCTCCTGGTCAGGGTCATGGCGGTGAACATCAAACGTGCACTGATTGACGCATACCTGACACTGAATGCACCGTTCAGGGTCCCGCTCCACCATGAATTTGGCCGGCAAATATGTCTTCACTGGCCTTCCTCTAATAGCGTCGCGTCGCTGCCGCTTGCCGCTACCGACTCTGGCTGAAGCGGTGCGCCCAGCCTGCCCACAACGGGTTCGCCGCCCACGGGAATCCATGTTTTGCCCACGTCAGGGCAAACAAGGCGGATAGCGGACTCCTCCGACGATAGGTACAGCATGTCGCCCTTCGTCCCCACGGTAAGCGGCCGTAGCCTGATGCGGTCGGTAAGTCCTATCATCTCACCCTGGTGGGCGATGATAACGGTAAACGGGCCGTTCAGCAGCAGGCTGCCGTAGACCTGGCGCAGCGTCCGCAGCAGCTCCTGTTCCCCCGCGGGAAGCCGCTCAATGTCATCCCACAGCGGAGCAGCCAGTACCCTGGCTGCTATCTCTACCGGCAGGCCATGTTTGCGCACCAGCAGGTCGATGGCGTAGGCGATAACCTCGGTGTCAGTCTGCATGGTGCACTGGTAGCCGAACTGCTCCAGGTAGCGCCTGTTTATTCCATAGGAGGAAATCTCCCCGTTGTGGACCACCGTCCAGTCCAGAATGCCGAACGGATGAGCACCGCCCCACCAGCCTGGAGTGTTGGTGGGGAACCGGCCATGGGCAGTCCATAGATAGCCCTGGTAGCGCTCGAGACAAAAGTAGTCAGCTATTTCCTCGGGGTAGCCTACCCCTTTGAAAACGCCCATGTTCTTGCCGCTGGAAAAGACAAAAGCGCCTTCCAGCCTGGTATTTATCTCCATGACGCAGTCGATGGCATAGTCCTCTTCTGACCTGTCTTCGGGCTTATGGTGGCTGGCATCCATAAAGTAGCGCCAGATGAGAGGGGGACTGGCGACCCTGGCGGCGGTTCGGATGGGCATCTGTTCATCATAGGCTATGCTGAACTTGGTCTTGAGGAAAGCCTCGGTCTGCGTCTTGCCTTCCTGGCTGAGGTACATTATGTGGAAGGCATAGAGGTCGGCGTATTCAGGGTATAGTCCATAGATAGCGAAGCCTCCGCCCAGGCCATTGCTGCGGTCATGCATATTGGCAATCGCCCTGGTGATGTCTTCGCCGGAGAATCTCCGTCCCGAGGTATTCATCGCCCCGAACAGCGAGCAGGCATCGATGACCTTGTCGTCCTGATACGGATTGTGCACCTGGCCGATATCTTTCATAGACGTAGCTCCTGAGTTTTCTATCCTCCCATAACTGAGCTTGAAGCTGCTGACGGGGCTGACGGCGAGGATGGCGCTTCCAGGTAGGCTCGCCATATCTCCTCGGAAAGAGAGATGAGGCCGAAATCATCGGCCGCCAGGGCTTGTTTGAAGCCGTTGACGTTTATCTTATCCTTCATCAGGCCGAAGACGATGCCTGATTTCTCGATGTCGCCGGCAAAAACCATGCCCTTTACCAGCCCGTCCTTGAGCACGACCTTTTTGTAGGCGGGGCCATGTTTTTCGCTCACCACCTCGTAGTCGGCGGGTGGGTCCGCCATGCCGGCGGAGACGATAGCCAGCCCGAAGTATTTAAGAGAGTTCATGGCGGTGCCGCCGGGATATTCGGTGGTTACGCCGGCCATGTTGAAGCCGGCGACTCTTCCACCCAGGTAGGCGTTGGGTAAGATTGGAGTAAGCCGGTTTTCACCATATACAAAATCATAAGCCTCAGCCACATCACCGCAGGCATAAACGTCAGGGCAGGAAGTGGCCATGCGATGGTCAACCAGTATGCCGCGGTTGATTCTTATCCCGGCGCCGCTGGCAAGCTGAGTGCGCGGTTGTACCCCGATAGCCATAATCACCAGTTCACAGGGCAGTGTGGCGCCGTCGTCTGTAACTATATGAGTAACCGCGCCTCCCGAATGGCTGCCGATTTCGGCCACGGTGCGGCCGGTCAGGACTTTGACGCCAACCTGCTCCAGCCTTTGTTCCACCAGGGCGGACGCCTCCTGGTCCAGGATGGTATTGAGCACTCGCTCCTTCATCTCCACTATGGTAACCTTGACGCCGCGCTTCACCAGCGCCTCAGCCACGCTCATGCCGATAAGGCCGCCACCGATAATCACCGCTCGTTCCACGCCGCCGTACAGGTGCCGGTCAATAGCCCTGGCATCATCAAGCGTCACAAAGGCGAATACCCCGCTCCGCTCGATGCCCTTTATCTGAGGGAGAATGGGCAGACCGCCGGTGGCCAGCAGCAGCTTTTCCCAGGCCATCCTTTTCCCGTCCTCCAGGCTGGCGGTATGTTCACCGGTGTCAAGCTGCGTCACCTTCCGGCCGAGGATGGCCTGGATGCCGTTCTTATCATAGAAGTCGGCTGGCCGGTACAGTATCTTCTCCAGGGGATACCTGTGGGCCAGGTACTCCGAGATAAGCGGTCGGGAGTATGCTGGGTACGGCTCGGCGGAAATCATGACCACCGTCCCTGCCTTGTCCGCCTGGCGGATGGCTTCAGCCGCTCCGATGCCTCCGGCCGAGTTCCCTATAATCAGGTATTTCGCTTTCTTTACCCGTACCATGGTGTTTAACGTTCCAAACCGGCCTTGTTCTGTACGTATACCAGCGCTTCGTTAGGGCAATTGGCGACGCATGCCGGGACATCCCTCCCGGCGCAGAGGTCGCATTTTGCAATCCTTCCCTGCTGTACATCGCGCCGGATGGCGCCGAATGGACACACCAGTATGCAGGTCCAGCAACCGGTGCATCTTTCTTCATCCACAGTCACCGTGCCGGTTCTGGCATCCTTTTGCAGAGCCCCAGTAAGACAGGCATAGACACATGAAGGCTCATCACAGTGCTGGCAGCGGATGGAAAATGACACCGGTTTTCTTTCTTCAACTGATAGACGCGCCAGCGGTTGGGGGGACTCTTTCTTAAAGGCCTTGATGGGGTCCTTCGATTGCGAGTGCTCCACCCGGCAATACACTTCGCAGAGGTGGCAGCCGATACAGGCTTGCTCTTTGATATAGATTTTCCTCATCGGCTAATGGCGCTCCGTGCTCATGCTTAGCGGCAATCGGTTGCCGTAGACCATATAATATAGACCATATAATAACAGGGTTTTTGCCGTTTGTCAATACCCTTTTGGCTGAAATGTTGAGCAATATCCGATTAGGCACAGAGTGTCGCTTGAGATTGCTTCGGGCTCTCGCCCTCGGGACTTCGGCGTGAGCTCAGTCGAACGCTGAACTCGGGCCTCGGACTGAAGCTCGGCCTGAAGGCTGAAGCCCTCGCAATGACGTGTGCTACTACGGTCTTGCGCGGTAAAAAACTGGGGCTACGGAGCGAAAAATGGCTCGTTGATTTATGGGATGATGCGGAAGATTATGGTCTATAAGTGGCCGCATGTCTAGACCGACCTGGCCAATCTTCTGGGGGTTATCGGCTGCTACGACTGTCCTGGAACGGCGGGCAGTCTAACTATGAACTCCGCCCCCTGGCCGGGTTCGCTTCTGGCTTCTATTGTTCCGCCGTGGGCCAGGGCTATCTCCCTGGCGATAGCCAGGCCCAGCCCGACTCCAGTCCTGACACCGGTGACCTGGTAAAATCGCTCAAAGACGTATTGGAGTTGCTCAGGAGGTATTCCGGGGCCATTGTCGCTCACCCTGACCTCTACCTGACCACCGGCAAGCTGGCGACTGGCTACGCGCACCTCGCCGCCGGGGGTATTCTTTATGGCATTATCGAGCAGGTTGCCAAATAGTTGCTCCAGGCGGTCCGAATCACCAGACACCGTCACGGAGGGGACGGTGTCCAGCCTTAGCAGGATGCCCCTCTCCCTTGCCTGTAGCTCAAAGACTTCACAGCAATGGTGGAGCAACTCATTGAGCTCGACCGGCTCACTGGCTATCTTCATCTGGCCTGACTGCATACGGGCCAGTTCCAGAAGCTCGTTCACCTGTCGTCTCATTCGCCTTGATTCATCATTGATGATTCGGGCGGCTTTTGACCTGGTATCATCGTCGCCGGCGGTGCCATCTACCATCGCCTGCGCGAACCCCTGGATTGATGTCAGCGGGCTTTTCAGCTCATGTGACACATCAGCCACGAAGTGACGTAGCTGCTGCTGCGCCCGTTCCACCTGTTCTGACATGTGATTGAAGCTGGCGGCAAGCTCTCGGACTTCCCCGGGGCCGGTCACTGGTATTCTCTGGGTATAATCGCCCTCAGCTACTTTGCGAGCGGCATTGGTCACTCGCTTGATGGGACGGTACACCGAGCGGGCGAATAAGATGGCCACTATCAGTGAGACAACCAGGGCGACGAATCCGGCAAGAAAGAGCGGTCTAAATAAGCTGGCCAGGATGGCTACCGAGCCAGTCTGCGGGGCAGCAAGGACCAGCGTTTCAAACCGCGTCTCCAATGTGCTGGCCAGTCTGCCCAGGGGGTAGGCGGCATAGATAAAGGTCCTGCTATCAACAGTGACAAACCGCCCTTGCACGGCTTTTGAGATACCGTGAGGCAGGCCGCCGGACGGCACTTCTACCGCTTGGCCCGGTTGGGGGGCTATCTGTCTTACGACGTTGCCGTCGCGGCTGCCCAGGATGATATGAACATCGTTCTTCTGCGCCTGCTCTTCCAGGTTTGCCCATAGCTTAGCCGGTGTCACCTCACCGAGGACCAGAGACCTCACCTGCACGGAGATTGGACGGGCGATATTGTCCAGGCGTTCCATGGTCAGGCGGTCGCGGTAGCCCTGAAGCAGCACGGTGATGACCGAAGCCACCACGGCGAGGCAAATAACCACAATCAGGGCATATGTGGCAAACAAGCGCGTCCGCAGGCTCATTTAGCGTCTCCCGGGGCTATCATCTTGTACCCTGTCCCTCGGAGCGTCTCTATATCAGCTCCGGAGCCGGCTATCTTGTCTCGAAGGTGATTGACATGAACGTCAACCGTGCGAGTTTCTCCATAGTAGTCGTATCCCCAGACTTTCTCCAGCAGCTTTTCCCGGCTCAGGACAATCCCCAGGTTCTGGGCCAGGGTCGCCAGCAAGGCGAACTCCTTGGTTCTGAGCTTTACCGGGTTTCCCTCCACGGTCACCTCATGGCGGGCAAGGTCGATACGGAGGTTGCCTATTTCTATCGCCTCACCCGGCGTCGCTCCCATCTGAGACCGCCGCAGGATAGCTTTGACTCTGGCCACCAGTTCCCGGGGGTTAAACGGTTTGGTCAGGTAATCGTCGGCTCCCAGTTCAAGCCCCACCACCTTGTCGATATCTTCCTTACGGGCAGTGAGCATCAGGATTGGCACGCTGCTTTTGGCCCTTATCCTGCGGCACACCTCAAAGCCGTCGATACCGGGTAACATCAGGTCGAGGATAATCAGGTCAGGATGCAGCGATTCCTGTCTGGATAAAGCGCCGTGTCCATCGGCAACGCCTTCCACTTTATACCCGTCGCGCTCAAGATAGAGCCTGGCCAGCTCTATGATATTCGGCTCATCGTCCACGATAAGGATGGTCTGCATTTACTGTCTCCGTAAGCCGATAGAGATGTCTTACTCAATTATACACAAAGCCTCGCCGCTTTCCTATCCAGCGCATTGACTCATAATAAGAGTTACCGACTCACCTCCAATATCCCTCTCTCCCGCCGCAGGCGGGAGAGAGGGAAGAGATTTTAGAGAGGGGGCGTAGCCTCCTCTCTTTGCTTAACTCCCCCTTGCCTGAGCAAGGAAAGTGGGTCAGGGGGATAGGTTGTCACCCGAAATCCGCTTTCGTCTCTGTCCTCCTCGGAAAGACGGGGATTGTGCATGAAAGCCCTTTTGACATGTGGGCAATACGCTTTATGACGCAGTACCTTCGGTCGGTCGTGATAGTGCCTGGAGGCAGGCAGCTCCAGCGCTGCCTGCCTCCAGGCGGTAACTTCAACTGATGTCATTACCGCTGGCGTTTCTCTCTGTTAACCGTTATTTTCGGTTCCCCCGTGCTCATCAGCCTTGCACAGTGCGACCTTCAGGCATGGCGCCGATGGCGATTGGCCGGAAAGCGGGGAAGTATCCCTGCTTCACGGCGATAAGCAGGTAGCCGCCGGCGTTCTCAAAGGCGTAGTGCACTTTGCCGCTGCCGTTGCTCGTGCCCAGGAATATGCCGCGGGCGGTGGCGGCATCCTCTATGGCTGCCTGCAAGGCAGCACGCTCGGCGCCGCTCTCCCTGAGGCTGCTCAGTTGCTCTTTGAGTGTCTCGGCGTCGGTCCGGGTCAATGCCCAGACATCAGCATCCTTTACCGGTTCTTCGGTGCGCTTCTCAAGGACGGTGATGGTGATTTTTTCGCCGACATCCGCCCTTCTCGGAGCGTCCAACGCCAGAGCCTTGGGCGTCATGCCGATGGCGATTGGCTTGAGCCCTGGCAGGTATCCCCGCTTGAACGCCACCAGCAGGTAGCCGCCGGCGTTCTCAAAGGCGTAGTGCACTTTGCCGCTGCCGTTGCTCGTGCCCAGGAATATGCCGTGAATGCTGAGAGCTTCCTCGGTGGCCGCCTGCAAGGCCTCACGGTCGCCGCTCTGTTTTCTGGCGGCTATCTCGGCCCTGAGCGATTCGACATTGTCACGGGTGACGGCCCAGACGCCGGCGTCCTTGACGGCATCCTCGGTGCCTCTCTGGAAGACGGTTATGGTCACCTGTTCACCGACCTCTGCCCTCCCCGGGGCATCAATGGCTAAGGCCGCCGGCTTGACGCCGATGGCGATTGGCCTGAAGTCAGGGAGGTAGCCTTCCTTGACGGCTACCAGCATGTACCTGCCTTCATTTTCAAAGGAGTACCCCACCTTGCCTGACCCGTCCGTCTGTCCGATGACGGTGCCATGAGCGCTGAGCAAAGCATCATAGTCCGGTTCCTCCGCGGCGGGCCGGTTGTCCTTCCTGAGCCTGGCTGCCGCTTCTTTCAGCGCCTCAACCCTGTCCGGGGCGATTGCCCACACAGTGGCGCCCTCGACCGTCTCCTGGTCCCAGCTTCTGAAAACGGTCATGGATATCTCCTGGCCGGCGGGTGCCACCCGCGGCGCCACGATGGCGAGAGCGTCCCGGACCGCTGGCTCCGAGTTTGTGGTTTCCTCTTCACCTTGCGCCACGGCCAGCAGCGGGGTTAACGCCAGGGTGAGAGACGCCATTGCTGTTGCGATTAATACTGACCACCTTTTCATCTGTTGCCTCCTTACTTTTTTGACTGAGGGTAGAGCCTCATGACCTGGGCCCCTGGGTCACTTTTGGCTTCTAACTCTGCAGTCTACTTAAGTATAAGGCTGCGATTGTTACCCCGGTTTTACCGCTATGTAAAATCTCGGTAAAAAATCGAGAAAAAACCGTGGGTTTCGCGTTGCACACGAAAGCCGGGAGGCGTTGGTGGCAGGATGTGGTGCCACAGAAATGGTCGGTGGCGCCGCTGTTATCTCAAAGTGGGCTAGTAAATAGGTTAGCTAGGGGTTAACCCTGAAGGGGACGGACTGCTGAACGGTCTCCAGACCTCTGGAGTGGACTCTGTGACTGGCAGGCGGGATGCTGTGGCGGCTGTGGCTATTCCTTCTGGCAGGCGCTCTTTTTTACTGCATCATCTTTGGACAATAGCCAGATGAAGATACCCAGGCAGACCAGGAAAATACCGATTCCAATAGGCCCTGACCAGAATAGAACCAGCCATAAGTTTTCCATTTTTTCCTCCTTTTGTTGGGCCTCGGAATTTACGGCCATAGTATATCGGGGGCTTGCCGTGAAGTCAAGAAAGGGTATAGAGGCAATCTTCAAGTCCGCCTCCATAGGCCGTCCGGACCATCCTCTGCGGAGGTACGTGGAGTTGCGGCTATTTGCGCAGCCGTCTCATCTCGAAGACTACCGGGTTCTTCGGGTCGGGACAGACCACGGTATTTACGTCCTGGTTTTCTTCCCAGGGGAATGACCCGCCGAACATGAGCACGCGGGCGTTAGGATATATGGCGTTATAAGCCGAGGTACACATGCCTGCCGGCGTTTTCCCGCTCAGGAGCCACTGCTGCCCGACCTTATGCTCGTGAGTGCAGGTGCCTTGCTGGGAGACTATCTTGACCAGTATGTCATACTTTTCTGCCATGGTGCCCTCCTTCTTAACATTTTAAGATTGCTCGATTTACCCCTCCACTAAAAGGACAGTGGCTATTTTAGCAGTCGTCTTAGCTCAAAAACTACCGGGTTCTCCGGGTCGGGACAGACTACGGTAGCGATGTCGGGGTTGGTTTCCCAGGGAAGCGTCCCGCCGAACATGAGCACCTGGGCAGTGGGGAGGAAGGACTGGAAGGCAAATATACATATCCCCTGCGGCGTCTTGCTGCCGCTGATAACCCATTTGTCACCCACCTTATGCTCCAGGACGCATGTTCCCTTTTGGGATATTACCCTGACGGCAACATCATGTTTTTCTGGCATGGTTTTTCTCCTTTTGCTTTATAGCTTCAAATTTGAAGCGGTGTTACCTGATTGCAGTTGCCCCCACGTACTTCTGCAGCACTTCGGGGATGAGGATAGAGCCGTCGGCCTGCTGGTAGTTCTCCATGATGGCAATCATCACCCTGGGCAGGGCCAGGCCGGAGCCGTTCAGGGTGTGGACGAACTGGGCTTTGGCATCAGGGGCGGGGCGGTAGCGGATGCTGGCCCGCCGCGCCTGAAAGTCGCCGCAGTTGGAGCAGGAGCTGACCTCCAGCCACTCGGCGCAGCCGGGCGCCCACATCTCGATGTCGTAGGACTTCTGGGAGGCAAAGCCCAGGTCGGCGGTGCAAAGCTGCTTCACCCGGTACGGGATGCCCAGCTTCTGAGAGACCTCTTCAGCATCGTGCACCATCTTCTCCAACTCTTCATCGGAGGCGTCCGGCTCGGTGAACTTGTATAGCTCCACCTTATCGAACTGGTGGCCCCGTTTGATGCCCCGCGTGTCCTTCCCCGCCGACATCTTCTCCCGGCGGAAGCAGGCGGTATAGGCGACATAATAGAGGGGCAGCATCCCCGGCGGCAGTATCTCATCGCGGTGGAGGTTGGTCAGCGGCACCTCGGCGGTGGGGACAAACCAGAAGTCGTCCTCCACGTCATGGTACAGGTTATCGGCGAACTTGGGCAGGTTGCCCGAGGCTACCATGCACTCCCTCTTGACCATATACGGCGGGTAGACCTCCTGGTAGCCGTGCTCGGTGGTGTGGAGTTCGAGCATGAAGGAGATGAGCGCTCTCTGCAGGCGGGCGCCCAGCCCTTTTAGCACGTAGAAGCGGCTGCCTGACAGCTTTACCCCCCGCTCGAAGTCGATGATGCCCAGGGACTCGCCCAGCTTCCAGTGGGGGACAGGCGGGAAGTCAAAGCTCCTCGGCTCCCCCAGGGAGCGTATTATTACATTGGCGTTCTCATCCTCCCCCACCGGCACCGAAGGATGGGGGATATTGGGCACCTGTAACAGCATCTCCTGGAGCTGATTGTCAAGGAGGCTGACTTCTTCGTCCAGGCTTTTTATCATGGCGCGGAGGTCTCGCCCTTCCTCGGCGGTCTCCCGGTCCGGTCTCCTTTGTTTGGCGACCTCTTTTCTTTCATGCCTCAGGCTTTCCAGCTCAATCAGCTTGTGACGGCGCTGGCCGTCAAGCTCCAGGATTTCGTCCAGCGGGGCAGCGGTGTGGCGGTTGGCGGTCGCCTGCCGCACCAGGTCAGGATTGTCGCGGATAAACTTCAGGTCGAGCATAGATAACTGTTAACTCCATCCCCTGTGTCCCCTTCCCCTTAGCAAGGGGAAGGGGAATTAGTTTTAGAAGAGAGGCTTCGCCTCTTTTACGGTTTCTCCTTTAGCTGCGGGAACAGGATTACCTCGCGGATGGACTGCTGGTTGGTGAGCAGCATCACCAGGCGGTCGATGCCCACCCCCAGCCCGCCGGTGGGCGGCATCCCGTACTCCAGTGCCAGCAGGAAATCCTCGTCAACGGTCTCCGCTTCGCCCTCTTTGCGGCGCTCCTTTTGTTGCTGGACAAACCGCCGTCTCTGCTCTATGGGGTCGTTGAGCTCGGTGAAGGCGTTGGCAAGCTCCATGCCGCCGGCAAAAGCCTCAAAGCGCTCCACCACACGGTCATTGTCAGGCTTGGTCTTGGCCAGGGGTGACATCGAGACCGGATAGTCGATGAGAAAGGTCGGCTGGAGCAGATGGGGTTCAACGAAGGTCGAGATGAGTTCATCCACCAGCCGCGCCCAGTTCTTCTCAGGGTCAACCTCTATCTTCATCTCCTCCATGCGAGACCGCAGCAGGTCAACTTCAGGGTACTGGACGAAATCAATGCCGCTATATTCTTTGACCGCTTCGCGCAGGTTGATACGCCGCCAGGGCGGCTTGAAGCTGATGGTGTTACCTTCAAACTCGACTTCCTCTTTACACAGGACCTGCTGACAGACCCCGGCCACCATCTCTTCCAGCATATTCATGATATCGTTGTAATCGGCATAGGCTTCATAGCTTTCCAGCATGGTGAACTCGGGGTTGTGCCTGGTGGAAATGCCCTCGTTGCGGAAGGCGCGGCCAAGCTCATAGACCTTGTCGAAACCGCCGATGATGAGCCGCTTGAGGTGAAGCTCAAGGGCGATGCGCAGGTAGAAGTCCTGGTCGAGGGCGTGGTGGTGGGTAACAAAGGGGCGGGCCAGGGCGCCGCCGGCCGAAGGCTGGAGCGCTGGCGTCTCCACCTCCAGGAAGCCGCGCTGGTTGAGGAACTCCCGGATGGCGCTGATAACCCGGCTGCGTATCTGGAAGATGTCCCTGACTTCGGTATTGGCGATGAGGTCAAGGTAGCGCTGGCGGTACCTTTTCTCAGTATCGCTGAGGCCGTGCCACTTCTCAGGTAGAGGCTGAAGCGACTTGGCCAGCAGGGTGAAGTCCCTTACTTTGATGGTGGGTTCGCCGGTCCTGGTGCGCAGCAAGGTGCCGCTGACCCCGATGATGTCGCCGAGGTCCAGGCTGTCGAATAGCTCGCTGCGTCTGGCATCAAGCTGCTTGATGTCTTGGAACAGTAGCTGAATCTTGCCGGAGCCATCGCGGATGTCAATGAAAGCTGCCTTGCCCATGAGCCGCCGGGCGGTGATGCGCCCGGCAACGGCTGCTTCCAGTTCCTCGGCCTGGCTCAGCCCTGCCTCTTTCTGCTTGAGCAAGTCCACCGCCTGCTGCGCCGTGTGCGTACGGTGGTAGCGGTGGGGATAGGGGTTGATGCCGGAAGCCCGCAGCCGGTCAAGCTTTTCCCGCCTCTGCTGACTGATATGCTCTATTCTGGATGTCATCTTTGTCTCAGGGTTGCCTGCTCTGTTTGCTTGCGCAGGGCGTCAAGCCAGCGGGCCGACTTTATTTCCCGTTCCGAAAAGTACCTGATGTATTGCCGCATCGCCTGCTCCAGCTCACCGGCGAGCGCCGGGCCTATGTCCAGCCTGCTGGCGGCGTCATAGTCATTGTCCTGCAGTAATCGTAGCACTTCCTGGGCGGCGATGGAAAGGGGGTAGGTGGGGTAGCGGCCCCGGCTGCAACCGGCGCACAGAATCCCGCCGGAGCTGGAGCAAAAGGAGTTGACCGCTGGCTTAAGCGGCTGGCTGCAGGAGACGCACCGGTGGAGTTGAGGCCGGTAGCCGACGTGGTCAAGCAGGTGAAGCTCAAAATAGCGCAGCGCCACCTCGCCGTCAGCCGCTTGACATAACCTGTGCAAGGTATTAAGCAGAAGGTGGAACAGGGGGCTATTTTTGATGCTGTCGGCGGCGAAGTGGTTGACCAACTCAGTGGCATAAAGGGCGCAGGCACCGGACTTGAGGTCGCTTTTCAGCGGCAGGAAGCTATTTATAGTCTGGCTGCCGGTTATAGTGTCCAGGTTTCGGCCGTGGGCGAGTGATACCAGGCTGTGAGTGAGCAACTCCAGGTGCCCGGCCATCTTGCTCTTTGGCCGCCTCACCCCTTTGGCTACCGCCTGAATCTTGCCCAGGTGGGGAGTATAAAGGGTGAGGATTCTATCCGCTTCACCCAGTTTGGTTTTCTTGATAATGATGGCTTCCGTCTGGTAAGTTCTGGGCGTGGACATTTCGACTACTTCTCTGCGACAAATATCAGCTTGTTGGGCTTCCCAAAGCCTCTCTGTATCAAAATATCCCTCTCTTTTAAGAGGCAGGCCCTGTTATGCGCCATGGCTTTATCGAATTCCCCATTTTGCCACGCCTTCATACATAAGAATCCCTTATCATAAAAAGGGTCGTCATAGTTAGGGATGCCCATCTCGCTGCACGCATTTGCCTTGGATTCACGGCCTTGCTGGAGTTCTCCCCCAAAATCGACCCTCCTGCCGAGCTCGTAAAAGAGCACGCTTCTCTCAAATTCGCTATTGAATGCGTAAAGGGGCCTTTCCAGGCTGTCGATAAGAGCCTTTGTTTTTTCCTTCAGCTCCTCAATCGCGTCTTCCCCCCTGGCGCAGAATATGCGGCAGCCGTGTTTGTGGATAAATCCCAGAATGACTAGCTGGATACTTTTATATCGCCTTGAATCAGGGTAGTTGCAGAATTCCCCGATAGTCTCGATATCAATAATCGTTCCTTCAAAATCTGAACTCACGTCTTCTTTGTGCTCTATTATCACTTAAGCTTAACCTCTCCCCCTGTATCCCCCTCTCCTTGAAAGGAGAGGGGGAAGGAATTTAGAGGGGGGCTTCGCCCCTCTTAAACACCCTCTTTTCTGAACGCGCTATTAGTCGCTATGTTGACCATATTTTCTCATGAAGAGATTTACACTCTCTAACATTATGGATATTCGATTCTTATCGCTTACTTCTTCCCATTCACCATGAGCAGCATAGTTTCGAAGACCACTCCATGATGTAATATCCTTGGCGTCTTGTTTTGTAATTAAATCTGCCTCTCTCAAAACTTTTGTATAGGAATCCAGACTTGGCTTTCTACCCCCAAGAGCTAAACCAGCTTCTTCAATCCAATTTCTCAGAAATTCCTCAAGTGCCGCTCCAATGATAACAGCGGGTGCTGCGGGATGTACTTCCTTAGAACTTAGTAAAGTATTTGCTTGGTCAAGGAAGTCAGAAACAACGTCTATCTGAGCCTTCCGCTCAATTGAGATACCTTCAAGAAGTCCTTTCTCCGCATACCTAATAAATGCACCTAAGTTGCTGACAACATATGCCATAATGTACTCATCAGACCAAGACTGCTTAACTTGGCTTAGGTTTTGGAAGAAAGCACTTTTTTCTCCTGCGTAGACCCTAAGGAACTCCATAACTTCAGAAAGTGCTCCAGCCGCTGAGCTTTTCTTACCACTTTCAATAAGTCTTCTAGCGTGCCTTATTAAATCATCAGTATCCACGTTTCATTACCTCTTATAGTGAGCATGACATGCTAAAACTGCTGTCTCCCCTCAATTGCCCTGGTCAGGGTGACATCGTCGGCATATTCCAGCTCGGTGCCGAAGGGCAGCCCCCGTGCCAGGCGGGTGACCTGGATGCCCATGGGTGAAATCAGGCGGCTGAGGTACATCGCCGTCTGCTCCCCCTCAAAATTAGGGTTGGTGGCCATGATAACCTCCTCCACCGGGCTGTCCCGCAGCCGCTCCAGTAGCTCCTTGCCCCTTATATCCTCAGCGCCTACGCCTTCGGTCGGTGATATGGCGCCGTGGAGCACATGGTACAGCCCCCGGTAGGTGCCGGTGTGCTCCAGGGCGAGGATGTCCTGGGGTTGCTCTACGATGCAAACCCGGCTGTGGTCGCGCTGGCCGTTGCTGCAAATGGCGCAGGGGTCGGTCTCGGTGACGTTAAAGCAGACGGAGCACAGCCTGGTCTTGTCCTTCAGCGAAAGGATGGCTTCAGCCAGCAGCCTGGCCTGCTCTTCATGAGCGCGGAGCAGGTAGTAGGCAATCCGCTGGGCGCTCTTCGGCCCGATGCCTGGCAGCTTGTTGAGCTCCTGAATCAGGGTATTTATGGCTCCGGTGGCGGGAACTTGGCCCTTGTTCAAGATAGCCTCCGTTTAGGTCAGCCCCGGAATCTTAAGGCCGCCGGTCAGCCCCTTTAGCTGCTTGGCGGAAAGCTTCTGGGACTTCTCGATGGCTTCGTTTATCGCCGTCAGCACCAGCTTTTCCAGTGTTTCCGGCTCATCGGGGTCTATCACCTTGGACGATATCTTTATCGAGAGTACCTTTTGCTGGCCGTTGATGGTGGCCTTGACCGCGCCTTTGCCTGTGTCGGCTTCTATGATAGTGTTGCTCAGCTCCTTTTGCACCTTGTCCAGTTTTGATTTGAGCTCCTGGGCTTGCTTCAGCATAGATAGGTTCATTTTTCCTCCACGTTGATAACCTTAGCTCCCATTTTCAGTGCTGCCTCCACCAGGTGGTTGTCCTCGGGGGTAAATATGCAGCGTATATGGCAGGCGTGCTCCAGGAAATGGCTGATGACCTTCTCCACGACCTGCTGGTTTTCTGTCTTCTCTATCTGCTCCTTATGATAGGAATACCTGAAGGCGAGCACCACGGTGTCATTGTCGAGCGCCACCGGCCTGACTCCGGCGCTTCTGAGTATGGCCAGGGCCGGGGTCCTTTTGGTATCCTCCGGGGCCTGCTCGATGAGGCGCTTCCAGTTTGATGTTATGTGTTCTATCTCCTTGCCCGGCTGTGGTGGGGGGGCGGGTGCCTGCTCCGGTGGTGCAGGCGCGCTGGCCGGCTCAGCCCTTGCCGGGGGCTTCGGCTGGGAAGGGGCAGCCGGAGAAGGGGCGGCCTTCGCTGGCTGACGGGCCTCGTCTTTGGCCGTCTCGGTTGTGGCCAATGTCTGCTTGGGCTGGGAAGGGGCGACCGGTGAGGAGACGGCCTTTGCTGGCTGATGGGCCGCATCTTTTTTGGCTGGGCCGGTGGGGACCGGCTCGGCCGGGGGCAAAGTGCACTCCACCACCGCCAGCTCCAGAGGCAGCGTGGTATAGCTGGTGGGGCCAAGCTCAAGTTGACTGAAGAGCTTGACCGCCTTAATCACCTGAGGCAGGGAAGCCCGGGATGCCAGTGCCTTCAGCTCAGCGATGTCCTCGGCGGTGAGGTCTATGCCTTCGTCAGAGCCGGTCTTTAACAGGAGTAACGCCCTGAGGTATTCCACCATTTCCTGGTTGAACTGGCGCAGGTCCAGGCCGTCGTTGTTGACGCTATGTACCGTTGACAGCCCGGCGGAGACATCGTTGTCCACGATGTGCTTCACCAGCTCCCTGGCCCGCCAGTCGCCGGTAACGCCCAGGACAGTTTGAACCTGATGAAGCTCTATTTCGGGGCCATAGCAGGTGGCCATCTGCTGGAGCAGGTTCTCTGCGTCCCGAAGGCTGCCGGTGGCGCTCCTGGCGATGAGCTTTAGCCCTTCCGGTGATATATGGATACCTTCTGTTTGGCAGATGGAGGCCAGTTTTGAGGCGATGTCTGCCTGGGAGATGCGCCGGAAGTCAAACCGCTGGCATCTGGACAGAATTGTGGGCAGGACTTTATGGGCCTCAGTGGTAGCCAGGATAAAGATTACATGCGGCGGTGGTTCTTCCAGGGTCTTGAGCAGGGCATTGGAGGCTTCTTTGGTGAGCATGTGGACCTCGTCTATGATATAGACCTTGTAGCGGGCCTGGCTGGGAGTATAGTTGGCCCTTTCCTGGAGGTTCCTGATATCATCAATGCCGCGGTTGCTGGCGGCATCAACCTCGATTACATCCAGTGCCCTGCCTTCGGTCACTGCCTGGCATAGCTGGCAGGAGTTGCACGGCTCATCGCTGCCGCTATTGAGGCAATTCACCGCCTTGGCCAGGATGCGCCCGGTGCTGGTCTTCCCCGTTCCCCGGGGGCCGCAGAAGAGATAAGCATGAGATACGCGGCTGCTTCTGAGGGCGTTAAGCAGCGTTCTGGTTACATGCTCCTGGCCGACTACCTCAGCCAGGGTTCGGGGACGCCATTTGCGATAAAGGACTTGTGAAGCCATGCTCTTGGCTCTATTATATCCTACACTTTATGCTTTCCGTAAGGGGGTTCTGCCCCGTTTGTCAGGAAGACCTGTAGCGGTCAAAGGCAGAGTCCGCCAGCCCGGGCTGTATCAGGTTAAGTAGTATATGGAAACCGGCAAAGTGCCTACAGTAGCGAAGGTACGTCCTTGGAGGCGTCATCCACTGTCTTCAGCTTCTCTTCCGCTTCCGCTTGCCTTCTTTTGGCATCTTCCATATAGGCGGTGGACCTGTAGTAAATATTCCTGACTCTTTCCAGGTCGCTAAGCTCAGACAGGATTACTGTGACGTCGAGCACGCCCTTCTCCCTGGGGTAATCGCCATTGCGTATGATAGCCTTCGGGGCCAGACTTCTCAGGTAGTCTCCCAGCTCCTTAACCAGGTCCATGTTTATTTCTTTGGCCGGCGCCGATACCAGGTATAGCCCGCGGCATGCGTCGGCGGTGTTACAGCTCAGCGATAGCTCGCTGATGGCTTCGTCCATGGCATGGATTCCCCGGTGAATTTCAGTGCTCTTTTGCCTGAAGTCAGGCGTGCGGAGCTGGATTTTGAATAGCTTAAGGTGAGAGGTGCCATAGCCTATCACCGTCCATCCTGCCAGGCTCTGCATGATGTCTCCGGCATCAAGCAACCTGGCCCCGACGTATTTCGCTTTCTTCTCCTCACCGGCACAGAGGACGTCATAGAAAGGCTCGACTATCAGAGAGTTGATTCTGGCCAGGTTGTTTCTCAGCGAGGCGTCTTTTTTAACAAACCTCTGGTTGTCAACTACGAATACGGCGTCAGCCACCGAATAGACCGACCTCAGGCAAGTGGCAGTGTTGTAGATAGTCCTATCCTCGGTCGCCTCTTCGTGCTCGAAGGGCAGGACGATAATAGCGTACACCGGCTTGTCAACGTAGCGCTCCTTTATCTGCTTTATCATGACAGGCAGGGACCCGGAGCCGGTGCCGCCGGCAGCTCCGGCAATCATCAAGAAGGCATCCGATTCGTAGAAACGCTTGGTGGTCCGTATGGCGTCCACGACCTTGTCGCTGTTCTCTTTAGCTATCTCAGCGCCCAGCTCATTTATCTTGCCTACCCCGTGTCCGCCAGTCCGCCGTCCTCCCATGAGGACTCTGTGCTGGTAATCCTTGCTGATGTAGCGCAGCCCGCTCAAATCAGCAGAGTCCGTGTTCACGGCGAAGGTGCCGGTGACTATCTCGATGCCACGCTCATGACGCGCCCTGGCATTAAGGCGAGCGAATTCATCAGCAACCCTGCCGCCACATTGTCCAAACCCGACGACCAGTAATTTCATTTCGTCCCCCCGCAGTACAGTTTGGTTATTTTTACCATATGCAGGTGGAAATGTCAATTCCTACTTAGGGAAGGCTAGCGGAGAGTAAAGCTGGTTTCGGTCATGTCAATTTTGGGCGTCTTGGAGGGTTGACATGGCGAAATTACGTAGCATAATAGCTTTATCGTAATATATTAACGATAAAGATACTACCGTACTTTAGTATCGCTGACGAAGGAGGTGACGTGAAATGAACGGTGTCAAACGAGTCCTGGCGGGGTTGGCGGCGCTGCTCCTGCTGGCTAGGTTCCCCGGGGCTATAGTAGCCGCCACCATTATCGTCTTCATCAGTGAGATGCTGCGCCCCCTGGAAGTATATCGTCTCATCATATTTGGTGCGTTGATAATTGTGGCCATGATATATCTGCCTCAGGGCTTAATGGGTGTAATCGCCTCCGCCAGCGAGCTGGCCAGCCGGCGTTTCAAAGAGCGGCGTTGACCGGAATGCGTATTTGGTATACACTTAGACTGTCATAGCACGCCGCCGTCTCGCGGGCGGTCAAATCCTATGCTGGCGAGGACAATGATTAAGGTATTGCATACAGCCGATGTCCACCTTGGCAGGCAGTTCCCTTTTCTGCGTGCCAAAGGTGGTGAGTACCGCAGCCAGTTGCTCAGGACTTTTGAAAAGATAGTAGACCTGGCTGTAAGCGAGAATGTTTCTCTTCTTCTCATTGCTGGCGACCTTTTCGATACCAACCGCGTGCATGGAATCACCATCGGGAAGGTAGAGTCTGCGTTCAAGAAGCTGGAGGCAGCCGGCATTCGGGTGTGCATCCTTCCCGGAACCCACGACCCTTATTATGATGATAGCTCCATATACCGGTTCGTGCGGTTTCCACCAAATGTGGCGGTGTTTACCCTCCAGCATGGTCAGCAGACTTACGAAGACCTCAATTTGACGGTCTATGGAACGCCTTTTGATGGCAAGTCTTCGTGCAGCAGCCCCCTCAAGGAGCTGACGCTGGCCAGCGGCTCGGAATTTCACATCGGCATGGCGCACTGTTCGGTCAGGCGTCCGGGACTGATAGAGAGCGATGACATGCTCCTGGACGAGGGTGAGATAGCAAGCTCCGGGCTTGACTACCTGGCTCTGGGTCACTGGCATTCCTTCCAGGACTTGAGTCAAGGAAATACCAAAGCCTGCTACTGCGGCTCACCCGAACCGCTGGAGATGGACCAGAAAGGTGCCGGAACCGTGTCCCTGGTCACCATACACCAGAAAAATAATGTCGAAGTCGCCCCGGTGCGCGTGGGAACCAAGAAGTTCGAGGCCATGATGCTAGATGTCAGTCCTATTGAATCCATCGGCGGCCTTATCGGCATGATTGAAGCGAAGGCTGACCCGAACCTGATCCTTGAGGTAGCTTTGACTGGCCTCAGCGGCATGGCATACAGCGTGAATCCCCGTGAGATAGAGGAAGCGTTGGCGGAGCAGTTCTTCCACCTCCGCATCCTGGACAAATCCCACCCCAAGCTGGATGAGGTGAAGGCGGAGAGCTACCCGGAGGAGACAGTGATGGGCCGCTTTCTGAGAATTATCGAGAGAAGAGCCGCCGCAGCCAGCGATGAAGAAGAAAAGCTACTTTACGGAGAGGCGCTAAAGCTGGGTGTTGCGCTATTGCAGGGACGCTCGCAGATTATAGAATGATTATCAAAAGGGCGGGAGTTAAACGGCTGCGGGCTATCAGTAAGGAGAGGGAAGTAGCCTTCTTCCCCGGCTTGAACATCATCAAGGGGGGCGACAACGAAGCCGGGAAATCGTCCCTTCGGATAGCCATAACCAAAGCGCTGTTCCAGGACCCGACCACGTCCCAGAGAGACATACTGGCACTCACCAGTTGGGGCACTGACGAGCCGTGGGAGGTCGCCCTCGATTTTGAAGTCGACGGGGAGTCCTACCGAATTACCAAGAATTTGAAGGACAGGATTGCCGAGCTGGTCGGCACCGGGTCCTTCGAGTTTGTCGCCACCAGCAAAAATACCATCGCCGATAAGATAGCTGAAATCACCGGCTGCCCTTCCGAAATTTTCTTTGAGAGCACCGCCTGCATCAGCCAGGACGAGTTGATAAGGATAGTCCCCAAGGATGTAACCAGCAGAGAAAGGCAAAATGCCATCGGGATAATAGCTCAAAGACTGCAGTCCAAGCTAAGTGGGACAGAGGAAACGGATGTAGTAGGTATCCTGTCAAAGCTATACCACAAGACACATCGCAAGGACGCCGGCGGCCCCTACAGTAATCTACAGCGCATTGCGGAGCGTGCGGCTCACCTGCGAAGCCAGAAATTGGCTCAGGAAGACAAGGTCAAGAGGATAATGGAGAGCAGGCAGTCGTTGAACCGGGTCAGGGAAGAGCTGGAGAGACTCGGCCAAGACCTGCCGGCAAAGCAGGATATACTGGGTAAGAACAAGAGGATACTGGAGCTTCAGAAGGAGATAGCCAGGGATAAGGCCCAGTACGATACCTTCAGAAGGGCCAGGGAGCTAAAATCAAAGCTGGATGGCCTGGATGAGGAGTTAAAGCGGCTTGCCTGCTTCACCGGCGCCGAAGGACAGATAGAGCAACTTGGCGATTTTAAGAGAAAGCTGGAAGACATAGCGAGGCAGAGAGCTAGGTTGCAGGAGGACATCAAGGCGCTCCAGGGGCAGAAACCGGCCTTGTGGGTGCTGCTGTTGGGTTCAGTGCTGATGGCGGGTGGCCTGGCCGGCCTGATTGTCAGCCGGTATCTACTGGGTGCCGTGGCTGTGGGATTTCCCTTTCTGGTTTATTGGCTGGTCTCCCGGATGGCCTGGAGGAAACAGGTGAATTCAGCGTCTCAAAAGGCAGCCGAGCTGGAAAGTCAGTCCAAGGATAACGGTGGACAGGCAGGGCAGCTTCTCAAGGCATTAGGATTCGAAGATTACAATCAATATGAGGGACAACTGGCGGAGTACAGAGGTAAAATCGAGGCTAGAAAGGGAATCGGCGGCAGACTGGACGCTGTACTTGCCGGGAAAGGTTGGCCGGAGTTTGTCGCTGAGAACACCGACTTAGATGTTCAAATGAGCGCCAGGATGAAAGAGATGGAGCAGCTCGAGCCCTTTAAACTGGAGCCGCTTGCCTTGCAAAAGCTGGAGAACGAAGTCAAGCGTCTTCAACAGGAAAAGGAGCAGCTGGAGCGTGATAAGAGCGCCTTTGAGAAGTTCTTTGAGCTTACCGATGTGGATACGGACCAGCTGGTGGAAATAGAAGAAGAGCTCAGCGGGCTGGACCAGGAAAAGGAATTCTGGGAGATAAAAAGGAAGGTATTCCAGCTAACCAGGGACGTCCTGGATGAAGCACACAAGCAGACAGTTTCTAAGGCCGCCGACCTGCTGGAAAGGGAACTCAGCCGGTATATTGCCACCGTGACCGACGGCAGGTACAGCCAGGTTAAAATAGATGAAGGTGATTTGTCGGTTCGCACTTTCTCACCTGAAAAACAGGACTGGGTGGATGTCGACCAGTTAAGTCGTGCCACGCAAGACCAGTTCTATATTTGTGCCAGGTTTGCGCTGGTGAGACTAATTACGCAGGGAAAGAGACCGCCTATCCTGCTGGATGACCCCTTCGTGAATTTCCATCCTAAGAGGCTGAAGAAAATGGTGGCCCTGCTTCAAGAGCTGGCCAAAGAGAACCAGATACTGCTGTTCACCTGTAGCGATGCCTATGATTATCTCGGCAACGTGATATTGCTTGACTAGTGTCCTGTCATGTTAATTACTGAACCAATTACCGCTTCAGCACGCACTATCGCTTACTGACGACCTCATCCCCTTAATCCCCTTCAGGGTTCACCCTGAAGGGGATGGGTGTCCGACTGAGTTCCCCGGTGAATCAAGGCACATCCCTCCATTTCTAATTAAGTATCACCTATTTACCTCGGTTTTTTATGCAACTTGGTAGTAGGTCTATATGCCGTCCTCTGAAATCGGGGCTGATTCCGCATTTCTATTATCCCTGTCGAAGGTTAGAGATTAGAGTCTCGGCATAGGACTCTTGCCCGGATAGGGCGATAAATACATCGTTGCCCTCGACCTTTATGAGCACGGGGACTCCCTTACCACCATCTGTCTCCCAGGTGCCTTTATATAAGGTCAACTCGCCAGACTTCACCTCGGCGAATTTGGCTTCGACGAGAAACTTTTTGACTGTCGGTTCTACGATAAAGCCGGGGAAACCGGACCTGACCAGGACTACCACTCCCAGGTCAAGGTCGTAGATGCTGCTACCGCTATCAATCGCTTCTGATATCTCAGCCAGGTTGATTTGACGGGGGGAATACAGTCCTGCGGCGATGACCTTCAGGTTCATCAGTTTCAGTATGAGGTTGAGCTGGCCTAACCCCTGGTTGCCGGCATTCTGGGCCAAGAGATTTATGAGCATATCACTCGGTTTTGCTGTGGCTATGGCGGCGGGGTTGAAGGTGCTGCCGCCGGGTAGAAACGCCGTCGCCTGCAGGGCCTCGCTGTCATCATAGTGTTTGAAATCGTTGTTGGAGATGGCTGTTTTCAGAGATTCAGCAGCATGACCGGGGCCCTGCACCAGGTAGATTGTATTGCCGGAGAGCTTCTTCCAGGCATCTTCTGGGAGCGTCATTGCGGAATAGACTTTTGAAGCCTCTTCATTGCTGGTCAATGTAAGAGCCATCCCAAAAGCGAAGTCATCTGCCGCAGGTACCCCCCATATGGCCAATGATTCAATGCTCGTGTCCTGGGGTGTGTTTACCATCTTTGCCGGCACTGTTGTTGGTCTGCTCTGCCTGGCGTACAGGTATATATCCAGGGGTACATTGGGCACGAGGGTTGTTGAAAGTTCGGCTGGCGATGGCGCTGGAGTTGGTGCAGTTTCCCTTTGACACCCTGCGCTGGCGATGGGGATGACTATGAGAAGAACGGAGATAAATGTTAGCAGCTTCGTTTTTAATGAGGTTTTCAATTTTACCCTCCTCGCTTTTGATAGTTTACTACTCTTTTGTATGATTGTCTTCCGATTCAGCCTATAGTTCTATATAGATTATAACGTCAAAGACGGTGGAAAGTTATCATACTATAGTAATAGGCGAGGTTACGGCCAGGCTGTAACGTTGTGCACGACCGGCCGGTTTTGGTTGATTGTCATTGCCTACGAAAAGAGATATTTTGGTGAACCTATCCCCCTTTATCCCCCTTCCCTTGGGGAATTGGTGAGGGGAAGGGGGAGTCAGTATAAAGAGGGGGCGTAGCCCCCTCTTTCAAAATCTCTCCTTCTCCTGAGCAGGAGAAGGAGACCGAAGGGATGAGGTCACACTTCTAAGCGGCGTTTAGATTGGAACATTCCCCCCCTTGTGGTGCTGGTTACCCAGCATGATAGATTACGGGCCGATGTAGCCATCCTTGCCTAGCAAGAAGAACTAAGATACAATAATCTTAGCGCTTGTATTTTCGGAGAAGGAGCTATGCGGTGTGGACGCGAGAGAGCCTCAGCGACTTAGTGCGGGAAAAATTGTCGGGCTATCTTTTTGTAGTGGTGTCTAACCGGGAGCCATATATACATACTTTCTCTGGCCGAAACATCGTCTGTAAGGTACCGCCCAGCGGCCTTACCGTTGCCCTGGACCCGGTGATGCGGGCTTGCGGCGGCACGTGGATTGCTCATGGCAGCGGCAATGCCGATAAAGAGGTGGTGGATAAGGACAACAAGGTAGGCGTACCTCCGGATGAACCACGGTATTCTCTTAGGCGCGTTTGGTTGTCCAGGGAGGAGGAGGATGGTTACTACTACGGCTTTGCCAACCAGACTCTGTGGCCACTGTGCCATATCGTGTATACCAGGCCTTTGTTTGATGAAGGGCACTGGAATACTTACAAAAAGGTAAATGAAATCTTTGCCCGGAGCGTTTTGGACGAAGTCGGCGATAAGAAGGCATTTGTCTTTGTCCAGGATTATCACCTGACATTGCTGCCCAAGTTGCTCAAGGAGGGAAACCCCAATCTCATCGTTGCCCAGTTCTGGCATATTCCCTGGCCCAATCCAGAGGCTTTCCACATCTGTCCCTGGCAGGAGGAGATTCTGGCAGGTCTATTAGGTAATGACCTCTTGGGTTTTCATATCCGCTACCATTGTAATAACTTCTTGGACACCATAGACCAGGCGATCGAGGCGCGTGTTGATTGGGAGAAATACGAGGTCACCCGCGGCGGCAAGAGGACAGCGGTGCGCCCCTTCCCGATTAGCATTGATTTTGAACAGATTTCCAGCGAAGCCCAAAAAGAGGATGTCGCCAATGAAGCGGAACGGTTGAAGAACATGCTCGGGCTGGGAGATGAGATAATCGGGATTGGGATAGACCGGTTTGATTATACCAAAGGTATTCCCGACCGGTTCCGTGCCCTTGACCGTTTTCTGGAAAACAACCCCAGCTACCAGCGCCGGGTGGTTTTCATTCAGGCAGGCGTACCCAGCCGGATTCAAATTGAGGCGTACCGGAGCCTGAAAGAAGAAATAGACAGCCTGGTGGATGAAATAAACTGGAAGCATGCTATAGGGCGCTGGAAACCAATAGTTACCCTTGTCGAAAATGGGTCTCAGCTGACCTTAAGAGCATTGCGGCGCATGGCGAATTTTTGCATCGTAAGCTCCCTGCACGATGGCATGAACCTGGTGGCCAAGGAATTCGTTGCCAGCCGTTTTGACGAAGACGGCGTCCTTATTCTGAGTCCCTTTACCGGGGCGTCCCGGGAGCTGAACGGTGCCTTGCTGGCCAATCCCTACGCTACTGACCATTTTGCGGAAGCGATTAAGACCGCTGTGGAGATGCCTCATTCGGAAAGGCGGAAGCGAATGCAGAAAATGAGGGAGGTGGTCCGGGAGAACAACATTTACAAGTGGGCCGCAGACATAATTTCGGAGTTGGTGAAATTTGAATTTGGAGAATGAATTGGAGCATCTGCTCTCATCATGGCCAGAGGTTGCTGAGGAGCTAAGAGACGCCAGACACGTCTTGCTGCTCATCGACTACGACGGCACTCTCACTCCCATCGTGGAGAGGCCGGAACTGGCCGAGCTTTCGGAGACGGCGAAGCGACTACTTGAGGAACTGGCTCACCAGAGTCGCTTTATAGTGGGCATAATTAGCGGCAGGGCGCTGGCAGACCTCAAGGATAAAGTCGGTATCAGCGGCATAATCTATGCGGGAAACCATGGGTTGGAAATAGAAGGTCCCGGGATTTGCTTTACCAATCCGGTGGCAGAGGAGTTGAGCCCGGTTCTTCAGGCTATGTCCGATGAATTGAGTCAGGCGGTGAGTACGATTAAGGGTGTGTTTGTGGAGAATAAAGGGCTCACCCTCAGCGTTCATTACCGTCTTGCCGAGGAAGGTCGGGCCGAAGACGTGGAAAGAATCGTAAGGCAGGTCATCGGCAGCACTGAAGCTGCGGAACGCGTGAAGATAACATACGGCAAGAAGGTCTATGAGGTGAGGCCGGATGTAGTCTGGGACAAAGGCAAAGCCCTGGAGCTATTGATAACGAGGTATAGCAAAGAGGGCAGGAGAAGCGAACTGCTGCCGGTCTACTTCGGTGATGACCTGACCGATGAAGACGGGTTCAGGGTTATCAAGGACTATAGAAGCGGCATCTCGGTCTTTGTCGGCGATGAAAGCCAGCAAAGCAGCGCGCGCTATTTCTTGAAGTCGCCGGCAGAAGTGACCACTTTTCTGGAGATGTTGCTCGAGCAGGATTGAGCAGGTTCACATTTGGAGTTACTGATAAATGGCACAGTGGCTAACTGACTGGCTAATCGCTAACTGGCTTAAAATAGCTGTGCCGGTGCTGGCTTTCCTCGCTACCTACGTCGTTAGCCTGTGGCTGGTAAGAGTTTTAGATAACGCCTTCAGGCGCTGGACAGCCAGGGTAGGATGGGAAGCAGGCCAGATGGTAGCGGGAGCGGTGCGTCGCTCTCTCCTCTTCTGGTTTCTGCTGCTGGGCGCTCTTATTGCTATTCAAGTGTCGGTATTGTCTCCGCAGGTCAAAGGTATAATTGGCAAGGGAATTGGCAGCTTATTTGGTCTGTCCCTGGGGTGGGCGGTTATCGTCTTGAGCGAAAAACTGCTCAAGCTGTATTTGCCTAAGATGAAGGCTCCCCAACCAACCATCGCCCTGGCAATAAATGTTGTCAGAGTCACCATCATCGTTATCGGCGCACTGATAATACTTGAAATTTGGGGTATGCCTACCAGCCCTCTTCTGGTCCTCATAGCCGTGGCAGTCCTGGCGGCGGCACTGTTCTTAAGAAACGCCGCGCCCAACCTATTTTCCGGATTCCAGCTTGGTGCCACCCGGCAGATTGATGTTGGTGACTACATCAAGCTGGAGACGGGAGAGGAAGGCTATGTTACTGAGATAGGCTGGAGCAATATACAGATTAAAGGCCTGGACGAAAGCATCATTATCATCCCCAACAGCCGGCTTCTCCAGCATACCGTTATCAACTACGGGCGTCCTCTTAAAAAGGCGAAAGAGCCCTTCCGTTTCTCCAGCCGGACTCACTTGACCGAGCTGACCGGGCTTAAAGCGAAGGACTTGAGACAACTCGTTGATATTCTAAGAGAGGCGCCTGATGCCGTAGTTTACCATCATACGCATCGCTTTCTGCAGGAGTACCATTACCTGACTCCCGCGCCGTCGAACGATTTCGCTATTTGGATAAGCGATGCGCTGGGCGATGAGGTCCTGGGAGAAACACTGGCCAGCGTTGATACTTTTGAGTTCCCCAATCTGGGAGCACTCAGGGAAAGGCTGGTTGGCATAATTGAGGAGTATCTTGCCAAAGGGTCTAATTCCAGGGAGGCAATGCCGGGAAGCGAATTCCACTTTATGAAGTCGGTAAGCGTCATCTTGCCTACCCACTACGTAGCTCGCGACATCAGGGAGTTCGTAGAAGCCCTGCGCAAGATAAGCCTGGACGCTCTCTATTTTCATATGTTTGAGTCAAGGTTGAGATTGGGAAGAGGGCTTAACGACTTTTCTATCTGGATGCAGGACAGCCTGGGTGAGGCTGAGCTTGGCGACCAAATCGCTCGGCTTGACCCTTATTCTTATACTCTGGAGGCACTGAGATTAGCACTGATACAGCTTATCGAAAAACGCATCAAGTAAACATCGCCGACTATGAGCCCATCGTTGGCCGGAGCACCATTGAGGAGCTCAGACTGCTGGGGGCAAAGCTGTCGGGCAAGGTTGTTCAAACAATCAACTCCACCTTCAGCGGCGGAGGAGTCGCCGAGATTTTGAGCCGCATGGTGCCGCTGCTGGAACAGCTTGGCGTCGATACCCGATGGAGTGTCATCAAGGGTAACGATGACTTTTTCCAGGTGACCAAGAAATTCCACAACGCCCTCCACGGCAGACAGGAGAAAATAACTGAGCATGACTTTGCGGTGTTCATGGAAACCACCAAAAGGAACGCTGAGGAGGTGGAGCTATACGGAGACATCATCTTCATTCATGACCCTCAGCCGGTCGGCCTGGTGGCTCGGAAGCATGAGATAGGCAAGAAATGGGTCTGGCGCTGCCACATCGACCTCTCACATCCCGATGAGAAAGTGTGGAATTTTATTCAGCCGTTCGTGCTCCAGTATGATGAGGCGGTTTTCTCGGCGCCAAGCTTTTCTCGCGAGCTGCCTATCCGGCAGTTTCTAATCAGGCCGTCCATAGACCCGCTCAGCGATAAGAACAAGGAGCTCTCACAGTCGTTAATCGATTCGGTCTTGACCAAGTACGGCATACCTAAGGACAAACCCATTATCACCCAGGTATCACGTTTTGATTACCTCAAAGACCCGGTAGGGGTAATCCAGGCTTTCGAGCTGGTGCGGAGGAACATGGACTGCCAGCTTGTCCTTGCCGGTGGCACTGCCACCGATGACCCTGAGTCTGACAAAGTGCTGGCTGAGGTAAGAGAACGGGCCGGGAATAATCCTGATATACATGTGCTGCTGGTGCCACCGGGCAGCGATATTGAGATAAACGCTTTGCAAAGGGCGTCCACCATCGTTGTTCAGAAATCGCTGCGGGAGGGCTTCGGGCTTACCGTAAGCGAGGCATTGTGGAAGGCAAAGCCGGTGGTGGCTTCGGCGGTGGGTGGGATACCTTTCCAGGTTAAAAACAAGTTCACCGGCCTCCTTTCTCACGGAATAGAAGGGACGGCTTACGCCTTGAAGCAACTGCTGGCCAACCCGGGATACGCCAGGTGGCTGGGGGAGAACGGCAGAGAGCACGTCAGATATAATTTTTTGATAACCCGCCACCTCAGGGATTATCTGCTTTTGTTCCTGTTTCTTGACTACTCCAGCGATGTAGATGTAATGTACCTGTAAGTTTCGCTGGTCTCGCCTTGTCCTTCCCTAGTGGCCTGTCAGACTAATGAGCGTGCTTTCTCAAGACCAACCGTTGTATAATCTCGGTTGGCTGCCCTGCGGCGGCACAACAGAGCGGAACATTGCACAATCATACGAATATTTGCCGGTGACCTCATCCCCTTTATCCCCTTCCCCTGCCTAGGAGAAGGGGAAGAGATTTCAGAGAGGGGGCTGCGCCCCCTCTCTGCTACTTAACTCCCCCTTCCCGACGGGAAGGGGGTCGGGGGGATGGGCAACCGTTTCAGCAAAACGGTTGATTTCACTCAATAGTATCTCGATTTGCCTGACAGATATTAGCTTGCGCTGCCTCTTCCCTTGCCAGTAAACGCCTTCATGACTGATGACAGCGATTTAGCTGGCATTCTCCGCTCCATCCCGGGAAATAGGCTGACCAATCCTCCCGGCAGGAGAAGGAGGATAGTAATCAGCATCAGCCCATAGACCAGAGGCACCCACATTTGCAGGCCACGCAGCAGTTCAGCGATAACGGTGAGGACAAGCACGCCGACAATAGGCCCGGCGTAGCTATCTTTGCCCCCCACCATCAGGTAAATGAAGATGAATAGCATGAAATCCCAGCCGAACTGGGGTGGCGCTACCGCCTGGGTCATATGGGCCAGAAGAATGCCGGCCACACCGGCAAAGGATGAGCCGATGATAAAGGTGATGACCTTATATTGCCTGGAGCTTATGCCGACATGCTGGGCCAGGGACTCGTTCTGGCCGCAGGACTTCACAATATAGCCGAAGCTGGACTTCTCCAGCCAGTACATCAGCCCGGCGCAGAGCAAAGTCACCATCAATATCAAGAAGTAATATGGAACTAAAGTAGTGAAGGGCTCGGGACGGGGGATGTTCACCAGACCCTGGTGGCCTCCGAAAAGACGCGGGAACATGAGCCAGAGATACCTGATTGCCTCGCCGATGGCGAAACTGGCCAGGAAAAAGAAGAAGAACTTGGTCCTCATCAGCGGGAAACTTATCATCCCGGCGATAGCTGCCGTAATCAAAATTGCCAGCGGCGCGGCCAGCCAGAAGGGCCAGTCCAGCCGGGTTATCAACAGGCCGCTGCTGTAGGCGCCAACGCCCATAAAAGCGGCGTGGGCAAAAGACCATTCCCCGATGAGGGTTATAAAGCGGAAACTCAACGTAGCGATAATGGAAATCAGCGCCAGAGAAAGAAGATACACATAGTAAGAAGGCAAAACAAATGGCAGGACGATGACCAGGGCTATCAAAATTGCGTAGGCAATGAGCTTGGCTGAGTTGTTATTTGGCGCCACCTAGCAGCCCCTCCGGTCTAGTCGTTATGACGATGAATAGGACCAGTACTGCGAACAAGTTGACCACCACTGCGTCGAAGAATGAGAGCAGAATGCCATCCAGGAAACCAAATACCACGGCGGCAAGAACGGTCCCGCGCAGGTTCCCCATGCCGCCTACAATTACTATTATGAAAGTCTTCCAGATAAAGGATAGCCCCATGTAGGGGGTAACAGCGACCAGAGGAGACATCATCGTCCCCGCGGCAGCCGCCAGGGCGGCAGCCAGGGCAAAGGCGATGAGGTTAACCCGTTGCACATTTACGCCCTGCAGGGAAGCCGCTTCCCTATCCTGGGCGCAAGCTCGCACGGCGCGGCCGATACGCGTCCTCTGTAAGAAGATACCCAGCGAGCCCAGGGCAACCACGGCAAAGGGTATCACCGCTATCCTGTTGAGGGCCACGGAAGCGTCTACCAGACGTATGACGCCGGGGAAAGGATTGACAATGAGCTGGGGGTGAAATAGTCCGCCCAGGGTCTGCCCCACCACTACCTGGATAGCGAACGATAAGCCTATAGAGGCCAGGAAGCCTTCCAGCAGCCTTCCCTGTAGACGCCGAAAAATCAGCAGATAGGCCACGGCGGCTACGATGGCCACGGCGACTATCGCTATCGGGATGGTGATTAAAAAGGGGAAGGCGAGCTTGGTATAGAAAAACCATACGGCGTAGGCGCCGAGCATATAGAACTCGCCATGGGTGAAGTTTAGAATGCGCATGACGCCGTAGACCAGGGTCAATCCTATCGATGCCGCGCAATAGAAGCTGGCCAGCATCAGTGCATTAACGAAGGTCTGCACAAGAACGGTTTCCATGTTTCAGCCTCTTTGAGTCCCGTCTCTGGCCACAGTTACCCTGGCATTGTACACAGTAACTGACAGCCTGCGCCCCACGCTGGACCGGGAGAGCAGGGATTCTGCCCCCCGGCCCAATTTAGAGGCGTGCCGCCAGGTATAGCGCCTTGTTTTATGTACCTGTTCTTCAGGCTTTATTTAAGGTATGGACCCGGGACTACTTCTGCGTGCCAACCCAAAGTTGTCCCGCAGCCTTGGCGTATTTGGCAAGGATGGCGTTGTTTTTCTTATACCAGTCAGTGAATGAGCCTGCCGGTACATTTGTCATTACGCCGTTCTTTATCTCTACTATATAGGACTGCCTGGGGAAAAGGACGTTGTCCACTCCGTAGATTTCCTTACCTATCCAGTCTGCTGGCCCCCAGGAAGTGGGGACGCCGCTCTGACTCTTGAGGAAGGCAAACGCCTTCTCCGGGTTGGTAGTGCCGGCTTGCTCCATTGCCCATGCCCATATCATCGCTGACTCGCGGTACAGCATGGCATCTGTCACGTACTCGCCTGCCCATCTGCGTTCATATTCGTCTTTCCATTCCTTGCCACCGAGCTGGCCTCCCGGACCGCCTATGTCGGCATAGAGCGCTACGCCTCCCTCCATGAATGACGCAGGCACCTTCTGTAGCAGGTCGGGGATGAACCAGGAGGATGAAGCCCCTTTGCCCTTGTAGCCTTGCAGGTAAGCCTGCTCGAAGATGGATATCTTGAAGGGGGCGTAAGAAGCTCCAACATCAATGACATCCGGTTTGGTTGCCAGAATGGCGCTGACCACCGGGGCGAAATCGGCAATTTCCAGTGGGTAGAACTTATCGTATACTATCTCAGCGCCGGCAGATTCCCAGCCTGCCAAGGTAAATACCCTCGACCCCCAGCCAAAGCCGTCATCCTGAGAGGTGAAAGCCACCCTTTTTATGCCGGAGTTGGCCTTGGTCATATAGGAGCCGACCAGGCCGTATAACTCGGGATAAATCTGGTTCAGCGCTACCAGGTAGGGATAATTCGGGGAGAATGATACCGTATCCCAGGAAAGGCGAGGCACCTTCATTTCATTGTGGAAGGGCCCGGTTGCTGGGTCAGTGGGCCCGCCGAAAGATATTATGGCGGTAACCTTGTCTTCCAGTATCATCTTTCTGGCTACGGCCAGAGCTTCAGCACCTTGCGCTTTATCATCATAGGTGACCAGTTCTACCTTGTATCTTTCACCACCGATGTTAAGCCCGCCGGCAGCATTCACTTTCGCTGCCCATATCTCGGTGCCGCGGAGACTGGGCGTAATCCAGGCCGCCCCCGGCCCTGATAGGGGGCCTGATTGTCCAATTTTCACTACCTTCGATGGTGACGGCGCTGGCTGGGGCTTAGCGCAAGCGAATGCCAGAGACAGCGCCACTATCAAGATTAGCCCGGCGATTACCATTGATTTCAGTTTCATTTTTGCCTCCTTTTTTGAACCAGTTACGCGCATTTTGAAGACCCTTTCATGTCATGCTGCACCTCCTAGATAGACCTTTTTCAGTCGGTCCATGGTGATAAGCTCCTTTCTGGTGCCCTCCAGGGTGATGGTCCCATTCTCCAGAACATAAGCCATATCGGAAAGGTCGAGGGCAACTTTAGCGTTTTGCTCCACCAGCACAACGCCAAAGTTCCTCCTTACCTTGATATCCGCTATCACCCGGAACACTTCCTTAACTATTACCGGCGCCAGCCCTAGAGATGGCTCATCCATAAGCATAATCTTGGGCCGTGCCATCAAGCCACGGCCAAGGGCGAGCATCTGCTGCTCTCCTCCACTCAGTGTACCTGCGGCCTGATGTTGCCTTTGTCGTAAGATAGGGAAGAGGGTACAGACCTCTTCCAGGTCTTTTTTGATGTCATTTTTACTTTTTGTTAAGAAGGCTCCCATGTAGAGATTCTCGATGACCGTCATATCAGGGAATAGCCGCCTGCGCTCGGGGACATGGACGATGCCCAGCCTGACGATGTCCTGGGGGGATAGCCGGTCTATCCTCTTGCCTTCAAACCAGATTTCTCCGGCAGAGGGGCGAATCAAGCCAGATATGGCTCTCAGGGTAGTGGTCTTGCCGGCCCCGTTAGCGCCAAGAAGGGCAACCATGCTCCCGCTATCGGCCGTGATAGACACGCCAGCCAGGACTTCGGCCTTCCCGTAGCGGACCCTGATGCCCTTTACTTCAAGCAACTTTCTCTCCCGTTCCCAGGTAAGATTCGATTACCGCCTGGTCCTTCTGTACCTCTTCGGGCTTGCCTTCGGCTATCTTCTGTCCGAAGTTGAGCACACTGACTTTATCACAGCCCCCCATGATAGCGGTTACGTTGTGCTCAATCCACCAGACGGTCACGCCCGCCTCTCTTATTCTGCGAATTACATGCACCATCTCAGCGGTCTCTTTGGGGTTCATGCCGCTGAGCGGTTCGTCCAGCAGCAGCAGCCGTGGCCTGGTAGCAAAGGCGATAGCCAGTTGCAGGGCTCTCTGGTGACCAAAGGGCAGGTCAGAAGCAAGCTTGTCCTTAAATTGAGCTATGCCGACAAGCTCTAACGCGTCCATTATCGATTTTTGTTCCCCGTCCCTATCGCCCGTCTCTGCCCTCCTGGCCATATGGGATGCCACCCGGACGTTTTCCATGACGGTGAAACCACCGAAAAGGGAGACCTGCTGGAAAGTCCGGGCAATCAGTTTCCTGGTGACTACGTTTGGCGGCTTGCCGGTTATGTCCTCGCCGCGATAGACTACGCTGCCTCTGTCAGGCCTGTAAATCCCGGTGATGACATTGAAAAGCGTGGTCTTTCCCGAACCGTTAGGCCCGATAAGTCCCCTTATCTCCCCTTCTTCAATCTCCAGGTCCAGGTCTCTGACCGCCACCAGGCCGCCAAAGTGCTTCCAGACCCTCTTAACCTCTAGCAGCGCCATTCTCCACTCCTGGCTTTCCCATTACTCATGATGATAGGGTCTCCTTTCCGTTCATTTGGCTTTGACGGCATCATGTTTTTCCTGGAGCGCGCGCATAATTTTCACCGGCGTTATCGGCAGGTCTTTAATTCTTACTCCCACGGCGTCATATATGGCATTGGCAATAGCCGCCGCCGGGCAGATTATGCCGGGTTCACCAACGCCTTTGTTCCCCAGGGGAATATCAGGGTCAATGGCCTCAACGATGAATGTCTGCATGTCAGGCAAGTCGGCTGCTGTTGGCAGCTTATACTCCATGATGGACGGAGTGCGCAGGTGGCCGTCCTGGCTATCGTATGTCAGGCCCTCTTCCAGCATCCCGTAGCCAATTCCCTGTCCGGTCGCCCCGTGAATTTGGCCCTCTACGGCGTGGACGTTTATCACTCTGCCGGTGTCATGGGCGGTCACGTATCTGGTAATTCTGACTGTGCCCGTGGCCGGGTCTACTTCAACTTCCGCGGCATGGGCGGCAAAGGCATACGCCGGTACGAAGTTTCCATAGCCGTCGGCATTTTGAGGTACCGTCTGGCTGGTCCAGACACCTCGACCGATAATCGGCCCGGCGTCTCCGCCCATATTGGTAAAATAGGCCGCTCTAGCCACCTCTTCTATGGGCAGGGACTTGCTCAGGTCTTTTACTTGTATTTTGCCCCGTTTGGCCATCAGGTCCTCGGGGTCAACCTCAAGCATTTTACTGGCGACTTTGAGAAGCGTCTCTTTGGCCTCAGAGGCAGCCCTTTTCATAGCGCTCCCGGTTACCAGTGCTGACCGGCTGGCATAGCATCCCATGTCAGGCGGGGTGGTATCGGAATCAGCGCCAACCACCGTTACCCTGTCCAGTGGTATGCCCAGTTCCTCGGCGGCTATCTGGGCCAGGGTGGTATACAGGCCCTGCCCGATATCCGAGTTCCCGGTGCGCACTGTCACCGAGCCATCGACGGCTATTTCTACCAGTGCCGAGCCGAAGCAGGCATCGAATAAGTTCTTATCTCCACCTTTGTCACCTCCCCAGTTGATGGTACAGGATAGCCCCACGCCGGTATTGGCCTTTCTCTTGCTGCCCCAGCCGATGGCCTCGGCTGCTTTCTTGAGGCACTCCTCCATGCCGCAACTGCGCACAATCAGTCCGTTCGAGGTAGTGTAGGGCAGGTCCGCTGGCTTGATGATATTCTTTAGCCTGAGTTCCAGAGGGTCCATTCCCATTTGCCCGGCGGCGATATCCAAAAGTGATTCGCGGGCAAAGGTGGCCTGTGGATTTCCGAAGCCGCGGTAGGCCCCGGAGTTCGACTTGTCGGTGTACACAAGATAGTTATCCGCCCAGACATTGGGTATCTTATATGTGCCCGGAGTTGAGGCCAGGGTGACTACACCGGTCCACTGGCCTATATCAGCATAGGCGCCTATGTCCTGTATCGTCCTTTCTCTCCAGGCGACGATAGTCCCATCCTTCGTCAGCCCTATCTCCGCGTCCCTTATGAAAGGATGGCGGCTGATGGTTGCCAGGAACTCCTCTTCGCGGCTGAGGATGAACTTCACCGGCCTGCCCAGCCGCCTGGACATCAGGGCGGCGCAGATATCATGGGAAGCGGTGGTGCATTTGCTGCCGAAGGCCCCTCCTATGCCATCTGGCGCGATAACCCTGACCTTGTTGAGCGGCATGTTCAAGGCGCGAGCCAGGTCGAGACGGTTGAAGAATATCATCTGGCTTGGCACCCAATGGGTCAATTTCCCGGTGGTAGGTTCATAGCTGGAAAGGCAGCCATGGGTCTCAAGGCAGACATGCGCCTGCTTGGATGTCTGGAACCTGGCCTTAAATATATGGTTGGCCTGCCTGAAACCCTCTTCGATATTGCCGACGCGAACTCTCTTTATATCGCGAATATTTTTGGCCTCTTCGTGTAACTGTGGAGCTCCGGGTCTCATGGCTTCTTCCGGGTCGAAGACGGCAGGCAGTTCCTCGTATTCCACCTTGAGGAGTGCCAGTGCCTCTTCAGCGGTCTCCTCATCCACTGCGGCAACCGCCGCCACCTCGTCACCCACATATCTCACTTCCTGGTGCAGGGCATACAGGTTCTGCGGCGGAAATATTCCCACCGGTCGAGTCTTCCCGATAATATCGTCCGGGGTCAGTATCAGCTTCACCCCCGGCAGTTTCTCAGCTTTGCTGGTGTCAATGCTGACCACCCTGGCATGAGCGCAGGGGCTTCTGAGGAACTTGCCATGAAGCATGCCGGGTAACACCATGTCAGCGATATATCTTATCGCCCCGGTGACCTTGGGCACGGATTCTATTCGGGGAACGCGTTTACCTATTATATCGAATTCTTCAGCTACATTTTGCATGTGGCACTTCCCTGATTTATGTCACTTTTTCAACCGAGCTTGCTTTAGAAGTCCCTCTGCGAGGCTTGCTTAAGCCGTGCTTTCGACTCCGTAAGGCCAGCGGGCAAAAAGCCGGTTTCATAATGTCAAGCGCGTCAATTATTTGCTTTCTCATTCGAAACGTCACCGGATGCTCTGGATAGTTCGTGAGTCATCCGTTTTCTGTCTTATCTGCGTAGATGTATGGGCAAATTCTAATCCGATGTCCTCATCGTGTCAAGTCAGCGAAGTACTTCAATAGCGTGCATAATCTTGAAAAAATCCTCATTCTGGACATGAAAGCAGCAAGTTATTATCTCTTTGTCTCTCATAACCGTCAACAAATGGCCTGATTGCTATCGCAATACAATGAGAAATGGTTTGCAGACCGGCGAGCCCTTTGCTGAAGCCATGAGCAACTGCCGAGTGTCACGGGATGGTTGGCGCATGGCGCATGGGACATGAGGAGGGGGGAAAATATTGAAACGAATGTGGTGCTGGTTGTCCAGCATGATAGATTGCTTCGGGCTTCAGCCCTCGCAATGACCAGCGTTCGTAAACAATCTCGGAGGCGACATTTGCATTGACAGGCTTAGACGGGCTAAACTGTAATATACCACAGTTTGTGGAGGTCAGGATGTCGCTAGAAGCAGTGGAAAGCGAGGTGCTGGTTATCGGCGGTGGGCTGGCCGGGACCTTTGCCGCCATAAAGGCCAGCGAGGCCGCTGCCGGGAAGGTGACGCTGGTGACCAAGGGCCGGATAGGCAAAGATAGCGCCTCCGCCTTTGCCGCTGGCATGTATGCCATGACTGCCCACGAAGATAACAGGGACGAGCTTTACCGGAAGGCGGTCAGCGATGATTACTGGGCGGGACTGTTCGACCCTGAGTGGCTCGATATCGCCATAGCCGAGGAGCGAGAGCGGGCGAAGGATATGGAGAGGTACGGGGTCGAGTGGGAGAAGACCCCCGATGGCAATTTCGAGCGCAGGTTCATGAGAAGCGGCTTCGGCATGGCGGGCATGTTCCACGGCATCCAGCTCATGCAGGCGATGGCAAGGCAGGTGGTAAAAAACGGCGTAAAAGTGGTTGGCCACACCATGATAACCGGCCTGCTGACGGAACACGGAAGGCCGGGGGAAAAGGTGACCGGAGCCGTCGGCTTCGACGTCAGGAAAGGGGATTTCAGGGTTTTTAAGGCCAGGGCCGTTGTCCTGGCGGCGGGGGGCTGCGCCCTTAAGTCAAGGCTGCCGGGCAGCCATATGCCCACCGGCGAGGCTTTTGTCATGGCATATAAGGCCGGGGCCAAGCTGGGGAGGTTTGCCGAAACAGACGGCATGTTTGTCGGCCCTAACGATTGCGACACCCAGGGGATGAACATGTTCATCGGCCTGGGCGGGCACTTTGTCAACGCTCAGGGAGAGCAGTTCTTGCCGGAATATGAGCCGCAGCTCGGCGAACATGCCGCCCTGGGTACAATATCAGCGGCCATGGCCATGGAAGCCAGGGCAGGGAGGGGGCCGATATACCTGGATATGACCCACTTCAGCGCCGAGGATGTGCAGAAGCTGAAGAAGGTGCTGCCTCTTCCCACTCTTAAGATGGAGCGGGCGGGGATAATAGTCGGCGACAGCATAGTGAAGAAGATGGAGTACACTCCGCTATTCTACGGCATCATGGATGAGGCCGGAGGCATAATCGCCAATACCAGATGTGAAACATCGCTCCCTGGCCTGTATGCCTGCGGCGACGCTAAAGTAGACCACAGAGTCCCGCCCAACTGTCTTCCCGGCGCAGCCGTCTCCGGGGCCAGGGCGGGTAAATTCGCCGCCGAGTACGCCAGGCAAGCAGGTGAGCCGGAAATAAACGAGGAGCAGGTCAAAGAGCTCAAAAAAACCGCCTTCGCCCCCATGGAAAGAAACAACGGCATCCAGCCAGACCACATCATCATCGGCATAAATGAGATATTTGGCCGCCCCGGCGTCGTTATCATAGCGCGAGGGGACAGGCTGGAGCAGGCGATAAAGGAGGTCGAGAGGATACGGGACGAAGAGGTGCCGCTGCTATACGCCGCTGACCCTCATTACCTGAGGATGGCCAACGAGGCCAGGAGCATTGTCCTGGTCGCCGAGATGTACCTGAGGTCGCGCCTGCTGCGGACGGAGAGCCGCAGCGCCTTCCTGCGCGAGGACTATCCCTACACGGACAACGTGAGCTGGCTGAAGTGGACGTTGCTGGGGCAGGAAAACGGCAAGATGAAGCTATGGACGGAGGACATACCCATAGACAGGTACCAGGTCAAGCCCAGGCTGGAGAAGTACCTGTGCCCGATATTCGAAGTCGCTGCAAGGAGAGGAGTGAAATGGGGATAAGGAAGATTGACCGGGAGCTCTGCACCGGATGCGGGATATGCGTTGACGGCTGCCCGATGGACGTCATCAGGATGGATGAGGATTCGCGCAAGGCCTACATAGCCTATCTCAGCGATTGCATGTCGTGCTTTCTCTGCGAAACGGACTGCCGTGACCGGGCGATATATGTTACCCCCGAGAGAGAGCGGAGGGTGCCGTTGCCCTGGTGAGGAGTGATGAAGGCCTATGGTGCCTCAACCGGAGTTTTGTGAAAGAGGTCCAGGTGACAGGCAATAAGGCGGTTATGAACTACACCATGCCGGAGCTGCCGGACAACCTGACCATCGAAAAAGCGGTAGTTCTACCTACCGTACGGTATGGTGGGCGGTACAGGACTCGAACCTGTGACCCCCTGCGTGTAAAGCAGGTGCTCTTGTGCGGTTTCAAATAGCCTTGAGCCAAGAGTATCCCAAAGCTGCTGGAAGGTAGGGGAATCTGGTAAAGCAGGTGCCCTTTGTTTCATCTTTTTCTCTCCTTATACTGCATTATTTGATATCATTCGATGATAACTCTATCATGGCAACAAATCAAGCATTCCTCAAACAACCGTCCCAGTGTCTGGATAGATTTCTGAACCTTATCTATGCCCCACAGGTCTCTTGATGCGCTTAGCTTCGCTAGCATGAATATTGTGGGTCTTCAAAAGATGCCTTCCGCAAGAAAACCTCTGAGCAACCCTTAAATAACATAGGTATTCCACCAGTAAGTACAACAAGGAAACATTTCAAGCTCTTGTTATTCCGTTGCACAATTTACTTTTTTGTTACCTAAGGTGCCCACAAGATGCCCTTTCTCCGGAAATCCCGAAGCGCAAATATGATCTCATACGAGAGGGACCAACGCTGGGATACGCTTCAGCTACATGCCAATGCCCCATTGCCGAGCATTGAGAGGTGGCAAAAATCAGCTTTCTAGGAAAAGCACGCCATACAAAAGGCTTATTGCGGCGGCCAGTACGAAAACCGGGAGGCGTACCGCCAGGCCGCTCGATGGGGCGTACCTGCGTACCAGACGGTGCCCGACGTAGGTGGATACCAGGAAGCCGATGGCCAGCAAAACAACTTGAATCGTGGTGGTAGCTGAAGCTTCGGAATATGCCACCGGCCCGTCTCCGAGACTTAACTGTTGGGTCATGGCTGGCAAGATGTAACCTACGCGGGACAATAAGTTAGCCGTCTGGTGCCCCATTTCGCCGGCAAAGGCTAGGGGCAGAAATGCGTAGGGCACCCAGGACAGACCTCCAGCGAAGGGATCACGCATCATGACGGTGGTCAGAGCCATCGCGCCCCATAAGACCAGGACGATGAGAATGGTTATTCCAAGGTAAACCAGCCACTCCAGCTGAAAGTCATTCAGCCATTGCTGGTAGAAGTCGGTTCCCCGCAAGTGCGCGCTCAACACGGTAGCCATGAGAATGGGAACCAGGGTTGCCAGCGCCAGGCTGTGCTGCGGCACGGTCCATAGCTCGCTCACTGGAGGCCTGAGATTGACTCGTATGGCCTTGTTAGGGCAGTTTTTGATGCAGTCACCACAGAACTTGCACGCCTCGTTACTCTGGAGAGCAAAGGCACCCTCGTACATTGGACAGCTTCTGGCAAGCTCGGTGCCAGTGTAGCACCCGTGAGTCTTGCACTCGGCATTGCAGACGGCTGGATTACTGCGTATCTCCACGGTTGACAGCGTGGCATAGGTGCCTACCATGCGTCCAAGAGGGCACATGAAGCGGCACCAAGCGGCACGCTCAAACAAGAGACTTATCCCGACGGAAGCGCTGAGTATGGTTACCAGAAGCAAGAATGTAGCAATGGGAGATTCCGCCATCCCGGTCACTTGCTCAGTCCAGAAAATGAGCAGAAAACCCAGGGCCGCCCAGTATAGGCCGTATTTTCTCAACAGTGTGGGAACTTTGAGCTTCAAGGACCAGCGCCTCTGCAGAAAACGCCCCGTGGCTCCCATCGGGCACACAGAGCAGAAGAACCGCCCGCTGAAAAAGATGACCGGCAGCAGTAGGGGCCACCCCAGGCCCCACACAAGGAGCATTGCCACATTGCGGTCCGCCTCCTTTGGGCCGAATAGCGCGAACAGCAGAATGATAACCAGGGCAGCCACCGAGAAGACCTGAAACAGCCCGGGGTAGGAACGGCTCTCAAAAACTTTGCGTAGTATAGGGATCTTAAGCAGATCGATTCTGTGGCGCGGTTCAATCGGGGCAAGACCGATGAAAATCTGCTCAGGAGTCAGCATGGGCCCATCGGCAAGACGGATACCTCTTTGGATTACGCTCTCCAGCTCTTCCACGTTGTTGGGCCAATCGTAGGCCATAATAAGGTTCATGGCCTCCTTGGTTACGCCGCTGACATTCTTGCCTAGGTGCGCCGCGTAAGTCTGGAGGAAGTGTTCCACCCAGTCCATCAAGTCCCGCTTTCGTTCCTTCAGCGCGGGTACCACAATAGCCTGGCCAGAGAGAGCACGAAACAGTTCCGCATCGAAGGCGCCGCTCTTGGCCGCCTCACCGAGCCGCGCATGACTGGTAGCGATGACCCGCACCTCCCCGGACATCTCGTGGGGACTGCCCAACCGGCACAGCTTACCAGTTTGAATGTAAGCAAGAAGACGTTGCTGGACGGCTGGCGTCAGTCTTTCTATGTTCTCCAGCAGGAGCGTACCACCCTCGGCCAGCTCGAGGTAACCCGCCCGGTTACTTCTCGCAAAAGAGAATGCTCCGCTCTGATGGCCAAACAGGGCACTCATTTGGGCGAGTTCCTTGAGTAAACTCTCAGCCTGGCTTCCCATGTCGGCGGCCACGGCCGGTACGTCAGCGCAATCCAGGCGCAGAAAAGGGCCGGCCGACTTCAGGCTCTTTTCGTGTACCATTTGCGCGAGCATTCTCTTCTCGGTTCCAGGTTCACCAAGGATGAGCAAAGGCAGATTGTTGGATGCGGCCGCCTGCGTCTGAGACCTCAGTTGTAGCGCCATACGCGTGCCACCAGGAATTTGTGCCGGCGCCGGTCCCTGGTCTTTCAGCAGGTCTCGCAAAGACTTCTCTCGTTCGACCCGAACCTGTTCCAGGTAGGCGAGTTCCTGGTCGCGGCGCCGCTTCTTCTCCAGGCAGGAGTCAATACGAGCTCTCAACAGCACCGGGTTGAATGGCTTGGGCAGATAGTCGTCAGCACCAAGCTCGATGCACCTCACTACACTATCCATATCGTCCAGCGCTGAAAGCATGATGACGGGTATATGACGTAACGCCTCGTCTGCTTTCAAGTGCGTGAGAAGTTGATAACCGTTCATCTCCGGCATGAGAATATCCAGAAGAACTAGGTCGAAGTTCTCCTTGTTCAGCAGTTTCAAGGCTTCACGCCCGTTTTCGGCAACGGCTACACTGTGGCCTTCGCGCTGAAGATGACGGTAAAGAAGGTCTCGATTGATCTCGTTGTCATCTACTACCAGCACGAAGCCATTTCTAACCAAAGAGGTACGTTGCAGGTCTTCAGACAAGGGGCGAATGCTGGCCACAGCCTCCCGTACCATCTGGTAGTTCTTGGTAGTATTGTCATCCAGGTTAAGCTTACCCGCCTCGATCTGCCACAGAGAAAGAATGTCACTGACCAACGCCAGCATGCGCTCAGCGGAAGAGCGGATTTTTTGCAGGTCAGGCACCAGATCGTCATTGTGGGCTTCGCTGGCGTCTTCAGTAATGATGTCAACATAGCCAATTACAGCCGTCAGCGGGGTACGCAACGCATGACGTACTTGGGCTTCGAACTCACCAATGTTGATATCTTGCTGAGACTCAATCTTGGACTGGTCAAGGAGGCTATTCACCAATGTGAGCAACTGTTTACCCGCAGCGTTTATTCTCTGCAGGTCGGCTACAAAACCCTGGTGACTTCTGTGTTCGGCGTCCTCCAGCAAGAGTTCGCTATAGCCCATAATGGCATTGATAGGGGTACGAAGCTCATGACGCATATGGGCAAGAAAGGCTATTTTGGCGCGGGAAGTATCCGGCGGAGAGTAGCCCCCCGCATTTGGTTGTTTATCCGCTTCCTGATGGTCGGTATGCTCGGGCTTGGGCGGTGGGTCGGTCATCACTTCCCTCCGGGTAATAAAGCCTCGATCTTTGCCAAGAGCCGAGGCAGGTCTATCGGCTTGGAATCGTAGTCATCGCACCCCGCTTCGATGGCCTTTTGCCTATCGCCGGCCATGGCGTGGGCTGTGAGCGCGATGATGGGAATGGCTCTGGTTTGAGGAGATGTCTTGAGTCGACGTGCTGCCTCCCATCCATCTACTATGGGTAAACTCAAGTCCATCAGAATTAGGTCAGGTGCTTCAGACATCGCCACGGCAATTCCCTGATCGCCGTCCAGGGCCAGCACCACTTGATAACCCCTGCGTTCCAAGCGGCGCGATAACATATCCCGGTTCATCTCATCGTCTTCAACATACAGAATCTTAGGCATTGGTTTTCTCCTTTTCGGGGTTCGGATTGCCAGTTCGCGCTTTAACCATGTCGCGCACATGTTCGAGTAACTCTTCGCGGCTGTATGCGCCCTTCTGAAGGATTTTCTCAACGGAGCTGTTCAAGCGCTTGTGCTCCTCTGCAGTAAGTTCTTTAGCCGTTACGACGACAATGGGAATCGACTTCCATTCATTATGTCTTCGTAGCTCGGCGACGAATTCGAAACCGTCCATTTCCGGCATCATAAGATCCAAAAGAACGAGTTCTGGCGGGTGTTCGGCTACCCGCTGCAAGGCGACCCGTCCATTTTCCGCTTCCACCACGTCCCAGCCCTCTTTTCTCAGCATGCGGCTAATCATCTCCCGAGTGGACAGGTCATCTTCCACCACCAGGAGATGGCCTTTACGGTATTTGTTGAGGATTGTGATGAGGCGGTCGGTATCGATGGGTTTGGTCACATAATCTGCAGCCCCTAGGGTGAAACCCAGATTTTTATCGTCCACGATGGACAGCATTATGGTAGGGATGTCGGCCAGAGTCGGTTCAGCCTTCAGCGCTCGTAACACGGCCCAACCATCCATATCGGGCATGAGTACATCCAACGTGATAACGTTCGGGTGTAGTTGCCTGGCCAGTTTTAGCCCTTCATCACCACCTGAGGCCATTTCCACTCGGAAGCCCTCTTTGGACAACAAGCGATTCAACAAGTCTCGACTCAGAGGGTCATCGTCGATAACCAGAACGGTACTAACCCCGGTTGGTGCGATGTTCTTTTCGGCTACAGGGGTTAATACAGCGCGTTCAGTTTCCACCGATGCTGGCAGGCTGACAGTGAAAGTGCTCCCTTTCCCATACTCACTCTCCACCAGGATTTCCCCACCCATCATCTCGCAGAAACGTTTGCTGATTGC
>JACQON010000033.1 GCA_016202545.1 Chloroflexota bacterium
CAGGGAGGTGATAGAAGACTGGAGAAAGGATTATAATACCATCAGGCCCCACAGCGCGTTGGGTGGACTGGCACCCCAAGAATTCATGGCACTAGACGGAAACGCTAAGATGCAGGTGGCACTAAGAATGGGGTAAGGTCACTACTCCAGATATCTTACAGGGTTACGAGAATGTTCTCCCAGGTTCTGCTGAACGCATCCTTAAAATGGCCGAAAGGCAACAAGAGCATCGACAATCAATGGAAAAGATTGTTATCGAAGGAGACTCCAAAAGGTCAGACAAAGGTTTGTACTGTGGTGCGATAATCGCAGCTGTAGGTCTTATTGGAGCCACAGTACTGGGCATTAATGGTCAAGCGATACTTGCTGGCGTTATTGGGGGAGCACCTTTAGTAGGCTTAGTAGGCATATTCGTTACTGGTACTATTACACGCCGAGCAGAACGAGAACAAAAAGCTGATAAAATGAACCCTAACTTGCCCCAGTAAATTAGCTAACTGACGATTAGTTTCACAATATCTTCAATAGTCCAGATATGGTTACTTATCCCTGCTACCATAGCTGGTGTTCTTGGGTAGGGATTAGCCGGCGTCTTATGTGGGTGGTCTTCTTATTCCACCTTCTTGAACTTGTCCCTGGTGGCGCCGCAGACGGGGCATTTGTCCGGGGCTGAGCCGCCCACGGTATAGCCGCAGCTCTGGCAGACGAAGTATGGCTCGTCCTTGGGCTGCTTTCCCGCCTCCAGGGCCTTAAGGGCATCCTGGTACAGGCGGTGATGGATTTTCTCCACCTTGTTGGCCCAGTCGAAGTCGGTCTCGGCGTCGGCGTTCTTGTCCGCTTTGGCCTGCTCGATGAAGCCGGGATACATCTTGGTGAACTCGTAGTTTTCCCCGCTGATGGCCGCCTGGAGGTTCTCCCCGGTTGACTTTATGCCCCCCATGACCCCAAGGTGATTGCGGGCGTGGACCGTCTCCGCATCAGCCGCAGCCCGGAACAGCCTGGCTATCAGCGGATGGCCTTCACTAGCCGCCTTCTCGGCAAAGAACAGGTAGCGGCGGTTGGCCTGGCTCTCACCGGCAAAAGCAGCCTGCAGGTTTTCCTTCGTCGTGCCCATCGTTTACCTCCTTATATCAGGATTATAAATTCATTATATGACGGTCATCCCGCCCTGTCCATAGGGGCCGGAGTTTCCACCAGATATACTTCCAGCCTTTGCTGGCGCAGGCGGAGATACAGCTCCTCAGCCCGTGATTTTTCGTGCACCAGCGTGAACAGGGTCGGACCTGACCCGGCCAGATGGACATCAGCGGCGCCGACCTTCACCATGTGCTCGCGATAAGTACCCAGCTCCGAAAAGCGGGCGAAGGCCACATTCTCGAAGGTATTGAACAGGAGGGAAGGCTCTATCTGCCTGCCCGCTCTGATTTCTGCCGCCAACCGGCCGGTGATGCGGCCATCGGTGAAGTGGCTGGCGCTCAGGCTGGCATAAAGTTGAGCGGTCTTGCCCGGCAGCCTGGGCACTGCCGGGACCACCAGCATAATCCATGCGGTGGGCGGCGGCGGCAGCGGGGTCACCTTCTCCCCCCTGCCCTCGATAAGGGCGGTGCCTCCATAAACGAAGAACGGGACATCAGAGCCCAGCCCCGATGCCAGCTCCACCAGCTTTTCCAGCGGTAAACCCAGTCCCCATAGCCGGTTAAGCCCGCGCAGCGTGGCGGCGGCATCGCTGCTGTCGCCACCCAGTCCTGACATCAGGGGAAGCCTCTTCTCAACCTCTATCCTTGCCCCTTCGGAGCAGCCCGCGGCCTGCTGAAGTCGCCTGGCCGCCCGGGAGACCAGGCTCTCCTCGGCCACCCAGCCGGGCATATCGCACTTAATCTCCAGATTTTCGGCGGATTCGAAGCGAAGGCGGTCGCACAGGCCAGCGGTCTGAATGACGCTCCTAATCTCGTGAAAGCCATCCTCACGTTTGGCCAGGACCTCTAGGGTCAGGTTGATTTTGGCCGGCGCCAGAACGGTCAGCATCTTATTCTCCCAGCCACTTCATTATTCTCCTCTATTTCATGGACTCACGCCGCCTGCCTGGCCCGGGCGAGCGCCCGGTACAGCCGCGCCCACTCGTCAAGGGTCAGCGTCTCGGCGCGCCGCTGCGCCGCTATGCCAGCCTCCTTTAGCAGCGGCAGCGCCACGGCTTTGGGCAACCCCAGGCCGAGGGCCAGGGAGTTGGCTATCTGCTTGCGCCGCGCGGCGAAGCCGGCCCGCACCACCTTAAAAAAGCCTGTCACATCCGATACCGTCACCGGAGGCTCAGGATACAGCCTGACCCGCAGCACCGCTGAATCAACCTCCGGCGCCGGGTAAAAGCACCGCGCCGGCACGCGGCCGACTATCTCCGGCCGTCCGTAAAACTGCACGCTGACGCTGAGCAGGCTCATCTGTCCCGGCCCGGCCGCAATCGCCTCGGCCACCTCTTTTTGCACCGTCACCACCATGAGTTGAGGCTTGACGGACGCCTCCAGAAAATGGCGTAAAACGGGGGAGGTGATGTAGTATGGCAGGTTGGCCACCACCTTGTAGCTCAACGGCCCGGCTGCTGCCGCAGGGGACTCGCTCCTTTGCTCTTCCAGCAGGGCTCCGGGGGCGACCGCCAGCACGTCGGCATTGAGGATGGTGACGTTGTCAAAACCGGCCATAGTCCGCTCCAGGATGGCCGCTAGCTCGCCGTCCAGCTCAATGGCGATGACCCGGCCCGCCCGCCCGGCCAGCTCCCTGGTCAGTATCCCCAGGCCCGGGCCGACTTCTATGACGACATCAGCCGGGCCGAGCTCCGCCGCCGAGACGATGGTCTCCAGCACTCTCTCATCAACGAGGAAATGCTGCCCCAGTCCTTTTCTCGCCCGCAGGCCGAAGCGCCGCAGCAGCCCCCTGGTCTCAGCCAGAAGATTCCCCATTTTGTCTTCGCCTTACCCGCATCAGCCGGTCACACGCCGTGGCCCAGGCGGGTCACCAGGCGCATGGGCAGTCCAAGCTCAACCATCCTGTTCTGGGTAACCTCGATATCATAGGAAATACGGTGAATCCTGACCGACTTGGCTTCGCTGTCATAAATGGCATAGCTGGCCCGGGGGTCGCCGTCCCTGGGCTGCCCCACAGAGCCGGGGTTGATAATCAGCCGGTTTTTACCCAGCGCCAGCCCGATGTCAGGTGAAAAAGGACTGAAGGAGGTGGAGCCATCATCATTCTGCCTGAAAGTGATGGGCTGGTGGGTATGGCCGACCAGGCAGAACTTCGACCGGAAGCAGGCGAAGTTCTCGCTGGCGCTGCTGACCGAGAACAAATACTCCCATATTGGCTCCCTGGGGCTGCCGTGGACAAGGGTAAAATCATCTTTTTCGATGCTCTGCGGCAGGCTGTCGAGATAGCGCACGTCCTCGGCGCTCAGCCGCTTCATCGTCCACCGGCAGGCGGCAGCGGCATCAGGGTTGAAATTGCCCAGGTCAAGCTTGCCTGTCGCCGCCAGGTCGTGGTTGCCGGCAACGCAAACATGGTTACACCGGCATAAAAGCTCGATGCACTGGTGAGGGTCGGGGCCATAGCCGACAATGTCCCCCAGGCACCAGACCTCATCCGCGCCGCCGCGGCGTTCAATATCCTCAAGCACTGCGGTGAAAGCGTCCAGATTGGCATGAATATCGGCCACAATGGCGTAACGCATTACTAGAACTATACCAGCTTTTGCCAGATATGACCAGAGCTACGAGGTTGTTTAATAATTACATGGCAGATAACTCTGTATGTCATTGTTATGAAAATACGGGTTCCGCATGCTTGGACGTTATCGGCTGACTTAAAGCGAACGCCCATCCCCTTCAGGGTGAACCCTTCAGAGCGAGCCTTCTCGTTCCGATTAGTCGTCAGAGTGAACAGGACGAGCCCTTCTGGGTGAACCCCTACCCTCTTCCCATCGGGAAGAGGGAGTTAAGTAAAAGAGAGGGGC
>JACQON010000034.1 GCA_016202545.1 Chloroflexota bacterium
CTTGGAGGAGGGATTATAATGAGGTAAGGCCACACAGCTCACTGGATAATTTAAGCCCAATGGAATTCATGGAAACCAGGGAGAAAACTCTCATTGACAGTGGCCTATAGAATGGGGTAAGGTCAACCGGGACACCAGGTTTTTGCTGGCCAGCTACTTGTCCCTCAATCGTGGCACGAGAGAAGCCAGGATACTTATGGAGGCAGCCGCTAATCAGGCTGACAAAGCCCCTAAGAGAGTGATTACAGATAAGCTCGCCTCATATATAGACGGGATAGAGTTAGCCTTCGGTGCTGATACGAAGCATATTCAAAGCTCGCCATTTGCTGGAAAGGATGATACCAATATCATTGAGCGGTTTCAAGGTACGATAAAAGACCGCACGAAGGTAGTCAGGGGATTCAAGACCTTAGCCACTGCCACCTTAATCTTGAAGGGATTTCTCATTCACTACAACTTCTTCAGACTGCATATCAGCTTGAGTGATAGGACGCCCGCAGAGGTAGCGGGCATCAAGTCGCCTGTTAAGAATTGGACTGAATTGGTGAGAAAGGTAGGAGGATAATATGAGTCAAACTGAACATCCCAGTCATGACCTAACTTTTGAATGGGGAAGAACCGCGCCAGAACGCCTCTCCATAGAAGCAACTGCCATAGATACCAAAATAAGTATGGCCTTTGTTTCGGCTTCTGTAATAATTGCTCTTGTTGCAACGCTCAAAGGGCAGATACGATATGATTGGACTATAATCCCTTTTATCGTTGCTTTCGTTAGTTTTCTCGGTATACTAATTGGTAATCTACGGGCACTTTCTGCTCAATGGTTTTACGTTGCGGATTCACCCAAGGTGCTCAGGGAAGACTATTGGGCACTTGAACCAGAAGAAGCTAAAGAGAGATATTGGGAATGGGTAGAAAAGGATTTTGAAACGAACTATCGGTTACTCAAATGCAAAGGAGTAGTATTGAGGGCAGTTATCCCACTTTTGGGCATAGAAACAATAGCTCTAGTAGCTTGGTTATTTCTTGTTTGATTTAGTAGGCTTGGACTCTTTGAGAACAGCTACTTTAGGATTGCGAGGATTGGATGATTGAGGCTTATTCTCTTTCTTATCGTTCATAGGAGCATTATATAATGTGTTCCACCAAAATACAAGAGAACCCTCGCATAAACCCCGTATCTTTTACCTTGTTGCCGTGGTATAATGCAGTTGGCTTTTGCCCGCGGAGGAAGAGACCCAGGCATGGCAACGCAACGGAAAAACCTGCCCCTCTATTTAGCTCTGGCTTGTTTTCTCGGCATCATCGCCATTTTCATCGTGGATGGCTACATGGGCATCTACGACACCGTCACCGTAACCAGCGGCGAGTTACCCCAGAAAATAGAGGCTGATTTTTGGGCAAGGCCGGACAATGTCTGGTCAACCGGGGGTAACCGGGGAGAAAAGGTGTTCTTCCGCTATGAGGTGGACAACCGCCAGTTTTCAAGCTATGCGGCCGATGTTGAAGTATCGGTGTGGCGCAGCCAGGAAAAGGTACGTGATTTGCTGGCCCGGCAGATGTCCGTAGGCGCTTTTGAAAAAGGAGAGATGGAGTGGGCGGTGGATACCGTGGAGCTGCTCCCCTCCACTACCCCTCCGGAGCAGAGCTTTCAATTCACCGTGCTTATAAAGAGGGGCGAGCTGGAGCGGAGGGTCATCATATACATAAACCCGTCCCCTTTCCCGCCGAAACCGGTGCCGGCCAGATGATTGGGGAGGCGTGACCGATGAAGATAGAGTTTATCCTGTTTGGCTTCGGCATCCTGTTCAGCCTGGCCGGTATTGGCTACCTGGCGGCCGAATACGTCAAGTTCTTATCAGAAGCAGGAAAACTGCTCTCCTTGCTGCTGACAATAGGCTTGTTCAGCTTCCTGAGCCGGTATTTTAAAATTATGGGATGGTAAACAGATGCCAACAGCGATAGCAGTCCTGGCAACCCTGAGCTTCATTGGCTGGGTCATCTACCGCGCCTTAAGGGGCAAGCGGATAAAGGCGTACATGGTCAGCTACGGCGTGGCCATCATCACCGGCGTGTTCACTTACGGCTTCTTCCTGAGCATGAATATGCCCAGGATGGTCAAGATAGTAGTCAGCATTCTTCTGGGAATTGCGCTTATAGTAATTGCTGCTTACCTCCAGCGCCGTACGACAAGCAAGCCTGCGGCTTAGCATGTTCGGACTGCGGTACACCGTTTTCGAAACCACTTCTGGCTGGGTCGGAATCCTGGGCTCGGCGAAAGGGCTGCTCGGCCTTACCCTGGCACATCCCTCGCGTGAGCAAGCCCTCCGCCTGTTGGGTGACGGGGTAAATCGCGCCGTCCGCTCGCCCGGCCTCTTTCAGGACTTGACGGAGCGTCTCAGGGACTACCTTGATGGCCATAAGGTGGACTTCCCCGATGAGCTTGACCTCGGCGGAGCCACCGCTTTTCAGCGCCGGGTATGGGAAGCGACCATGCTTATCCCCTATGGCGAGACCAGGAGCTACGCCTGGATAGCCGGGCAGGTGAGTAAGCCAGGGGCAGCGCGGGCGGTGGGGCAGGCCCTGTCCAGGAACCCTTTGCCTGTCATCATCCCCTGCCACCGGGTAGTGGCCAGCGATGGCACGCTGGGAGGCTACACCGGCGGGCTGGAGATGAAGAAACACCTTCTCTCCCGGGAGGCTGGCACCGCCGGAAAGACGACTATGGCGGCGACAGCCAATCGAGCTTAGCCGAAGCCCTGGCGCGATACAGCCTTCGCTTGCCTTCAGCCGTCCCCGTTGCCTTCAGGTTCAAAAAATCAAGCTCGTACTCTTCAATCAAGCCGCCGCCGGCAAAGCTGAAGTACCTATCGTTGCCGATGATGATATGGTCGAGGACCTTTAGCCTCATGATATTCCCGGCGTATATCAGTTCCCTGGTCAGTTCTTTATCGCTTCCGCTGGGCTCGGGGTTACCCGAGGGGTGATTATGGACAAAGACCAGGGAGACGGCCTTGTGCTTGAGGGCGCTCTCCATGACTTCGCGGGGGAAGATAGAGCTGCTGTTTACCGTGCCCTCAAACAGGTCTTCCACCTCGATAATCTGGTTCTGTCCGTTCAGGTAGATGACCTTAAACACCTCTTTCTTGAGGTCTCGCATGGAGTGGTAGAGGTAGTCAAATATCTGCTGAGATGACTTGAAGACGGGTTTTTCGATGATTCTCTCTTTGAGAAACTGCCTGGCCACCTCCTGCACCAGCTTGATGCCGAAGGCGCTGTGGGCGCCGATTCCGTCTATTTGCTGTAGCTCTTCGGCGGGGGCTTCCAGGACCCCCCTCAGCGTCTTGAACCTCCGGATAGCCTCTTTGGCCTGCGGTTTACAGTCCTTGCGCGGCGTGCCCAGGCTCAGCAGCAGCTCCACAATCTCATAGTCGTGAAAGCCAGCCAGGCCGCTCTTGATAAACCGCTCCCGCAGCCTCTTTCTATGGCCCTGAGATTGCTCTTCCGCAGGCACTGGTTCTCCCCTTTTGCCGGCACGGTTATCAGTTTCCATAATTCTAGCACCGGGACGCGGAGTTGCCAAATGGTCCTGGCTAGCCGCTGACTTCCAGCCGCAGGCCGCCCTGGCTCTCCATATCGGCCAGCCGCTCCGTGAGCTCAGGGCAGTAATCAACGAAAATGCCGGGCAGCGCCAGGCTGAACACCCTTTCCCCATTGGCAACACGGAGGTTGACCTCATCCCGCCCCGGAAAGGCTCTGAGGGTATCAACCAGCTTCTGCAGATAGGCGACATCCTCTTCCTTGCGGCTGGTCTGGTAGATGGTGATTGTGAGCCGGCGCTTTTCGGCGGGTGCTTCGGCCATCACCGGCGGCTGAGGGGCAGCCGCCTCTTCGGGCAGGAGCGGCTCCACCTGATAACGGCGGGCGGAGTCACAGACCAACTGCGCCCGGTCGTCTCTTATCTTTACCTTTGCGTCAATCTCTACGTCATTTCCCTCCTGCCACAGCTCCCTGGTTGCTTCGTAGACCCTGGGCCATACAATGACTTCGACGCTGCCGCTGATGTCTTCCAGCGTGGCGCTGACAAACGATTTGCGCTCCCGGGTGAATAGCACATTCACCGCGGACAGTTCGCCGATGACGACCACCCGCTGCCCGTCCTTCTCGGCATCAATGTCACCGCACAGGGTCGCGCCTGACTCCAGTTTCTTGGAGGTGAACAGCTTTTTGGCGAGAGACACCCCGAGCAACTCTTTCTCCCAGGCGGCCTTCTCTCTGGGGCTGACGTCTGCCCCCTTAAGGTCAAGGCCGGACAAAGGGGCTGGCGTCACACCGCCCCAGAGGTCAAACATGGTAGACTGCCCGGTCTCCCGCAGCCGCTGCTCCCGCTGGGCCAGGGACAGGATGCGGTCAACGTTTTGAAGCAAAACCCCCCGGCTGCCCAGGCAGTCGAGCGCCCCGGCCTTGACCAGGCTTTCCATCACCCGCTTATTTATGCCGCGCAGGTCAGCCCGGCGGCACAGGTCTTCAATGGACTTGAAATCGCCGCCGCGGCTGCGCTCGGCGATGACGGGCTGCACCGCCCCCAAGCCCACATTCTTGATGGCGGTCAGACCGAAGCGGATGGCCGGCGCGGCGCCTTCCCCGTCCCGCTCTATGGAGAAGTTGGGCTGACTCCGGTTTATGTCCAGCGGCAGCACGGCAATATCCAGGCGACGGCACTCGGTGACGGCAGACGCCACCTTGTCCGACTGGTCGGCGTGGGTGATGAGAAAAGAGGTCATATATTCCACAGGGTAGTTTGCCTTGAAATAGGCGGTGTGATAAGCGATGAGGGCGTAGCTCACACTGTGGGCCTTGTTGAAAGCATAGCCGGCAAAGGGCTCAATCAGGTCAAAGACCTCGTTGGCCACCTTGGCCGAGAAGCCTTTAGCCTCAGCTCCGGTAAGAAAGTTGAGCCTTTCCTTTTTCATGACTTCGGGCAGCTTCTTGCCCATGGCTTTGCGCAGGATATCGGCCTGCCCCAGGCTGTAGCCAGCGAATGCCTGCACGATGAGCAGCACCTGGTCCTGGTAGACGATGACCCCGTAGGTCTCCTCAAGGATGCTTGCCAGCGCCGGGTGAGGATAGCGAATGGCCTCCAGGCCGTGCTTGGCCTTGATAAAGGTGGGGATGTGCTCCATGGGACCGGGGCGGTACAGGGCGACCATGGCGGCGATATCGCTGAAGGAGGTCGGCTTGAGCTCCTTGATGTAGCGGCGCATGCCGGCGCCTTCAAGCTGAAAGACGCCCGCCGTCTCTCCCGAGGAGAGAAGGGCGAAAGTCCGGGCGTCATCCATGGGAATGCGGCGCAGGTCAACATCTACGCCGCAGTTATCACGGATAATATCCTTCGCCCTGCCCAGGATAGTGAGGTTGGCCAGGCCAAGCAGGTCCATCTTGAGCAAGCCGATGCGGGCGATGTCTTCCATGGTGAACTGGGTCATCACGGTGGCTTCGCCGTTGTCCTTGCTGGCCGGCTGCAGCGGCACATACCCGGTGAGAGGCTCCTTGGATATAACCACGCCGGCGGCATGGGTGCTGGCATGGCGGGCGATGCCCTCCACCCGCTTTGCCGAGTCAACCAGGTTTTTGACCGCGGCGTCTTCCTGGCAGACCTGGCGCAGTTCGCCGTTCTCCTCCAGGGCCCGGTCCAGGGTCATGCTCGGGGAAGGCGGCACCAGTCTGGCGACACGGTCAACATCCCCGTAAGACATGCCCAGCGCCCGGCCGACATCCCTGATGGCCGCCCTGGCGCCAAGCGTGCCGAAGGTGATTATCTGGGCGACGTGGTCCCGCCCGTATTTCTGAGTTACATAGGCGATAACCTCATCGCGGCGGTCGTCCTGAAAGTCCAGGTCTATATCCGGCATCTCCCGCCGCTCCAGATTGAGAAAGCGTTCAAATACCAGCCTGTTTTGCAGAGGGTCAACCGCCGTAATGCCAAGACAGTGCAGGACGATGCTGGCGGCGGCGCTGCCCCTGACCCCAAACAGGATGTTGTTCTTCTTGGCATAGGAGATGATGTCCCATACCACCAGGAAGTAGTCGGCGAACTGGGTCTTCCGTATCACCTCAAGCTCATAGTCAAGCCGCTGCTCTATCTCCGGCGTGGGCTGGGGGTAATACTGGCGCAGGTTCTGATAGCAGAGGTCAGCCAGGAACTGGTCGGCGGTCTTGCCTTCAGGCAGTCCTATCCCGGGAAGGTGAAGACGACCGAATTCAAGCTCAAGATTGCACATTTCGGCGATGCGCTGGGTGCTCTCCAGCGCCTGGGGGATGTCCCGGAACATCTCCGCCATCTCCTGCGGGCTTTTCAGATAGAAAAAGTCCCCGGCCATCTTTATCCGTTTCTCATCATAGATGGAGGAGTTAGTCCCGATGCAGAGCAGCAGGTCATGGGCTGAGGCATCCTCCTTGCGGATATAGTGGACGTCATTGGTGGCCACCATCGGTATGTCCAGCTCCTGGCTCATCGAGATTAAGGCCTGGTTGATACGCTCAAGTTCGGGAATGGGATGCCTCTGTATTTCCAGGTAGAAATCGCCGAAGGTTCGCTTGTACCACAGGGCCGCCTGCTTGGCCTCCTCATAGCGTCCTTCACCGGCGAGACGGGGGACCTCACCGGCGACGCAGGCCGACATAGCGATGAGGCCGTCATGGTATTGTTCCAGAAGCTCCTTGTCTACTCTCGGGCGATAGTAAAAACCTTCAAGGTGTGCCCTGGTGGTGAGCTGGAGCAGATTGCGGTAGCCGGTGTCATTCCTGGCCAGTAGCACCAGGTGATATTTGTCCTTGTCGCCGGCGTTGCGGTCAAAGCGGCTGCCCAGGGCCACGTAGAACTCGCCGCCGATGATGGGCTTTATCCCCGCCTCCCTGGCGGCCAGGTAAAACTGGATAGCCCCGTACATGGCGCCGTGGTCGGTTATGGCCAGGCTGTCCATGCCCAGCTCTTTAGCCTGGGCCACAAGCTGGGGGATGCGGCACATGCCGTCAAGCAGGCTGTACTCGGTGTGAACGTGGAGATGGGTAAACATGGCTGTCCAATTATACCACGGGGTACGGCGGATAACGCTATTATTCTCTGGCGCGGCGGTGTAAAATCTATATGAGAACTATGCCAAGATGAAGACTGTTGATGCCCTCATGAGATGGCTGTTCATACTGTGCTTCCCCGTGCTGCTGCTGTCGGCCAGCATCGGCTGGGCGGCCAACAGCCTGTGGCTCTACGAGCATGGCTTCAGTAAATACGATGTCAGCCAGACCACCGGCCTGGCCGAGGCAGAGCTGGAGAAAGCCGCCAGAAGCCTCATCAGCTACTTCAACTCTGACGAGGACTATATCAGCGTCACCGTGATAAAGGACGGCCAGCCATTTGAGCTATTTAATCAGCGGGAAATAGTCCACCTGAAAGACGTCAAGGGGCTTATCTGGCTGGACTACCGCCTTTTCCTGTGGACGCTGGCCTATACCCTGGCCTACGCGGGACTTTTCCTCTTCTGGCGGAAAGACCGGCGGGGGCTGGCCCGGAGCATGGTCGGGGGGAGTGGCCTTACCCTGGCCCTGATGGCAGCGCTGGGATTGGGCACGCTATTCGGCTTTGACCAGCTTTTCCTCCAGTTTCACCTCATCAGCTTCGCCAACGAGCTGTGGCTGCTTGACCCGGCCAAAGACTACCTGATAATGCTGGTCCCCGGGGGATTCTGGTATGATGCCACCCTGTTCGTTGTCCTGGCCACGACCGGTCTGGCGGTTGTTCTGAGTGGGGTGAGCGGGGGGTGTTTATGGGCTACGAAAAGAAGGATAAGTTAAGAGACTGCCCAAACAAAGGGCTTGTGTAAATTCGTGGAGAGCTTAAATTGCCTAACAAATTCAGCTATTTCTTCTGGTGTACAAACTCGGGGGATAGAAGGTGTAAGGAAATATCGGTCGCTTCTTGTATCAATATATTCAGGGAAGGGACTAGCTGCTATCGAAATAATGTGCGTTACTGTATCAGGCACTTCAAAATTCTTACCTCTACGCTCCTTACTAAGTAACTGGCATAAAGTGTCTACCTGATTAAGCGCAGCATCAATTTTCTCTTTTCGTGTTTGAAGGGCACTAGGTTCACCTCTGTCAAAGGCAGGTGGCACACTAAACGCCTTGCACTCTATGACAAATAATATTTTTCCTGAAAGGAATGATACGTCTATGTCCCGTTCCTCTCCTGACGAGAACTGCAACTTTCTATGGCATATCCATCGGCGGAAGTCACTGATACTCACTTTGAGATACCGCTCTACCTCTTTCTCAAAATCATCGCCACGCACTTGGCCAATCTTTCCATCAGTGGATGCCGCAAGGGATAGTTTAGAAAAAATCGACTCTAACACTGCGGGGATTGCAGAATGGTCAGTCAAAAGGCCTTCTGGAACCGGAAGGAGCAACTTTGCACCTGTTCTGTCCCATAGACTTATATGTTCGAAGTCATCCTCTGTATAAGTCATCCACTTCAGTAGCTGCCTACAAGACGAAGATATTCGTTCCTGCTTTATCTCACCGAATAAGTGTTTGTGTATATCTCTATAGATTTTCTCCAAGTATTGCTGAAAATTTTCAGTAGTAGGCATGAGCGTATAGCCCCTCTGAAAGAAGCTATATCTTGAGTGTATATTATATAGCCAAAATGACTCGTGGTGACGGACTAGGGCAAGCAGGAAGGCAACAACCTCTTCAGGCGAAAATCTAAACATGTCCTCGATTGCTTGGCGGAACATACGCATCTTTTCATAACAAGGTCGAAGTGATACAGGGTGAAGCATAAAATTGGTGGGGTTATCTTTCGTGTAGCTTGGCCCCTTCACTTTTCCACCAAAAAACTCCTCTTCAGGAAACACGAGGGGCATTTCATGCCTTTCAATATTAGGAATTGGTATAAATAGCATAAAACTATCAAGGCTCTCCTTTTCCCTAATCATCTCAAGACTTGTAATTGAGCCAAAGTGACCTTACCCCCGTAAATAATGCCAACGCCTCTTAGAGTTCTCCGCTAGAATATAGCAAAGGGGAGGACTCGAAATGAAACGCAAGAAGTACACAGAAGAGCAGATTATCCAGGTGCTCAAAGAAGGTGAGGCCGGGGCA
>JACQON010000001.1 GCA_016202545.1 Chloroflexota bacterium
GATGGCCTCTCGGTAGTTCTCCACGTTGATGACCGCCTTTATCGGGTCAATCACCAGGAAGTAGACCACGGCGTCCACCTTTACCGTGACGTTGTCCCTGGTGATGACCTCCTGGGGTTCGAGCACCATGGTCACGATTCTGAGGCTGACCTTGGTCATGCGGTCAACGAAGGGGATAATCATATTGAAGCCCGGTTTTCTGATGCCCACCAGCCGTCCGAAGCGAAGCACCACGCCGCGCTCGTACTGCTTGACGATTCTTATAGAGCCAGCCAGCAGCACCAGCGCCACCACCACCACAAGGAAGATAGTCCACGCGTTCATCCCTCATGTCCTCCTTTTGATTTTACCTGAGCGGCAGGCCTGCCGTGATTTCCCCGGCAGGTTTCACCGCCGTCTCCAGCATTTGCATTTGTCAGCCAGTCGCCCTCGCTTTATCTCTTTTGATTCCGCATGAATATCGTGTCAGAGCTTTATCATTTCAGGCTCTTCGCAGTGATGTCCGCCGTGGTGCCGATGCCGAGGGTGCGCACGAACGAGACATGATGACGCCTGTTGGAGACCATGTCATTGAAGATAGCGATGCCCATGTTGTACGTCTTCCCTGGAGTGAACACCTTATCCTCGGGGTTGCCGGTATTGAGCTTGCGGCGCATCTCTACGACCCACTTGCCGTTGGTCCAGGTGCTGTTGACGAGCAGGTCGGCGCGGCTGCCGCCCGGGGTCTGCAGGATGTACTTGGACAGGATATCTCCCTCCTTGAAAGTGGCCGACGGGTCAATAGGTATGGCGTTGACGCCGCTGACCATCGGGAACTCCTGCAGCTTCTCCTCCAGGTCCGCCTCAGGGATTGCATTAAAGCCGACTTTGGACTTGTCATACATGAATCCGGGTTGAGCAGGCTGGCTGAACATGCTCTTGCCGGCATCGCTGTTGCGGTACTGCAGGACATAGGTATCGTCACCATAGCCGATGGGACCGGAGCGCGCGCCGCGCCACATCCAGAGGTCCAAGAACTGGCCGGCGTCAAGGAGTGCCTTAATTTCCTCGGCACTCTTGGTCTTGTCCCAACCGCCGGTCTGGTCGGTTTCAGTCCGGCTTATGAGGAGGTATTTACGTATGTCGGTGGCCTTCAGCCCCTGGTCTCCCAGGTAAGGGTGCGCCTTGACCTCGGCGGAAGTGGGTTCATTAGGCATGGCGCGCATACTGTTATGGCAGGTGATGAAGCAGCCGGCCTGCTCAAAACCGATGTTTGCCCCATTGAAAGCCGGGATGTTGCTGTCGTCGAAGAGCAGGGCTATCCTGTCCTCGTAGCTATTGGCGATGCCCGGCGCCGTCTCAGGCTTCGGTCCGCCCCAGGATACCCACTTGGTGCCATCGTAGCGCCACAGGGTGTGTGTGACGCCGGGACGCTCGGCCTCATATTCGAACTGCATGTAGAGGTACTGGTCGTCAAAAGCCGCCTTTACGTCCACGTTCACGGTGGGTTGCTTGCCCGGAATGGGGTCAGGCTCAAGGGTGGTGTGACTGACCAGTTTCTGACCAAGGGTTTGCTCCTGGCCCTTGTGGCAGGTTAGACAGCCTGTGCCGGCATTAACGGCCGAGCTTCCGGGATGCTGGGGACTTGTGACAAATTCCCATGATGCCTGGGCGGGATAAAAGAGAGTGACTTTCGTGCCTGGCACCTCATTCCAACTGCCGGGGAACTCAAACAGCCTCACTGACTCGAATTCCGGGGCCGGTGTTGGCGCAGGCGTAGGTGTTGGCGCAGGTGCGGGTGTTGATGTAGGTGTGGGTGTTGGCGCAAGCGTAGGCGAGGGCGCAGGGGGCTTTGCGCAGGCGGTGATTAACATCACCCCCGCCAATGAAGCTGCGATTAACCCTAGCCCTGCTTTTTTCTTTGTCATCGATTCCTCCTTTTCAGTGTGTCTTAGATTGAACATTGCCTGTGGCGCCGTATGGTGGCGTCATAATCACAGGGTTTTCCGTGTCTCTTGAGTCGATGACCTTTCTCACCCGCAGCACCAGGTCACGCGTGTCGAAGGGTTTCTGGATATAGTCATCCGGTTTGAGCTGGCGCATCAGGGCGGCATCGGGTGGCTCAACCGAGACTATAATCACCGGCATGTGATGAAGGTGAGCGGTCAACCTGAGAAGGCTGAGGATGCTCCAGCCGTTGAAGTCGGGCAGGTTGAGGTCGAGGACGACCAGGTCAACCTGTTCCTCATGCAGCCTTCTGATGCATTCGAAACCGGTATCAGCTTCAGCGACCCTGGTGTCCTTGTCCTCAAGGTTGTTTCGTATCAAATGCCTTATGGTGCGGTCATCATCAACGACTAGGACTGAAGCGGGTTTTTCCCTGTTCATAGCCGTTTGAGCTGCTGGTGCTGTCACGTTTACGATTATATTTTACCTGGCAGGGAGTGAAAAAGACGTAAAAACGCGGCGTCAAGAAGTGAAAAATTTGTGAAAAATGGGAGCATTTGATTGAGGTGGGGTAAAGGGAGTTACTCGGGGCAGGCGAACAGGTAACCGATTCCAGCCCTGGAAAGTATATATTGGGGGTGGTGCGGGTCTTTCTCTATCTTCTGGCGCAGGTGACGGATGTAGGCGCGGAGGTATTCCAGCTCATCCCGGTATTCGTCGCCCCATATCTTGCTCAGCAGTTCCCGGTGCAGCATCACCCGTCCGGCGTTCTTCACCAGCTGGGCCAGAAGCTTATACTCGGTCAGCGTCAGCGCCACCTCCCGGCCCTGTACCGTTACCTTGTGCTGAATGAAGTCAACGGAGATGTCGCCGCAGGTGACGGCACGGGGCGCCTTGGCCTCTTCCCCAGGCTCGCTGCGGCGCAGGACGGCTTCTATTCTGGCCAGCAGTTCCTCGACGTTAAAGGGCTTGGTCAGGTAGTCGTCAGCTCCCAGTTTCAGCCCCTTCACTTTATCAGCGTCCTCCACCTTGGCGGTGAGCATGATGATGGGCACATCAGAGAACTCCCTGATGCGCTGGCAGAGCTCGTATCCGTCTGTATCGGGCAGCATGATGTCCAGTATGACCATCTCCGGCATCTCTTTATCAAAGACGGCAAGGGCGGAGGGACCATCCATGGCGATAAAGACCTTATAGCCTGCTGGCTCCAGGTTGGCGCGGACCAGCCGTATCAGCTGGGGGTCATCATCGACCAGCAGTATTGACGTTTTCTGTTTCATCTAGTGCCTCTGCGTCCTCTTTTTGCTCTTCCGTCTCGTCGTGGTTCAGGGGCAGGCTGAAGTAGAACGTGGTTCCCTTGCCCACGGTGCTCTCCAGCCATATCTTGCCGCCGTGGGCTTCGACGTGGCCTTTGACGATGGAGAGGCCGAGTCCGCTGCCTGAAGCGCCGTGGGTAAGCGGGCTATCCACCCGGTAGAAGCGGTCAAAAATCCTCGGCAGGTGCTCCGGGGGGATGCCTATACCGCTATCGCTGACGCTTACTACAACCTGGCCCCCGCCGGTTTCGCCGGCAATGGCGATTTCGCCGCCCGCCGGGGAGTATTTGACTGCGTTTTCCAACAGGTTGCGCAGTATCTGTTCCATGCAGCGTACATCTGCCTCAACGACGGGAAAGGCTGGCGGGAAGCTCAGCGTGAACCGGTGTTTCTTTGCCCTCGATGCCGTATCGTCCACAATCTTCCGGGCGAGCCGGGGGATAAGCACCGGTTCCTTCTCCAGCCTCAGAGCGCCTGCTTCCAGTTTGGCGGATAGCAGCAGCTTGTCAATCAGGTCGCGCAATTCGTCGGTCTTCTCATCGATTATCTGGAGGAACTCCTGCTGGCTGGCCTTGTCCCAGGAGATATCCCGGCGAAGCAGGGAGGTGGAGTAGCCTTTAATCAAGGTAAGCGGTGTCCGCAGCTCATGGGAGACGGAGGATATGAATTGCGACCTCAGCCGGTCGGCTTCCTGCAAGGCTTGCGCCTGTTCTGCTTCCTCGGTCAGTCGGGTCCTTTCAAAGGCTATGGCGATATAGTCGGCCACGGCGTGCAGAAGGCGGCGGTCCGATTCGGAGAAGGCCTGGCTATCGCGAAAGCTGGTCATGACGATGCCGCCAATGCCCTGGTCCCGGTGGAATATCCTGGTGGAGAGCGAGCTTCGGACCCTGGAGCGAAGGACCGGCGATTGGAGGAGGGCGGCGACGGCCTGCTTGGCCTGTTCCCCTGCCTCTGCCGCCTGTGATGTGTCGCCTTGTTGAGCGGCAAGCGATGATTGAGATAAGGCATCTTTGTCCACGCCGATGGCAGACTGGACAAAGAAGTCGCCCTGGTCTCCGCTCCGCAGCAGGAGTACGCCGGCGTCCGCACCCGGGATAATCTCCACGGCCTTGGCCAGGACAGCATCGAGAAGAGCGGGCAGGTCAGAGATAGAGGTCAGAATCCGGGACACGGAAAGCAGCGAGGTCAGCTCTTTCGTCTTTTGCTCCAGGGCATCATGAGAGGCCTTCAGCTTGGTCCTCATGTAATCAAAGCTCTCGGCCAGTATGCCAACCTCATCATTGCCCGCCGCAGGGACATGGGTTATCATGTCTCCCTCGGCTATCCTCCGCGAGGCAGTGGTGAGCATCCTGATGCGGCCGCCGACATCTCGCGTGGTCACGGTGACAAACAGCAAGGCAATGACGACCAATCCCACCCCGAAAAGGAGCAGGCTTTTGCGCAGCTCGCTGGCAGGGGCGAGAGCTTCCTCCTCCGACTGCCGGACGACAACTCCCCAGCGAGCCGCAGTCAGCGGGGTGAAAGCCAGCACATCCTTTTTTTCCACCCTTTGCTGTGGTTCATGGCAGGTATGGCAGACTCCCCGGGTTGGCTCCCCGGCGGCGATGAGCGCGGCAAACCGTCCGCTGTGGTCACTCTGCTCAAAGGGGGCGAGTTCGGGCCCGGGCTGAGTCCTGGCGACGACCACTCCATTCTGGTCTATGAGCTCGACGTAGCCCGTCTGCCCCAGCCTTATCGGCTGGACGAAGCCGGCGATGCTCGATTGCGCCAGGTCAACAGCGGCGACCAACACCTGCTGTCTTTTGGTCGGGCTGGCGAGCAAAATCACCGGTAGGCCGGTCTCAGGCGCGGATACCAGGCCGGAGACGCTGGCCTCGCCGCTGGCTATGGCCTGGCTGATGCTGGGATAGGACGCCGGGTTGATGCTGCCTATTCCTTGAGGTCTGCTCCAGACAACCTGTCCTTGCTGGTTGATGAGGTAGACGCCGTGAATATAGATTGACAGGCGTGAGTACATGCTGTAGAGTGCGTCCATCCGGGGACCGGGGTCGTCTTTGCCGCTGTCGCCTTCTATCGCCGCTGCGGCATTGTTTAGCTCAGAGAGGGCGCGCCCCAGCGCTTCGTCTACGTAGTCAGCGACTATACGGGCGGTAGTAAGCCGGTCCTGGAGCGTTGTTTCCGTGGCCTGTCTGACGGCCCGCATGCCCAGGGAACTGAATATTCCCACTCCCAGGAGCAGCCCTATGGCGGTCAGCAGGGTTATCTTCTTCCCCAGGGTCAGGTTGGTCAGGAACTTCAATGCCTTGCCTCTTTATGGTGGCGCCGTTTATCGGGCGTGGTAATATCCATGCTCTACTTTATTATAGGCAATTTAAGCTCGCTAAGACAAGCTGGAGCTTGTTAGCTCTGATGACGCCCCGGGCGGCGGAGGAAATTGGCCAGTATGTCATGTCCGCGGTCGGTCAGTATTGACTCAGGATGGAACTGGATTCCTTCCACCATGTGCTTTTTGTCTCTCACTGCCATGATTTCCCCCTCCTCCGTCCTGGCGGAAACCTCAAGTGATGGTGGAATCATGCCGCCGTCTATTATCAGGGAGTGGTAGCGGCCACCGACCAGCGGCGAGGGCAGGCCGGCAAAGATAGTTTCGCCATCGTGGAAGATGAGCGACTGCTTGCCATGGACGGGAACGGCCGCTCGCCTTATGATGCCACCGTAGACGTGGCCAATGCACTGGTGTCCCAGGCAAACCCCCAGGATGGGTATCCTGCCCCGGAAATGGCGGACTACGTCATTGGAGATGCCTGCCTCCAGCGGGGTGCATGGGCCGGGGGAGATTACTATGTGACTGGGGGCCATAGCCTCAATCTGGCTCAGGGTCAGGCGGTCATTGCGGTGGACGGATGGTTCCCAGCCCAGCTCGCCCAGGTACTGGACGAGATTATAGACAAAGGAGTCAAAGTTATCTATGACCAGTATCATTGACTCGCCTCCACCGCGACCTGGGCGGCCGGATTGAGCGCCTGGAGGAGGGCTTTGGCCTTGTCCAGCGTCTCCCGGTACTCCGCCTCCGGCTCCGAATCGTAAACGATGCCGCCTCCCACCTGGAAATAAGCCTTTCCCTCTTTGATGATGAAGGTCCTGATGGCTATATTAAGGTCCATTTGGTCGCTGAAGCTGAGGTAGCCCAGCGCACCGGTGTAAATGCTCCTCCTGGTGGGTTCCAGCTCATCTATAATCTCCATCGCCCGTACTTTGGGCGCCCCGGTTATGGAGCCGCCGGGGAAGGCGGCACGGAGGAGGTCAATGCGGTTTTTGTCCCGGCGCAGCCTGCCTTCAATGGTGGAGGTGAGATGGAAGACGGTGGGATAGGTCTCGAGGATAGCCAGTTCGGTGACGTTGACCGTCCCGTAGCGGCATACCCGTCCCAGGTCGTTTCGCTCCAGGTCGACAATCATCACGTTCTCCGCCCGGTCCTTGACGCTGGCCAGCAGTTGCCTGGCCAGGGCCTCATCTTCCGCCGCCGACTTGCCGCGCGGCCGTGTCCCCTTGATGGGCCGGGTCTGGACCCGGTCTCCCCTGGTCTGGAGAAACCTCTCCGGGGAAGCGCACGCCACGCTCACCCCTTCGAAGTCCAGGTAGGCGGCAAACGGCGCCGGATTGACCCTTCGCAGCCGCCGGTAAAGCTCATAGGGGGAAACGGGCAGGTCAGCTTCAAACCTCTGGGACAGGTTCACCTGGAAGATGTCCCCCGCCAGTATGTATTCCCTGGCGGTGGCTACGGCTTGAAGGTATTCTTCCCTGGTGAAGTTTGATTTTAGCGCCAGAGCCGGTCTGGCCGCGGCTGCTGGCGTCAGCCCCGGGTCAGGAAGTCCGCGGGCAAGCCTGTCCCTCATCTCGCCGAGCTTTTTCTTTGCTTGCCGCTTCCTCGCATCTTCATCCAGCTCGGGAAAACCGGCGGCCACCAGGTACGTCTTCCCGGTCAGGTGGTCGAAGGTGACGACTGCGTCATAGAAGGCCAGGTAGCACTCGGGAAGGTTGAGGTCGTCAGCGGCGGTTGAGGGCAGGTGCTCGATGAAATGGCACAGGTCATAGCTGAAATAGCCTACCGCTCCGCCAGCCAGAGGCGTATCGGGGTGCGTCTCCAGTGAATAGCGCTCCAGCAGCCCGTTGACCACGTCAAAGGGGTCGCCTTCTATCCTTCGGCACTGCTCAGGATGAATCCTTTGCTGTCCGCCATGGCCGTAGCTGAGGGTAACTTCACTCCCACGGCTCCGCAGCATCAGAAACGGGTCGCTGCCCATGAACGAGTAGCGCCCCAGTTTGTCCGGGGCCATGCCGCTATCGAGAAAAAAGCAGAAGGGGCGGTCTTTGAACAGCTCAAAGCACTGCGGCGCAGCCAGGGAGGTGCCCAGTTCTTCCACCAGAGGATAGCGTTTCACCAAGTAATATACTATCATATGCCGCCGTGGTTAGTCAGGGCGGCCGGTTGGGGTAATAGTTGATTGACAATTTTATAAATAGGGATTAAATTTATTTTGTGTGCTATATGAGTCAGCAAGGTGAGGATAATGATGCTATCAGGAAAAGTCAAATGGCCGAAGCTAACTATAGATGATATGCGTAAAAGGGCACGTATATTGATAATAGATGATAATGAATTCTACTACGTAGAACTGTTTAAGAAAGATGAATATGCGGTCGAGCAGTGGCACGATGTTGATGATTTGCAGAAATTAGAGAGCGGTTTCTATGATGTCATACTTTTGGATATACATGGTGTAGGGAGAGCGCATTCTGCTGACCAAGGTTTTGGTATTTTAAAGCATCTTCGCCAAAAAGTTCCGACGCAAATAATAGTTGCATACTCGAATGCTGCTTGGAATCTTAAGTATCAAGCTTTCTTTGATATGGCTGATGCTAGACTTGATAAAGGTGCAGATTATGTGGAATTCAAAAGAGCAGTTGACGAGTTATTGGAAAGGAAGTTTTCCTTTGGTTTCTATGTTGATAAAATCATCCAAATTGCCTCTCCCCATGTAAAGGATCCAGAAAAAGTTAGGGAACTGGCAATAAAAGCAATTAATAAGCGGTCAAGTGATAAATTGCAGAACTATCTGGAAAGAAACGATACGAATATTAGAATAATTCAAACGATAATTCAGGTAATTAGTGTAGCAATAAAAATTGCAACAGAATTCGGTTAATGAAAAGGTATTTTAGCGTTTTCCCTTTGCCACATACGATTGGCAAGGAAAAAATTGATGGCTCTTTTATGAGCTGGCCAAAAGCTTGTAAACGTTGTCTGGATGGCTCATGTTTTCAGGCTAGTAAAAAGGAAATGAAAATGTGCTCATATGGTTACAACAGCATTCGTATAACGGATGACATTGTAACCGGAGGGTTTGTTGTAAGAGAAACAGGTACTTTTTCGCAAGCAAGAAAAAGGAGACTTAGAGAAGCAACAAACCTGATATCTATTGATAACCTTAATCATCTTATTGAGTCCATGAAAAATTTGGAGAGTGATTTTGCGAGTACAATAGAATTAGAGAAGAGGGAAATTATTGAAGAATATAAGCAGAAGGAACAATATAAGCTAGCTTTTTTAGAACCATTAAAAGAGAATATTGCAAAAGGGCTATCATTCTTTCATGATTATAGACAAATAAATGCTCAGATTTTGCAGAATATTAACGTGGCCATAGAGACAAAATATAAAGGCAAAGATTTTGAAGAAAAGCTTGAGCAAGCGAGTAATTATGAAATAACTATATATAAAGCGAGTAAGCTGCTTGAAGAAAAACTGAATGTAGCCAGATTACTTATGAATCCTTATCTAATTAATAATAAAAACGAATATATTCGATTTAGGGTTCATGTGACCTTACCCCCGTAAATAATGCCAACGCCTCTTAGAGTTCTCCGCTAGAATATAGCAAAGGGGAGGACTCGAAATGAAACGCAAGAAGTACACAGAAGAGCAGATTATCCAGGTGCTCAAAGA
>JACQON010000002.1 GCA_016202545.1 Chloroflexota bacterium
GGCATAGAGTAACGCTTGAGATTGCTTCGGGCTCTCGCCCTCGGGACTTCGGCGTGAGCTCAGTCGAACGCTGAACTCGGGCCTCGGACTGAAGCTCGGCCTGAAGGCTGAAGCCCTCGCAATGACAGAGTGTTGGTGAATGACCTCCTTCCGGAGAGACATCCGCTCCCCGGAGCTACCCTGTACCCTACTTTTTTGAGCACACGCTCTTTCAGTCCAGCACAAAGCTCACAGGATAATCGGCACCCCCTTTTCAGGCTGGCGCAGTCTGCCAGGCTCGATATTGCTTCGGAAAAACTCGTGATTCTGGGTATGGACCGGGATGACCACCCCCGGGCCGATTGTCTCAATAAGCTCCAGAAGGTCAGGCCCGGTTATGTGCCCCGAAGCGTGAAACCCCTTTTCACTATCAGACGGCTTGCCCGTCTGCGGGTCAGGCAGTCCCACCGGCTGCATCTGGAAAAGCTTCAGCCAGTTCATGAGCCTGGCGATGTCAATCCTCTGCTCTTCATCGAAGGCCTCGCTTGAAGAATAGAGATAAACCGCCCCGGGGTCAGGGTCAACATCTATTAGCTCGTTGATGTCCCAGAAGCTGAAGCACAGGACATAGTCCCTGCCATTGGCTTTAAGCTCATGGGGCGTTACACATCTTCCGGCATACGCGGCATAAATATCCTCTTCCCAGCTATCAAGACGCCTGGTCTCCTTATACACGAGTATGGCTTCATCCCGCTCCGGCGGCGTGACAGACCCGTCAGCCAGCGATGCCGCCTGCAGGAGGTAAATGTCCTTGGTCGCCACCACTAGCTTCCGCCCGCAATCCCTGGCTATATCCCTGAAGGTCAGCAGTCGCTCCAGGTTCCGCGGGCCGAAATCGGCGATGACCAAATTCCGGCACCCGCGGACGACTTTCAGGGCCCTGGCGTGAACCTCAGCCTCACCTATCGCCACACGGGCATCAACGTGGGTGCCCTCGCAGATAAGGGCAACCGGGGCCAGATCTCTGGCTGCCTGGGCGAAGGCCCTGGTGAGATGGCCGCGCTTACCGTGCATCCTCAAATCGCCGGTGTAAACCACCCAGCCGGCGCTGGTCTCCACGGCAAAGGCGGTGGCGCCGAAGATGGAATGGTCGACCGGGAAAGCCTTTACCGGCAGGCCCTCGATGGCCTCTATCATCTTCAGGTCGCAGCAGACCATGCCTCTAGAGGTAGGCAGGCTTTGCCAGAACCCGGCTGAGGAAGGCGGAGCGCAGTCGCACACAGCGAAAGGACGCTGCTCGGCGGGGAATTTTTTGTAGTGCCCCGACTCCAGAAGGCCGTTGCTCTCTACTCGGGGGATGAGATAGCACACCTCCTTCTCGAAGTCCGACCTGGAGGAGTCCTGGATGGCTTTGGCGATGTAAGCGGTGCACAGGCTGGTCACCACCGGGATGCCCTGGCGCAGAAACGAGATATGCCCGCTGTGGTCGAGATGGGCATGGGACAACAGGACTCCGTGCAGCTCAATCTGCTGAACAGGGTAAGGAAGGCGCAGCCTCGACCAGACGTCAACGTCCGCTATTTCCAGGTCGGGCCGGTAGATATTTCGCAGGGGCGGCAACAGGCCCAGGTGAAACATGTCCAGCAGGCCGCGCCGGGAGCGCGGCACCAGGTACTCCTCGAAGTAGCGGTTACGCAGGTTGAAGTTTATGCCGAAATCAAAAAAGAGGTTGACCCCGCTGTCCTGGAGCAGAATCTTGTTGCCGCCGATGGTATCTGCACCGTCATAAACCGTAAGCTGCATCCAGCCCGCCTTACCCTGCGATAGACCTTGCCCAAATTCTAGTTCTCCCCGGGCAATTCGTCAAGGCTTGGAAAGCCGAGATTGTTCGGCAACCCATCTCCCTGACTCCGGGGGATAAAAATTTAATTGAGCTTGACAGGTCGCTACTTGCTGTGACATAATAGGAATTACACAAATGAAACTCAGGAATTAATTCATGTTGAACGAGAGTCTTCTAAGGTCAACGCATTTTTCAGCCCTTGTCCAGTTTCCTCCTCTACCCAAATTTGGTGATACTCAACTACAAGAACTCTATGTAGAAATCAAGAAACATCACGATTTTTCATCTTTTACCGCCATCCAAAACGGTGCCAGAATATATAGTGAAGAAGTAAGAGATTGCATCATTGCACGAGATAGAATTCAACTCTCCGAAAACATACAAACAAGTTTTCCATTAGTAAAAGACAATTTCTGTGACATATTGAAAACCATAAAGGAACGTCTACAAATACAAATCTATTTTAATATGCAGTATAGGCTCAGAGCACTTTGGGAACTAGAAGGGGGCTACGACTCATTTAATATGATTCAAGATAAGTTACTGAAACTAAGTTCACAACAGTTGTCTTTGTTAGGAATAGCACCAAAAGACGCTGGTGTCCGAATAGTTTGTCCGCAACTGCCCCAAAAAGTCCACGATTTCAAAATAGAATCGTTCTTACGCAACCATAAGTATCTCTTCATAGATCTTGGAAGCTCTTTCCTGCTGCCAGCAGAGACGGCATCTATTCTTGAAACACAGATGCAAGAGTGTTATAACTTCATTTTCGAAAACATAAAAAGACTCCTGCAATCAATCACATAAATATTTAAACTTGCTAATCTGGGAGGGTATGAATGTTAGCTACAGTAACGCAGGAACTATATGATCCAAAAGATAATATACAAGTCCATATTAGAAAAGATGTGCCGCTAATCGAGACGGACACAGCATTCTCGACTAGTAACTTCCATCCAGAATTATTGACGTCTCTTTTCTACAACAATATCTCCGAAAACATAGACGAGGATTTTTCACAGACTTATTTTTGGACAGACGAGTGGCAACAAATGGAATCAGAATCAGATGAAGATATTAGGACGGGACGAATAAAATCCTTTAATTCGGTGGACGATCTCATTACTGAGCTTAACTCGTGACAGGGATGCCTATGTATGATAATAAATCATACTGATAGATTCAAGAAGGCATATAACAATCTTGGAGAGGATGATAAACGGAGGGCTGAAAAAGCCCTCCGTTTATTAGCGGACAATTTGGGGCACCCAAGTCTGAGAGTAAAACGAGTTCGCAAGACCGAACGAATTTGGGAAGCTAGAGTTAGCAGGAAAATTAGAATGACCTTCGAGTTGCAAGGTGATATTATTCTTCTAAGAGCCATTGGACAGCACGACCAAATCTTGGATAGTCCTTAAATTCGTCAATAGTAATTAACTTATAAAATAGGCAAAAACAAGCGACAGCCGCTAAAGCTGCCTCTCTAAAACCTGGCCAGGTCCGTGGGAACTTCGGTTTAATTAGCACACGTCACTTACCTGCTACTGGCTTTTCCCCCTCGCCAGCGATATGAATATGCCGCTGAAAGAGAGCACGGCAAATATGGCGAACGCCGTTCTGGCGCTGCTCAAAACGGAGGCGTAATATTCGGGCGTGATTTCCACCCTTCCGATATGCATGGCAATTATCAACATGGCAATCCCCATGCTCAGCGTAAAGCCGACCTGTCGCATCGCCGCCAGCGTCGCTGAAGCTACTCCGTAAGAAGTATTATCAACCGAGCTCATGGCCGCGTTCGTGTTCGGAGATGCGAAAAAAGCAGACCCGAAACCCAGGATGCCCAGGCTGACCAGGATGAACCCGATTGCGGTGTCCTGGGCCAGAGCGGCGAAAAGGCCAAGCCCCAGGGTGGTAAACGTCATGCCCACCGACGCCAGCACCCGCGGCTCGAGCCTGTCCGAAAGCCTGCCGGCAACCGGCGAAAAAACCGCCTGCACCACCGGCATCGAGACCAGGACCAGTCCCGCCTCCTGCGGGCCGAACCCCCTTGTATACTGCAAGTACAGGCTTAGCAGGAAAATGACGGCAAATGTGGCAGTATGGTAAAGCAGCGCCGCCAGATTGGAGAAGGCGAAGACCGGGTTATCGCGAAAGAGGTTCATATTGAGAATCGGACTTGAGACCCTCGTCTCCCACCAGACGAACGCCAGGCCTCCTACAATGCCGACGAGGATTATCCCTATGCCCCCAAGAGCCGGCAGCAGGGAAAAACCATATATTATCGCCACCAGGGTAATGCCGTAGATTATGGAACCACTGAGGTCGAACTTGTCTCCTCTGGCACCGGCCCATTCTCCCTTCAGCTTCCACAAAACAGAGACGATAGCTATTGAGCCCAGGGACGCAACTATCCAAAAAATACTCCTCCAGCCAAACTGCTGCGTTAACAGTCCCCCCAGGAACGGCCCCAGGGACAGCCCGATGTAAACTGCGGCGCTATTTATTCCCAGGGCCCGGCCTCTTTCACCGGCAGGGAACACCGAGGTAAGGATTGCTATCCCGGTGGTGAAGAGCATGGCTGCCCCCACCCCCTGCAAAACCCGCAAGGAGATAAGCATGAAGGCAGAAACCGAAATGGCCAACAGCAGTGAGGAGACGGTGTAAATCAACACGCCGTAAGTAAAAATCCTCTTTCTGCCATATATATCGGCCAGCCTGCCGAAAGGAACCAGAAACGCGGCAGCGGTCAGCGGATATACGGTAATCACCCAGCTCAGTAAAATCGCATCTATGGCAAACTCTTTCCCAATTGTGGGAAGCGCGATATTAAGGGCAGCCACCATAAAAGAGGTAAGGAAAACCGTCACGGTGGTCACAGCCAGTGTGAATGCCTTGCTCAAATCGCTGCCCTTCCCATTTTCCATATCTTTTATTATAGCCAATATCGACCGCCAATGTTAGCAGCGCTCCCCCACAGCGATGACCCGCTATCCCACCCTCCTCTTCTAGAGATTGTTTAGCGACCAGTCATGCAATTTCGACTGCGCCACAGGCTATGAAAATACGGTTTTGCTACATTCGCATCGACCTCATCCCCTGTATCCCCCGCTCCTAGCAGGAGCGGGGGAAAGATTTTTGATAAGAGAGGCTTTGCCTCTCTTTAACTCATCTCTCAAAGAAGCGGGGAAGGGGATACAGGGGATGGGCATCCGCTTGAAGTCAGCCGACAATGTTCAAGCATATGCAACCCGTATTTTGGTAGCAAGAGCCAGCGTTGGTAAACAATATCCCCTTCCGCCGCCTTGTATGACCATGCTGTATTGGACTATCATGTGTCTATGGACTTATCGCCGGATTCCATCACCGAAAACCTGGGGACCCGATTTGTCGGCCGGAAGATAATGTACTATGAAAGCCTGGGGTCAACCATGGAAGTGGCCCGGCAGGAGGCCCGGCGCGGCGCGGCGGAGGGCACGGCTGTCATCGCCGCAGAGCAGACAGCCGGCAGAGGACGGCTGGGGCGCGCCTGGCTATCGCCCAGGGGAAGCATCTCCGTATCAATCATCCTCCGCCCCAGGCTGGGCTACCTACCTTTCCTGACCATGCTCGCCTCTCTGGCTGCGGTCTACGCCATTGAGGCAATCACCGGCCTGAAGCCGCAGATTAAGTGGCCGAACGATGTCCTTATCACGGGCAGAAAGGTGTGCGGCGTCCTGGTGGAAAGCGAAGTGAGCGGCAACCGGGTGGACTACGCCGTCATCGGCTGCGGCATAAACGCCAACCTCAATGTGTCGGACTTCCCCGAAATCGAGCCAGTCGCCACCAGCCTTGCCTCCGAGCTGGGAAGGGAGGTATCAACCCTACACCTGCTGCGACGGCTACTGGTCGAAACAGAAAAGCTATACCTGGCCCTGCCCGCTGGCGAGTCCATTTACCGGGAATGGAAACAGCGTCTGGAGACGCTGGGCAAAAAGATACGGGTAAAGTCGGGCGAGACCGCCTATGAGGGCATCGCTGAATCAGTGGCCGGAGATGGCAGCCTGCTGCTGCGCCGGCCTGACGGAAGCTCGGTCAGCCTCGTGTCCGGGGAGATAACTCTCCACGGCTAAAATGCCGTGGCCTGCCCCCGTGGGAGCAGGCCACGGACTCACCGCTAGCTATTTCTTTTCACCCTGGGCACCGCTTTTGCGCTCCATAAATATCTTAATCAGGTCCATAGGCAGGGGGAAAATGATGGTGCTATTTTTCTCCGTGGCTATCTCGGTCAGCGTCTGCAAATAGCGGAGTTGCAGCGTGACCGGCTCCCTGGCGATAATGGCCCCGGCCTGGGCCAGCTTCTCTGACGCCTGAAACTCACCATCGGCATGGATAATCTTGGCCCGCCTCTCTCTTTCCGCCTCGGCCTGCGCCGCCATCATCCGCCTCATCTGCTCAGGAAGCTCGACTTCCTTTATCTCTACCATGCTGACCTTTACCCCCCACGGGTCGGTCTGCTCATCAATTATCTTTTGCAGTGTCTGATTGAGCTTTTCCCTCTTTGCCAGCAGCTCATCCATCTCGGATTGCCCCAGCACATTACGCAAGGTAGTCTGGGAAATCAGAGAGGTGGCCTTTATGTAGTCCAGCACCTTTACTACCGAGGCCTCAGGGTCAACTACTCTGAAGTAGACCACCGCATTTACCCGGACGGTGACATTGTCCTTAGTGATAATCTCCTGCGGCGGGACGTCCATGGTCACCACGCGCAGGTCCACCTTCACCATTCGGTCTACGAACGGAATGATGAGGAACAGCCCGGGGCCCCTGGCACCCACCAGGCGTCCCAGGCGGAAGATAACGCCCCGCTCATATTCGGCGACTATCTTCACCGCCATGAGAATAATAATGAAGGCAGCCAAAACAACTATCCCGATACCAACCGGATTCATTCGTTAACCTCCTTGTTTTTCTTAACTGCGTATAGCTTCAAACCCTCGACCTTGGTTATAATCACCTCCTCCCCAGGGTCTATTCGCCCCGACTGCGATATCGCCGCCCAGCGTTCGCCCTGGATAAGAACTATTCCTTTCGGTGACAGCGCCAACTCTACCTCGCCGGTCTTTCCCACCAGCTCATCCTTGCCGATGGTCACCTTCTGCCGGTGAGCGCGAATGCCCAGGATAACTGATATGACAGTGAAGGCAACCGCGCCGATGACTATCAAGATTACCAACCACAAGTCTATTTGCAATGCCGGACTCCAGATAAGGTTTCAGGTCGCAGAATCATGCTCATAAAATCCTTTACGCCTCCTCGTTTATTCATTGTTTTTTGTTCACGTGCAGGGTCAAGCCGTCGACGTTGGTGATAGTTACCTCCTCCCCGGGGTTAATTGGCCCGCTCTCCGATATGGCCCGCCACAACTCGCCCTTGACCATGACCACACCCTCCGGGTTAAGCGCCACCTTGACTACCGCCGGCTTCCCTATTAGCCCCTCCCGGCCGGTAGCCGGCTGGCGATGGTGGGCTCCAAGCACCCGGCTGACGACAAAGGCAAAGAAACCAGCGATAAGAATAGTGACTGTTGCAATCAACCACGGGTCTACTCGAAACAATGGTGAACCTCCCTTGAATAGTATCAGAGAGCCGATAACAAGTGAAGCTATCCCTCCCATGGTGAACAGGCCGAAGCTCGCCGTTAGCGCCTCACCGATAAACAGGCCGAAGGCGAGGACGATGAGCAGAACGCCGGCCCAGTTTACCGGCAACACTCCCAGTGAGAAGAAGGCGAGGAGCAGGCTGATGGCCCCCACCGTCCCCGGGAAAATAAGCCCCGGATTGAAGATTTCCGTGGTTATGCCGAGGATAGCCAGGCTCATCAATATATAGGCGATATTCGGGTCGCTGATGGTATAAAGGAGGTCCTCGACCCAGTTCATCTTCAGTACCTCAACCACGGCATTTTGGGTTTGCAGGCTGACCTTTGTCCCGCCCAGCATGGTCACTTCCCTGCCATCAAGCTGAGAAATCAGAGTGTTGAGGTCAGGGGCAATCATGTCAATGACATTAAGCTTCAGGGCTTCCCGGTCGCTGGCGGAAACGCTTTCCCTGACCGCTTTTTCCGCCCATTCCATGTTGCGCCCGTGAGCCTCGGCGATGCTCCTGATATAGGCGGCAGCGTCATTGAGAACCTTCTCTTGCATTGTCTCTGACATCTGCTGCTCGCCCTCGGCGCCCAGCGATACCGGGTGAGCGGCACCAATGGCGGTATTCGGCGCCATGACGGCAACGTGCGCAGCCATGGTGATAAAGACCCCCGCCGAAGCCGACCTGGCCCCCGAAGGCGAGACGTATACCACCACCGGCACCCGGGAATTGACGATGGACTGCACAATGTCCCGCATTGAGATGTCCAGGCCACCCGGGGTATCAAGCTGGATGATGACGGCCTCGGCGCCGATTGCCTCGGCATGGTCAATCCCCCGGCTGATATAGTCAGCAAGCACCGGATTGACCGTCCCCTTGACCGGAAGCACAACTACCTGGGGGCTCTTCGCCTCAGCCTGAAGAGAGACTAAAGCCACCACCAGCAAACCTATCCATATGAAGAGACGCACCGCCTTAAACATAGCTCCCCCTTCTACGTCATTTCATTATATACTGGCAGCAGTCTCATTACAATGCCAGCAACCGGTGAGCCTGGCCCAAACGTGCGGCCGGGCGATGACATTTGTCAAGAAGACGTCCTCGGAGCACGCCGGCCAGTAAGCGTCCCCAGGCAATCCCGCTTCCCGATATTGTTTGGCAATTCACCCGGTCATTGCGAGGGCTTCAGCCTTCAGACCGAGCTTCAGTCCGAGGCCCGAGTCCAGCCCGAGGGCGAAAGCCCGAAGCAATCTCGCCTGTTGCTCCGTGCACTGCCACCCCACCCACAGATTCTTCGTCACTTCGTTCCTCAGAATGACATCTGAGGCAAACCCCCTCTCTTCTACTTAACTCCCCCTTCCCATCTGGAAGGGGGTCAGGGGTTCACCCAGAAGGGCTCGTCCTGAAGGCTCGCTCTGAAGGGTTCACCCTGAAGGGGATGGGCGTTCGACAGAGTTCCCTTCAAGGCACTTCCTCCATTTCTGACGAAGTAGAATAGTCACCTATTTACCTGACGTGACACTAGAGATTGCTTCGCTGCCCCTTCGCTTCACTCAGGGCTTTGGCTCGCATGACACAATGAGGCTTCTATTTTGGGATTGCTAAACGGCCTCCTTCCCTGCAGTTGAATATAACAGGTGAAGTAGTATAAAATTTAGCAGCCTATATCTGGAAGTAAGACATGAAAGTGCCAAGATGTAAGGGTAGTCGCGACCTCTCGCCCGGTGAGATGGTCAAGTTCCGCCTGATTGAGAAGGCGTTTAGAGACTGCTGTCTCAAATGGGGATACGGAGAGGTCAGGACGCCAACCCTTGAATACCTCCACCTGTTCACCTCAACCGGAACGCTCACGCCCAGCCTGCTGAGCAAGGTGTATTCCTTCCTGGACTGGGACGGCTGGAGCGGGGAAAGGGTGGTATTGAGGCCGGATGGCACCATTCCGGTCGCCCGGCTTTACATTGACAGCATGGAGAAAGAAGGGCTGGCCAAGCTCTTCTATGTCACCAATATCTTCATCTTCGATGAGACGGGAAAGAAGTCCCGCGAAAGATGGCAGTGCGGAGTTGAGCTTATCGGGGCCGGCTCGCCCCTGGCTGATGCCGAGCTAATATCGCTGGCGCTGGAGATTTTGCACAAGCTCGGCCTGAAGGACACAAAGCTGAGGCTATCACACGCCGGCCTGGTCAGAGCAATGCTGGCAAAGCTCGGGCTCAGCCATGACGAACAGACGAAGGTATTTGACCAGGTCATTGATGGAGATATACAGGCGCTGGCCGGGCTGAAACCCCGCAATCCTGAGCTGGCAAAGGCTTTATCACTGCTGCTTGACTTGAGAGGCAAGTCATCCGGATTTTTGAAGAATTTGAAGGCACTGTTTCAGCACAACCTCCCCGAGCTTGAAACGCCCATTGACAACTTCATAAATGTCGCTGAACTCCTCCAGGCCCTGGGCCAAGATTACCGGATTGATATCGCCTCAGGGAGAGGCTTTGAATACTATACCGGAGTGAACTATCATTTACTCTGCGGTGAGCAGAACGTAGGCGCCGGCGGCAGGTATGATGACCTTGTCCCCCTGATGGGCGGCGAGGGCATCCCCGCCTCGGGCTTTGCCCTTTACCTTGACCCCTTGATGGATATGGTAAAGCCGGAAACCTTCGCCGAGCCTGCAGCGACCAGGGTACAGGTCAGAGTTGAGCCTGGAGATACTGAGACAGCGAAACGGGGTTTTGTTCTGGCCAGCCGACTCCGCGAGGCCGGATACATAGCTGAGTTAGAGCTTGGTGCTCAGAAACAGGCTGATTTTAACTGGAGCCTTGAGGTCAAAGGCAAGGCACCGCACTTCATCTTGACCAACAAAGTCGGACAGAGAAGATTTGAGGCCGGGACCGCTGAGGAAGTCCTGGCATTGCTGAGGAAGAATGTCAATAAGGATAGCGTTGCCTAAAGGACGCCTTCTAGATGAAACGGCCGCTTTGCTTCACCTGGCAGGCTGGGAGCTAACCGATTACCACCGGGAAGCGCGCTCTTACCACCTTAAGTCCCGAAGGTTCCCTGCCCTCTGCCTCCGGGTGTTCCATGAAAAGGACATCCCCATTCAGGTGGCGGTGGGAAACTACGACCTGGGGATTTGCGGGCTGGATTGGGTGGAGGAGCTTCTGGCCAAGTATCCCACCAGCGCCCTGGTCAAGGTACAGGACCTGGGGTACAACATGGGCAGCCTTTACGCAGCCGCCAGCAAGTCGGCGAGGATGACCATGGAGGGACTGCGGACCGAGAAGTCGGTCATCCGCCTGGCCAGCGAATATCCATATCTGGCTGAGTCCTTCGCCCTCGGTCTGCGACTGAGGCAGTTCCGCATCTTCCCGCTGTGGGGAGCGGCTGAGGTCTATCCGCCGGAAAGCGCCGACCTCACGCTGGTCCGGGCCGGAACCGAGGCTGAACTCTCCAGCTACGACCTGGCCCCGATAAACAAGGTGCTCGATTTTTCCGCTTTCCTGATAGCCAACCAGACTAGCTGGGAAAAGAAGGACATGGGAGAGGTACTGGACTCGCTCGGAGATAAGATGCCGGCCAGATTTCCATCTCCGGCAAAGCCAGCGGCGCTCGGCACGCCTGGCGAACAACCCCGCGCTGGAACTGACGAAGACGCGGTTTGGCTGGCCCTGCCTGACGGACACCAGCAGCCACCCACACTGGAACTGCTGCGAAAGGCCGGCATCCATATTGACGATTATCCCTCGCCGACGGGAAACCGCCGTCCGCGGGTCAACCTGCCCGGCACCCTGGTCAAGACGGTCCGGCCACAGGACATGCCGCTACAGGTGGCCAATGGCAACTTTGACCTGGCTATCACCGGACGGGACTGGCTCCTGGAGCACCTGTACCAGTTTCCGTCCAGCCCGGCGGCGGAGCTTGCTGACCTCAAGTTTGGCAAGGTGAAAATAGCGGCTGTAATAAGCAAAGAGCTATCCATGGCTGATGTCCACAGCCTGGCGCCGCTCAGGATAGCTTCAGAATACGTGAATATCGCTGATAAATATGCCAGGGACAACCACCTCGGGCCTTACCGTATTATTCCCACCTGGGGCGCCAGCGAGGCCTTTGTCCCTGAAGACGCTGACCTGCTGATTGAGAACGCCCAGACAGGGCGGACTATAGCCCGGCATAACCTGAAGATAACCGATGTCCTCTTCGAATCGACAGCCTGCCTCATCGGCGCGAAGAGCGGCACGTACCGCCCCGCCAAATCCAGGCGGATAGAAAATATCGTCAACACACTGCGGGCGGCGGTCGAGGATGCCTGAAGTGAAGATAATCGAGGGCTTCCAGGCGGCAAAGAGGGTATTATCAAGGCAAGGTCCGGCACAAGCGACGCTTGAAGCTGATGACCAGATTATCAAAAAAGTGGCGCGAATTATAAAAGGGGTGCGTAAGCGGGGAGATGCCTCTCTCCTGTATTACACTCGGAAGTATGATAGGGTTAGGCTCACCCCGTCTTCACTGGAAGTAACCAAAGAACTGATAAGCAAGGCTTACGATAAGGTAGATTCCGAACTGGTATCAGCCCTCAAGCTGGCCGCCGCACGCATCCGTTCCTTCCATCTTTCCCAGAAAGACAGCCTCTGGCGCACCGCCAGCGGGCAGGGATGGCTGGCGCGCCCGCTGTCCCGCGTTGGCCTTTACGTACCTGGCGGCACCGCCAGCTACCCGTCAACGGTGCTGATGACGGCTATCCCGGCTAAGGTTGCCGGAGTCAAAGAGGTTATCGTGGTCACACCGCCGAGGGAAAACGAGAGGAAAAACGGATATGTATCCCCGGCAACGCTAGTGGCCGCTGATATTGCCGGGGTCGACCGCGTCTTTTCTATTGGCGGCGCCCAGGCGGTGGCTGCCTTAGCCTATGGCACTAAATCCATTCCGCCTGTAGATAAGATTTGCGGCCCGGGTAATATTTACGTCACTCTGGCGAAGAAGATGGTCTATGGAGTAGTTGGTATTGATGGGATTTTCGGGACAAGCGAGGTATTAATCATCGCCGATGAAACGGCCAATCCCAGGTATTGTGCCGCCGACCTCCTCGCCCAGGCTGAGCACGACCCCCTCGCCTCGGCCATCCTGATAACCCCCTCACCGCGGCTGGCCCATGAGGTCAACCGAGAGGTCGAGCGGCAGCTATCAGTCCTGAAGCGCCAGGCCATCGCCTCGGAATCGCTGGCCAGCAGGGGCAAGATAGCATTGGTCAGCAGCCTGGAGGAGGCCATAGAGTTGGCCAACCTCTACGCCCCGGAGCACCTCTGCCTGATGATAACAGAGGCCGCTTCCCGCGTTGATGCTGTCACCAATGCCGGCTGTATATTCATCGGCCAGAACTCAAGCGTGGCCATGGGCGACTACATCGCCGGACCGAGCCATGTCCTGCCCACCGGGGGCACCGCCCGCTTCGGCTCCCCGCTAAATGTGAGCGATTTCGTCAAGCTCACCAGCCTGGTAGCCATAGACGAAGCCAACTTGAAGGAACTGGGCCCGGCGGCGGCAACCATTGCCAGAGCTGAGGGGCTTGAGGCACACGCCCTGGCCGTGGAAAAGCGCCTGGAAGCCAGCCGCTAGTCCGCGGACTCAAGGCTGCAGGTATTCGCTGACAGGATTGGTTGTATCCAGGCTACCGGAGTGATAAAATATACTCAAGAACAGGGAGCCTGCTGCGGTGAAGGGAGGCGAGCACGATGAAAGTAAAGGTAAAGTTCTTCCTGACCTTCAAAACTATCTTCGAGCAGACCGAAGCGGAAGTCGAGCTAAAAGACGGGCACAAGGTGAAAGACCTGCTGGAGATTCTATGCGGTTCAAATGAGAAACGCCAGAAAGCGGTATTCGAACCATCAGGCGCCCTGAGGCCAACGATAAACGTCCTGAGGAACGGCCAGCACATAGATTTCCTGGGCGGGCTACAGGCAGAGCTTGGGGATGGAGATGCTATCGCCATATTCCCTCCCATGGCTGGCGGCTGAGCGCCCGGCCGGGCAATAGGACTCTCCACATGGTGCATCCAAAGCCCCAGCCACCCGCTTATCGAGGTTTCTGAGAGGTAAAGACATTTCTGAAAGTGCCGGCATCGAGCGGTTAATCAGGAGTCACCTGGCTTCGCTTGATGGCTATACCGCCAGCACGCCGCCGGAAGCCCTGGCGAGAAAAACCAGGATTTCCGCGGAGCAGGTCATCAAGCTTGATGCCAATGAGAACCCCTACGGCTGCTCGCCGAGAGTGAGCCAGGCTTTAGCCGCTCACTCTCATTTCAATATCTACCCCGATTCAGAGCAGACCGAACTGAGGGAACTGCTACAGCAATATACCGGCGTCGGCGTCGAGCACATCGTCGCCGGCGGCGGCAGCAACCAGCTAATAGACCTGCTGCTCCACCTCTTCGTAGAGCCGGGCGATGAGGTGCTCAACTTTGTCCCCACCTTTGACATGTTCCGTTTCAGCACCCAGATTAACGGCGGCAAGGTGGTCGAGGTGGTCAGGGATGAAAAGTACGCCATCGACGTGAAGGCGGCCAAATCAGCCATCAGCAGCCGGACCAAGCTGATATTCCTGGCCAGTCCCAATAGCCCCACCGGGAATATGACTGCGGAGGATGACATACTGGAGATAGCTGACACCGGCCTGCCTCTGGTGATAGACGAAGCTTACTACGAATTCAGCGGGCAAACGGTGACGCCACTGCTCAAGCGGTATAAAAACCTGATGGTGCTGCGCACGTTCAGCAAATGGGCCGGGCTGGCCGGATTGCGGGTGGGGTACGGCATCTTCCCGCCCAGAATTGCCGCATACCTGCACCAGATAAAGGTGCCATATAACGTGAATGCGGCCGCCATAGTCGCAGTCAGGGAATCGCTAAGGGATATTGACTATCTGCGGGACAAGGTAAAGCTCATCATTGCCGAAAGGGAGCGGCTTTTCGGCGAACTACAGAAGCTGAAGTGGTTAAAACCTTTTCCGTCACGAGCGAATTTTATTTTCTGCTCGGTCCTGGGCAAGGCCAGCGAGCTTCACCGGCAGTTGCAGGCCAGGGGCATACTGGTCCGGTATTTTGACCGGCCCCTGCTGAGGGACGCCATCCGCATCAGCGTGGGCAAGCCGGAGCACACTGACGCCCTGCTCAAAGCGCTCCGGGAGATAGAGGCTGCTTATTAGGCGGGTTTGGAAGGAACGGGCAAGTGAATTTTATAAGGGAGGGTGAAAGCCCTCTCTTATCTCTACTGGAACAGGTTAAGAATACCGACAAAGAAAATGTGCTAAAATAGGTGCCATGGGCAACAGAACGGCAATCATCAAGCGGAAGACCAAAGAAACGAACATCAGATTGGAGCTTAATCTTGATGGCAGCGGCCGGTCGGAGATAAACACCGGCATCGGCATGTTCGACCATCTGCTGTCGCAGGTAGCTAAACACGGCGTGTTTGACATCAAGGTTTCCGCCGGGGGCAACGACCAGCATCACCTGATTGAAGACGTCGCCATCAGCCTGGGCAAGGCGTTGAATGAAGCGCTGGGAGACAAGCAGGGCATCGTCAGAATGGCCGACGCCTCAGTACCCATGGATGACGCCCTGGCCACAGTAGCCGTGGACATCAGCGGCAGAGGGTACACTTTCCTGGAGCTACCCTTCGCCGGCAACGACATGGCCGGCTTTCCAGCCGACCTTATCCGCCACTTCCTCGAGTCCTTCGCCATCGAGGGCAGACTCAACCTCCACGCCAGAGTCCTCTACGGCACCAACGACCATCACAAAGCGGAGGCCCTGTTCAAAGCTCTGGGCAGGGCCCTGGACGTCGCCACCAGGATTGACCAGCGGATGGGCGGCCAGCTTCCCAGCACCAAGGAATATCTGGAAAGCTAGAAGGGGACAGGCCGCTTTACCCTAGCTTCTTCCCCGTCAGCCTGTGATAGGCCTCGCGGTATCTCCTGGAGGTAGCCTCAAGCACCTCCGGCGGCAGCATCGGGGCGGGCGGCTCTTTATTCCACCCGGACTCTACCAGCCAGTCGCGCACCGGCTGCTTATCGTAGCTGGGCTGGGACTGGCCAACCTTGTACTGCCCGGCGTCCCAGAACCGTGATGAGTCCGGCGTCAGCAGTTCGTCAATAAGGATGAGCCTGCCATCATCCAAGCCAAACTCCATCTTGGTATCAGCGACGATTATGCCCCTGGCCGCAGCATATTTGCGGGCATATCTATAGACGGCCAGGCTTTTCTCCTTCATCTCCTCGGCCAGGGCTCCACCTACCAGTATCCTCACCCCATCCATATCCAGGGGCTGGTCATGCCCGCTATCAGCTTTGGTGGTGGGGGTGAACAGCGGCTGTGGCAGCTCCTGGCTTTCCCATAACCCTCTGGCTAAAGGTATGCCGCAGGTGGTCCCGGACTGCTGATACTCCACCCAGGCCGACCCGGAAAGATAGCCCCGAACCACACACTCGATGGGGAGGCGCTCTACCCGCTTGACCACCATAGACCGACCGGACAGGTAAGCAGGATAAGCAAAGCGGCTTGCGGTGGGAAGGTAGGCATCAAGTCGGCCGACGTCGTCAACGGCTTCTACCAGGTGATTGGGCACCAGGTCCCGGGTGCGCTGGAACCAGAAGACAGCAAGCTGGTTAAGCACCCGGCCCTTATCGGAAATCCCGCAGGGAAGGACTACATCGAAGGCTGAGATGCGGTCGGTAGCCACAATGAGCAGGAGGTCTTCTCCCAGCTCATAAGTGTCCCGCACCTTGCCCCGAATGAATAACGGCAGCAGCAGGTCTGTCGTCAACAACACCGATGTGCTGCCAGTCATAATGCTGTAAGGGCTAGCCCCGCGGGCCTGGCCAGCTCCCGCCTTTCCACTGCACTTCGGTCAGGCCCAGCCGGGCAAAGATTTCATCCACATAGCGTAGGTAATAGTCGTAGTCAAAAAGCGGCTCAAGCTCCGCCGGCGGCAGCACGGCGGCCACTTCCGGGTCAGCCTTCAACAGGGAGAGGAGGTTCTTATTCCCTTTCCAGGACCGCATGGCGTTCCTCTGCACCAACTCGTAGGCGTTTTGCCGGCTCAGCCCCTTCTCAATAAGCGCCAGCATCACCCGCTGCGAGAAAATCAGCCCCCTGGTAAGGCCCACGTCCTGCTTCATCTTTTTCGGATAGACCTGAAGCCCCTGTATGACCGAGGTGAAGATGGCGAGACAGTAGTCCACCGCCAGGCAGGAATCGGGCAGGATGACCCGCTCAGCGGAGGAATGGCTGATGTCCCGCTCGTGCCACAGGGCGATATTCTCCATGGCGGTCACGGCGTAGCCCCTTAGCAGCCGGGCCAGGCCGCAGATTCGCTCGCAAAGCTCCGGGTTGCGCTTGTGCGGCATGGCCGAGGAGCCGGTCTGACCGGCGTTGAAGGGCTCCTCCACCTCGCGGGTCTCGGTCCGCTGCAACCCCCGGACCTCGGTAGCGAACTTCTCCAGTGAGCTGGCGATTATTGCCAGAGCGGTCACGAACTGGGCATGGCGGTCACGCTGCAATACCTGGCTGGATACCGGCGCCGGCTGAAGCTTCAGCTTACGGCAGACCCTCTGCTCGATTTCAGGCGGCACCGTGGCATAGGTGCCCACCACCCCTGAAATCTTACCCACGGCGATAGCCTTTCTGGCCTCGGCCAGCCTGAGCCGGTTGCGCCTCATCTCCTCCACCCACACTGCCAGCTTCAAGCCGAAGGTGATTGGCTCGGCATGGACGCCATGGGTACGGCCAATCATCACCGTATACTTGTGCTCCATTGCCCGGTGCGCCAGCGCCGAGATGAGCTCCTCTATGTCCCTGTCCAGCAGCTCGGCGGCTTCAACCATCTGCAAGCTCAAAGCGGTATCCATCACATCAGAGGAGGTCAGCCCGAGATGAAGGAAGCGCGATTCCTCACCCAGGCTCTCTGATACCGCGCCCAGGAAGGCGGTCATGTCATGGCGAGTCTCCTTGAGAAGCTCCTCCATCCGCCTGGAGTTACAGCGAGCCAGCTTTATCTTGGACACGCTTTCCCGGGGAATGGTGCCTAGCTCAGACCAGGCATCACAGACAGCAATCTCTACTTCAAGCCACTTGTCGAACTTGTTCTGGTCCGACCAGACCCTTTTCATTGCCGGCCGGGAATAACGCTCGATCACGGCTCCCTCCCCTGTAGCTCATTGCGGTATCTTTCATACGCCTGGCGAATGCCCTCATATTTCAGGCCCAGGATTTCGGCAGCCAGATAGGCGGCATTTTTGGCGCCGGCAGTCCCGATGGCGACACCGGCCACGGGAATGCCCGCCGGCATCTGGACTATGGAATACAGGGCATCAACACCGTGAAGCTCGCTGGTGGCCAGGGGCACCCCGATGACCGGCAGGGTGGTCCAGCCGGCCAGGACTCCGGGCAGGTGGGCGGCACCGCCCGCGGCAGCAATTATGACCTCGATTCCCCGCCCCCGCGCCGATAATCCAAATTGCCGCGCCCTTTCCGGGGTGCGGTGGGCCGATATTACCGAAACCTCATAGTCAATGCCCAGGGCCTTCAGGACATCCAGCGCTGGCCTGACTGCCTGTTCATCTGATTTGCTGCCCATTACCACGGCTACCAGTGGCATAACCGACTCCCTCTTTCAGCCTCAAGGCTGACCCGGAGCGCCTCAGCTATCACCCTGGGCCTTTTTGATTATCTGGTCAAACAGCGCGCCCTGCATCTCATAATACGGACTATTGGGAGAAACTTCAACCCTCCCCTCAAGGCTGATTCTGGCAGCTTCCCCTATATCACCGCGGCCAACGGCATCTCTGCCTTTGAGCTGGGCGATGGCCTGCGCCTGCTCAAAGGTGGCTATGCTGGCCCGAACGCTGGCCGGGCGAGAAATGTCCTCGGTCGCCCGTGTAAGCTGGGATATATGGACTATTTCGGGAAGCAGCTCATCATCGAGCCGGACGCCCTTGAAGCTCCTGGCGTACCGCTTCAGGATGGCTATCTCCTGCTCCGGAGACGGATAGTCAATCCGCACACGCTCGAAGCGGTCGCCCAGCGTCTCCGATATCCGGTCGGCACCGGTGTACTCCTCTGGATTCTGCGTGGCCACGACCACAGTATCAACCCGGATGGTGACGTCCAGGCCGGCAATGGTAGTCGTCCTTTCCTCCAGGACCTGGATGAGGGTGTTCTGGGTCCTTTCCGGGACCCGGTTCAGCTCATCTATAAACAGTATCTTCCGGTGCGCCCTCTGGATTTTGCCGGGGGTAAAGGCACGGACATCATGTATTCCGCACTGCATGGCCACCACGGGGTCGATGTCGCCGAGCAGGTCCTCCGGCATAAGCTCAGGGGAGCCCTGCACCCGGATAAAACGCTGCTGGCCGGGAATGGTTATCACCTCAAGCTGGCCTTTCCTGCTGAGACAGTCGGGACACTGAGGGGACTTCGGGTCGCAATTATATCGGCACCCCGCCGCTACCCGCATCGACTGGAGGTGACCGGCCAGAATCTTGGCCAGCGTTGTCTTGCCCGTGCCCGGAGGGCCTTCCAGCAGCAGGTGGCGACCTGATATCACCACCGCCAGTATAGCCTCCTTGGTCTCCTCAGAAGCATAGAAGCCATCCAGAGGGTCTAAGCGTCGCCTCATCTTGGCCAGTATCGACCTGCGCAGCTCTTCGCGTAACTCCATTCCTTACCTCCACATGCGTATAAACTACAGGGCATGGCTCCTTGCCCGGATTATGGGCGTCAGGTCCTCCAGGCAAGCGACCTTGTGGAGCTGCCCCTTGCCTGCCTTTATCAGGCCTTTGACGAACTCGTCACCGTTACCATCGCCGTCGGTAACGTGGACCACGGACACCGAGACGCCCCTGGCCGCCGCCCGTTTGGTCTCATAAACGGCGTACTCTTCGGAGGAGTCTCTCCCCTTCAACGGCTGGAACCGGGCCACCACGTTTTCCAGCACGGCATTGGGGCGGCCATCGGTTACAAGCACAATATGTTTCTGGTTCTTACTTGGACGTCGCAGCAGAAGCTGGGTGGCGCAATTTATCCCGTCCCCGATGTTGGTGTTGCCCACCGCCCTGAGGCCAGCTATGAAATCCATCAGCGGTGCTTCTTTGTCGGTCAGGGGCATATTGACCTTGCCAAAGTTGTCAAAGGTGACCACGCCCACCCTCCCCGATTCCTCCAGCGCCGCCCTGGCCAGGCCGGCGGCAGCCAGCCTGCCATAAGCCAGCTTGTGCCGGTACCCCATGGAGCCGCTGGTATCCACGCACAACACCACATCGGACTGCAATCTTGAGCGCCGCCGCATGAATACCCTGAGGTCACTCCTCCTTATCTGGCTCAAGCCCTTCTTCTGCTTGACCACTTCCCTCAGCGTATGCCGCACCGATATATCCCGGAACACATCGCCCATGCTGTACTTCCTTATGTCAAGGCTGCGCTCAGGGAGTTGCACCATGCCGAAACTCGCCTTTTCCTTGACCTCTCTCCCCTTGCTGGCCGGAGACACCAGGTATTTCAGCAGCGCGCTCAGGGCACGGCCGGTCAGGACAAAGCCTTCCCCAGATTCGGCGTCTTTGATAAGCCCCTCCCTCTTAAGGTCACCAATCAATACCATCAGCCCGTAGTAGTCCCGCTTCTGTGGGCTGAGCTCCTTTTTCCCGCTCATTGACTTTATGTGGTAGTAGATATACATCTGCTCGAAGCTTATCTCTTTCTGCCACTGCCTGTCCTGGACATCCATAAGCTCCATCACGGTCTCTGATAGCTCCTGGCCGGACATCCGGGTGCCGGGCCGTGAGGCGGCGGTCATCATTTCTTCCAGCCGTCCCTTTTCCCGCAGGTATTCCTCCTCGCTGATTTCGCCGCGCTTCAGCTTCTGCTCAAGCTCCTTTATCAAATGCTGGAGAGCCTTTTGGGTCAGTTGATAGCTGTTCCCGTCGCCCTTTTGCAGGAAACCCTTGGACTCAAGCTGCTGTATCAGGTCCCGGTATTTGTCCTGGTCCGGCACGACCACCGTTTTCCCTTTCTGGGCCATCTCCGGGTTCTGCTGCCGGGAGAGCTGCTCCAGGTTTTTAAGGCCCTTGAGAATCTCCTCTGGCGACAGCCATTCGCCTATCTCGCCGGGCACCGCTTCTTCCTCCGCTTCGTCATACGGCATGCCGTAGAGTGCTTCCCTGACAATCTGGCGGATGACCTCCAGCGCCGACTGATAGTCACCCTGCCGGGTAACTATCCTGGGGGCCAGCGTCACCAGCGCCGCATTCTCAATACCTTCGGGCGTCACCGTGTCCTGCAACTGAACAAAGCCCTGAAGGACTTCCTTGAAGGCAATCGCCCCCCTGACGCTGGCGCCGCGCAATATGTCGGGGTGATGCCTGGTCCTGGCCACGATAGTCGCAATCAGCCTGTCCATCATGCCGCCCTTATTTCGGCGATGTCCCTGCGATAGTGGCAACCCTCGAAGTGAATCCGGGGCAGGTTGAGATACACTTTTTTCCTGGCCTGGGCGATGGTCTTGCCGGTAGCGACTACGGTTAGCACACGCCCGCCGGCGGTAACTACCTCACCCCCAGGGCCAACCTTTGTCCCGGCGTGAAATACCAGGACATCCTCATCAACCTGGTCCAGGCCGGTGATGGGAAAGCCCGTCCGGTAGCCGCCGGGATAGCCTGCCGAAGCCATCACCACCCCAACGCAGGCACGGTCACTCCACTCCACGCTCACCTGAGCAAGAGTGCCGCTGGTCACCGCCATGAGCACGTCAACCAGGTCGCTCTTGAGCAGCGGCAGAATGACCTGAGTCTCGGGGTCGCCGAAGCGGGCGTTAAACTCCAGCGCCTTGGGCCCGTTATCAGCCACCATCAGACCGCCGTAAAGGACACCCTTATACCGCCTGCCTTCCCCGGCCATGGCCCTTACCGTCGGCTCCAGAATGGTCTCCCTGACCGTCCTCGCCAGCCCGTCACTATAAAAGTGCGGCGGGCTATAGCTGCCCATGCCGCCGGTATTAGGCCCCCGGTCGCCGTCATGCGCCCGCTTATAATCACAGGCGCTGGGCATAACCACCACGGCATCACCATCGGTAAAGGCGAAGGAACTCATCTCCCTGCCAGACAAGTATTCCTCGATAAGCACCCTGTCGCCAGCCGCCCCCAACGATTTTGCCACCATGAACTGCGACAGAGCCTCCAGCGCCTGCGGGATGGAGTCGGCTACAACTACTCCCTTACCAGCCGCCAGACCGTCCGCCTTCACCACCACGGGCGGCGGCTGCCGCCGGAGGTAATCTTTCGCCTCGCCGTAATCGCTGAAGCTGGCGCTGCGGGCGCAGGGTATATTATACTTCCGCATCAGTTCCTTGGCAAACACCTTGCTCGCCTCTATCTCGGCTGCCGCTTTGGTCGGGCCAAAGATGGGGATGCCCGCACCCTGAAAGTAGTCAACGATTCCCTGTGCCAGCGGCGCCTCCGGCCCGACCACCACCAGCCCGATGTCCCTTTCCCGTGCCGCCCCGGCCAGTGACTTTATGTCAAGTGAGTCGATGTTTATATTATGAGCGCTTAGGGCGGTGCCGGCATTGCCCGGAGCCACGTAAATCTCTTCGACTTTGGCGCTCCGGGCCAGCTTCCATACCAGGGCGTGCTCCCTGGCGCCGCTGCCCACAACCAGTATCTTCAGAGCTTACCCCCCAAGTAAAGACTCCCCGCCCTCGCCCCGTAATCTATTACTTTAGCCGACACAAGGCTATGTGTATACGACTTTTGTCGTAAATTTCAGGACATCCTCCTGGAGTACCTTTAACCTACCTCACCCCCTGTATCCCCCTCTCCTTCAAAGGAGAGGGGGAAGGATTAGGTTTTGAAGGGGCGAATCCCCTTTCATCATCGTGTCATTGCGAGCCATCCGCATCAGGCGGAGGCGAAGCAATCTCATAGGTCGCAGTACAGGTCTCGCCATTCTTTGTTGACAGCATTGACCAGATTGTGTTTATCTTGTCTCGAGCCACCTTTTATCTGCTTCTCTCTAATGATGGTGCCTTCAATATCCCCACATATTTCGTAATAGACGAGCTTAGTGAGATTATATTTCTTTGAGAAGCCCTCAATCAACCTGCTTTTGTGCTCATACACTCTTCTTTTCAGGTCGTTGGTAACACCTGTATATAATACAGTATTTCTGGAATTGGTCATTATATAGATGTAATATTCCTTTTTCAATTCATTGAGATTGCTTCGTCACTGCGTTCCTCGCAATGACACACAGAAGGGGCTTCGCCCCTTCAAACTTCCCTTTTACTGTAAACGTTTCCCTCGACGGTACAGCTTACTGGCTACAGCTTTTGCGACGAGTCCTGGTGCCAACGTAAGCAAAACCGCCAGAGCATTAAGAACATTGAACGGGCTCAACCAATCCCACACTTTGCTCCATCCTTGATTTACCCCCGTCCAAACATACACCGTAGCTATCATAAGACCCGCGAGTATGAGCCAAATATTGCCAACCCAGTTTAATATTTTCGCTAACATACTTAACCTTCAGCCTGATATAGGCTCTAATTTCCCTCGGGCTGTCATGCTGGCGAGTGCCATTACTAGGATTATCGGAAAATGTCCTCCGAAATTATACTATCTCGCGTGAAGAATACATCTTTAGACTGTCGGAAAAGCCCTTCAGTAACGGCGATTTCACATCTGAATCTGTCAATAACTCTGATTGGCCTTTCCCTGCCGAACGTTGGTCTGCATCAAACTCAGCTAGCAATTTCTGGTGAATTTTCTCGGCCGCCACTTTAAAGTCCCTAAAATATTCATTTGTGTAGAGGGTAAAACGCTTTGGGGAAAGCGAATAGAGGGAGTCATTTTCTGGTATGTCATCTAGTTCTATACCAATTCGCTTGGGGTCAGCATAGCCATTTTCATTGTTATTAACCCTACCCACACCTTTCATAAAATACTCATGTGCTAAACCACATCTAAATAATTTATAAATTCCTCTCTCTTGCTTTGGTTTTCCTGTCTTGTCTAGAACCAGTCCTCCAGCTTTGTCTCGATACTGAATGACAATAGAATCATCGACTCGCTTATACTCTCCCGGAAAATACTCTAGAGCCTTGCCAAAGCTTTTCCCGCCATCTCCCTGTAGTCCTATTTTCCCACTGACCAGGGCAACTAGATATTCGGTGTAAGAGAGCAAAGCTAGTGCGACAACATAATTCGCCTTAGCTTTAATACATTGGTCAATGTCATTAAAGATGAAGCCGAATATGAATCTTTTGAATCGGTCTTGAATATCGTCCTTACTTATCCACAAAACTACTTTCTACTCCCACTCAATAGTTGACGGGGGCTTAGAGGTTATGTCATAGACCACACGGTTGACGCCGGGGACTTCGTTGACGATGCGGCTGGAGATGCGGGCCAGCAGGTCATAGGGCAAGCGCGCCCAGTCGGCGGTCATGGCATCCTCGCTGGTTACGGCGCGCACCGCCACCAGGTAGCCATAGGTGCGGTAGTCGCCCATCACCCCCACGCTCTTGACATCGGTGAGGATGGCGAAGCTCTGCCACAACTGACGGTACAGCTTCGCCTTCTTAATCTCATTCATTACAATCCAGTCAGCGGAGCGCAGTATCTCCAGTTTCTCCCCGGTCACTTCGCCGATGATGCGAATAGCCAGGCCAGGGCCGGGAAAGGGCTGCCGCCATACCATGTCCTCGGGGAGGCCCAGCCCCAGTCCCACCTGGCGCACCTCGTCCTTGAACAAAAAGCGCAGCGGCTCAAGCAGCCTGAGCGTCATCCTGGCCGGCAGACCGCCAACGTTGTGATGGCTTTTTATCTTGGCCGAGGCGCGGCTCACCGAAGAGGTGCTCTCGATGACGTCGGGATAGAGGGTGCCCTGGGCAAGAAAATCAACCTTGCCTATCTGGCTGGCCTGCTCCTCGAATACCCTGATAAACTCCTCGCCGATGACCTTGCGCTTCATCTCCGGGTCCACCACTCCCCGCAAGCGGTCAAGAAACCTCTGGGCGGCGTCAACATAGACCACATTCATGCCCAGGTTAAGCCGGAAGGTATTAAACGTCCTTTCTACCTCCTCGCGGCGAAGCAGACCGTTATTGACAAAGATGCAGGTAAGCTGGTCACCAATCGCCCGGTGGATAATGGTGGTAGTAACCGCTGAATCAACCCCTCCGGAGAGAGCGCTTATTACCCTGCCCTCGCCTACCTGCTGCTTGGTACTGGCGATGCTATCATTGATGAAGTTGCCCACCGTCCAGTTCCCCTTGCAGCCGCATATCCGGAAGAGGAAGTTCTTCAACACAGCCTTGCCTTCAGCAGTATGGACTACCTCAGGGTGGAACTGGAGGCCGAATATCCCCCTGCCGTTGCCCATGACCGCCACGGGCGAGTTTTCGGTGTAGGCCAGGGCGGTGAAGCCGGGCGGCATACGCTCAATTCTGTCGCCATGGCTCATCCACACCGGCGAGGAAGGCGGCAGACCGGCAAACAGCGGCGAATTGACGTCGCTCAGATGAAGGACGGCATGACCGTACTCATTCTTTGTTCCCGGAGATACCTGCCCGCCCAACTGCTGGGTGATGACCTGCATTCCATAGCATATGCCCAGAACCGGCAGGTGATTTTCGTAAACGTATGATGGCGCCAGCGGCGCACCCGGCTCGTAGACGCTGGCCGGCCCTCCTGACAGGATGAAGCCCCTGGGATTAAGCGAGGCTACCCTCTCCCAGGGGGCATCGTACGACAACAGCTCGCAGTACACCTGGCACTCGCGCACCCGCCTGGCGATAAGCATGCTGTACTGCGAGCCGAAGTCGAGGACGACCACGGCCTCGCGTTCAGGCGCAGCCTCCGTCGATAACACCGGCTGCTCACCACCCAACTCCCTGGCAATTTCCAGATAAGTGGATACCTCAATATCGCCGGTGGTCGTCACCCGGTGACTGTCACCCGCCTGCTGTGGCCTATTTACGTCATCCATTGTAATTTAAGGTTACCATCCTGCCGCATTACCGTCAACTTGTTTTCCCTGTTCAAAGGAAAAAGGGCCGTACCCAGGGAATATAGAGCGGGCAGCCTGGCCATCGGGGCGACTAAATGGCAGACGGTAAGGCACATTGTCCTGCCTCAAGCCTTGCCGGGGGTCATCACCGGCAAGATGGAGGAGATGGAAGTCTCAAAATATCGGGCACGCCCGCCGGCCCCATGGCCAGAATTATATCACTCCCTTTCCGGCGAAAATAGCGCACAAAAAATAGAGGCAGACCTTTTCGGTTCTGCCTCTATTCTATCTAGCTCTATCTAGCGACTGATTGATGCGTCACTGGCCGTACAGGGCCGCGGTGCCATCTATATCGCCAATGGCCAGGCTTATCTTCTTTGTCTCGCCCTTGCTGCTGTACCCGTACATGGTGATTTCGCTGTACTTCGATTCATAGATGTCATCCAGCCCGACCACGTGGCCGACCTCATGCGTACCTATGTTGCGGACATCGTACATTCTACTCAGCTTGTAAGTTGTACCCTCGCCATCAGCGTCAATGCCCCACTTCTGCGATGCGTTGAACACGATATCCGTCTCCTTAATCACATCTCCGGTGGTCATGGTGCCGCTGCCATCGTTATCAAAATACCATATCCATGTGCCGGCGATGACACGGCCATCGGGAATGACCTGCCAGGAAACGTTGTTCTTGCCATCCTCCCTTCCCCACCAGGAGTTCCCGTCTATCACCGGACTATCGCCAAAAAGCTCCGCCGAAGTCGCCGCATCCCAGGCCTCGAAGGCCGCCTTTACCTCCAGCTCGGCACCAACCGGGGCACCGGTGGGATTAATAACATAGGGCACTCCCGCCGGGTACTGGCTCAGGTCCCACATGGGACCCAGGAGCAGGTAATAATCATAGACCTTGTCCTCTGGTGTAGGCGTTGGCTTGCCCTTGGCCGGATGCTCGTAGTGGATGAACACCGCCTCCAGCACCTTCGGGCTTATAGGCGTACCTGGCTTGGCCACCACTACTCCCGGCGTAACCAGGCCAACAACAAGCGCCAGGACAAATGCAGCTACGGGAAATATCCTCGAACTCATCATCCTCCTCTTGGATACGGGCGAATACTTCCACCCATATAGAATAACAAAAATATATCACGTGATACCAGAAAAGTCAAGTACGTAAGTAGAATTAGAGGTCGTTTATTAACGGAAACTGTCATTGCGAGGCGGCCTGCTCGCCGTTACACTTTGGCAGGCGAGAGCCGAAGCAATCTCATTCTTCATACTCTACAGATTGCTTCGCTGCCTGCGGCTGGCTCGCAATGACAACTACCCACCCAATGCTAAACGACCTCCGCGTAACATGTTGACTTTGCCCTTTCAAGGAAGTATACTGCCTCCAGAATCCCATCGTGGCTCAGCCACAGCCACTTGTAGGTGTTTTCTGGTCACTATCTTGCAAAAATGGCCAAAGGAGGATAGGTCGCTATGACGGCAAAAGCCACCGGCGGGACTGTTGAGACAGACGTGCTTGTTATCGGCAGCGGCGGAGCCGGGCTGTATGCGGCGATAGAAGCGGCACGAAACGGCCAGCAGGTCATGGTGCTGACCAAGGGCGTCCTGGGGAAGAACGGGGCCACATTGACTTCAGGGGCGGACTTTAACCTGGACGGGCACAGCATCCGCCGCCTGTTCGGTTTCACCGCCGACCCCAGGGATGCCCCCGAGATTCTATTTGAGGATACCATAAATGTGGGAGAGTGGATTAACAACCAGAAGCTGGTGGAAACGCTGGTTGATGACGCCCCCCAGCGGGTAAAGGAACTGGTTGACTGGGGGACAAGGATGGAGGGCCTGGCCATGCCCGCCAGGCCGGGTTGCCGCTATCCGCACGGTGTCAAGACCACCGGTCTGGAAATCAGCAACGTCCTGGCCAAAAAGGTGAAACAGCTCGGGCAGCAGGTGACAGTGCGGGACAACATAATGGCTACCGACCTGCTCACCAGCAACGGCCGGGTCGTGGGCGCTGTCGGCCTGGACTTCGCCCACGGCGATTTCGTCGCCATCAAGGCCAAAGCCGTGGTAATAGCCACCGGCGGGGGACAGGAGATTTTCCCCATCCACACCTATCCCAAGGAGATGAGTGGCGACGGACAGGCTATGGGATATCGCGCCGGGGCTGAGCTTCTGGACATGGAGTCTATGCAGTTCATAACCATGACCTTCCTCCATCCCTACCCGCCAACCAGCGCGCGCTTTCTCATCCTGTTCATGTCCAACGGCGGCTGGCTGCTCAATAAGCATGGCCAGCGTTTCATGAGCAAGTGGGACCCGCAGAATATGGAGGATGCCCGGCGCAGCCTAGTGGCGGTGGCCGTCAATAAGGAGATTCTGGAAGGCCGCGGCTGGAAGGGCGATAGAGGCGGCTACGTCGCCCTGTCCATGAGGCATCTGCCCGAGGACATAATTGACTACCTGTCCGGGGACTGGTACATTCGAAGATGCCTGTTCAGCAAGAGGGACTTCGACCACCTGAAGAAGGATTCCATCGAGGCTTTCATCGCCCCCCATTCCTTTCAGGGAGGGCTGAGGGTAGACGAGAATGGAAGTACGACCCTTGCCGGGCTATTTGCCGCCGGCGAAGTGACCGGCGGGCTTCACGGCGCCGACAGGCTGGCCGGCAACGCCGTCAGCCAGTGTTTTGTCCAGGGGTCGCGGGCAGGCAGGTCAGCCGCCAGGTTTGCGGCGAAAAACCGCTCAGCCGAGGTCAACAAAAGTCAGCTGGAAAGCCTCCGCGAAAAGGTCTTCGCCCCCCTGGAACGCAAAGACGGCGTCAGTCCCCTTGAAATGCGCCGCCGGCTTCAAAAGCTCGCCTCTGAGAAACTAATCAATGTGAGGAGCGGTGAAAGTTTGGAGAAGGCGGTTGGGGAAATTGAGGAGATGAAGAAAAGCCTGCCACGGCTTGCCGCCAGGAGCAAGAACCCCCGGTACAACCGTGAGTGGGTAGCTGCCCTGGAGGCGGAAAATTCGCTCGTCGTCGCCGAGATGATAGCGCGCTCCGCCCTGATGAGGACGGAGAGCCGGGGCAACCATTATCGCTATGACTTCCCGGCCACGGACAACCAGAACTGGCTGAAGAATATCATCCTGCGCCGGGTGGATACGAAGATGCGACTATTTACGGCGGCGCCCCCTGGCCCGCTCCATTTCGCCAGGGTGACGCCCCCGGAAAGGTGAGCCATGCCAAAGAAGAATGAGGAAAACGGGCAGTTCAATATCACCGTGTTTCGCTACGACCCGGCAACGGATAGAGAGGGCCGTTATAAGACCTACAAGGTCCCGGCCAGGAAAGATATGACCATCCTGGGAGCGCTGACTTTCATCTATGAGAACCTTGATAGCACCCTGGCCCACGCTTACTCATGCGGCTGGGGCGAGTGCCGCGGGTGCATGGTCAGCGTTGATGGGCGGTCGGTTAAGGCATGCCTGGTGAAGCTTACCCAGGATGTCAAGATAGGCCCGCTCCCCGGACGTGAAATAGTCAAAGACCTGGTGGTGCTGGACAGGGAACTGGTCGCCGACAGGCGTCTCAGCAAAATAGGGGCCGCCGAGTCCTGACCCCGTTCGGCAAGTGGGTTACCTGATTGTCATTGCTTCGCTCTGCTCGCAATGACAGCCTGTTACTGCCCTGGCGACACCGGGATATGCGGACTCACCGCCTGTGGTTCTTCACAAAGCGCTTCATCCTGGTGAGCGCTTCCTCGATGTCCGCCAGCGAGGTGGCATAGCAGCAACGGATATAGCCTTCGCCGCATTGCCCGAAGGCTGAGCCAGGGACTGCCGCCACCCTCTCTTCGACGAGAAGCTTCTCGGCGAACTCCTCCGAGGTCAGGCCGGTGCCCTTGATGGAAGGAAAGGCGTAGAACGCCCCGCGAGGCTCAAAGCAGGACAGGCCGATGTCGTTCAAGCCGCTGACGATGAACTGGCGGCGCCGGTTGTAATCAGCCACCATTTCCTTGACGCTCGGCTCACCCGACTTCAGCGCCTCGATAGCGGCCACCTGTGCCATGGTAGGGGCGCACATCATGGTGTACTGGTGGATTTTAGTCATGGCGGCGATAATCGGCCGGGAAGCCGCCGCATAGCCGATGCGCCACCCGGTCATGGCGTAAGCCTTGGAGAACCCGCCCAGGAGAACGGTGCGCTCCTTCATCTCGGGCAGGGCGGCGAAGCAGGTATGCTCCACGCCGTAGACCAGCTTGGCGTAAATCTCGTCTGAGACCACCAGCAGGTCATGACGCCGGGCCACTTCGGCGAGCTGCGCCAGCTTGTCATGGCTCAATACTGCTCCGGTGGGGTTGGCGGGATAGCCGATGAGGATGGCTTTTGTCCTCGGGGTGACCCGCGCTTCGATGTCGGCGGCGCTGATTTCGAAGTTGTTTTCCTCGTATGTGGGGAGCATGACCGGCTTGCCTTCGGCCAGGATGACGCCGGGGCCGTAAGAGACATAGCACGGGTCGGGTATAATGACCTCGTCTCCGGGGTTGAGGATGGCCCTCATTGCCAGGTCCAGGCCCTCGCTGACTCCCACCGTGACCAGGAGTTCGCCGTTGGGGTCGTATTTCATGCAGTGATTTTCCTGGAGATAGCGTGATAGCTCTTGGCGCAGCTCCGGCATCCCTGAGTTCGAGGTGTACATGGTGTAGCCCTTCTCCAGGGAGAGGATGGCTGCCTCGCGAATATGCCACGGGGTAGTGTAATCAGGCTCGCCAACGCCCAGGGAGATTACCCCCTCAATGGAAGCCAGCAGGTCAAAGAACTTCCGTATCCCGGAAGGGGATAGCTGGTTCACCCGCTTTGAGGTTAGGCTGCGCTGCTTTTTACGTTGAGCCTCGAATCTGACTGACATAGGAATCTCCTGAGCGATAAAAGGAGAGCAGGGCCGGTCACAGCACCACTGTCTGGCGCTTGACCTCTTCCTTTCCCTCCAGAATCTCGCCATCCTCTTTGTACCGCTTGAGCACAAAATGGGTGACCGTCCCCTGTACGCCCCTGACGGGGGCAAGCTTCTTGGCCACGAAATCGGCCACCTCGTGCTCGCTTTTGCCGGACGCCACCACCAGGAGGTCGTATGTCCCCGAGAGCAGGTAAACGGTGTAGACCTGTGGGAAACGGTAGACGCGCTCGGCTATGGCGTCATAGCCCACCTCCGGCTCCGGGCTGACCTTGACCTCTATCAGCGCCCATACCTGCTCATCTTCTACCTTGTCCCAGTTTATCACCGCCTTGTACTTGAGGATGACCCTGTCCTTCTCCGCCTGCCGGATGAGCTTGGATACCTCCGTGGCGGCGGCGCCGGTCATGGAGGAAATTTGCTTGATGGTGGTGCGGGCATCGCTCTCCAGTATTTTAAGGATTTCCTTCAGCATCTCCTGTCTCCTCGCCGCCAGGTCGGGCAGGCCCGCCTGCCAAGGCTTGACGGGCAGGTAGCCCGCTCCGGGCCCGCTTTACCCCTTCCCGAGCTCGGTCAGTGACCAGCTTTTATCCGCTTCATTATAGCAGAGTTGGAACCGTTCGTTCTCCCCTGTCACGACCTGAAAGCATCTCTTTCCCGGCTCCTGCCACGCCTTTTCTATCCGCTCAACCCGGTATTCCCTGCCCCGCCACCGGAAGGAGCGCGGCCACTCGGCATAGGTATGGCCGGAATAGCAGACAACTTCGAGGTCAGTCAAGCCTCACCCCCTCAGACCAGCTTCATGTCATTGCGAGGGCGGAAGCCCGAAGCAATCTCAACCGATGCTCTTTGCCGATTCAGAGATTGCTTCGCTGCGCTCGCAATGACATACCGGACCTCCGTCCGGTGAATTGCTGAACAACCTCATAGCGGCCCGACTTTACGCCGGCCTTTTTATCACCAGTATGCCCAGGATGACCACCGGCACCGTCAGCACCGCCCAGACGATGCCCTCAGAAGCGGTGAATGGCGGCGGCGGCACCACGCCGGCCACGGCCAGTATGAAGATAATGATAATCAGGGCGTTGAAGATGGCGGTGTACCAGGCTAATGCTTTCATAGTTCCCTCCACAGATTTTTATTTATTACCCTCCAGCTTTTGATGCTGGTCGACTTCACCTTTACTCCTCTTCAGGTCTTCCCCCTTTGGAAAAGGGGGACTCAGGGGGATTTCAACCATCAAATCCCTCTCAATCTCCCTTCAACAAAGGGAGAGGTACCGGAAGCGAAGCCTCCTTAAACTGTCCTTCCGCCACTACGACTCCGTAGCCCGCGCTGACTGCACTCCAGTTCTGAAACACCTCGAGAGCGCTTCGTATTCGCCTGGGGTGAGTTTCTTAAGGCCACTTCTGAGGTCGCCAAAACCATGTAAAGTCCAGTTGCGCGAATAGCCGAGTGTTCTGCAGACATCTTCTCTAGAGCAGAAGCCAGCCTCCTCAAATTGTGTGGGTGCTTGCCATCTCCAGTCTATTGGTGGTCTATCAATATATTGCTCAGGGTCTGACCCTACGTCCTGAATAGATCTCTGGGTACGTACGAGGGCGATAATCCCCTGCCTGCCTGGGCTGTATTTTTCTCCATCCACACGGATAGGGCCTGTTTTAGTCTCATAGATGAAGACAAAGTCCCCAGAAATAAGACCATCGCCAGCAGCTTCACGACCGTCTGGCAGATAGACACGGTAGTGATAACCTGGGTCTGGAGACGAAGGAGTAGGTTTATCCCTAAGCAGCGGTGGCCAGTGAATGTTGATCCAATAGTTCATTTTATCCCTCCCGTAAAGTGATTCCCTAAACCTCCGGCCTCTTCTTATGCCAGTCGGTGGCCTGCTGGTAGGCATGGGCTATTTTGAGGAGGGTGTCCTCGGCGAAGGGCTTGCCGATGAGCTGCATGCCGATGGGCAGGCCCGCCTTAGCTTTAGCGACGGCGGGCAGGCCGGCGGCGAAGCCGGCGGGGATGGATATGGCCGGCAGCCCGGCGATGTTCACCGGTATGGTGAAGACATCGCTCAAGTACATCTGGAGCGGGTCATCCGTCTTCTCGCCGATTTTGAACGGGACTGACGGAGAGGTGGGCGTGACCAGGGCATCGAATCTGGCGAAGGCCTGGTCGAACTCCTGTCTTAGCAGGGTGCGGACTTTCTGGGCCTTCACATACCAGGCATCGTAGTAGCCGGCGGACAGGGCATAGGTGCCCAGCATGATACGCCTCTTTACCTCCGGGCCGAAGCCGTGCTGGCGGGTCTTCTCCATGGCCTCCCACATGCTGCCCGCGTCCCGGTAGGAGAAGCCGTACTTTACCCCGTCATAGCGGGCCAGGTTAGCCGAAGCCTCTGACGGGGCGATGATGTAGTACGCCGCCAGGGCATAGGGAGTGTGTGGCAGTGACACTTCCCACTCCACTTTCGCCCCCAGCTCTTCGAGCTTGCTGATGGCGGCCCGGACGGCCTGCTCCACCTCCGCCTGCATCCCCTGGACGAAATACTCTTTGGGGACGCCGATGGTGAGTCCGCTGATGTCAGCGACGAGGCAGGAAGGGTAATCGGGGGTGGGATAGGGGATGGAGGTAGAGTCCCTGGTGTCATAGCCGGCGATGGCGCTCAGCACCAGGGCGCAATCGGTGACGTCTCTGGTCAGCGGGCCAATCTGGTCGAGGGAACTGGCGAAGGCGACCAGCCCGTAGCGGCTGACCCGGCCATAGGTGGGCTTCAGGCCGGTAACATTGCAGAACCCGGCCGGCTGGCGGATGCTGCCGCCGGTATCCGAGCCCAGTGCGTAGAAGGCTTCACCGGCGGCCACGGCGGCGGCTGAGCCGCCGCTGCTGCCACCGGGGACGCGACTCAAGTCCCAGGGGTTATTGGTTACAAACAGGGCCGAGTTCTCGGTGGACGAGCCCATGGCGAACTCGTCCATATTGGTCTTACCCACAATCACCGCGCCGCGCTGGCCCAGCCTCTCCACCACCGTGGCATCGTAGGGCGGTACGAAATTCTCCAGCATCTTCGACGAGCAGGTGGTACGCACCCCTCTGGTACAGATGTTGTCCTTGATGAGCGCCGGTATGCCGGTGAGAGGGTCGGCGTCTCCGGCGGCGATAAGCCGGTCAGCTTTTTGCGCCTGAGACAGGGCCATCTCCTCGGTGACAGTGACCAGGGCGTGCACCCTGGGCTCCACCTGGCGGATGCGCTCCAGGCAGGCCCTGGTCAGCTCAACCGCCGATATTTCTCCGGACCTGAGCAGACTGGACGCCTCGTAGATTGTCAGCCGGTCATACTCGATGCTCATTCGAGCACCGCCTGTATCCTGAAGTAATCTCCGTCCCGCTGCGGGGCGTTGGCCAGGACCTGTTCCGGGGGCAAAGAGTCAGCCACCTCGTCCGGTCTCATCACGTTCTTAATGGCCACGGTGTGGGATGTGGGCGGGACGCCGGCGGTATCCACCTGCTGGAGTATTTCGAAGTTCTCCAGGATGTTGGACAGCTGCTCTCTGAGCCTGTCCACCTCGGCGTCGGTCAGGCCCAGGCGGGCCAGGCGGGCGATGTGCAGCACCTCTTCACGAGTCAGCTTCATAGAATGCCCCGTATATCTGCCAATTATAGCACCCTCATTCCAGTATCAGCAACAGGGGCGGCCCGGAAGGGCTTTCGGTATACGGAGGATGGGGTCACCCCGTGAAAAACCGATAGAGCTAATAAATATCCTCGCCGCCTGCTATAATTAAAAAGATGAGCGGTAGGCTTGTGGTGGCTATCGTCACTACTCTGGCGGAGGAGGCGGGTCTAGCCGCCATCGTGCTCTGGGTCTTGCCCTGGCTCGGGGTTGAGATTCCACTGGTGGGCCTGGCCGTGTTGATGGTGGTATGGGCTGTGTTTGCTGTTTTCTCATATACCATGGGCAGCCGCGCCCTGAGAAAGAAGCCAATTATCACCCTGCCTGACATGGTTGGCAGCCGGGGCAAAGTGGTAAGTCCGCTGGCCACGGAGGGCATGGTCATAATCAAGGGTGAGCTCTGGCAGGCGTCTTCACTTGATGGCGCCATGAATATCGGCGAGGAGGTGGCGGTAGTAAAGCAGGATGGGCTTAAGCTGATGGTGCGCCGGAGCGGCGGCGATTCGAACCAATGAAACGGGACGGGACAACCGGTGGTCTACCGCTCGGTTTACCGGTTTGTAGACGTAAGATAGGTCATCCGGCAGGGGCGACCTGAGTGAAGGCGTGGCTATAGAGATAATCGCTACCAACCGCAAAGCGTACCACAATTACCACATAGAAGACAGCGTGGAAGCCGGCATTGTCCTCACCGGCACGGAGGTGAAGTCAGTCCGGGGCCACAGGGTGAGCTTGGGCGACGCCTATGTCAAACCCGAGCGCGGAGAGCTGTGGCTGGTGAACGCCCATATTGCCCGCTACGAGGCGGGCAGCTATTTGAGCCATGAGCCGACCCGCCCTCGCAAGCTCCTGCTGCACCGTGAGCAGATAGATAGCATCGTCAGCCGGGCGGCGGAGAGGGGCTTTACTTTAGTGCCGCTGAAGTTGTATATTAAAAATGGACTGGTCAAAGCAGAGATAGCCCTGGGCAAGGGCAAAAAGCTGTATGACAAGCGCGAGGCGATAGCCCGCCGCGAGACGGACAGAGAAATCGGGCGGGCTATGAAGAGAAGGAGGCTTTGACCAGGCGGCGATAGCCTGCCGCAACAAACGGGGACGCGTGGTCTCGACAGGGGAGGTGTGCTACAGGATTGCAAGCTGAGGTGCCATCAACCTCATAAAACAGGTGGCAAAAGATAACTGGCGAACGTGAATTCGCTTTCGCAGCCTAACAAATAGGTTGCGCGCTCGGCTTAACCTTGCTCCAACGGGTTGGACCGGGTGTCGTTAAGTTGGGGTGCCACCGTTCCAACGCCGGTAGGGGCGGTGAAAGAAACACCGGCTGGTCTGGCTGGACTCGGTCAGCAGAGGCCGGTCAGGCGAAATTAAAGAGCTGACTAAGCTTGTAGCATGTCCTGGGTAGACTCTTCTGGACGGGGAGTTCGACTCTCCCCCGTCTCCACCAGCAACACGGATGAGCCTTCAAGAGGCTTATTGATGATACGTATTCAACGTCTTTTCATTATTCTACTACCAATTTACCAATAATTTGTTTATCAATAAAAAATAATCCCAAGACACACCTCATACAGAAAAGCCAAGCCAACTGATTAAGCATTGCACTAAACGTCATGTTGTGTAGATTATAGCAATGTTGCTATAATCTTAGAAGGTTTGTAATGTAGCAATTTACCGTAAGGCCCCGCTAAAGATGATATGCCCTGTTTGCAAGAAAGCTATGATAGTTGTGGAACATCATCAGATTGAGCTTGATTATTGCACAAGCTGCCAAGGCGTGTGGTTTGATTCTGGCGAGCTTGAGCTATTCCTGGAATCAGCGGAACTGGAGAGCCCGAGCCTGACCATCAAGAATATACTCGATTTGCCCGAAGTGAAGCTGACACATAGGCAGCTCAAGTGTCCAGTCTGCCGTCGCGGTATGAAGGAAACAGCCATAGAGGAACCATCAATAAATATCGACATTTGCCGTCGCGGAGATGGGCTGTGGTTCGACGGTGGCGAGCTAAACGGGCTTCTGAGACAACTGGCAAGCAAGCTCTCAACAAAGGCCAGCACTGAGCAGCGTATTATCACCTTTATCGGGGAAGTGTTTAAGGCTCCCGAGTAAAGTTGTATGTCTGTTAATAAAAAGTTCAGAATAGGACTATTTTGATAGAGGAGGTCTCTTATGATAGCAGTCTATATCATTATTGGCATTGTTGTGATTCTTCTGATAATGGTAATAGCAACGTATAATGGCCTGGTCAGGCTCCGCAATCAGGTGAAAAACGCTTGGGCACAGATTGACGTGCAGCTGAAGAGACGCTATGACCTTATTCCCAACCTGGTGGAAACGGTCAAAGGCTACATGAAACATGAGCGAGAAACTCTTGAAGCTGTAACCAAGGCTCGCAACCTGGCGCAACAGGCGTCGTCATCGGGAGCGGGGGAACGTGCTAAGGCTGAGGGTGAGCTGAGTTCAGCGCTGGCCAGGCTGCTAGTCGTGGTTGAGAGATATCCTGAGCTCAAAGCCAATCAGAACTTTCTAGCCCTCCAGGAGGAGCTTACTTCAACGGAGAATAAAATTAGCTTTTCCCGCCAGTACTACAATGATTCGGCCATGAAGTATAACAACCAGACACAGATGTTTCCTTCTAACATGGTGGCCGGCATGATGGGTTTTAAGGCCAGTGAGTTTTTTGAGGTTACCGTAGCTGAGGAGAGAGCGGCACCCAAGGTAAGTTTCCCCTAATTGTTAGATGGCATAAGTTATGTGGGAGCAAATCAGGTCTAACCGCATCAGGTCGGCCATACTGGTAGCTGGCATGGGGGCACTGCTACTCCTGCTCGGCTATTTTCTGGGCCTATATTTTTTTGATAGCACCACGGCGGGGCTGATAATTGCCTTAATTGTTTGGGTGATGATGCTCCTCATTGCCTACTTTCAGGGAGATGGTATCTTACTGAGTGTGGCCGGGGCGAGAAAGATTATGCGTGATGACCACCCTCGACTCTATAATATCGTCGAGGAGATGAGAATTGCCTCAGGGTTGGAGAATATGCCCGAAATATATATTATTGATGACCCGGCGCCGAATGCCTTCGCCACGGGACGCTCACCCGACAAGGCATCTGTAGCTGCCACCTCCGGGCTTTTGCAGAAACTCAACCGTGATGAATTGCAAGGTGTCATCGGTCATGAAATAGCGCATATTAAGAACCGGGACGTCCTGCTGATGTCACTGGCGGGTGTCATTTTAGGCACGGTTGTCATTCTAGCCTGGTATGCCACACGAATAATGTTCTATAGCGGTATGAGCGGCGGCAGGAGGAGTTCGCGTTCGGGGGGTGGACAGGGGCAGATAGTAGTCCTGGCCATAGGTATTATTTTGATGATATTGGCACCAATAGCGGCGCAGTTGCTCTATTTGGCAATTTCCAGGAAACGGGAATACCTGGCTGATGCCTCTTCCGCTCTTTATACCAGGTATCCCGAGGGGCTTGCCTCAGCACTGGGGAAGATTGCTACCTCAACGACGCAGCTAAAGTCAGCCAACAAAGCCACAGCCCCGATGTATACGGTGAACCCGCTTCGTGAAGAAGGCAGGGCAGCCAGTGACCTTACCAGCACACATCCGCCTATATCCGAGCGCATACGCATTCTCCGGGCTATGGCTGGTGCTTCCGTGGCTGATTATGATTTGGCTTATCGACAGGTGAAAGGAAGGACAGGTATCATACCAGTTTCAGCTTTAAATGATTCTGGGGATTTAGCACTTCGCGCGGCCTCAGCTGAGACAGAGCCGGCAGAAGAGAGCACCGAAAAAGTTAAACGCACCCGCGATACATCAGAGCTCATGTGGCGTCTGGGAAACTATAGGACTTTAGTTTGTGAGTGTGGTACTAAATTGAGAATACCTCCCACACTGAGAGCCCCCAATGTCAGGTGTCCACATTGTGGCCGGAGCAACGAACTCACCTAAGCCCTGGCTACCATGCCCTTGACACCTTTCATCCACCAGATTCCCGCGCCCGGAGGTGGCCTTTCCACCTCTCGTAGAACCAGGTTAGCGTTGCCAGGAGTGCTCCACCGGCCAGATAGCCTCCTATGACGTCGCTTGGCCAGTGGGCGCCAAGATAGACTCGTGAGACGCCGATTGAAACCATTAACAATAGAAGACCCGCCACGGACAATATCCGCAGACTGCGTTTTCGCGCGTGGGTGGCGATGAAATAGGCAAGGGTCCCCAACACCACGGCGGCAAACAAGGCGTGTCCGCTGGGGAATCCACTCTCGCTTTCAGCTACAAACACCAGTACCAGGTCCGGCGTAGGCCGCGGCCGATTAACAGCGACCTTAAGGGCAGAATCGACAAGGCTAACCAGACCCGCCGCCAGTACCGCGGCGCTCTCCAGCCTGCCCAGACGCCAGTAAACCAAAGCGCCGCTGCCAACAACGAGCAGTACGGCTCGCCAGCCTCCGAACAGAAGCGAAGACCATTCCATAACCGAGCGGAATAAGCCATTATCGATAGACTGCAACAGGAGCGTCAGTTCCAGGTCGCCCGGGAAGCGTGACATCCACCGCGCGTACACCGAGCCTGCCAGGGTGAGGCCAACCAGGCCTCCAATAAGAAGCAGCCTATTCCGGTTATTGCTCTTACGCATTACACTCTCCTGCAACAGCAGGACATGGCTCTTTTGACCTTCTCAATCCTCAGACGCCAACCTGTCTGGATTTATCCTTACAGTATCATCTGTTTTGCCGCATTTAGCCGGTGAACCTGGGGTGGGAATCTCCATGGCATTTCTATTACTTCACAACCATATGACGTTTGTCAAACGAGACGAACCTCAAGATTCCAGGAAATCTGAATGTCTTATGTATCTTTCTGCTATTGACATATGCTCAGTCGCAAGGATACGATTCAATGGACGCAGGAAGGGAGGACAAGGCAGGTATCCGGTGCAGAGCGAATTGATTTATAACCCTCACGGAGGCCAGGTGGTACTCAGGCACGAACTTCGGGAAGTAGTTGCTTTCTTGGGTCGTCACGGGTGGACAATTACCGTACGGGAAACCAGTAAGCCAATGGAAGCAACTGAGCTGGCTCGTGAAGCTGTCCGGAGAGGCGCCAAGGTCGTTATTGCCGCCGGCGGTGATGGCACGGTCAATGAGGTAGCCAATGGGTTGTTTGGCACCGATGCCGCGCTTGGAGTACTTCCCGTGGGAACCACCAACGCGTGGGCACTGCAGATGGGTATCCCAACATTAAATCCAATGTCACCAGGGTCGAACGTGGTCAAGTTTGTCTCGAATCTACAGGAACGGATTGCTCGTCCATTGCCTGCCAACTATTACCGAAAGGTGCTGCTGGATGCGGCTCGAGTGCTGGTTGAAGGACGCATTGTTGCGGTGGATATAGGGGAGGTGTCTGGTCGCTACTTCCTAATGTGGGCGGGTATTGGCCTAGATGCCGCGACCATAAAAAGCACATCACTCAAGGGGAAAAAAGCTCTGGGTTCATGGGCTTATCTATTGCCGATATTGGAGACAGTCCGCCGGTACCCTAGCACTGACGTTTGCCTGAAGCTGGATGGCAAAGAAACAAAGGTGAGGACATCGCAAATTGTTGTCTGCAATATCCAGCTTTATGGGGGGTTCCTGGCAATTGGGGCTGAGGCTCGCGTGAATGACGGCAAGTTGGATGTATGTGTTTTCAAGGGGGGTGGGTTTCTCACTTTTGTGCGGCACGCCCTGAAGGTGCTTTCCCATCAGCAACTGCGAGACTCGAATATGGAGTATTACCAAAGCAGCGAAATAGTCGTTGAGTCTGCCCGCCCCCTGCCAGTGCAGGTGGATGGCGAGCCTTTGACAGAAACCCCCATCACTATTCGTGCCATATCCTCAGCATTGAAGGTCATCGTACCCAGAAATGCGCCTGAGAATTTGTTTCACCGCTAATTGCCCTCCCCCGTTATCCACTTCTATCTTCCGCTTCTGCGTAGTCAAGAGGGTCGGGTATTCTTCTTTCCGGGACTGGGTAAACATAAATTGCCTCTACAGGACAGCTAAGCTCACAGAGGAGACAGGACTCGCAGTCTCTCGAATAGGCGATAAAGGGCTTTGCTGTTTCCTGGCTCATCCTGAGCACATCTTCGGGACAGGAATCAACACATACCCCACAGCCATTGCACAAATCAAAGTCTATTCTTCTAATCCCCATTATTTGACACCTCGTCCGACCGTTTCCAGTACCCTAACTCCTCCGCCCGTGCCCAAAATGGATGCAAAAATTTTTCCCTCTTTGGCCTAAACTTGTACTTTTCCAGCGGTATATTCTCGGTCCAGAGCTTCATCGTCCCTGTCCCCGGCTCCTCTTTAAGAAGGAGCCACTTTAACCAGTTTATGTTATCCGTATACGGATAGTCTTCCCTGAGGGAACCAAACCTACTCTCCTTCTGTTCAAGCGCAGATTTCAAGAACATTTCTGCGGACAATACCATGTTGCGGAGCTCATGGACCAACCTCAAATAGTGGGGGTCATAGGCACGTAAGTAAGGCATAACATCCCCTCTTATCCTCTCTACTTCGTCCAGTGCCTTCCTCATGCTATTTTCTCTTCGGAGGATGTGTACCGGGTAGGGATGGATAGCTTCCTGGAGTGTGACGAGAGCATTTTCCGGGTCTATTCCATCCTCTCTCTCCAGAGAAGCCATTGTAGAGTCCCTGAGCTCGACTATAGCTTTTGCATCGACTTCTATTTTCCCGGTGTCAGCAGCCGTTCTTGCCGCTGACCATCCGGCGATTACGCCGGAAATGGCGGCTCGATTCAGACCGCCGCCGCACTGCAGTTTGGCAACCGCCTCTCCGCAGGCAAAAAGCCCGCGGATATTTCTCGATGCAAATTCAGGGGTTACAAATACTCCACCACCAGGATTAGGTCCTTCCGGGGTGTATTCACAGAGCTTGATAAACCTCTTCTCTTTCAGGAAACCAAGTTTCTCCCATTTTTTCGCCGCGTAGGGAATAATCCTGTATATCATATCTACTTGTTTCTCAGTGAAGTGTCTCAGGTCTAGCCAGATAGGCGGGGCATTGCCTCTCTTCGCCTCCATCGCCATAAGCGGAGAATGCCACTCCGGTGATTTTAATCTCTGGATTTCAGGATAGTTCTTGACATATTCTTCCATCTTATTGTTTAATAGGCGCGCCCCCTCGCTTAACAACAGACCGTTACCAGGCCCAACTTCCGATGTTGCTCCCCATACGTTTGACGTACTGAAGTGGAAGCCCATCATTTCAGCCCCTGCTCGGTATGCCATTGCCCATCCATCGCCGGTAGTATTTCTGTGCCCTGACGACCTTGACTTGAAGATGGTCCCCCCTGTGGCTAATACAGTAGTTTTCGATTTAAAGATAAGGAATTCTCCTGTCCGGCAGTTTATCCCCACCGCGCCGACAATGTTACCCTCAGAGACCAGGAGGTCAGTTATCATGGTCCAGTCGATTGACCTGATGCCTATCCTTCGACCGTAACCAGTAAGGGCATCCATCATGGGAATTCCCCCTCCCTCCATCAGGATGGTATTACCGCCACGCTGGAAGATGGTTTCATACTTTCCATTGGCTCTTTTCATGAACTTCACGCCCCACTTCTCAAGGCTTTTTAGCACCTCCGGGGCAAGTCGGACAACTTCAGCCAGAGTTTCCTGGTCGGCAAGATAGTCCTTGCCTTCGGCGAAAGCCCTTAGCTTGGCATCTGGGTCATCTTCGGGGAGGATTATGCTGAAGATTCCTCCAACGAGGGCGCTGGGGCCAGTTCTTCCAGCGTGAGACTTTTCAACAAGAACCACTTCATTTATAAGGCCGCTTTCCTTCGCTGATATGGCGCAACACCATCCACCAATACCACCGCCAATTACCAAGACATCTGACTCTACAACTTTTCCCAATTCTTCCAACTTCGGTTGCAGGGCAATCATTATACTTCTTTCAACCTCCTTAGAGGGAAGGGCCTCGCGTGAAAGGATGCTGCCTCGCTCCTTGCGAGGGGTAGGGATAAGCAAGTAATGTCACTTCGACGTGACAAAGACCTCTCAAGTCACCTTCATCGTGACTACCCTTTCCATGACACTCTTCTTCGCCATTGCCACGCAGTCCCGAGAACAAAAACACCCAGACCAATAGCAATCGTGACATAGTTCTGGAGGAAGAATGATAAAACCAGCGCTACGGCAATCAGGGCGAACATGCCTCTTTCCGCTTGGCTAAGAGCAGTAAAATACTGTCCGCAAATCGTTACTTGCAAGACTAATATCAAAGCAAAAGCGCTTATCACTAATAATATATCCAAAAGAAGGGGATTGGTTCCGGGCTGCAATATTAGAATGGGAGCATAAATAAATATGAATGGCACAACAAAACCAGCACTAGCAACCTTCGATGCCTCAACTGCGGTTTTCAGGTAAGAGGCTCCGGCTAATCTCGCCCCGATAAGCGCGGCATAGGCTACCGGAGGGGTGACGAAGCCTATGTTAGCAAAATACAGGTTAAATAGGTGCACCTGGGCTACACTTAGTCCCAGTGGTATCAGGGTAGGGGCCATAACTAGTACCACCATGACATAGGCCACAAGGGTGGATACTCCCATGCCCAGGAAGATATTGGCAACTGCTGCTAAGCTGACGCCAATGAGCAGATTTCCACCACTCAGCGACATTAACCCTACCGGCAACTTTTGAATCAGGACGGTAAACGATACCGAGCCTAATATTATCCCAACAGCAGCCATAATGGCAGCGAGGCCAGCTCCGGTAGTCGCTCCATCAATAAGGCCATCTACCCATTTCTTCAGGGAAGGGCGAGTCTCTTTCCGTAGAAAACTCAATAAAACAAGGGAAGCAATAGCCAGGACGGTGACATAGGCCACAGAGAAGCCCTGGAGCAAAAGGGCAATAATCAACACTAGGGGCAAAATAAATAGCGGCGCCCCCAATGCCATCTCTTTAAAGTCTACTTTTTCTTCATTCAGGCTGGCCAGTTTGCCCAGGGCCTTTAGCTTCATGGCCTGGAACTGCACGTAAAGACCTGCCGAAAAGTAATACAGTATGGCCGGGATGGCTGCCATCATGATGATTTTAGTGTAGGGTATTCCGGTTATAGCTGCCATGAGAAAAGCGACTGTCCCCATTATTGGGGGCATTATTGCCCCACCGGTGGAGGCCGCCGCCTCAATGGCACCAGCCTGATATGGGGGATAGCCAGCCTTTTTCATGGCCGGTATTGTGAACGAACCGGTAAGGGCGACATTACCCGTCGGGCTTCCAGTAACCATGCCAACGAGAGCGCTTGATACCACCGAAGTCATCGCTGGTCCACCGGCCAGCTTCTTTCCCGCCCACTTACCCACTTCCATGAAGAAACGAATCGCTCCTGTTGTCTGGAGCAGGGCGGCGAAGACGAAGAGTAAGAAGACTACATTCGCCGAAACTCCTAAAATAGGGCCAAATATTCCCGATGTTCCTAGAGAGCCGATGCCCATCCTGAGGAAGAGCCTGTCTATCTCCACGGGGGGACTATGAAGAAAGCCGGGAAGAAATTGCCCCGAATAGGCATAGGCCAGAAAAACGAGGCAGACTATGGGTATCGCTATCCCCATGGCCTGCCTGGAGGCTTCCAGGACGAGAAGGGTTATAATCATCCCCATGACCACGACGATAAATGGAAGGTAAATGCTGCCGCTATTGTATTCCAGCCAGGGAACGCGGGGGAGCGTATAGACCACGAAGAATAAGGACATCGCCAGGTAAATAAAGCCGAGGGCAATGCCAAGCCGAGACTCGGCCCGCCTGATAAAGACCAGAAAGAGGAGCACCAGGGCAAAAGTGAGGTGGATTACCTGATGCTGGTTAGGCCCAACAAACAATTGGAATGGGGCAATCAATTGATAGGTCACCATAGCTATCGCCACTACGGCGATAGCTATGGTGAGAATACGACGGAAAGAACCTTCTCGCTTTCTTTCATCCACAGGAAAACACCATTCTCATGAGCTAAGACGCATCGTCCTCCGCGGCACAGTGCGTCTTTACCTCGAACAGCCCGTTACCAGGGTTCCTTATAGGTTATTTTGGCCCCCTTCTCCGTCCAGAACTTCAGTGCTGCCGGATGGAAAGACTTCGCCTCGGCGTAAACATCAACTAATCCCTGCAGGCTATAGCCTTCAGCCACCGCATGGTAGTTCTTAATCTCATTCCTGTATTCCCATAGTATCCTCAGCACTTCCGCAACTACGTCATCGGGCAGCTCAGGACTGGCCGCCCAAGTAGAGACTGACTCTGTGACAAGCCAGTCATTTTGCAGTCGCGGGTCGGCTGTTTTGGGTATCGTTTTGAAACCAAACGGTATCATGACCGCTCTCTGCATCTCGGCTTCAACTTCAGGAGTGGCGGGGTGATGGACGCTATATACTTTCTTGGCGGCCAATAGCTCCTCCGTAGCTGGATTGGGGACGAACTTGGGCAGAAACCCGCTGAGGGGCAGGAAGGCAGCATCTATTGTGCCGTCAATGAGCGCGTCTTTCATCTTGGCATAGCTAAGGTAGGAGACGTTTACCTTGTCCAGCATGCCGAGTTTTTCGGCGAAGAAACGGAACGTTTTGTCGCCGGTAATCCCGGGGGCATAAGCAGGGCTCACCCTCTTGCCTGCCAGGTCCTCAAAGTTCTTAATATTGGGATTTAGGGTTACTATCGCATTTTGCCACGGGAAGTTGTTCGACAATATAGTGAACTTATAGGGCTTGCCCTTAAATACATCCCGACCTTCTCTGGAATCATAGAAGCTACCTATAGCCAGGTTTAGAATCGAGTTCTTTCTATTGCCCTCCCGGCTGGCTAGCTGCACGTTTTCAGTAGCCCCGGTAGTTTCAATAGGCACCGCCCGCAGCCAGTCGCTGTGCTTGTTAATCTGGTCAGCCAAGGCAAAGCCTAATACGTAGGCGGTGGCCCCCAGCGTTAGTGAGTAAATGTTTATCTGTGTCACCTCATGTTTTACGCTTGGCGTCGGCTTTGGGGTAGGTGCTGGCGCCGGAGCCGTCACCGTCACCGTAGGTGCTGCTGGCGCTGTCACCGTCACCGTTGGCGCTGGTGCTGGTGCTGGCGCCGGTGCGGTCTTGGCGCAGGCGATAAGGGTGGCACTCAATAGCAGTGCCATCAAAATCATTGACAGTTTTCGCATTTTAAATCCTCCCTGCTAAGATTTTTGCCTTATTGTTGATTGCCTTAGCCCTTCTACATGTCCCACCTCCGCAAAATGCCCGGATTGCGCTTTTCATGGTCAATGACCTAGTCCTTGATTCGAAAATTCTTATAGTATTGTTTGGTGCGTTGCCGCAGATTTACTAAGAAATCATAGATATCGTCAGGAGACCGGTATCTCGACCAATCATAAGTAGCACCAAAGTCTTCGAACAGCCCACCTATTTAAACCTGGGAAATATCTACTACCATGGTTCCTTGTAGGTTATTTTGCCACCCTTATCCTCCCAGAACTTCAGTGCCGCCGGATGGAAAGACTTCCTCTCAGCATAAGTGTCAACGAATCCCTGCACATTAAATCCCTCGGCGATAGCGTGATAAGCTTTAAACTCATCCCTGTATTCCCATATTATCCTTAATACCTCAAGGATGACATCCTCGGGTACCTCAGGGCTAACAGCCCAGGCATTGCCCCCCTCAACAACGACCCAGTCATTTTGCATACGGGGGTCGGCTGTCTTTGGTATTACCTTGAAACCCAAAGGAATCCCAAGTGTTCTTTGGGTTTCAGCTTCGAGTTCAAGTGGGTGAGGGATGCTATAGACCTTTTTCATTGTCATTAGCTCGTCCAAAGCCGGGTTGGGCATAAACTTAGGCAAAAAGCCGCTGAGGGCCCCGATACCAGCATCTATTGTCCCATCGATAAAAGAGTCCTTAGTTTTGGCATAACCAAGACTTGCCGTCTTCACCGTATCCTTTATACCGAATTTTTCAAAAAAGAACATCGATGTTGTGTAGGCAGTATATCCAGGGTAAGTTATCGCTACGGTCTTGCCTGCCAAGTCTTTGTAGCTCTTGATATTGGGGTCAAGGGTGACCATCGCATTTTGCCACGGGTTTGAGCCAGCTATTATCTGATAGGTATAAGCCTTATCTTTAAATACCCCCCGACCTTCCCTCACATCATAGAAGACCGCCATAGCAAGATTCACGATTGAATTCTTTCTATTGCCAGTTCTGCTAGCAACCTGCGCATTTTCGGTCTGACCGGCGGTCTCAATAGGTGTAGCACGTAGCCATTCACTGTGCTTGTTGATCTGATCGGATAAGGCAAATGCCAAAACATAGGTAGTTGAGCCGAGGGCGCTGCCATAGATATTGACCTCCCTCACCTCATGTTTTACGCTTGGCGTTGGGGTAGGTTTCGGCGCAGGAGGCGTCACCGTCACCGTCGGCGCAGGAGCTGTCACCGTCACCGTTGGTGCAGGCACCGGTGCTGGCTTAGCGCAGGCAATAAGGGTGATACTCAATAATAGTGCCATTAAAATCATTGACAGTTTTCGCATTTTAAATCCTCCCCGCTAATATTTTTGCTTTGGAAACCATGTATTACCATGGCTCCTTGTAGGTTATCTTGGCTCCCTTTCCCTCCCAGAATTTCAGTGCTGCCGGATGGAAAGACTTCCTCTCGACATAACCATCGACAAACCCCTGGAGCGTCCAGCTCTCAGCCACAGCATAGTAATTCTTGAACGTGCCTTTCTGCTCCCAAAGGACTCTTAATATCTCGAGCACTATATCATCGGGTAACTCAGGACTGGCTGCGACGAAGCTGGCTCCTTCAGTCACATACCAATCATTCTGCATTCGGGGGTCTGCCGTTTGGGGCAGGACTTTGAAACCCATTGGGATCCCGGTCGTCCTCTGAGCCTCCTCTTCTAGTTCAAGCGGAATCTGTACGCTGTATACTTTTTTGCGGGAGGCAAGGAGCTCCTCTAAGGCAGGAGCGGGGAGAAACTTGGGGAGTACACCACTGAGAGGCAGGGCAGCCGCATCTATCGTCCCATCCAGGAGGGCATCTTTCATTTTAGCGTAGCTAAGCAACACGGCCTTTGCCTTGTCTTTCACCCCGGCTTTCTCCAGGAAAAACATGTTCGTTACGTAGGCAGTAGTGGCTGGAGCATATCCGATAGCTACTGTTTTACCAGCTAGGTCTTGGTAGGTCTTAATGTTCGGGTCAAGGGTAAGCATGGCATTTTGCCACGGATATAGGACAGCCAGTATGTTGAAGGTATAGGGTTTATCCTTGAATACATCCCGGCCTCCCCTCATGTCATAAAAGGTTCCCACGGCCGCCTGAAAGATTGAGATTTTCCTGTTTCCTGGCCTGGTGGCTATCTGCGCATTCTCGGTGCTGCCTGAGGTTTCCACAGGTACAATCCGAAGCCAATCGCTGTTTTTGTTGACCTGCTCAGCTAATCCGAAGCCCAAAAGGTAGCCGGCTGACCCCAGCGTCAACGTGTAGTATGTAAGGTCTGCCTTCTCACGGGTTGGTGTTGGTGTAGGCGCTGGCGCAGGAGCCGTTATTGTGACTGTCGGCGCTGGCGCTGTTACTGTCATTGTCGGTGCCGGTGCAGGCGCTGGCGTCGGTGCTGGCTTAGCGCAGGCGATAAGACCGATACTCAATATTAGTGCCATAAAAATCGTTGCCAATCTTCGCATGTTGAGTCCTCCCCACTAAGATTTTTTACTTCATTATTGCTGGTTGCCTTAACCGCTCAATATATCTCACCTCCAGAAACCAAGGCTTTTATCAGGCGCCTTTTATCCCCGGCCCGCGTACTAGCGTGGCAATTAATCAATAAACTTCTTCTCTTTTACTCTTCTCAACAACTCCGGGCTAATTGTAACCGGGGGTGCAAATTCTTTTATCCAGTGGTATGGCTTACAGGCTAGAATAAGTGATTTTGAGTGGGTAAGGTCGCCCCGGCTTTTCTTGTCAGGCGATAACATGGGGTCTATAAGGCTACCCCAACATCCTCCGATAGTATCCATTGAGGTTTCAGGGTCACATCTTGTGCCCAAAGCCCAAAGGACGTCAGATATATTGGACGGGTCTATATCATCATCAACTATTATTACGTGCCGGCCCATATAGCCTGAAACATTAAAGCCGGCTGCCGCCAGTGCTGTCTGCTTAGCATGTCCCGCATACTGCTGTTGGATTGATATTATCCATATGCTGGTGGCGGCCTCCTGCATGCTCCACACCCCTTTTACGCCGGGGACTTGCCTATCTAACTCATTCCATAGCATAGCTGACATCAGTATATGCCTATTGAATGCCGCCCGACCTGACAGTTTTGACGGTGGCGACCCCATGATTATCGGGTTGTTCCGATGTAGGACGGCCTTTACTCTGAAAGCAGGCACGGGTCTTGAATACCCATAATATCCCAGCCACTCTCCAAAAGGCCCCTCTTCTATCATCTCGACTTCAGGCGGAACCATCTCACCTTCCAGTACAATCTCGGCTGTAGCTGGAATAGGTAAATCAGTCACTACGCCTTTCACCACCTCAACAGGTCTGTTTCTCAGCCATCCGGCATAATCATATTCGCTAACTCCCCAGGGTATGGAGGGCCACGTGCTCGTTGCCCACAAAGTTGGCTCCTGCCCACACGTCACAGCCACGGGGCAAGGCTGGCCTTTGTCCCAATATTTTCTCCTGATTATATCCCCGTGCCTGCCCGGAGCCATATAGACCGTGGCTACCGTTTTGTCGTGGACCTGCACCCTGTATGTCCCGAGATTTATCCAACCCTCGTCCGGGTCCCTCTGTATAACCATGCAACCTGTGCCGATGTACCTGCCTCCGTCAAGCTCATGCCACTTAGGTGATGGAAACTCAAAGAGGTCAACCTCGTCACCGGTACGGATGTTTTCCTTGACGGGCCCTGTACCAACCTGCACTGGCGGAATCAGCTTGACGTCTTCTTTGATTCTACTGCGCCATGCCCGAACAAGCTCTAACCCCCTGGCTTCCAATGGCAATCCCAGAGCAAGGGCAGTGCGCCTGGGCGTAGTAAACATGTTGGTGACAACCCTGTACCCGGCTTTGTAGCCTTTGACCTTATCGAACAACACCAGAGGCGAATCGGGAATTGCTAGCTGGACGTCTGTGACAGCGCCTATCTCCAGGTCCCAATCTGCACCCTCAACTAGCTTGTATCCCTCTAATTCCTCGACTCTTTGTATAAACTCCCTGATGTCATAGAACATTTCTATATTCTCTTTTATAGTGTCTGGCTTTTGGATACAGACAGATGACTTTTCTTGCACTCATTCTATCATACCTTGTCAAGGGAAATAGTCTCTATTACAAATCGGGTGGGCAAATTTTTCAAAAAGTTAAAGGATTTGTGCCCGCTGTCCTGCGGCACGAAAAGGTAAGGGTAATCCACCGTCTGACCGTATATCTGGGGCGTCACAGTCAGAAAGGCTGTCCTAAAGTATCTCGACAATGGCATTCCTACTATACCAAAGCTGATGACGAATGAAGATTACTTCACTGCCAGTTGAACCAGGAATCCGGGTAAAATGACTAGCCGAACCAACTAGGAATCAACCCCCGATACAAGGTAACTCCCAACAAGCGTTCAAATATCCCATACATAAATGCCGTGGCCACCACAGCGTAGATGATAGCTACATACCATCTTGTCCCATGCGACCTCATATAAGTAAAAACGAAGAGCGGAATGGCTACCAGAAAGCCCAGCACATAGATGGTTAGAGAAAACCCCATTACCCATGCCCCGACAATTAGATATCCACCCCAACTTTCTCTGGCTGCTTCTTGCACCGTGATTTCGCCTTTGCCTATGTTCGCTCCCGACACGCCTCTCGCTGAGATGCCCTTCCACAATCCTATACCTGAAAGGACAAAAACCAGGCTGCTAATCAGCAGGGGCAATAACTTGGATTCCGGGTATTTCATCGGTAACGCCAGGCCGATAACTGCCAGCGCGATTGCCATAATTACCGGGTATAAGTAAGAGCTACCTCTTAACTTCATGCTCTTTTACCCCCTCGCTCAAGCCGATGTCGAAGCAGTCTCATTATGGGTCTGGTGGTAAAAAGAGCAATTATGATAAAAATCAGGCTTAAACTGAGGGGCCGCATGAAGAACAGCGGGCCGGATGCGGCTAGAGCAATGAAAAGGTATTTTTCAAACAGAGTACCAAGAATATACCCCACCAGCAGCGCCGGTAAATTGAACTCGAACTTTCTCATCAGTAGCCCCACAGCACCGAAGATAAGGGTCACGATAACATCACTAAACATCTGCCCCTGAGCAAAAGCGCCAACCAGGACCATGACCGTAACTAAAGGCACCAGTATGCGGCTGGGAACATAGGCCACCTTGGACATGTACCTGGCCGTAAACAGGCAAATAAGCGCGCCGACTACGTTAGCAATAATAACCAGGAACATCATAGTGAGTGTTAGGTCCAGATGCTCCCGCATCATCGGCGGGCCAGGTATAAGCCCCAATATTAAGAACGCTCCCAGGTAGATGGCGTGCTCCGCGCTACCCGGTATGCCCAGAGCCAGAGTGGTCAACAATGCGCCTGCCTGGACAGCGTTGTTGGAACTCTCTGGAGCGATAACCCCTTCGACAATGCCAGTGCCAAACTTCTCGGGGTGCTTCGATGTTTGTTTGGCTTGACCGTAAGCGACGAATACCGCCGTCGAAGCGCCTATCCCAGGGATGACGCCGATGATGTAGCCGATAACAGTGCTACGCAGCCACAGCACCCAGTGACGAAATACATCCTTTACCCCCTCCAGTACCTGCTTCCCCTTTATCACCACCTCTACTTTAGCTATAGTGCCGCCTTTGACGGCCAGGTCGATTATTTCCGGCAAGGCAAACAGCCCCAGGATAAGGGGAATCAGCGGGATGCCATCATAGAGGTAAGGGTTACCGAAAGTAAAACGTGGCACCCCGGATATCGCTTGATACCCGACGAGGGAAATCATAAGTCCCAGTCCGCCGCTAATTATACCTTTAAGCGGCGAGCCGACAGTCAGAATGCCAATACATGATAAGCCTAGCAGTATCACAAAAACCATGTCCGCGGAGAGGATGGACATAACCATAGGCAAGACCAGAGGAATCATTCCTAATGCCAGAAGTGCAGCCAGCAGACCACCCATTGCCGAACTGGTCAGGACTGCTCCCAGGGCCCGGCCAGCTTGTCCCTTCTGAGTCATGGGGAAGCCGTCAATCTGCGTAGCTATGTTGACGCCGGTCCCGGGTATGTTCAACAAGACGGCGGTTATCGAGCCCCCGGTCATGGCAGCGGCGGTAATGGCCACCATGAAGACCAGAGCGTAATCGGCTGGGACCTTGAAAAGAAAAGGCAGGAAGAGGGTGATTGCCAGCATACCGCCAATGCCAGGAATAACGCCAAATATAAGCCCGATGACAACGCCTCCAAGCATGTAAGCGAGAAGGGTCATATCTCCTAGATTTTGTAGGGCCTGGATAAATGCCTGTATTACCATCCTCTAGCTGGCCTCACTACGTCTCACTGTAAATAGCTTGAAATAGACCATCTCCAATAGCGTTCATCCCCGAGTATCTCTCCCGGCGAATGAACAATAACTCTCCTCTAATATCCGGACAAATGGGGTAACGCCCCTACCGTTAGCGTATATACTGGTCAATCAAGGTATCTGCCTTGTCCAAATCCTCCTTCAATATGTTTTGCCTCATCCATTCCATCCTCTTAGCCACGTCCTCACCCTTGGTGGGCGCGGTCCAGACCGGGAAGGCACGAACCACCTGAGTCTTAAAAGCCGAATTAGCGAATATGGTGTCAAACGAACTGCGCAAAAACTTAATCCTGTCCTCAGGTATTCCCGGTGGTGCAAAAAATTCAATGGAAGCCCTCAGTGCTGATACTATGTTTAATATTTTCTTATCTTCTGGAGAAAGCTGTACTAGCTCCGGGATTGCTGGCACGTCAGGATAATAGGCCAAGCTCCTATCATAGTCCACCACGACGAAAGGCGTCTTCAGATAACCCTTCTCCACTTCGCGCGTGTAAGCATTAATGCTGTATGCATAGCCGTGTATCTCGCCCCTGGTGGAAGCCAGCGACAACTCTGCAGTGCCGGCATAGCCGGGGACGATGCGGGCATCCTTGAGGCCAAAGGCTTTAATAATCAGTGCCGTCGCTATCACGGCGACACCACGCCTCTCGGAGACCCCCAGTTTGACGCCACTTGCTTGCTGCAGCTCTGCCATCGACTTATAGGGAAGCTGTGCAGCTATAGCCATCGCAGTTTCATCCCTGAGAAAAGCCCCGATATAGTTGAACTTCAGCATGTCAAACTTGACGCCAGGGTCATCCATAAGCGCTGGCCCATATAAAGTGCCCCTGCCGTATGTTAACCCCATGGTAAGCCCGTCAGGTTTGGCGGAGTATATAGCATTGGTACCGAGCAAACCACCACCCCCTGCCATGTTCTTGACTATCATAGTGCCGCCGGTAACTTCTGCCCAGAAGCTGGCATATATTCGGGCAAGGAAGTCAGCGCCGCCACCAGCCCCGTAGGGCAAAATCATAGTTGCGATGTTATTCTTATAGAAATCGGCGGCGCTTACCGCCGTCGGCGTCGGGGTTGGTGTGGGTGTAGGTGTAGGGGCTGGTGTTGGCGTTAGTGTGACTGTTGGTCCGGGGACGGTGACCGTTGGCGCAGGGGCTGTTACCGTTGCTACCGGCGCGGGTGCCCGGGCGCAGCCAGCGCCGATAGCCAGCAAGCTCAACAGCAACGCTACAAAGACTGATATTACTCTCCGCATTTGAATGCTCCTTTCACTTAATTTTGGCTACGGCATTACCAAACGATTCAAACTCACACCCTTGCCACCCCCTTTTAGACAGATTCTCAGCCGATAAGTTTTCCGATTACAATTTAGTTCTTTGTCTCGCCAGCTTCTCCCCAGTAAGGGATAGCCATACCATGGCTCCTTAGGGTTGAGCTTGGGTAACCCCAGCTCCTCCCAGATTTGCTTGGCCCTCTCTCAGTGAGCCTGTCCAATCTTAGGTAGTCTTTCAAAGGCTAACACTTCATGAAGTTTTCCTTTGGCTTGCGCTTGAATATATATACTGCTTCTCCAGGGGGCTTGTCAAGGTTTTGCTGAACAACTCCGCCACGCACTGGATTCCAGGCAAAAGAGGGCTATAAGTTTATGCCATATTTCTGCCACCGGGCTTCCACCTTCGCCTTAATATCGGGGTCGTCACATAGCTCTGGAGCTTCTGTCCCTTCGGCCTGATATTCCTCACTGGGCATTGTGGCATCTACCCCCCAGTGTGCTGACCACCCACGCCTGGAATAGGGCTGGGATACATCCAATACTCCACCAGGGCTTCGCCGAGCTATTAATATATCCCGGTCCGGTTGAACATAGTTGCTCACCGCCCATTCAACATGTACTGGATTACGGATATCTACGTTTTCGTCCACGACGACAACATATTTAAAGCGATGAAGGTTAGGGTCGCCCCAGACAGCGTGAATTATCTCATTCACGTGTCCTGGCCAGAGCTTTCTCAAGGAAATGACTAACTTAAATGCACAACCGTGGCGAGGAGCGTGGACATCTACTACTCCGGGAAGTTTCTTGAGTTTGGAGTAGGCAAGATATTCCTTTCCCTTCACGGTAATAAACCCGGTCTCCGAAGGATACCCTTCTCTTTCCCCTAGAAATATCGGGTTGTCTCGGTGGGTAATAGTTTTCAAATGAAACACGTGGAGCATCTGAGCATCACCCTGATGCCCTGTATATTCTCCAAAAGGACCGTCAAGCTTCAGTTCATCAGGATACACTTCTCCTTCCAGTATTATCTCTGCCGTAGCTGGCACTGCCAAATCACAGGTCTCGCACTTAACTAGCTCTAACGGTTCCTTCCTCAATGCGCCGACATAATCGTCTTCACTTGGTGGATGTTGGAATTTCGCACCGGCTGCAAGCAAATAGACAGGGTCTGTGCCAATGGCAACGGCTATAGGCATCGGTTTACCAGGATGTAGTCGCGCCCATTTCCTGAGATGTTGTCCCCCGTGTTGGTAAGATGGCATTAGCATCCCGGTTTCATTCTTTGTCCGATACATCATTCGATAAATGCCTGTATTCTGTACCCCTGTCTGCGGGTCCTTGGTTACCTGTAATCCCAGAGTGCCGATGTAAGGCGCTCCATCTTTTTTATGCCATTTCACCGGAGGGAAAATAGTATTAAGGTCGGCTTTCTCCCCTGTCAAAATATTCTCTTTACAGGGACCAGTCTTGACTAGCTTTGGTGGGATAGGGTGCTCTATTCTCTTTATCCATTCTTCTGTAATCTCCTTATCATCAACTGTGTCCATCCCTAGAGCTAAGGCTAAACGCTGTAATGTCCCAATCAGATTACATAGAAGCGGCACCTTGTGACCTCTGATATTTTCAAAAAGTACCGCCGGGCCATCTACGTTGATTAGCTTATTGGCAACGCCGTTTACCTCCCATGCCGGGTCTACCTCGGTTTTCACTCTGGCTAGAAGGCCTTTCTTCTCGAGCAACGCAACGAATCCTCTTAAATCTTTGTATGCCATAATCGGTTCTTCCTCCAATCTTCATCTGTACAAAACACCAGGAAACCACATAGCGATTTCAGGGAAAGCTGTTAATAGCACCAGCATCAAAAGCACGGGAACAATGAACGGTAAAGCACCCAAGGCAATAGTCTCTATCGAGTGTTCGGGAACAACCCCACGAAGAATGAACAAACTCAGGCCAAATGGGGGTGTAACCAATCCAAACTCAGCGACCACTACGTAAAAGACACCAAACCAAATCATGTCGACGCCGAGACTGTTGAGGACAGGTACGACAAAGGGAAAGGTTAGAAACATCATCGACCAAGAGTCAAATAGACATCCCAGGATAAGGTAGAGTATGCCGACAGCGGCTATGGTGCCGACCACGCCAATATTCAGAGCGACCAATGAAGTGGCAACCCGAGTGGTAATTCCCGTCATGTTAAGGGCATGGGTAAGCGTTATTGCCGTAGCATAGATAAACATGCTCATAGTGGTTACTTTCAAAGCATCGAGAAGACCTGCCCTAATCATCGCCAGGGTAAGTCGCCTATAAGCCAGGGTAAGAACAATGCTGAGGAAAGCACCCATAGCTGCGGCTTCGGTAGGCGTCATTATACCGCCAAAGATGGCGCCTAACACCCCGAGTATCAGGATAACGAAGGACACTACTTCTCTTAGCGACCGTAGTCTCTCCATCCAGGTAAACCTGGGAGATGCCGGAGCCAAGCTCGGATTGAGCTTGACCATGACAATGACGGTTAGAATAAAGAAAACGGTTAGCAGTACCCCGGGGACAAGCCCGGCGGCAAAAAGGTTCGTTATTGGTATGCCCACCCAGGTAGCATAGATAATCATGAGAACACTGGGGGGAATAAGCGGCGCCAGACCACTCCCGATAGCGATTGAGCCGAGAGAAAGTCTGGGGCTGTAGCCCCTCTTGTCCATCGGAGAAAAGGCAATCTTACCAAAGGTGGCACAGGACGCCATAGAGGAACCAGACATGGCAGCAAAGACGCCGCAGGCGGCCAGTGTCGAGACTGCCAGGCCGCCGGGCAAACGGCCGAGCCATCTTTCCAGCGTGGCAAAAAGCTTTTCACAAATGCCACTTTCACTAAGTATTGAACCCATGAATACAAAAAGTGGAATCGCCGTCAACGAAAAGGAGTAGGTCGCATCCCATGAACTCCAGCCGAACTGGTCAATGGACTGATTGGCTAAAAGCCACAGCGCTGCAGTAGCCGCTATCCCGATTGCCCAGGCAACTTGAAGCCCCATGAATAGCAGAACTACCATGCCGCCGATAATGGCGAGGCTCATTACCATTTCCTGACTCATCAGCCTTTTTCCTCCCCGGAAGCCCTGACCGCCTTTATAGTTCGGACAAGGTCAATAATCATCATGATGAAGAGCAGGATGACGCCAATGAGCATGGTCAGCTGGGGCCACTCCAGAGGTACACGCAACCAGTGTCCGCTCCTTTCTCCATACTTATGCGAATTTGCCCACAGGCTATAATAGGACTTAATTAGCACCGGGACGAAGGCAGTTGCGATAATCAGGGTTACCAGCTTCAGCCGCTTTTGAACCTTAGCCGGTAGTCTGCTAACCACGATGTCAACCGTAATATGCCCTTTCGCTCTCCAGGTGTAAGCTGTGCCTATGAATATTAAGGCTACCAGCATGTAGGCACTGATTTCATCGGCAAGGCCAAACGGGTGCCTGAAGAAATACCTGGCGACCACCTCAACCAGGACCAGTATCATCATGACAAAAGTCAGCCAGGAAACAAGGTCAACGGCGACTATATTGAATATAGTCTCAATAATCTTGCTTTTCGGGACAATCCGCTTCATCTAGTCTTCTATCCATGGCACCGGCTCTCTGCAGTATGGGACTGAGCCACGTACCATCTATCAACCTTCGTTTTCTGCCCAGCTTGTCCTACTTGTTCAGCCGTCATCAAGGATAAAACCGCAGGAAGCAACGGGGGTTGGTTATCCCCGTTGCTTCCTTAGCCCTATTAGCGGTTATTTAGGATTGGGATTGAAAGCTCTAATGTCAGCTAGAGCACTCTTGACTAAAGGCAGAACCTCCGGGCCATGAGGACCGGCAATCTTAAGCCACTCATCCTCGACGCTCTTCGTCATCTCCACCGCCTTGTCCCAGTCAGCAAAGGGTACGTATTCCAAACCAGCTTGCTTCAGAAAATCAAAGCTCGCGAGATACGAGTCATGTGAAGAAAGGTTAACCATATAATCCATTGCCGTAGCTACCTGGCGAAGCGCCTGCTGCAGGTCAGGTGGTAGCGAATCATACTTCTTGGCATTCATACCAGTAACCAGCGGCCAGAGGGAGCCAAACGGCAAGGTTGTGAAATATTTGGTAACCTTGTGCAGGCCTAACGGGCTGATTGCATAATCCGGGAGAGTAACCGCCGCATCAAGCAGACCTGACTGCAGCGATGGTACCACTTCGCTTCCCGGCATGGTTACACTGGCTAATCCCATAGCTTTGGCCGACATAGCGTGGATAAGACCCGCTACCCTTACCTTTAAACCCTTCAGGTCATCCAGTTTAGCAATCTTTTTGTTGCTGAACAGGATGAGCTGTCCGCCGCCATCATTAGCACCCAGATAGGTAATCCCCGCCGTTTCCCGGTAGATTTTGTCCAGCAGCCCCTTCAATTTCGGGTTTTCAAACAGGACAAGCTGTTCCACCCGGTTCTGTTCCTCTTCAGAGGTAAGAAGCCCGGGTATGTCTGACCAGTTCCAGATTGGATAGGTTCCAGCATACCAGGGAATGGGAATATCTCCCACGTCTGCCTTGCCTTCCCTAAGGGCAGTAACCAGCTCCATGGAGGGAAACATCTTGGAGACAATCTTAAGCTGTAGTCGCCCGCCGCTAAACTCATCAAGCAGCCTTTGCATTTGTCCACCGGGTCTATACATCCGTCCATACCCGCGGATTGGTCCCCAGAAATCATTCCAGGCAAAGGTTAAGGTAAAGACTTCTTTAGACGGCGTTGGCGTGGGTGTCGGCGTCGGTGTTGCAGTTGGCGTCGGTTTCGGCGCCGGAGTTGGAGTTGGTGTCGGTGTTGGAGTAGGTGTAGGCGTGGGAGCACACGCGCTAGCAAGCAGAGTCAAGCCCAATACTAATACCGTAAACATAGCTACCAGTTTTCTCATTTGAATTACCCCCTTCCTCTTTTTGTTCCGCTGGATGCTTCATCGGCTTACATATCCCGCCTCCTTTTAGGCAAATTATCAGCTTAACCTGGCTGTACAATTACAGCTTCACCCTCTGTTTGGCCAGTTTTTCGCCAGTCTGGTAATGCTCGCCTCTGAGGGCAAGCTCAGCTTCCTCTTGGTTCTCCTCTGTCCAGTAACCAAGGGAATACCCATGCCACGGCACCTTGGCGCTTAGCCTGGGTAACCCTTCCTCCTCCCAGATTTGCCTCGCCCTCTCCATGAACTCCCTCCTGGGCAGAGATACCGGGGGGTAGGCCCAATTCATGGTGGCATCTATCAGCATGGCTGAGCCGCCTGTAGGGGGAGGATATTCATCCTCTTCTGGTGGTGCAGCTATCGAAGGGTCCAACGCAGCTATCATTCCTTGAACTATACGGACATCTCGATGGGGCTGCACTCTATAGCTCAAAGCCCAGTTGACCGAGTCGGCATCACGCGGGTCAATATCTTCGTCCACTGCTATCACAACTTTGCGCCATGGAATCAGGACCACAGCGCCATTTAGAACTTGCCAAACCTGAGCCGGGTAGGACTTCTTCATCTTGATGACGCAGTATGGTGCTGCACCACAGCTTTCATGAAGCGCCACCTCTAAAACCGGCAGGCCACAGTCATAGCGCAGAAATTTATATAAACGCGCTTCATCTCCCGTCCCTCGTATCTTGCTGCTTTCGCTAGGCGGGAATTGGCTGATAAAAGCATGGTAGATTGGGTTACGACGATGGGTGATGCAGGTAACATTAAAGTAGGGTTGTATCCTCTCTAGCCCCATATAGCCCGGAAACTCACCGAAGGGAGCTTCCCTTTCCATAGAATCAGTAGGCAATTCGCCTTCAATCACTATCTCGGCTGTCGCTGGCACTTCTATATCCACGGTTTTGCATTTGACCAGTTCTATCGGTTCGCCGGCAATACCCCCAGCTACGGCATACTCATCAACACCATAGGGGACTTTGGTCACGCCAACATAGGCTATGGCTGGGCTGGTTCCCAGGACAATAGCCGCTTCCAGCGGTTTCCCTAGCTCCCGACACTTCTCCCATTGCAACCTGGCGTGCTGATAACCCTCAGCTTCTATTCCGGTCCTGGTCTGACTTTTGAGCATGGCTCTGTAAACGCCAATGTTCCTTGTTCCCGTCTCCGGGTCTTTGGTCACCCAGCAGGGTGAACTTAGGTAAGGGGCATTGTCAAACCCCGGAGTAGATATAGGGACGGGGAACTCGTCAAGGCCACCGTGTTCCAATAGATTATCGCCCACATGTATTTCTTCATGGACAGGGCCATCCTTGACTATCCTGGGCTCAACGGGATGAAGCTGAGCCTGGCTCCACTTCTCCATAATCTCGTCAGGCTGGCACATCATTCCTATGGCATAAACTTGCTTTGATGCAGCACAGGAAGCTACCAGTACAGGGATGTCATAGCGTTTGCCCTTAGCGTCTACCACATTTTCAAACAAAAAGGCCTTCCTTTCTTCTTCAGGAAGGCCACGGAACTGCCACCTTACCAAAGGCATTAACTCGGTATCCTTATTTATTTCCCTTTTCATTATCACTAGCTTGTTATTTGCCTCCAGGGCTTTGACATGCTCTCTCAAGTCTTTGTAGTACGCCATTATATCAACCCCCTTTAAAACAAGCAATTATTCCTGGCAGATGGTAATCGCCTCCCTGGGACAATCTTTTGCGCATACATAGCATCCCTGACAATCCTCAATGTACCATATGCAGGCCTTCCCCCTCTCTCTGTCCATCCTGATGACGTCTTCCATGCAGGAATCTTCGCAGATGCCACAGCCGGTGCAAGCGGACTCGTCTATTATCTTGATACTGTTCATTGATTTAGCTCAATTTTACTGCCTTGCCGAGTATATCCTCTTCGGTAGATGTGTCAGAGAAAAGATGTAACTGGTCGAATCTCTCCCTCGGTGGAGGATAAGGATATTCTTCTATTGGCAATGGCTCATACCGTATCTTTATCTCCCCATCCTCCTTCTTGACGTTTATCCATTTCAACCAGTTTATATTGTCAGTCTCGGGGAAATCTTCCCTCAATGAAGCCCTCCTGGTCTCTTTTCTGAGGATGCTGGCCAGGCATATAACTTCTGAGACCTCTAGAAAACTACACAATGTATGGACTTTAGCCAGCTCGTGCGGGTTCTCCGCCGCCAGCCGGGGAATATCTTCTGCCTTTATCTTCTTGATTTCCTCTATCGCCTTCTTTAACCTTTCTTCATGCATTATTAAGCCTATGCCATCCCTGGCTATCCTTTCAGCCTTTGCCCATATGTCGCCAAAAGAAACTCCGTCTTTAGTCAACGGGGCCACCATGAACCCCTTCATCTGTTTAGCCTGCTCTTCAGCTATCTTTGGCATCTCCACTGTTGAGGCATACTTAGCTGCATTCTCACCAGCCCAGGACCCCATTACTGAACCCGCTGGCAAAGCGACAATACACGCTCCTGCATTATCCGAGTTGTCACCCGCAGCATATAGTCCTGGAATAGATGTTTCGCCTTTATCATTTATTCTTGCCCCGCCAGCTTCACCTACTAGATGAGGATACGTCCACACAATATATTCAATTTTATCCCTGGTTATATCCTTCCCCGCCGCCTCAAGGTTGGCGATTACCAGGGGAATAGCAGTTCTAACCAATCTGAACTGTTCAGGGGTAAAGTGAGTCATATCCAGCCCTATCGGTCCTCGCCCCTCTCTAAGCTCATTCAATGTAGCAGCGTTCAGGAGCCACCTTTCTGTCTGTTCTTTTCTGACCGGGTCAAGCTTTTCCATGTACCTTTTTCCCAGCCGATTGGTCATTATAGCACCCTGGCCCATGACAATATTTATGGTTGAACCAATGGAAGCATGAATCGGGTGAACGCCCCTTACCGCCGGTCGGTCTAGCCCGTTTAACTCTGCGCCGACTCTAATCGCCATAGCATGACCGTCCCCACCCTGATAGTAGGGCACGTGCTCGGCATAGGGTAGTTTCCAACCTCCTGCACACAAGATAGTGGCCTTGCTTCTAAACAGGTAAATGTCGCCATTTTGCGTGTTGAAGCCTACCGCACCGACTACCCTGCCACTTGTCGGAAGCCTCCCATCAGAGGTCAGAAGTTCGGTTATCATTACCCTGTTGACCACTCTTACCCCGCGGCGGCGCACCTCATTCCCCAGGGCCAACATTAGCTGTCGTCCACTGCCAGACAGTACGGCAGTGCGTGTAGATATACTGCCATGGCCTCTCACCCGCACCAATGTCCCGTCCCTCTTCTCCCACTTCACTCCCCATTTATCCATCTCCTGTAGGGATTGGTAAGTTTGCAGGAGCGCCTTTCTCGATACTTTCTGGTCCATCAAATATACGGTAGCTAGACAACCCTCCTTAAGCGCATCCTCAATATTGTCCTCCGCTGGGTCGAAATGATGGAATACGCCGGAAGCCAAGCAGCTTGCACCACTTCTGCCGACAACCGCCCTATCCACTACAGTTACCTCCGCTCCGGCTGCCTTAGCCTTTATGGCGGCAAATGCCCCGGCTATCCCACAACCAATCACTAAAACATCTGTGTCAACAATTCTGCCAACGTCTTCAATCCCCATCTTGCCTTCTCTCGCCTTTACCGAGTACCCACGAACGCTACAAATCTTCTAACTTACTGGACGGTTGAAGATTCCCTCCAGCCCGGCTTTTTTGACCTCGCTAACAATGTCCTCATTCTTTTCCCGGTAGACTCCTAAGGACTTCAGGGTATCAACGTTCGTCAGCGGAGACTTGGGTACTCCTCCCTGAGTTCTAGCTTCTATCTGTTGACCTACGTAACTATTGAAGGCGCCAAGCGCCAGCGCTTTGGGTAGTTCCAGAGACTGCATTCCCCTGGCTTTCCTTACTGCGTTGTAGCCAGCCAGGTCGCCGGAACAGGCCACATCTATGACAGCTACAGTCCCGGCTTTGGTTCCAGCACATAATACATTTTTGAATCCATCTACCTCCATGGTGTTCTTACGGGCGACAACATTCAGCCCGAAAACCAGGTGCCCCCTGGCGCCAACGGCGGGAGAGGCGATAACTGAGTCCTCGAGCCCGGCAAAACGCCTCAAAGACCTCGCGTATCGCGGTGACCCGTTGGCGGTTACCTTAACCTGCCCGCCGACGTCCACGATAAGCAAATTTTCACTTATAAGGGGCTGTCCCATAAGCGGCATTTGGTACGACCACGCCCTCTTGGCTCTGTCCATATCTGGCTCGACACCTTCGGGGATGGACATGAAGACATACCCCTTTTCCTTAAGTTGCCGCTGGTAGGCCTCCGACAGACTGGCTATGGGCACCAGAACCGAAGTGCCCAGCACGCCGGGTTTGCCATGAGCGTTTAACTGCGAGAGGGTTTTTACCTTCTTATCAACCAGCCCTTTGGGATTACCGAAGTAGGGGCATCTCAGGATACAGCCCACACACCCGTAGCCGAATTCGGTGCAGCCTTTAATCCCTGTCGCCGTACCGGTAGCGTCAACAAAGGCATCTCCGCTAATCTCGGTTTTATCCTGAAGTATCACCGCCTTGACGCTATCTCCGCTCATCTTAATATCGGAGACTGTCTTGCAAAGCATCACGCTAATGCCGTTTTCTTTGGCCACCCGCTGCATCCTGGCATCCAGTTTGGTCAGGTTGTATAACATGGCCCTATCCAGACCTGGCATGGTGACCTCTTTATGAGTGGCGATGGGATAAAGGACATCATCGTACAAGCTTGCTCCCCCCAGCGCTCTCTCTTCAGTAAGCGGCATGTAAGCGCCTGAGCCGACCATGCCAATCCCGGCAACCAGTGCAATCCCCCCAAGCATGTCCGTTCTTTCAATCAGTACCACCTCATCGGCTCCCGTTCTCTTGGCTACCATAGCCGCGCTGAAGCCGGCTGCGCCTCCCCCAACCACGACGACTTTCATTGTTTTACTCCTTTCTTTTTATGAAAATTTAAGAACCACTCTTTATTGGCTCTCCTGCGGGGAAGACAGGTTACATGAAGTCCGACCACTTTTTCCACAACTTCGCGTGGGCTAATTCATAGCACATCTTTTTGTTAATGTCAAAAGCCCGGCTAAAAACCGGGGGTTTCGTTTCCAGGTCGCCGGGCGGCCGGGTCACTGGCAGCCGGCCTACATGCTCTCCGGTGCCGTCATCCCCATGAGGTGAAGCGTTTTGGCCAGGACAGTCTTGGCTGCCTCAACCAGCTTGAGGCGGGACCCGGTCAACGCCCCATCCTGGGAGATGACCCGGCACTGCTTATAGAAGACATGGAATACCGTGGCCAGGTCCTGAGCATAGTAGGTGAGATGATGCGGCTCCATGGTCTGGACCACAATCTCTATCAGCTCCGGCAGAAGCAGCATCTTGCGTATCAGGGTCAACTCCGGCTCACTGACCAGCAGGGAGACATCCCCATCATGGTAGTCAATCCCCCTCTGCTGCGCCAGGCGCAGAATGCTGGCAATGCGGGCATGGGCATACTGGACGTAGTAGACGGGGTTGTCCGGCGACTCCTTTTTGGCCAGCTCGATGTCAAAGTCCATCTGGCTGTCCGCCGAGCGGGAGAGGAAGAAAAAGCGGCAGGCATCGGCTCCGACTTCTTCCACCAGCTCACGCAAGGTGACGATGTCGCCGCTGCGCTTGGAAATGCGCACCATCTCATCGCCCCGGCGCAGGGTGACCATCTGGGAGATTATCACCGTGAACCGCTCGGGGTCGAGTCCCAGGGCGCTGATAACCGCCTTCATACGGGAGACATGGCCCTGGTGGTCAGCCCCCCAGATGTTGATTACCCGGTCAAACTTGCGCTCCAGGAACTTGTTGTAGTGATAGGCGATGTCAGAGGCGAAATAGGTAGGTGAGCCATCGCCGCGCACCACCACGTTGTCCTTATCTTCACCCAGTGCGGTGGAGGCAAACCACGTTGCCCCTTCCCTGTCGGCCAGGTAGCTTCCCTGGCGCAGCAGCGACATCGCCTTCTGGTACTGCCCGCCGCTATAGAGGCTGCGCTCGCTGAACCAGACATCGAAGCGTACCCCCAGCATATCGAGGTCGCTGCGAATCCACTCCATCACCCTGGCGTGGCCGATTTCCCCCAGCCGTGACACCGCCTCCGGCTCGGGCAGGGCGAGAAACTGGTCGCCATGCTCGGCGATGACTTCCCTGGCCAGGTCAATCATATAGGCACCGTGATACCCGTCCGGGGGCACCTCAGCCTCAACGCCCAGGGCCTGCCGGTAATGGGCATAGAGCGAGCGGTTGAAGGCGTCTATCTGGCTACCGGCATCGTTGACATAGTACTCCTTTTCCACCTTGTAGCTTGCGGCGGATAAGACATTGGCCAGGGTGCTGCCCAGGATAGCGCCGCGGCCATGCCCCACATGGAGGGGCCCGGTAGGGTTGACGCTGACAAACTCCAGTTGCACCCGGCTGCCCCGGCCGAGGTCGAGGTCTCCGTAAGACTCGCCAGCCTGGAGAATGCCATCAACCTGCCCGGTCAGCCAGTCGGTCTTAAGTGTGAAGTTGATAAACCCCGGCGGCGCTACGCTGATATTGCCGACCTCCGGGCCGCGAACTATGAGTCCGGCCAGCTCCCCGGCGATGGTCAGCGGGTTGGCCCCGATGACCCTGGCCAGTTTCAACGGCAGGCTTGAGGCATAGTCCCCGTAGGCCGAGTTCTGGGGGCGCTCCACCGTGATGTCAGGCAAAGCCACCGCAGGCAGCTTGCCCTGTTGCTGCGCCCGGCTGACGGCCTCCGTCAGCAGCTCTATAAGTTTCTGTTTGATAAGCGTCATCTTACAGTAAGCTATCGGTTCCTAATCAGCGCCTGCTGGCGCACAGGTAGATTATAACACAAGGCCACGGCACACGTAAGGGGGCGTACTCGTTCGTATGATTAGTGACACTTTATGTTCACCTCACCCCCTTATTCCCCCTCTCCTTGAAGGAGAGGGGGAGGAAAATAGAAAGAAGGGGGCCATGCCCCCTTCTTTAAAAACATTTCCCCTTCCCCTGATTTTAGGGGAAGGGGACTAAGAGGATAGGGTCACAACATTTGAGGAAGAGAGACAGAAAGATAGTAAGCCTGCCACTAATCTACCTGAACTAGCCCAGGGGGGCACTCTTCATGCCAGGCTCATAGCCCGAAGGCCGCCGGGTCAAATCCAGTTCACCGCTAACAAATTTGAAGCTATGAAGCTCATGGATAGTCGAAAAAAAACAGGAGGGCTTTTACTTTTCCAGCATCTCTTTCATCGGCGTCCAGTAATAGTCCCGCCACCCCTGAGATATGTCCTCATACTGTCCCTCGGGTACTCCAGCCTGTGTAAACGTGAGACGCGTGCTACCTTCGACCTCTTTTAACGAAAAGATGACTCTGGAATAATGGCCTTCCGGCCAATCGCTGGCTCGCCAGGTTTGAACAATTTTCTTATCTGGTACTAGCTGTAGATTAGTACCTTCGCTATAGCCATCAAAAGCAGTAAACTTGCCCCCGACTTTACGGCTGATTTTGGCTTCGCCACCAGTGAATTGTGAATGCTTGCCCGAATCCATTAAGGCTTCATACACATCATGGGGAGTCGCTTTGAAAGTTACTGATTGCCTGATAGTCCTGGTTTCCATTTTCTACCTCGTCAAATTTTCTCCGCCGCTCTATGGCTACATACTAACTTTTTCGGTTAGGCTTGTCTACAAGAGTCAACCATAACTCCCCGCTGCCAATGGATTTGAATAAGGCTCAGTTAAGGAGGCCGGGCTTTTTCGCCGTCTCTGTATTTGATGATTTGACAATCTGATGTTTTGATGATAAGCTGAGCCAGAGGTGAAAGATGGCTCGTGCTATAGATGACTTTAAGAGAACCACCATAAGTCTGCGTCCGGAAGAATATGAAGCCTTACGGTTTCTGGCATTCAAACGAAAGACATCAGTGGCTGGGGTGGTCCGGGAGCTGATATATGAGCATCTGGAGGAAGAGGAAGACATCAGGGACGGGCTAAAGGCTCTCCAGGAAAAGGGAGATACTATGGACTGGGAGACCTTCAAAAAGGAATGCCTTGGTCTATAGGATAGAAATCCACCGCGCTGCCCAGAAACAAATACTGTCTCTTCCCCGAAAGGCGCAATTGGAAGTTGCCCGGACTATTGACCGTCTGGCAAACACCCCCAGGCCTTCTGGATGTAAAAAACTGCGAGGGACAGAACTGTGGCGGCTCAAGCTAGGGCGCTACAGAGTGGTATATGTCATAGACGCCGAAGCTAAACTTGTAACAGTGTTAAAAGTGGCACTGCGCCGGGAAGACACCTACAAGTAAAGGTAAAGAGTCCAACCCGCTCTACTCCAGACCTAAGAGTAGACCTCCGCTTTTGCAGGTGGGGTAACTTATTAGACATGTTATTGGAAGTAATCGCTGACAATCTATTTTGTGAATGTGCTACGATTCAATTCGTTCGCCAGGTGCTCCAAGTCTGGGAACAGCATGGCCTCATCTATCCCGAACATCGAAAGCCCTTGTTTGAAAGTTCCTATATTTTCTACGGGTATTTCAATTTTAACGATGAATTGGTCCGATCCCTCTAAGCAATCCAATGGAGTTGAAATCCCGTGTATTGTGAAAGCTGACATTTGAACCATATGTCTAATATCAAATTCCTCTGTTTTAATCGCCAATGTCTTCTGGGGTTCAGAACTCTTCCAGTACTCGAAGGCTTCTTTGATTATCGGCTTTACTACTTCTGCTCTTGCTAGTATAACGCTCTCGCCTTCACATCCCTTTTGATGGTGGTTCAGTTTACCTGGGTGCAGGCCCCACAGAGCAACGGATCTAATGTCAAGACCGACTTCGGCTACAGCGAAATACAGTGCAATCAATGGCGACCTTGTCCAATCAAGAAGCCTAGTATGTAAGCCATAGTGTTGCATTAGGAACAACCAAGCCACAAAATCATTAGACGCGGGCGTAGGAGAGTGCCTAGACTTTCCTCGGTTTATAAAGTTATTGCACGTCGTTTGCTCAGAATTCTGGTATGACTCACGATAGACAGCTGGAACCAAAGGCCATTCGCTATTGGAATGCCCACGCCACCACAAGCCAACGTTATTTTGTGCTTGCATACATTTTGCTATGCTTCTAATGAACTGGCCCCAGTTACGAACGACCATGGTCTTCATTATCTCTTCTTAGAACAGACAGAAAATCATCTTAAGATGCACCAACTGTATTTTATATCGTTTGCGGCATCATATCACCATTTGGCGTAAGAGAGTAACAAGAGACGTATTTGCTAACATTATGATACTACCGAAAATTTATAATAAATACCACCCTAAAATTTCCTTTTTCTTCCACCTTGCATTCATTACGGGAATATCAATGTACCCAGTTTCTGAAGGACTTCGGATATAGTCTCGTCCGGCAAGATGCAAATCAATTCTGCATTTCGGGCACGCCAGTCTAAACTCTTAACCTGGTCAGATAATACCGCCCCTGCCACTGGCAACCCCGCAGGAAGAAGGACCTCGAACGGGTAACCTTTCACCTGGCTGGTAACGGGACAAAGGATAGCCAGGCCTACCTTGCTGTTATAGCTTTGAGGTGATAGCACCACGGCCGGGCGACGTCCTGCTTGTTCGTGACCCGCTTGCGGATTCAGGGTAACCCACACCACATCCCCGCATCGAGGTATATAAGTCCGGGGATTTACCACGTTTCATTCCCTACGGCGGGGCCGGTATCAATCTCGTGATGCAAATTCGCCTTGGTGACCTTCGCCAAAAGTTGCTTAAGGGTAAGCTTCGGTTTAGCTACGGGGGCGACAATGAGCTTTCCATCTGCCAGTGATATTTCGATAGCCGTTTCTTTCTGGAGTCCCACCTCGTCTGCGAAAGATTTGGGGATGCGCAAAGCGAGACTGTTGCCCCACTTCTGGACGCGGGTTTTCATGCCGAACCTCCACTTGTCGTATCTACATTGAAGATACTTTTTCTGCGGGTATTTGTCAAGTCGGCCTAGCTCCACTCACCGCCGCTGTTCGGCCACACCCTGGCCAGCTCCCTGGCTAAGCCCCGGTGCTCGGGCTTTCCCAGGGACGGGTCGGCCTGAAACAGCCTTTCCGCCTCTCCCCGCGCCATCTCCAGCAGTGCCACATCAGAAAGCCTAGCCATGCGCAGGTCCGGCAGCCCGCTCTGCCTGGTGCCGAAGAACTCGCCCGGACCCCGCAGCCTCAAATCTTCCTCGGCCAGGGCAAAGCCGTCCTGTAGCTTCTCTATCAAGCTCAACCGTTCCCTGCCTACATCAGACGGGTTCTGCGCCAGCAGTATGCAGTAGGACTGCGCCTGACCGCGCCCCACCCGGCCGCGGAACTGGTGCAGTTGCGACAGGCCGAAGCGGTCGGCGCTTTCCACCAGCATGACCGTGGCATTGGGCACATCAATGCCCACCTCCACCACCGGCGTTGACACCAGGATGTCCAGCTCGCCGGCGTGGAAGCGGCGCATTACGCCGTCCTTTTCCACCCCCGGCATACGCCCGTGGAGCAACCCCAACCTCAGGTCGGGAAAGACCTCCTCCGACAGACGCCGGTACTCTGCGGTAGCCGCCTTCGCCTCGATGGCCTCCGACTCCTCAACCAGGGGACAGATAATGAAGGCCTGATGGCCACCGGCCGCCTGGCGGCGCACGAAGTTATAGGCGCTGGCCCGCTGCTCCGGCCCCAGCCACCTCGTCTTCACCGCTTGCCTTCCCGGAGGAAGCTCGTCAATGACCGACAAATCGAGGTCGCCATACAGCGTCAGGGCCAGAGTGCGAGGTATGGGTGTGGCCGTCATCACCAGCACGTGGGGGTTGAAGCCCTTCTGCCGCAGCGCCAGGCGCTGGGCGACCCCGAAGCGGTGCTGCTCGTCCACCACAGCTAATCCCAGGCAGTTGAACTGCACCCCCTCCTGGATAACGGCATGGGTGCCGATGACTATATCTACGTCTCCTCTCGATATGCGCTGGCAGAGCTCCTGCTTTGTCGCCTGGGGGACATCACCGATGAGCAGCGCCACGCTGACCGGGCGTGCCAGCAGCCCGGAGTAGCTGCGCAGATGGCTATCCGCCACTTCCTGATGGCACATCCGCGATAGAAGCTGGGAGATAGTAGCGAAATGCTGCTCGGCCAGAATCTCGGTGGGTGCCATCAGCGCCCCCTGGTAGCCGCTGGCCGCCGCCATGAGCAAGGCCACCGTTGCCACCACCGTCTTGCCGCTGCCCACCTCCCCCTGCAACAGCCTAGACATCGGTCGCGACTTTTGCAAATCAGCCAGCACCTCGCCTATTACCTTCCGCTGGGCCGCGGTCAGCTCAAAGGGCAACGAGCTGATGAAGGACTCCAGCAGCGGCGCGTCGACGTCGAACGGTGTGCCCGGCTGGCTCTCCTGCCAGTTGCGCTTTCGGCCCAGCACACCGAGCTGGAGCAGGAAAAGCTCATCAAAGGCCAGGCGGACCCTGGCCCTATCCTTGGCGGCCTCGTCCTCCGGATAGTGGGACTGGCTTATGGCTTGGGATAGCTCCATAAGCTGGCAGTGGCTTCTGACCTCGGCAGGCAGAAAGTCCTCTACCTGCCATGACCACTGCTCCACAAACTCCCTCATCAGCTTGCGCACCTGGCGATGACGCAGCCCCTGGGTGAGCGGGTAAAGCGGCACCAGACGCCCGGTGTGAACCAGCTCTTTGTCTTCCAGTAGCTCCCATTCCGGGGATTCAAACACGGGCCGCCCGTTGAACAGGCTGACCCTGCCGCTGATAACTATCCGGGTATTGGTCTGAATCTGCCGTGCCAGGTAGGGGTTGTTGAACCACACCACCCTGACATTACCCGTCTCATCGCCAACGATGGCCTCGGTGCTGCGCCGGCCACCCAGCATCACCTCCTTGGCCTGCCACACATTGGCGGTGATAGTCTGCTCTTCGCCCTCACGGAGCTGGGAAATATATTTCTTCTGGCTGTAGTCCAGGTGGCGGTTCGGGAAAAAGTAGAGCAGGTCGCGAACCGTGCTCACGCCCAGCTTGTTGAACCTGGCCGCCAGGCTTGAGCTTATGCCCCTGACCACGGTGATGGGGGAATCGATGGACTGATTGACCGGAGTTTTGGCCCTCGCCCTTGGAGGCTGCCGCTTGGCCACCGCAGACAGTCGGGCCTCCGCTTTTCCCGCTGGGATGGCTTCGGCCCTGTCCAGCCAGTCGACCAGGCCGCTTACCCATTCCTTGCGCTGCTCGCGGGTCAAAGAAGCATAGTCGGGGGCATCCATGCGAAGCCGCCGAAAGCGCCTGAGTAGCTCAGGCCTGCCCGCCAGAGGGCGGTTCGGCCCGCAGGCAGGGCTGGCTATTGCTTTCGCTGTTTGCGCCGCCCAGTTACGGACAAGCCTGTCCAGACCACCCATGACCGCCGAGTCCTGGTAACCCTTTTTTTGCTCAAGCTCAAGGATTTTGCGCAGAGACTCAACATTTATCGCCACGCTTCTGCCTCACCCGCAAAAGTGGGGAAAGTCCGCCACCAGTTGCCAGGACACGCCTGCGTGCCGTAACGCACTTCGGCGTGCAGGCACGTCCTCGCCGAGGCAACCTCTTGGCCGCCACGGGGAACTCCGCTACTCAACGGAAACTATGTAGTTGTAGTGAGGATGGCCGCCGCGAACGACCTCAATTTGAAGCTGAGGATAGCGCTCGCGGATGCTGTCGCCCACCTGCTCCGCCTCCGCCTGCTCAGTGTCAGCTCCGTAGTATACGGTGACCACCTCGGCATGCTTCATGTCCAGCCTGGCCAGCACGCTATGGAGGACTTCGATATGGTCGTCAGCTACCGCCACCAGGTCCCCATCGAGAAAAGCGATGGCCTGCTTCCTCCTGATTTTCAAGCCACCCAGTTGAGTAGAGCGGACGGCGCGGGTAATCTCGATGGACTTTACCGTTGATTTCGCCTTGTTCATAAGCTGGACGTTGGTATCAAAGTCCGCCTCATAGTCGAAGGCCAGGATGGCAGCCACTCCCTGTGGAATCGTCTTGGTGGGTATAACCTCAACCCTTTTCGATGTTAAAGAGCAGGTCTGCTCAGCGGCAAGCACTACGTTGCCGTTGTTGGTCAGGAGGACAACCTTATCTGAAGCCACCGATTCTATCGCCCGGAGCAAGTCCTTGGTGCTGGGATTCATGGTCTGCCCGCCGGGAACAACGACTGCCACTCCCAGGCTCCTGAAGACCTCAGACAGGCCATCGCCGGATACCACGGCAACGATAGCGGTGTCCACCGATGGCATCCTCTCCTTCTGCATCTCCAGGAAGTCATGGTGCTGCTCGTCCATATTCCTGACGGACACCTGGTGCAAAGTGCCCAGCGAAGTGGCATAGTGAAGCACGGTGCCGGGGTCGGTAGTGTGAATGTGAATCCTGGCCATGCCGCCATCGCCAACCACAATCAGAGACTCGCCCTTTTTCGCCAGCCTCTGCCGGAGCCGCTCCGGGTCAAGCACCTTCCCTTCAAGCATAAACTCGGTGCAATAGCCGAAGGGGACTTCATCGGCAATCATCGCTTGAGGCAGCTTGGCCGCTGCCGGGCTACTGCTGGCGATGATGTGCGGCCGGCGGTACTGCATCTGCTCGGCTTCGCCTCTGAGATACTGGAGGGCACCCTCAAGGATAGTGTATAGGCCTTGCCCACCAGCGTCCACCACTCCGGCCTCTTTCAACACCTTAAGAAGATTGGGGGTATTGGCTACCGACTCGGCGGCGGCATTGACAGCGGCCTCAATAACTGAGACCGGGTCGCTATCCTCGGCAGTCGCTTGCACATGGGCAGCCGATGCCACGTCCTTAATCACGGTGAGCATGGTCCCCTCCACAGGGCTGCTCAATCCTCTATAGGCCATCTTTGATGCCTGTATTAGCGCATCAGCCAGCTCAATGGCAGTAATCGAATCCTTCCCCACCACCGCCTGGGCTATGCCGCGCCAAATCTGCGACAGGATTACCCCGCTATTGCCCCTGGCGCCTATCAGCGTTCCTTTGGCCATAGCCTGGGCTACGGCTGACATGCTCTGGTCGGGAGCGCGGTAGGCCTCCTCAATGCCGGAGCGCATGGTGAGCAGCATATTGGTCCCGGTATCGCCATCAGGCACCGGAAAGACATTCAAAGCGTCAATATCCGAAGCGCTCTTCTCCAGCCAGACGGTAGCGGCGGAAAACATCTCCCGTAAGGCTTGCCCGTTGATGGTATCAGCTCGCTCCATGGTATCCCATCCTTGCCAATCTTGCTTGGCTATGGTATATTATGAACGGTATTTTATAATAAGCCCAGCCCCCGGTCAAAGGAGACAAGACATTGAAGTGCGCCCTATGTAACAAATCACCCCAGTTCGGCCATAACGTAAGCCATTCCAAGCGCCGCACAAATCGACGCTGGCTGCCCAATGTTCAACCCACCACTATTATCATAGACGGCCGACCAAAACGAATCAACCTGTGCACCAGGTGCCTGCGCACCCAGCACAAAGCCATCACAAAGCGTGTGCCTGGCGCAGGCTAGACCGTATCCTCCCCAGAGCCGCCTCTACCGTCTCTCCCGAGTTGAATATGGCTGCCCCGGCTACCAGCACCCTGGCACCTGCCTTCACTACCCTGGGAGCCACGTCGCTATTGATTCCGCCATCTACCGACAGCTCGGCGGTCAGCCCTCTGGCATCCAGCTCTGCCCGCAGGCGGGCTATCTTATCCAGCGTGCTGTCAATAAAAGCCTGCCCGCCGAAGCCAGGATTCACCGTCATCACCAGGACCAGGTCAACTGAGGACAGTATCTCCCCGAGGGCCTCCACCGGTGTGCCCGGGTTAAGGGCGACCCCCACCCTGGCCCCAAGCTCCTTTATTGCCCGCACCGTGCGGTGGATGTGCCGGCAGACCTCCACATGAACGGTGATGATGTTCGCCCCGGCGTCAGCAAACTGTCCAATCTGATGTTCCGGCGCCTCGACCATGAGATGCACGTCGAGAGGGACATCGGTGCAGCGCCGCAGGGCAGCCACCACCGGAGCGCCGATGGTTATCGGAGGCACAAAGTGCCCGTCCATGACATCTACGTGGATATAGTCGGCGCCCGCCCTGGTGGCCTCGGCCACTTGCTCGCCGAGACGAGCGAAATCGGCAGAGAGGATAGACGGGGCCAGCTTTATCCCGGTTTTACCTTCCATCCTCAAGGGCCTCCACTATTTTTCTGGCCCTGGCCAGCGCCCGCTCCACCTGCTTTGGCGAAGTCCCGCCCACGTTGTCCCTGGCCGCAAGTGACGATTCCACCGTTATCGAAAATACATCCTTTTTGAACAAGGGGGAGAACTTTTTATATTCGGCCAGGCTGAGCTCGCTGAAGGACTTGCCCCGCTCCACGGCATATTTTACCAGGTTGGCCACTATGCCGTGGGCGGAGCGAAAAGGCTCGCCCTTCTTGACCAGATAGTCAGCCAGGTCGGTGGCCAGGATATAGCCCTGCTTCACCGCCTGCGCCATGCTCTCCTCCTTCACCTTGAGCGTTTTGACCATACCGGCGAACACTTCCAGGGTGGAAAACAGCGTATCCACGGTATCGAAAAAGCCCTCTTTGTCCTCCTGTAAGTCCCGGTTATAGGCCAGAGGCAGGCCCTTCATGGCGGTGAGCAGCGCCATAAGAGCGCCGTAGACCCGCCCCGTCTTGCCCCGGGCCAGCTCAGCGACATCAGAGTTCTTCTTCTGAGGCATGATGCTTGAGCCGGTGGCATAGGCCTCATCAATCTCAACGAAGCCAAATTCGGCTGAAGACCACAGGACTATTTCCTCGGCCAGGCGGGACAGGTGCATCATACAGATGCTGGCAGCGCTTTCATACTCCAGGACGAAGTCCCGGTCGGAAACGGCGTCAATGCTGTTCTGGCTTACCTGGCTGAAGCTCAGCTCTTTAGCCAGGAACTCCCGGTCGACATCGTAGGCCACGCCAGCTAAAGCCCCGCTGCCCAGAGGCATGACATCGGTGCGCTTGAGACAGTCGCTGAAGCGGTAAACGTCGCGCTGGAGCATCTCAAAATAGGCCAGCAGGTGATGGGCCAGCAGCACCGGCTGCGCCGGCTGCAAATGGGTATACCCCGGCATGACCACCGCCCTGTTAGCCTCAGCCAGGCTGAGCAGGGAATGCTGAAGCTCCCTTATCCCGGCCATGGCCTTTGAGGCCGCCTCCCTGGCAAACAAGCGCAGGTCCAGCGCCACCTGGTCATTCCGGGAGCGCGCCGTATGCAGCTTACCCCCCACCTCACCCACCTTTTCCATCAGCCGGGCTTCAATGCTCATGTGGATGTCTTCCATCTCAGGATTAAACTGGAACTTGCCCTGCTCAATTTCTTCCCTGATGGATTTCAGGCCCTCAGCGATGATTTTGGCTTCCTGCGGTGAGATTATGCCCTGCCTGGCCAGCATCCTGGCGTGGGCGATGCTGCCAGTGATGTCATGGCGATATAGGCGCCAGTCAAAGAGGCTGGAAGCGGTATATTCGGCCACCAACTTACCGGCGGCCTTCTTGAAGCGACCTCGTATATGGCTCATTTGCTCTTTGACCCACCCTCAGCTTCGCCCGGCTGTATTTGCGCCTGCGTTCTGACCGGCAGACCCCAGATGTGGATGAAGCCGGGAGAGGCGCTCTGGTCAAACTGGTCGCCCTGAGCATAGGTAGCCAGGCCGTGGCTATACAATGAAAACGGCGATTTCCGCCCCGCCACGACGCAATTCCCCTTGAGCAGCTTCACCCGCACCGTCCCGGTGACAAAGCGCTGCGAGCTCTGCACGTAGGCAGCCATGTCCCGGCGCAGGGGGGTGAACCACAGGCCGTTGTAGATGAGGTCGGCGTATTCCATGGCCACCTTCTGCTTGAAACGAAGTTGGTCTCTGGACAAGGTCATCGCCTCCATGGCCTGGTGCGCCCGGAGCAGCACCGTGGCCGCCGGCGCCTCATAGATTTCCCTCGATTTTATACCCACCAGCCTGTTTTCCACGTGGTCAATCCTGCCCACCCCGTGCCCGCCAGCCATCTCATTCAGCCGCTGGAGCAGGCTGACGCCGTCCATCTCCCGGCCATCAAGGGCCACCGGAATGCCTCTATCGAAGTCAATCTCCACGTACTCCGGCTTATCCGGCGCCTCAGAGGGCGACTTCGTCCAGGCAAAGGCGTCCTCCGGCGGCTCAGCCCAGGGGTCTTCCAGGACGCCGCACTCTATACTCCTTCCCCACAGGTTCTCATCAACCGAATACGGACTGGCAACGGTGACCGGCACCGGAATGCCGTGGCGCTGGGCGTACCCGATGGTCTGCTCACGGGTCATCCCCCACTCCCTGGCCGGGGCCACCACCTTGAGGTCAGGGGCAAGGGAATGGATGCTCACTTCAAACCTCACCTGGTCGTTCCCCTTGCCGGTACAGCCGTGGGCCACGGCTGAAGCCTCCTCCTCCTGGGCAACCTCCACCAGCAGCCGGGCCATCAGGGGTCGGGCCAGGGCGGTAGCCAGGGGATACTGCCCTTCATAGATAGCATCCGCCTGCAGCGCCGGAAAGACGAAATGCTCTACAAACTCCTTCCTGGCATCCTTGACCAGGGCCTTTGTGGCACCGACCTTTAATGCCTTATCGCGAATGGCGGGAAGGTCGCGCACGCCGCCCACGTCTACGGTAACGGTGATGACATCAAAGCCATACCTTTCCTTCAGCCACCTGATGGCCGCCGATGTGTCCAGCCCGCCACTATAAGCTAACACCACCTTGTCTGCCATTGTAGACCTCCCCTTACGAGGGACTTATCACCATTCTATTCCAAAATTTTGCCTGAAAAAGCCCGCAATCTGGGAATAAACTTCAGGATATTGCCACCGGTAGTCATGTCCCGGCGCTCTTATAGAGAAGGCTACGGCGCCAGAATCACCCTGTGACTGCGGTAGACCAAACAAATCTCCTAAATTGGCCCGGACAAGGGTGAGGAACTCCCCGTAGCTAAAGGAATCAGGGACTACCCCATTATTGGTGATAACTAATTCCCTAGCCAGCGCCACGCTTCTATGCCAGAAAGGAGGACCGGTCTGGATGCTGTAAACCTGCGGATTACCCGCCAGGATATTGATGACCCTGTCGGAAATAACGGTGCCGGTGCTTTCTCCGGCTACGATAACCTTCAGGTCAGGCACGTGAGCGGTGAGAAACTCCACTGTAGAGGCTAAGTCCTTAGACTTCGACGAGTAACCGTTCAGCATTTCCTTCGCCTCAGTGAGGCGACCTTGCCAGGTGTTAACCGTCCGCCTGTAGTCCAGCACCAGCGCTTCATAGCCCAGTCCGTTTAACTCAGACTGAATACCATCAAGAATACTCTGCCAGCCCTGCGAAGCCTCCGATAAGTTCCAACCCCAACCGCCGGGGTTAAACACCACGACGAAATCCTTGTCCCGGGCCTCCAGGTATATGGCCAGTAGCTGGCTCGCAAAATCCTCGTATTTCTCCCCATAGCTTCCAAATAATTCTTTAGCCAGCATTGTAGCGTCCTCGACTACAGCCTGAGGTATACCTGAGAGGTCACGGGCAGACAGGGGAAGCCCTCCGCTTCCAGCCTCGGAGACTACCCCAAGCTCAGAATATGAAGCGGCCACCGCCGCGATGCTGAGCAAGACGACTACGCCCAGGGCTACCAGTATCCCCAGTCTACCGTTCTTGCTCCTCATTTCAATCCTCCTGGACAGCCGTTCCGGACAGCGCCTGCTCCAGAATGCCCACCGCCTCGTCTACCTCGTCTTCGCCGATAATGAGAGGAGGCATAAAGCGCAGGGCATTGGGCTTGACCCGGTTGACCAGCAAGCCTCTCTCCAGACAGGCCGCGGTCACCGACTGGGCTATATCACCGCCAAACTCCATGGCCACCAGCAGCCCGCGACCCCGCACCTGGACGATGAATGGAAATCTCTGCTTCATATCGTCCAGCCTGGAGATAAAATACCGTCCGACTCTTCCGGCGTTTTCAGGCGTATTGTTGTCAAGCATAAATTTCAGCGTGGCGTAACCGGCGGCGCAGGCCAGCGGGTTGCCGCCAAAAGTGGAGCCGTGTTCCCCCGGGCTGAAAACCGAAGCCCTCTCCTTGGCCAGGACCGCCCCGATAGGCACGCCCCCGCCGAGGCCTTTAGCCAGCGTCATTATATCAGGTTCAACGCCATATTGCTGGTAGGCGAAAAGCGTCCCCGTCCGGCCCATGCCAGTCTGAATCTCATCCAGGATGAACAGTATCCCCCGCTGGTCACACCAGGCCCTGACTCCGGCCAGGTAACCATCATGAGGGATATTGACCCCGCCTTCTCCCTGCACCGGCTCCAGCATCACAGCACAAACCCGGTCGGTGGTGGCCGCCTTTATCGCTTCTACATTATCATACTCCACATTGATGAAGCCAGCAGGCAAGGGGAGATACGGCTGCTGGTGCTTGGCCTGGCCGCTGGCGGCCACCATGGCCAGCGTCCGGCCATGAAATGAGCCGATGGCGGTGATGACCTCATAGGCCCCGTTGAGATAACGCTTCCCGTAGCGCCGCGCTAGCTTCACCGCCCCCTCATTAGCCTCGGCGCCGCTATTGCAGAAAAAGACCCTGTCCAGGCAGCTATTCCGGACCAGAAGCTCAGCCAGGCGAACCTGAGGAATGGTGTAGAACTGATTTGAGGTCTGAATCAGGGTATGCACCTGCTCGGTCACTGCCGCGGCGACTGCCGGATGGCAGTGCCCCAGGCTGTTGACCGCCCACCCCCCGACAAAGTCCAGGTACTCCCGCCCTTTGTCATCCCGGACCCGCGCCCCCTGTCCCCTGACCAGGGTCAGCGGTGTGCGGTCAAAGGTGCGCATGAAATACTTGCGCTCAAGCTCCTGCCAGTCGCTCATCATCGCTCTTTCTCGATGGTAGTCCCTTCACTACCACCTCCCTCTATCTCCTCAAGCAGGGCGTGCGGCTTTCTGCCATCAACTATGCGGGCGATGGAAGCGGCGGACAGCGCCCTTATGCAAGCCCTGATTTTGGGTATCATCCCCCCGGAAGCCACGCCGGAGGCGACCAGGGCTTCAGCCTCATCAGGGGTTAGCCGGGGCAGCACTTTGCCTGAGCCATCGCCGATGCCGGGGACATCGGTCAGGAAGATAAGCCGCTCAGCGCCGATGGCAGCGGCGATTTCGCCGGCCACCGGGTCACCATTGATGTTGAGCATAGGCGGGGCATCGTCCGGCCGGTCAAGGGCATACAGGCTTAGCGGGGCTACCACCGGCACGTAGCCCGCCCGCAGCAATACCTCCAGCAAGGAGGCATCCACCTTCACTATCGCGCCCATGTAGCCCATATCTCCTTTTTTGACCCTGCCCTGAATCAGCCCGCCATCAACGCCGGTGATGCCTACCGCCCTTCCCCCCAGGTTATTGATGGTGGCCACAATATCCTTATTGACCAGGCCGCCCAGGACAGCGGCCACCACATCCAGCACCGCCCTGTCGGTCACCCGCTCGCCATCGACGAACCTGGTGGAAATCCCCTGCCGGGAAAGCCAATCGGTTATCACCTTGCCACCGCCATGCACCACTACCAGCGGCCTGCCCCGGCGCTGAAGCTCAGCTATGTCCTCAATGGTGGTGTCATGGCTGCCCAGAGTAGCGCCGCCTATCTTGACCACCATCACCCCGGTCAGTTTGCTGCCCAATTGCCCCACCTCAAGTCGTGTACTGGCTGTTGATAGCCACGTATTCCTCAGAGAGGTCGCAGCCCCAGGCGGTAGCGGTGGCTGTGCCCAGGTTAAGGTTCAAGGTGATAGTCACCTCACTGCCGCTCAATATCCTCACCGCCTTTTCTCTGTCGAAGGGGAGAGCAGAGCCAGCCCTGACCAGGCAAACATCGCCTATGTGAAGGTCAATCTTCGACTCCACCACCTCTATCCGGCTCCGCCCCGCCGCCGCCACGATGCGGCCCCAGTTGGGGTCGCAACCGTGTATGGCCGTCTTGACCAGAGATGAGCTGGCTACCGTCCTCGCCGCCCGCCTTGCTTCATCCAGGCTGGATGCCCCAGCCACGGTAACCTCGATAAGCTTGCTGGCCCCCTCGCCATCACGGGCGATGCACTTGGCCAGGTGAACGCAGAGCCGCTCAATGGCCTGCTGAAAAACATCAGCCAGGCCGCTGCCCGGTGAGATAGACTCGTTTGAAGCCAGGCTGTTGGCCATGAGCAGCACCGTATCATTGGGGCTGGTATCGCCATCAACTGAGACCATGTTGAAGGAGATGTCCACCGCCCGTTTCAGGGCCAGTTTGAGAAAATCTGCGTCCACGGCGGCATCGGTGGTCAGGAAGCAGAGCATGGTGGCCAGGTCGGGATGAATCATCCCTGAGCCTTTGGCGGCGCCGCCGATAACGAACTGGCCCCCGCCAGCTCTGACCGCCGCTTCCTTGGCCACAGTATCGGTGGTCATCATCGCCCTGGCCAGCTCATGACCTCCGTCACGGGAAAGGGCGATTCGGCCTATCCCGGCCTGAATTGATTTCATGGGCAGCCTCTGGCCAATCACACCGGTGCTGGCCACCAGGACGTCATCGGCTGATACGCCGATGGCTTTAGCCGCCAGCGCCGCCATAGCGGCGGCATCCTCAAGTCCCTGCTCACCGGTGCAGGCATTGGCGCAGCCGCTATTCACTATCACCGCCGCCGCCCGGCTGCGGCGCAGCTTCTGCTGGCAGAGGACTACCGGCGCCGCCTTGATACGGTTGGCAGTGAATAAGGCTGCAGCCACGCACGGAGCATCGGAAAAGAGCATGCCGAGGTCAAGAACGTCCCCGGCTTTCTTTTTTATGCCAGCATAAGTTGCCCCGGCATAAAACCCGTGGGGCGAGGTTACGCCGCCATCGGGAATAAACTCAATCTTGGCGTTCACTTGTAGTTAAAATAATATCATACTCGCCGCAGCCAGGCAACGTGAGCGTCTGAGGTTGTGGCAAACAGCCTGAAGACAATGGTAAAATGTCTCACAGCATGTCAGCCAAGTATCGAGAAAGGAGTACCAGATAAGCGATGGAGTCGAAGATAGTCTACTTTGAAAACACCGGCCGGGACAACACCGATGAGACGCTCCGCATTGTCAGGCGGCGAGCGGAGGAGCTGGGCATAAAGAACATACTGGTGGCCTCCACCAGGGGCGGCACCGCCGTCAAAGCCGTGGAAGTCTTCCAGGGGTTCAGGGTGATTGCCGTCAGCCACAGCTTTGGCTTCTACGAGCCCGATGAGCTGAAATTCAGCGACGATAATAGAAAGGCGGTCGAGAGCAAAGGAGGCCTAGTGCTCACCACCACCCACACCTTTGCCGGAGTCAGCCGGGCAATGCGCCTGAAACATAAGACGTACTTGCTGGGAGACATCATCGCCGATACCCTGCGTATCTTCGGCGAGGGCATGAAAGTGGTCTGCGAGATAGCCATGATGGCGGCCGACGGCGGCCTGGTCCGCGCCGATGAGGACGTTATCTGCATCGCCGGCACCTCTAGCGGCGCTGATACCGCCGTGGTGCTGACGCCGGTAAACAGCCACCGCTTCTTCGACCTCAAGGTCAAGGAAATCCTGTGCAAACCCCGCTTTTGATTTAAGGTGACCTCACCCCTATAGTCCCCCTCTCCTTAAACAAGGAGGGGGGGAAAATTGTTTTTTGAAGGGGCTGGCGCCCCTTTGACCCCGGTCAAGAATAACGTGTAGGTGAGCTTTAGCTCACTCGCAACACGCCCCCTGAAATGACTGCCTGAATTAAATATTCCGTCAAAAGTTCAATCTGCGGCGGGACATTGCTGCTCCAACTGCAAGACAAATGCCTCCTAACCAGCAAAAGTCCGGACATTAAAGTTCTCTCAGTTTGATTGACATCTGCTGGCAGAGTCACTACAATCCTACCTAAAGCGGTTGTCTTGCAGGGACAGAATATGACCAAGCAAGGTGACAGGGAATGGTCGACTCGAGTTTTTTTGAACGCAACATTTTCCTGACACTCGAAAGGTATAGCCAACCCAACAGCGAAAACTACCTTACGGAAGCTTTCTGCTTTTTGCTTCGCATTCTGCTGGAAAAAGATTGCGAAGCCGGTTGCCAGCTACTCAACAAAATGAATCCCGACCTAAAGCCGCTGTTCGATCCCCGCGATAAAGTCGTAGTCTGCACGCAGGAATCGACGGATTATGGCACACCTGATATAAAAATTTCATCACATGCTAAAGTTATGTACGTTGAGGTAAAACTGGATTCACCCCTATCTCCCACTCAAATTTCGCGCTATCGGGAAGCTCTAGCATCTCAACCTGAACACACGAAAAGGCTGGTATTACTAACACACTCTGTCATAAACATAACAGACGAAACGGAGAAGCCGGATAAGCAAATACGGTGGATTGAGATTCACGACTGGTTATCAAGAATGAGAAATGAGGTTTCCGATGACGTGGCTAAGTATTTTATGGAGGCATTTATTCACTACATGGAGGTTAAAAAAATGAGCATTCAAAGGGTCAGTTGGGAATACATCAACGGAGTGCCAGCCATGCTTAATCTCATTAACATGATGGAAAAAGCCATAGTTGACGCTGGGCTCACTCTCTACAAGCATTACCCCAGGTCCGCTGCTTTGAACGAACGTGGCTTTTATATTCAGAACACGAATACTTGGTGTGGGATTCGCTACGACAACCCTATGGAAATAATATTTTGGGCATTCAACAAAGATGGTTTCGACAGAGAGAGGATAAAGAAACCCGAATATCCTGTTCGCTACAAGAAGGACACCCTCGACATAATCTTAGACCTGGAGCGCTACCACTTCTTCTCTCTGAGCAAAGAGGAGCAACTGAAACTAGTAACTGACTTTGCTGAGTCAGCGCATGGCATGTTGCCTGCACTAATGGCGAAATGAAATGTGACGCAGAGTTACTTGTTTTCACTAGATGGAACAACTACGCCTGTGTCTTTTAAGTCATGGTGGTCTTTAGTTCCCTGCCCCTCCCCCACCTTTTTGTAGTTCACACAGCCTAGTGAGGGCTTCCAGAAGGCAGTGAGTCAATGACCATCTTCTCCAGCACCGGCGGCTTCTGCCCCGGGAACGATATCTGCCAAGATGCTCCTTGTTTAGGTCGGCGGCGTGCCACCCCAGCGGATGGTCTCGAAATGACAGATGTGGCGTCTCCCCTCAGAAAATCCACGGATTGCGGGAGCCTACAACCTCTTGACAACGCCCGGGAAAAGCTATATTTTTAAGAGGTACATTTGCAGAATAATTTGGTGGATTGCTTATCCCGCTAGTCACCAATAACCACAAAAGACGGATTGGGAATTGCTGGCATTGGATGTAGACTGGCTGGATTGTGCTTTTATTGGCTGACATGATTAAGCCTAGAACTGGCATCAAGCTCCTGAGACATTTAGGCATTGTTTTAATAGCCTTGCCAGACCCCATTACCACATCATTCGGTGTGGCGCTCGTTCTTGCCTCACGCTATTTATCGCGAAGACTTGATGCTGGTCAGAATGAGCGCCTCCGGGAAATGCTCAAGCATCATCTAGCTCATTTTAAGCGTTTTGGCAATAGTGATGACGGTGAATCCAATTCCCCAGGTATAGCAAGGCGCCCGAGCCAGAAATACCTGGCTCCCGCGCAAAATAAAGATAGCCGTATCTTCGAGGTCAACCATGCTCCCTTATCCTCGCAGAGTTGCTATGATACACGGGATAATATAGTACACCATACCGTAGATATTAGGCGGCTTTCCCGGAGTTATAAAGGCGAGCATGGCTTTGGCGTTGATTCCAACCCGGCTTACACCTCTGGCACAGGAAAGGAAGTGGTGCACCACACCATCAACATGAGGCTGCTTTCTCAGTGTTATGGGGAAGATGGTACCGCACCGGTCAAGGCACGGCATCATACCATAAACATGGCGTCACTTCTGCGTCGTTATGGGCCAGCGGTAGTTTCCACGCCGGCCCTCAAAGACCGCCATACTAGACTTAAACTACTCAATCTAAATGCTCACCCAATAGAAAGCCAACCTGCCCAACCTCCACATTTGCCTGTGCGGAGGGACCGCGAAGCACACAGGGCAGGCCTGCCTATTCCAGTTGCGCCTCATCTAGGCCAAAGTAGTGCCCCACCTCGTGCAGTACGGTCAGGCGCACCTCAGCTTCAATATCCTCCTCGGTGCGGCAGACACACTCAATGGGCACTTGATACAGCGTGATAAGGTCGGGCAGGTCCGCGCCTCCTGACGTGCGCTCTATTGCCGGCACTCCCTCATACAGGCCCATAATGTCAGGCATATGCCCCGGGGGTTCATCCTCTATCACCACGGCTACGTTTTCCAGCCGATTCTGGAACTCTTCCGGTAGCGTTGCCAGCGCCTTTCTCACCAGACACTCGAACCTGCGGCGGGACAGGCTGATGCTTTTTGTCCTATCGGGCTTGCTCATCCTTGTTCCCTCGTGCTTCCAAACATAAAATCATCTGCGCCGTTACCCCTGCCTCGCCCTCTTCTGTAGCTCGTATAGCCTGGTGAGGGCTTCCAAAGGAGTCAGTGAGTCAATGTCCAGCTTCTCCAGCTCTTCCAGCACCGCCGGCTTCTGCCCCAGGAGTGGCAACTGCCGGGGGGCGGCTTCCCTGGCCCGGCGCCCACCCCGCCTGGACTTAGGGCCGCCCTCAAGCTCGGCTAGCACCTCATGGGCACGGTGCACCACCGACCTGGGCAGGCCGGCCAGTTGGGCCACGTGGATGCCGTAGCTTTTATCAACTCCGCCGGGCACGATTTTGTACATGAAGGTTACCCGCCCGCCTTCCTCGGCCACGGCCACGCTAAAGTTCTTCACCCGCGGCAGAAAGCCGGCAAGCTCCACCATCTCGTGATAGTGGGTGGCGAACAGGGTCTTGGCGCCCAGCCTGGGGCTGCTGTGTATATACTCGGCCACCGACCGGGCGATGGATAGCCCGTCATAGGTACTGGTGCCCCTGCCAATCTCGTCAAGGATGATGAGCGAGCGGGGAGTGGCGTTGTTCAGGATATTGGCCGTCTCCACCATCTCCACCATGAAGGTGGACTGGCCGGCCATCAGGTCTTCCCTGGCGCCAATCCGGGTGAAGATGCGGTCAACCAGCCCGATAGTCGCTGAGGCAGCCGGAACGAAGCTGCCAATCTGGGCGAGGAGCACAATCAAGGCCACCTGTTTCAGATAGGTCGACTTCCCCGACATATTAGGGCCGGTGAGGATAATGACCTGAGCGTCATCATTGCTGAGGCGGGTGTCATTGGGGACGAAGCTGCCGCCGGGCAGGCTCCTCTCCACCACCGGGTGACGCCCCTCCTTTATGACTATGTCGCCGCCGGCGGTCAATTCGGGGCGTACGTAGCCATAGCGCGCCGCCACCTCGGCCAGGCTGGAAAACACGTCGAGGTGGGCCAGGATGCTGGCCACGGCCAGGATGCGCTCACCTGAGCCGGCAACCTGGCCGCACACACGGCGGAAAATATCGCCCTCAAGCTCGGCGAGCCTGTCCTGAGCATTCAATATCAGCGATTCATACTCCTTCAGCTCCGGAGTGAAGAACCGCTCACCGCCAACCAGCGTCTGCTTCCTGATATAATCCTGAGGCACCTGGGCCAGGCTGGATTTAGATACCTCAATATAGTAGCCGAAGACCTTGTTGTAGCCCACCCTCAACGACTTTATCCCCGTCTTCTCCTGCTCCTTGCGCTCCAGGTCAGCCAGGTATTGCCTGGCGTTTCTGGACATCTGGCGCAACTGGTCCAGCTCCTCAGAAAAGCCCTGCCTAACCACGCCACCCTCATCCAGGGCCACCGGCGGCTCCTCGGCTATAGCCCCGGCAATCAGGTCAACCACATCCTGGCACGACCTGAGGCCATCCCTCAACCACTCCGTGGCAGCCTGCCCGGCATCAAGGACATCCCTCAGCCTGGGTATCGCTTCCAGGCTGCGCCGCAGCGTCACCAGCTCGCGAGGGGTGGCAATGCCCCGGCTCACCCGGTTGACCAGCCGCTCCAGGTCGGACACCTCACCAAGAAGTGCTGTGACCTGGTGGCGCGCCAGGGTATTATCCTGGAACCAGGCGATGGCGTCCTGCCTCCAGGTTAGCTCTGTTATGTCAAGCAAAGGCTGCCCTACCCACCTCTTGAGCAACCTCCCCCCAACCGCGGTCCTAGTCAGGTCAATGACTGACAGCAGCGAGCTATCCACTGCCCCCTGGCGGCTGTCCCGGAAAAGCTCCAGATTTCTCCGGGTCTGGATGTCCAGCGCCATAAAGGAATCGGTAGAATAGGTGGTCAGCCGCGACAGCTGTCCCAGCATCCCCTTCTGGGTCTCCTGAAGATAGCGGACGATGGCGCCGGCAGCCATTACCGCCAGGGGCAGATGGGCGCAGCCGTAGCCATCCAGGGCAGCTACGCCGAAATGGTCAAGCAGCGTCTGGCGGGCTGTCTCCAGCTCAAACCAGCGGCCGTCAACGCGGGTCACCGGCGCCGCCAGTCCCAGGCCTGATAGTTCCACACCTTCGGCGACAACGACTTCGGAGGGTCTCAGCCTTTCCAGCTCGGGGGCAACCCGCTCCAGAGGAAGGCGGGTAGTGGCGAATTCGCTGGTAGTTATGTCAACATAAGCTATCCCCGCCTCCCTCTCCCCCAGTGCCAGGCTGACCAGATAGTTGTTAGCCTTGCTGTCAAGCAGACCGGGCTCAACCAGCGTACCCGGCGTCACCAGGCGGACGACATCCCGCTCAACCAAACCCCTGGTCTCCCCCGGCCTGGTCAGTTGCTCGCAGATGGCCACCTTGTAACCCCGGCTGATGAGCCTGGCCAGATAGTTGTCCAGAGCATGATAAGGGATGCCAGCCATAGGCACCCGGTGCCCCTTACCCATCTCCCTGGAAGTCAGCACAATCTCCAGCTCACGGGAGACAACCCTGGCATCTTCATCGAAGGTCTCGTAGAAATCACCCAGGCGGAAAAGGACAATCGCCTGGGGATGCTGGCGTTTAATCCTGAGATATTGCTGGCGGATAGGGGTTGGGCTTTCTTTCATAGCCGCTCCGTCCCACTACAACTCCACACCCGGAGGGAAAGCCTCCGCCTCATCCTGAAACAGGACGGCGCTCATCAAGGCCCCCCCCTCGGATATCAGGTCTGCTAGCCAAAGAGGCCGCGCCGCTTCGGCCAGAGCTCCCGCCGCCCCATGTTCTGGCGCACCCACTCTTCAAGCTGCCGCCGGCTCTCTGCCAGCGGCTCCTTCAGTCTACCCGTGTCAATGCCCATTATATAGCTGGACGATTTATATTTCCTGGCGGAGGCTATCTGCTGATTGAAATCCCCTGCTGCGGAGAACACCCCGGCCAGCATATCCCGCAGAGGCTGCGGCAGAAAATCGAGCCCGCCTTTATACTTTTCCCAGGTGCCCGTTTTCATCTTCTTGCCCCGCCAGCGGTGGTCAATGGCCTCCACCAGCTTCTGATTATACTTGACTTCAGACAGCAGGCCCACGGCTATCTCCAGCGGCGCCTTGGCTTTCCGCCTCCTTAAAAAGATGTTAGCCACGATGAAAAGGACAAGTATAATTAGAGGCAATAAATTCCGGCCAAGCTCGCTATCCATAACCTACCCCTTTACAGACCTCAAGGCTTTATTAAACCACATCCCCAGTGCTTTGTCCAGGCATACAATACCGAAGCACACAGGACTTCTATTCTCATAACCGCAACATTCACCGGCCAAGACCGGGCGGTACAGATTTCGAAAGTTGACAAATGAGCGATGGTTTAATATTATAGCTATTGCAATATTCTGATGTGCTGTGTTCAGACATGGTGAGCGCGGAGGTGAAGTATGAGATAGCCGTGAAGCTCTTTATCTTAAAGGTCTCCAATTGACACTAAATGAGGGAGGACAAATGAAACGGAAACTGATAGTCACAGGGCTCATCCTGGCGCTGGTGGCGCTGCCTTTAGCAGCGGCCTGCGCCAAATCACCGGCACCAACAGTCACCGTGACAGCACCGGCACCCACACCTACTCCGAAGCCCACGGTATCCACGGAGAAGCACACCTTTACCTTCTCCTACTATGAATACCCGACCTCCGACCGAATACATATGCCGGGCAACGTACTTCAGCGGGAACTTTACCGGAGAAGCGACGGGCGAATACAGCTTAACATCGTCAACAAGATGTTCGGCACCATGGACCTCCTGGCTGCTGTGACGGAGGGACGGGCAGACATGGGCAGCGCCTGGCTGGCCTTCCTATCTGGTACTTATCCCCTGTTCAACTGGGCCGAGCTTCCCGGAGTTACCTCTCCAGACGCGTTCGAGGCTACTAAGCAGGAGTGGATGGTAGCCACTGACCCCAGACTGGTGGCGATATATGACAAAGCCTTCAGAGAACTTGGCGTCACCTATTTGTTCCAGACCTTGTCCGGCCCGAGCAATGTCATATACGCCAACAAACCAGGCAACACAGTAGCCGGCCTGAAGGATATGAAGGTGAGGACACCCGGCCACATAGGAGGCCTGTCTCTGCAAGCCTTAGGGGCTAAACCGGTACAGGTGCCCTATGAGGAAGTATCGCAAGCCATGCTGACCGGTATCGTTGATGCCGTGGCATCAAACTGGGAGGGCTGGGTCTATTACGGCTTCACCGGTAAGACAGCCAAGTACGTTATCCCCATGCCTTTTGGTCCAGGCTGGGCTGACTTCACGGTCATGAACGCCAAGAAATTCGACTCTCTGCCGCCCGACCTGCAAAAGGTAATCAAGGATGTCAGCCGCGATGTAACGTATTTTGTCCTCGGCAATGCGCAGGCATCTGTATTTTTCTGGGTAGACAAAGTACAAGACCTTGGCATGGAAATATTGCAGTGGTCTCCAGAAGAGATAGCGAAAGCTAAACCGCTTCTGGCACCGGTAGAGCAAGAGTGGCTCAAGATTGCCGGTCCCTATGGCCCAGATGTTCTGAAGATTGCCAAGGACGTGGCAGCCAAGTACGAAGCCATGAACCTGTATCCCAAATAAGATGTCCTGGCGACAACGAAATGACAGGGGCGGCTGCTGAGCCGCCCCTTGTCCTTTTCAGGCTATCTTCTCCACCCTCACCGCACAGACCTTGAGCTCCGGGATTTTAGCCACCGGGTCGAGGCTGGGGTTGGTGAGCAGATTGGCCGGACTTTCACTGAAGTGAAAAGTCATGGAGACAACGCCTGCAGGTGAAGCGTCGGTCACCATGGCCCTGGCGGTAACCTCGCCGCGCCGCGAGGTTACCCGCACCCGGTCACCTTCGCTGATACCCAGCATCAAGGCATCCACGGGGTTGACCTCTACCAGTTCCTCAGGCTTCAGCGCGTTGAGGCCGCTTACCTTCCTGGTCAACGTAGCGTGGAAGTGATACTGGCTGCGGCCGGTGGTAAGAAGCAACGGATAGTTCTCGTCGGCGGTTTCAGCAGGCGGCTTATACTCCAGCGGCACAAACCGCCCCTTGCCACGGGTGAACCGCTCGGTGTGCAGGATGGACGTCCCCGGATGCTCTTTGTTCGGGCACGGCCACTGCAAGCCGCCGGCCTCCAGGCGGTCGTGGGAAATGCCTCCGTAGCTGGGAGTGAGACTGGCGACCTCGTCCATAATCTGCCGGGGATGGGAAAAGTCGAAGCCCCGGCCACCCATCTTCCGGGCAATGTCGCAGGTGAGCCGCCAATCGGGCCTGGAGCTGCCCACCGGCTCTATCGCCTTCCTCACCCGCTGCACCCTACGCTCGGTATTGGTGAAGGTGCCGTCCTTCTCGGCGAAGCTAACCCCGGGCAAAACGACGTCAGCCAGCCGGGCTGTCTCGGTGAGAAAGACATCCTGGACCGCCAGAAACTCCAGGCTCTCCAGTGCCTCGCGCACGTGTCTGGCATCCGGGTCAGTCAGCACCGGGTTCTCGCCGACGAGATATACCGCCTTCACTTCCCCGCGACGAGCAGCGCCGAAGAGCTCGGTCAGCGTCAGTCCGGGGGACGGGTCCAGCTTACACCCCCAGGCGGCCTCGAACTTCGCCCTGGCCTGCGGGTCGGCCACACGCTGATAGCCGGGATAGACATCCGGCAGCGCACCCATATCGCAGGCGCCCTGAACATTGTTATGTCCCCGGAGCGGGTTAACTCCGGCTGAAGGTTTACCCACATTTCCGGTAAGCATGGCCAGATTGGCAACAGCCATGACGTTATCGGTGCCGTGGGAGTGCTGGGTGATGCCCATAGAGTAGAGAATAGCCGCCGGGCTGTTGGTGGCATACATCCGGGCCGCCTCAGCTATTTGCTCCCCGAGCACACCGGTGGTCCGCTCGACGAAGTCCATGTCAAAGCCCGTCAGCGATTGCTCAAGGGCATCAAAATTCTCACACCGCTCCTCGATAAAGGCACGGTCAAGCAGCCCCTCATCAACGATGACCCGCATTATGCCCATGAGCAGGGCGACATCGCTGCCGGGACGGTGCCTCAGCCAGATATCGGCGAACTGGCACAGTTCGATATAGCGGGGGTTGGCCACGATGAGCTTCGTCCCCTTGCGCACCGCGCTCTTAACCCCAAAACCGATAACCGGATGGGCCTCGGTGGTATTGGTGCCGATGGCCAGAATGCACCTGGCGCCGCCGATATCGCTGATGGAGTTAGTCATCGCCCCGCTGCCGAACGTGGTGGCCAGACCGGCCACCGTAGGGGAATGTCAGAGACGGGCACAGTGGTCGATGTTGTTAGTGCCCAGCACCGTGCGGGCGAACTTCTGAATCACGTAGTTGTCTTCGTTGGTGCACTTGGCCGAGGAGATTACCGCTACCTCTCCCTTGCCGAACCCGGCCAGCCTGCCAGCGACCATCTCCAGAGCCTCATCCCAGGTTGTCTCCCTGAGCGCTCCATCCTTCCTCACCAGAGGCAGGGTCAACCGCTCCGGGTGGTTGACATAGCCGGCCACGCCGAAGCGGCCTTTGACGCAGAGAAGCCCGCGGTTAACGTCATTGTCCCGGTCGCCGCGGACGCTGATGACCTGCCCATCGCTGACACCAAGGTAAATCTGGCAGCCGACGCCGCAGTAGGGGCAGGTGGTCTTCACCTCCTGTGCCGGCAACCGTCTCTCTTTGGGCATCAGGGCTGCGGTGGGACACCTGACAACGCACTCGCCACAGGATATGCAGTTTGACTGTACTATCGGCTTGCCGCCGAAGGCGCTGGGCAAAATGGTGTAGCCGCGGGAAGCCATCTCTATGGCATCCACGTTGACCACCTCGTCACAGGTGCGCACACATTTGCCGCACGCAATGCAATAGTCGAGGTCCCGCTCAAAGAACGGGTTACTTGAGTCGATGGGTATAGACCGGTGCAAACGCCTGAAAGGCTGCTCATCGAGGCCCAGGTAGGCGACCACCTGGTGAAAATCGCACCTGTCGTCTCCGGTACACGCCGGGCAATCATCAGGGTAATCAGCAAGGAGCAGCGCAACGATGTCACGACGCGCCTCATTCACCGCCGGAGTAGCCGTGCGCACTACCATCCCGCTGGTGGCCGGTGTGGTGCAGGCGGTGGGCAAACCGGCCATCTTCTCAATCTCCACTATGCAAAGCCGGCAGCCCCCGTAAGGCTCCAGGTCATGGTCAGAGCACAGGGTAGGTATGTAGATTCCTGCCTGCTGCGCCGCCTCCAGGACAGTGGCACCTCTCCTGACGGTGACCGCCGCTCCATCTATGGTCAACGTGATTGCATCCATCTATCTGTGCCTTTCTACCTTCAAGCAAGCTCCTGGCAGACGCCGGCGGGACAGCGGTGGTCCCTAATGTGGGCATCGTATTCATCGCGGAAATAGCGAATGCTGGTCAAAGCCGGATTCGGGGCTGTCCGCCCCAGGCCGCAAAGCGACCCCACCTTGATGGAGTTGCCCAGCCTTACCAGCAGGTCAATATCGCCAGCGCGTCCCTTTCCCGTGGTGATGTCTTTCAGGATTTCGAGCATCTGCTTCGTCCCCACGCGACAGGGCACGCACTTGCCGCAGGACTCGTGCTGGGTGAAGCTAAGGAAGTAGCGGGCGATATCGACCATGCAGGTGGCCTCATCCATGATAACCAGGCCGCCGGAACCCATGATTGAGCCAGCCTGGGTCAGCGACTCATAGTCAACGGGCAAATCCAGGAAGTCAGCCGGCAGGCAACCGCCCGAAGGTCCGCCGGTCTGGGCCGCCTTGAAGCTTTTGCCGCCGGGGACCCCGCCGCCGATATCGTAGATAATTTGTCGCAGGGCAGTCCCCATGGGGACTTCGACCAGTCCGCTATTGGCAATTTTCCCGGTAAGGGCAAAGACGGCGGTGCCTTTGCTGGTCTCGGTACCGATGGAAGAATACCACTCTGCCCCGCGGGTCAGGATTACCGGTATACTGGCCAGTGTCTTCACATTGTTAATGTTGGTCGGCTGGCCCCACAGTCCCGACTGCGCCGGGAAGGGAGGCCTGGCCCGGGGCATGCCACGTTTACCCTCTATTGACGCCATCAGCGCCGTCTCCTCGCCGCAGACGAAGGCGCCCGCTCCTTCCTTTATGGTCACATCGAAGCTGAAATCAGAGTCGAGAATGTGGTCGCCGACAAACCCGTGCTCCCTGGCCTGTTTCAGGGCAATCCTGAGCCGCTTGATGGCCAGGGGATACTCTGCCCTCACGTAGATATAGCCCTGGCTGGCGCCGATGGCATAGGCAGCGATGGTGAACCCTTCGAGGATAGTATAGGGGTCACCCTCCATGATGCCGCGGTCCATAAACGCGCCCGGGTCGCCTTCATCAGCGTTGCAGATAACGAACTTCTGGGGCGCCGCCGAGTCACGGCAGAACTGCCACTTCTGGCCGGTGGGGAAACCGGCGCCGCCTCTACCGCGCAGGCCGGAGCGCCTGATTTCAGCAATGACCTGCTCGGGGGTCATCCCCGAAAGGACGTTCCTCAGCGCCTGATAGCCTCCGGTGTCAAGATAGTCCTGGATGTCCTCGGGATTTATCTGGCCGCAGTTACGCATAATGAGGCGCTGCTGCTTCTTATAGAAAGGAATATCATGGTAATGTGACACTGCCTCCAGAGTCCCCGGATGCTGGTAGAGCAGCCTGTCTATAATCTGTCCATCATCCAGGTGACACCGGGCGATTTCCGGCACATCCTGCGCCTTGACACGAGTATAAAAGATGCCATCGGGCTCAATAATTAGGGTGGGACCGCGCTGACAAAAACCGTGACATCCGGTAGACTTAACTTTTACCCTGTCCGATAGCCCCAGTTGAACTATTTCCTGCTGCAAGGCGGCCTGAATTTGGTCTGACTTAGATGACTGGCAACCGGTGCCCTGGCAGACAAGGACAGTATGCGTCTCCGGAGCGCCGCGGCGCTTCAGCAGGCCTGTCAGCTTGCCCATGTCACCTCTTCTCAACCAGCCTGGATATAATTTCCACCGCCTTTGCCGGGGTCAACTGGCCATGCACATCTCCGTCAACGGTCATGTTCGGCGCCAGAGAGCAGGCACCCAGGCACGCTACCGTCTCCAGGCCGAAGTCCCCGCCAGGGGCCGTGGTGCCGGGGACAACCCCCATCTCCTTCTTTATTGCCGCCAGTATTTGCGCCTCGCCCTGTACATGGCAGGCGGTGCCCTGGCACACCCTGACCGTCTTTCGCCCGCCGGGCGTCAGGCGGAACTGGGAATAGAAGGTGGCCACGCCGTAGACCTGGCTCTCAGGGACAGCCACGAAACGGGCAACCTGCCGCATCGCCTCCTCGGGCAAATAGCCGAACCTGGCCTGCACTTCCTGCAGAATGGCGATGAGGTCGCCACGCTCACTTCGCATAGGACGCCAGTATCTCCTCTAGTCGCTGTTCATGAGGCACCGGCCTGGCCTTCCCTATCCTGAGCCTGATGTCACACTTCAGGCACCGCGCCGCCTCAGCCACAGCCGCTGTCTCATCCAACCCGACCTCCACCTGGGAAAAATTCCCTGTCCGCTCGCTGACCTCAAGACAGGGCATTTGCTGCCGCGGCTTGCGGGCAAAGTCCTCCTCCCTTCCCAGGCACGGGCCGACGGCGTCCTCAGGGGTCAGCGCCTCGCTGATGTCACCGCTGCCGCCAAGATACCTGTCTATGCAGATAGCCGCCTTCTTGCCAGCGGCCATGGCCCCGGTAACCGTTGCCGGGCCGGTAACTATATCACCGCCAGCAAAGACACCCGGCTTACTGGTGGCCAGTGTATCAGGGTCAACCTTGATGACGCCCCCTTTGTCCAATTCCACATCGAACCCTCGGGGTATCTCCGGGACCTGCCCGATAGCGGCTATTATGGTGTCAAACTCCATGGAGAACTCGCTGCCCCTGACCGCTACCGGCCGCCGCCGGCCGCTGGCATCGGGTTCGCCAAGCTGCATACGGACACAGGTTAGCTCCAGGCGCTCATCCCGCCGGGCTATTTTGCTCGGAGCGGCCAGGAAAACTATCTTTATCCCCTCCTCCAGTGCCCCGTCAACCTCTTCATGGCGGGCTGGCATCTCGTCCCTGGTCCGCCGGTAGATGATGGTCACTTCCCTGGCGCCAAGCCGGCTGGCGGTGCGGGCGCTATCTATAGCCGCATTCCCGCCGCCGACCACAGCCACCCTATCACCCACCTTCACCTTCACGCCGAGGTTAACCTCCCTGAGAAAGCTGACGCCATCCATTACCCCCGGGCTGTTCTCCCCATCCATGCCGAGCCTGCTGCCCCGGTGAGCACCCAGGGCCAGAAAGACGGCATTGTACCCTTGCGCCGAAAGCTCATCCAGCGACTCCACGCGGGAGTTTGTTTTTATCTCCACTCTTGAGTCTCTCAGCAGGTCAATCTCGGCCTTCAATACGGCTTTGGGCAAGCGGTACTCCGGGATGCCGACGCGTAGCATGCCGCCCGGCTCAGGCAGGGATTCAAAGACCGTAACCGAGTGGCCGCGCAGCCTGGCCAGGTAATAGGCCGCAGTCAACCCGGCCGGCCCCGACCCCACAATGGCCACCCGCTTACCTGATGGCGGAACGAACTTAATCCGCCTGACGCCACCTGCGGGAGGCCGCTCGGCGATAAAGCGCTTGAGGTTCATTATGGATATCGGCTCGTTGACCTCACCCCGGCGGCACACGGCTTCGCAGGGGTGATGACAAACAGTGCCGCAGATGAACGGGAAGGGAGTGCTTTCGGCGACCACCGCCAGGGCTTCGGCGAACTTCCGCTCGGAGATAAGGCGAACGTAGCGGGGCGCATCTATCTTGAGAGGACAGGCATGCTTACACGGGACCAGGAAGGCTTCACGCTCGGCCTCGGTCTCCCACCTCTCAGCCCCCTTGTCCGTCAAGGCGGCGGTGGGACAGACTTCAACGCAGGCCAGGCAGAATTTGCATGCCGAATCCACCAGCGGCTTGTCAAAGGGAGTGCTGACAACAGTCTGGATGCCCCGGTGGGCAAAGTCAATGGCGCCGACGCCGCGCAGCTCCTGGCACGCCCTGACGCACCGGCCACACAAAATGCACAGGTTGTAATCCCGGGTAAAAAGCGGGTCGTCCGTTTTAACCGGCAAGCCGCGATAGGTGTAGCCGAAACGGACGGTATCCAGCCCGATGTACCGGGCCACGTTTTGCAGCTCACACCGCTCATTCTTGGGGCAGGTGACGCAGTGCTGGGATATGGAAAAGGAGCGCAGGCAAACATCATAGGGGCCGCAATGCTTCTGTCGATTGCAGGTGAGACAAACATGAGGATGCTCTGATAGTATCAGCTCCAGGGCGGTTCGCCTGACCTGGGTGATTTGCTCGCTTTCAGTGCGTACCACCATGCCCTGGACGACTGGAGTGGTGCAGGCGGTGGGCAAGCTACGTATACTATCAACCTCAACCACACAAAGTCGGCAGCCGCCGTATGGCGTCAGGTCGGGATGGGCACAGAGATTGGGGATATAGATTCCCGCCTGTTGCGCTGCCTGAAGTACCGTTGTCCCCCTCTTCGCTTTTATCTCGCAACCGTCGATGGTGAGGCTGATTTCTGCCGTTTTTTGACTTTCAGGCGCCATATTCGCCGAACTCCTTTCCCGGCCACCGTGCCGGCCGGTCGCCACAGGCAGGCTGCCTGAACGGCAGCCTGCCAATCCAGTATAAAACCGCCTGAACCGCGCGCGCCACAGGGCTCAGTAAAGCCGAAAATTGCGGGAAGGAAAGAGGATGGTTCCCCGGAGCGAGCGGACACTTTACCTTTGGCGATACTTCCAACACGGCTATCCGAACAGCGGCCTGTGATGGCCTGGACTCTACGTCAGGGTTGCCACGGTGGTTGTGACAGCCGGCCACCCATAATCATTCTATCATGTATCGTCCCCGCTATACAAACCGCCGCCCTTTAGGGTAAAATCTGAAGCGGGGGAGAGGTGTCCGAGTGGTTGATGGTGCCGCTCTCGAAATTTAGATCTAGTTGTCCCATGCCATTACTTTACGTTTAAAATGGAACCTTCGTGTTAACATCTAAAATCTTATCCTGAGCGTAAAACACCAATTGGTAACTTCCCGTTCTATTCAGTACGTTAGCTATTTGTTAGCTATTTTAACTTCCGGTCAGGCATGAATCATCTTCTTTGTGGTCAGAAACTGTATATACTAACTTACGATTGGGCTCAAGCAAGTTCGTCTCAAGGATAGCTTAATGTTTGTGTACCATACTAAAGTAAAACCGGACACTATGCTTCTGCTACTTACAGGCTCAATGAAACCGCATTTTTACCGGACTTAGGTTTTACCAAAGCTGACAGAACCGATTCTGCGATGGTTCCGCCGTTGCACGAAACAAGCAAATGTTACCTGACAAAAGCCCCCTACAATTAGGAGTAGAGGACATCGATACTTGCTGCGCAAAGGTGACTATTAAAGGAGAACTCTATTTTAGATGAACTCAAGGGTTCTCACTCTGGATGCTTTGCCGCCTGTTGTTCAGGTTCTATCCTTGACCATGGCTACGATGTCCAGGCTCTATTACCGTGATTTTACGCGCCAGCCGGACCGAACAGGACTATCGGCTGAAGGGCAGTTTGAAGAGCGTATCCGCATTCAAATGCGAAATCTTCTCCTTATCTTTATCGCATATTGGCATTCTATCCATAAGTTGTCCAGATAGTCTACTGTCCTCGAACGGATAGTCCACAGCAAACATGATTCTGTCCGCTCCTAGAGCCAGGTAAGCGCACAGGAATGCGGGTTCGAAAAACATGCCACTCGTGGTTACGAAGAAATTACTTTTTATATAGTCGCTCGGCTTTCTAACGCATATCGGTTTAGCCTCTCCAGGGCTCGGAGGCTTCAACCAGCCCAAATCTATACGGTTTAGCCAGAATGGCAACCCTTCTCCCAGATGGCCCAGGATAATATTAAGCCCAGGATATTTATCAAAGATGCCGCTGCAAATAAGACGCATAACATGCAAAGCTGTTTCCGCAGCGAATCCCAAACTCGGCCCGGCTAGAATTGCCCCGTAGCTAGTGTAAGGTTTCAATGTAGACGACGACAGCATCGTCGGGTGAAGATATATCGGCACGTCAAGCTTTTCTGCTTTCTCGAATATAGGCCAGTACTTCTGGTCATCGAGGTATGCTCCCCTGATGTTGGAGTTGATGTTTGCTCCCTTGAAACCTAGCTCCTTCACAGCTCGTTCCAGTTCATCAGCAGCTCGCTTCGGTTCTTGAGGTGCTAGCGTAGCGAGCCCAATGAACCTGTCCGGATACTTCTTAGTTACCTGGTAAAAGGCGTCATTGGTTTTCCTGGCTACGACAGCAGACTCTGCGATATTAAGTATCTCACAGCCAGGAGAGCATAGAGAAAGCGCCTGCATATCTATACCCGCAGCATCCATTTCCTTGAGCCTTCCTTCTCCCAGGTCAAGCAGTCGATTGGTGACACTATCAGTACGAGACTGACACAGGTCAGGCCCGTACCATATCCTTTGGAACTTGCCACCATTTTCGTCTTCCACAGTGTCAAGCTTTGGAAACGTATTCCTTGCCATGAGATGGTTTACGTACTCTTCCGTGAGAAAATGCGCTTCAACGTCGATCTTTTTCATGGGAATCATCTAAGCACCTTGACGTTACCTTCATAATGAATCTCCCCATTTTTCCTTCATTCTTTGCTCATAATCAGGGTTGATCTGAATAGTCTGAGGAAACTCGTCAATCCACTCGAAAGGTCGGCATGCGTCAATGATGGCCCTCGAATTGAAGAGGGCTTTGGTTGGCTTGCGAATCATTGGGTCCAAGTCATCACTCCAGGCTCTTCTCACAATGTCAATGCCTTTCTCAGGGTCTGACCGGGTACAAAGAGCCCATATGACGTCATCCATGTTTGTTGGGTCTATGTCATCATCCACCACGATCACATATCTGCCCCTGAAAGCACTGAGCCTGAGACCTTGCGCGACAGTCAGAGCCGCTTGTTTCGCATGGCCAGCGTACCTTTGTTTTATGGCCACGACGTATAGGAAGCGTCCCCCTACTTCGTGACTCCATACTGACTTCACCTCTGGAACTCCCGCCCTGGCTAGGTCGCTATATGTCCTCGCGCTGCGGAGCACTGACAAGTAATACGCTCCATCGCAAGGAGGGCGCCCCATGTATATGCCCAGCAATATCGGGTTGTGCCGATGGTAAACCCGCTCAATCTTGATAATTGGCGCCGGTCGCTCTTTGCTGGCGTAATAGCCATGCCATTCACCAAACGGGCCTTCTATCCTAGTTTCACCCGGAGGACACGACCCTGCCAGTACTATTTCACTGCTAGCCGGGAAAGGCAAGCCGGTTATCTCGTCCTCTATTACTTCTAGGGGTGTTCCTTTGATAGCACCTATGTAACTGTACTCTGTACCGGCGGGCACTTCCACCGAGCTTATGCCGAATACTACTGGGTCATGTCCAAGCGATATGACAACGGGGCAGGGCTCGCCTCTTGCATGATACCTCTCTATATGGATTCCTCCATGTTTTCCCGGAGAGACATAGATTCCCAGAGTGTTTTTGTCATGCACCATCAACCTGTAATTACCGGCATTAATGTCGCCTGTGTCCGGGTCCCTGGTTATAACAGCCCCACCCGTACCGATGTACCTGCCGCCATCCAGTTCGTTCCACTTTGGTGATGGAAATTCGAAAAGGTCTACCTCGCCTCCCGAATGCACATTCTCCAGCACTGGCCCGGATGTAACCACCATGGGCGGAAACGAACTCAGATTTGCCTCCCACAATGCCAATTTATCCCTGACGTTCACCAACAATTGTGAAGTCGAAACAGTATTTGGAAGACCAAAGGTAAGCGCTATTCGACGCGGGCTCGTGAGCGGACAGGTGACCAGTCTGTAGCCTGGCGGATAACCTTTAATCCTGTCGAACAGCAATACGGGGCAATTCTTCCGTCTCAGATTCAGATGGGATATACAACCAATTTCCAAATCCCAGTCAGCTTCTTCTATCCTTTTTAATTCGCCTAGCTTATCTGCTTCTTCAAGCCAAGCTCTAAGGTCACTAACATACATGACTGTTTCTCCTTGTAACTATTCACAAACAATTTAGTGCGGACTCAGTGAATTAGGCCCCAAATCATCGTCTCAATAACTATGATTTTGCCTTTAAATGGGCCTATTTCACGCCTCCACCACCATCGATTAGTGGCAGTCTATTTCATGAATATGCCAGGTAACCAGAGGGCAATTTCAGGGAAAAAGATCATCAGCGCCACCAAAACCAAAGACGGTATGAAGAATGGAATACAATCAAGAGCAATCGTTTCAATCGAATATTTGCTGCCAAGAATACCACGAATTACAAACAAAGTTAGACCAAACGGTGGCGTAACATTACCGACATCACCAATTATCACGTAAATTATGCCCCACCACACAAGATTAATATTATGTGCTACGATGACAGGCATTATGAAGGGAAAGGTCAGAAATAGCATCTCCCAGGCACCAAGGAAACACCCTAGAATAAGGTAGCCTATGATGAAAAGAACTATCGTACCGTATTTGCCGATAGGTAAACCCAGTATTAAACCTGTCATTTCACCGACGATCCCCAGCATGTTAAGGCCGTAAGTTAAGCCTACAGCCATGGCATAAATAAATAAGGCGAAACTGGTCACTCTGGCAGCATCAAGGAGACTGGCCTGAAGTATTGCCCGGTTCAGCCGCCTGTATGCCAGGCTAAGAACGATACTAAGGAAAGCACCTAGGGCTGCCGCTTCAGTGGGTGTCATAACACCGAGGAAGATCGACCCCAGTACTCCAAACACCACTAACAAAAATGGAAATATTCCCTTAAGTGCTGCTAGTTTTACCCTCCAACTGTATCTAGCCATTGGAGGAGCCAAATTGGGACTAAGCTTCACCCTAATTATTACCGTTATTACAAGCATGACTGCTAGCGTTATCCCCGGTATAATCGCCGCGGCGAACAGGCTCATGACCGGAACGCTTTGCCATGTACCATAAATAATCAGGAGTAGACTAGGCGGAATAAGCGGCGCTAAAGTAGCTCCCATGGCTATTGATGGTAAGGAAAGCTTGGGGCTATAACCCCTACTTTCCATTGCGGGAAAGGCAATCTTGCTGAAAGTAGCCGCCGCTGACGAGCCAGAGCCAGACATTGCAGCAAAGATGGCGTTGGCAGCGAGGGTGGCACATGCCAAGCTGCCGGGCAAACGGTCTAGCCATTTCTCAACCCCAGAGAAGAGTGTTTCAGTAACGCCACTGTTAGACAATATCGCCCCCATAAACACGAAAAGTGGAAGCGCAGTGAGCGTATAGGAGTTAGTGGCCCGCCATGACGTCCACATAAGTTGGTCAAAGGGCTGATTAGCCAACCACACCAGCACCACCACAGCCACGATTCCAAGTGACCAAGCAATCTCTATGCCCGCAGCCAGCAGGATGACCATTCCGCCTAAGGCGATAACAACCCATGCTATATCAGACATGGTCAGTCCTTCTCTCTAGTATGCCTAAAGACGCTCACAGTTTTGACAATATCAATAACTACTACCACAAAGAGTAAGACAGTACCAATAAGCACAGCCAACGAGGGCCATTCCTCAGGTGTGCGTAGCCAACTGGCACTCCTTGTGCCCCTCTTGTGCAAACGTAGCCATAGCTCCCAACTACCTAGGATCAGCACCGGAACAAAAGCAGTAATGATAAATAAAGTTACTAACCTTAACCGGTTTCTAATGTTGGTGGCAAGCCTGCTTGTCACAGCTTCAATCCTGATGTGACCCCCTACCTTCCAGGTATAGGCTAATCCAATAAAGATAATGCCGGGGAGCATATAAGCTGCGATTTCATCAGCGATGCCGAACGCTCGGTTAAAAACGTATCTTGATATTACCTCGGCAAGAAGCAAGGCCATCAACGTAAAGATTAACCAAGCCGAAATCTGACCAGATATGTCCCCGATAATTTGGGCTATTCGCTTCATTACTTGTCCTTCTGGCATAATGAAAGTGGTAAGGTTGTTAACATAACAACCCTACCACTTCTACCCAACCGGACATTTCATTTGGGGTAAGCTTCAAACGCCCTAGCCTTAGCTAGTTCCTCTTTAACAATTGCTAGAATCTCCGGTCCGTATGGGCCGGCGGTCTTAAGCCACTCATCCTCCAGTGGCTTCATGAGTTCTACGGCTTTGGTCATATCCTCTGGCGAAAGGCGGCTAATTGTAATGCCAGCACGCTTCGCGGAATCGTAAACTACGGTGTAGCCTTCATCGTTACCAATCGTCATCAATTGCACTTCCCACATTGTGTCCCGAAGTACTTTCTGTAAATCAGGCGGTAAGGAATCATAGAGCTTGGCATTGATGACAACCCCGAACTGCGAGACTGATTTCATGGGCAGCTCAAGTACATACGGAGCAAGGTCTCCCAAGCCCTGCGTAAAACCATAGGTAAGCCCCGTTAGGACAGCGTCAATCACGCCGGTCCTTACTGCTCCTAGCACTTCAGCCCAGGCTAAAGTTACCGGTGATGCCCCTAAATTCTTCAGAGCCAGATTCGCCATGGCACCAGAAACCCTGGTTTTCAAACCTTTCATCTCAGCCAGTGTCGTGACTCGTTTACCGCTCCAAAGAGTAAATCCACCGACACCACCGTGAAGTCCACTCAAGTGTAGAAACCCGTGTTCCCTAAAGACTTTATTATATATTTCGATTAGCCTAGCGTTTTGCATTGTTTGCATCATTTCCAGCTCTCCCTGGACTGGGTCAGCACTCACTAGGCCTGGGATATTCTCCCAGAGAATAAACGGGAATGTCCCGGAGTGCATAGCCATCTGATAGCTTCCCATATCTGCCCTTCCATCGCCTACCGCATCTGGTATGTCCTGACTTGGGAACATCTTTGAAATAATGTTAACTTGTATTCGCCCGTTGCTCCGCTGATAAAGCAACCTTTGGAATTCGCGCCCTGGTGCCAATATCACGGAAGCGTAAAAGTTCGCCCCATATGCGTCATCCCAAGCGAAGGTAAACTTGTAAGCTTTCTCAGGGGTTGGCGTCGGTGTTGTTGCGGGAGTTGGTGTGGATGTCGGTGCTGGCGCCGTCACTGTGACTGTCGGTGCCGGGGTTGGAGTTGGAGCCTTGGCACAGGCTACGGCCAGAGGTAGCGCTGTCAGTGCCAGAAGTAGACCAAGAATAATCAGTTTCCGACTCATTTTCCTTTTTCCTCCTTACATTGGATAGCCTCTTGAGATTCTGAAACATTTCGGTCAATAATAGTCAGTGACC
>JACQON010000003.1 GCA_016202545.1 Chloroflexota bacterium
GGTAGCCGATGCTGCAGCCACACCTACGGTCAGCTACGTTAACATGACACAGACAACGTACTTCTACACGGTGGAGTCTGATGGCACGGTGCGCCAGTGGAGTGACGCCGCCATGACCACTGAATACACCGATTAACAGCTAAGCGGGAAAACCCTCGACCAAGAAGGCAGGTGGCCTGGCAAAAGGGCGCCTGCCTTACTTTAGGGAGAACTGGAGGCCAAGGTTATGAGCTATGCGACCAAGCTATGCCCCCGTTGCCAGACAAAGCTCCAGCAGGGAGACGGCGCTTTCGAGCTGGTGAGGAAGGGAGTGACAGTCTCTGAGACGCTGCCGGGGCTGTCCGTGCTTCTTTATCTCTGCCCCGGGTGTGGCTATATCGAGCTTTACGACCTCAAGATTGTCGGTCGCATTTGAGCTTTATTGACCATTAAATCTCTCTCGTTCTCCCTTTAAGAAAGGGAGATGTTCTGACTCCCCCTTTGAAAAAGGGGGACTAAGGGGGATTTCAAAATCCCTCAGGACTTGGTGCTCAGGATTTAGGAATTGCCTGGGCAGCTTTGGGTTTGAGCTCGATGGTGCCCTCCCAGGTATAGGGAAAGCCCTCCGGCGGGGGGATGGGCGTGGCGAACCGGCCGCTCCCTTCCAGGGCTGTCAAATATAGCCTGAAGGCGGTGTAATCCCCTTCCTCGACGGCCGTGGCGGTAACGGTTATCTTGTCGCCCTGGTGGATGACAGCCTCGACTTGAATGCCGAGCCCTTCGGCGGCGCCCTTGATGGCCTCCAGGTCATCGGCGAAGTTGCCCCCCATCTTGACGATGGCATTGTATTCATCAACGGTTTTCTGCAGGGGCAGGCGGTTTTTGATTTCAAGCTGGCGCCGCTGTAGCTCATTATTGAGTATATCGTACCTGCTCTGCAGGCTGGCCGTCTTGTCCATCTCGATGGTGGTCGCCTGAAAAAGCCATATCACCAGCAGCAGCAGGCCGGCCGCAACGCCGAAGGCACGCAACTGTCTCGCTGACGGACGCCATGGCCTGTAGGCCTCGGGCAGGAAATTGACCTCACGGGGCAAGATGCCGGTTTGCCCCGTGTTTTTGGCCGGCGGCGTTGCCCTCGGGCTGAACTCTCGGGCTGAAGCCTTCAGGGCAAGCCCGATGTTGACGGCGTACTGGGAGACGGGCAGGTGGGTGGGGAACTCCAGCGATGGCGTGAGCGCCGTAACCTGGTAGCCTGACCTGGCCTGGAGCCCCTTCCCCAGGGCGCCATCACCGGACATCTGCCCGGTAATGACCAGCGGAATAGCCGGGTCCAGCGGCGTGTCATGATAGTGCAGGTTATGGAAGCCGACAGTCAGCCCCAGGTTCACCGCCAGGTATTCCACCCTCTCTTCCAGGCTGAGGCCGTCCGGCTGCCAGGGGATAGCGCGTATGATTTCCGGCAGGCCGCCCACCACCACCACAATATCAAAGCTGGACGGCTCGATATTGAGGATGAGGGACTGCTCCCGGTCCACCGCCCTGGTCAGCGCTATGCTCTTGGGTTCCAGTATGTGGGGGTTGATGCCGGTGGCCTTCAAAGCGCGCACTTCACCGTCTATCATCTCCCTGGGTATGCCCACGGCAAGCACCTGGCGCCCTTCCTCACCGCTGGCGAGGTCATGATAGGAAAAGTATAGCTGGTCTTCGGAGAGGGGCATGGTCTCCCTCATCATCTCCAGCGCTGCATCCTGGGCGGTTACTCCCGGCGCTGGAGGAGGCACCGCCATGATGCGGTTTACCGAATAAAGCCCGCTTAAGCTGGCGATGACTTTACTTGCCTTTATACCGCTCAAAGATAGCTGCTTGACTGCCGCCCGCAGCGCCTGCCGGTCGGAGATGAGTCCGCCTTCGACCTGGCCCGGCTCGAGGGGAATGGTGGCCCATTTCTTCACCACGCCGCCGCGGGTCTCGAGGAACCGCACTGCGGTGCTGTCCATATCAAAGGTGACGATTTTCTTGGCTGACCACTCCTTTGCCGCCGCCCTGGCGGCGCGCAGCCGCCTTCCGGCTGAGGCGGCTAGCGTGAGTGGCAGGGTGACGCCTCTTTTCACCAGTCTGATGATTTTCCTCTCCGGAGCCTTCGCGTTCAATCTTGTTATCCCTTACTTGGCCTTCATATACAGGTCAAGGTCCAGTATGGCCACGGTCTCAGGCTCTGCCTGTTGTTTACCCCTTGCGACCTGGGCCTGCCTGATATCCAACCTCTTCAGCACCATGGTTTTCGTCTCCGGGGTATTGCCGGAATCGATAGCAGAGATGAAGGCGACCACGCTATCATAATCGCCCAGCACCTTGACCGAGTTCAATGACAGCACCTGGTAGCTGCCCTCGCCCACCTTTTGCGCCTTGGGTTTAGCGGGAGGCGGAATGGTCAGCTTTCCGGAACCGGCGGTGGTATCGATGCCGCTGTCGTGGGCGATGCCGACAATCATCTCAAGAGCGGCGGGCACGTCGAGCGGAGCAAGGGCCTGGTTCACCTCATCATACTTTGCCTTTAGCTCCTTGGCATCAGGCAGCGGCTTGGCGACTACCAGGCTGAGCTTGGCGCTTTGCTCCTCTAAATCTCCCTGTTTTGCCCCCTGCTGCAGGTAGATGATGCCCATGGCGACCAGGATTATCAGCAGGGCGCCAACCAGAATCAGAAATCCGGTGCGGCGAACTGTGGAGAGCAGGCTGTTCATCTATCTTTTGTCATCCTCGTCTCTTCTTTGTTTGTGCCGCAGGCCGTGAAAATGCGGTCCTCCTTCATTCGCATCGACCTCATCCCCCTTCAGAGGCTGTACGAAAGTGTCATTGCGAGCCATCCGCCGCAGGCGGAGGCGAAGCAATCTCGTCGAGGCTTAGCATGAGCGAACACGAGATTGCTTCGTCGCTCTCGCCTGCCTGCGGGCCGAACCGCCCTCCGGCGGGCAGGCCCTGCCAGAGAAGCTGTTCGGCGAGCAGGACGCTCCTCGCAATGACAGTTTTTTGGACAAGCTATCGCAGCCTCTCCCGCAGCGCTTTCTGCACCTTCTCCTCTATCGTCTCCTCTATTGATTCTGCCGCCTTCTTATCCGCCGCTTCCAGTCTGGCCAGCTCCTCCTGGAGGAAACTCTGGTATAGCTGCCTGCCCCGTCTCCATCCCACCAGCCAGACCATGACCAGCCCGAAGATGGCAATCGGCGTCACAACCTCAGTCGCAATCCCCTGGAAGAGCAGGATGATGACGATGATGAGAACGGCGAACAGAAACACGGCGACATCGAGGTCCCAGCGGGCAATCCTGGCCCTTTCCCTGGCCCTCTTGGCTGCCAGCTCCCTGGCTTCGTGGCCGAGCCTGGTAACCTCAGCTTCTTCCATAGCTTTTTCCTCCGCAGTTTTTACCCTGCCCGCCCTATTATAACACCGCCGGCCATTCCTATCTCACCTGGTAGGAAAAAAAAACGACGCTATCTGTGGTCAGCCCCAGATTAGCATCGTTGGTGACAGTGGTGGTGCTTCCGGCAGTGGCGCTGGAATCGTAGGCCGGCACGATGACCGGGGCGCTGTTCCAAGAGTAGCCAGTGCTAAAGTCCTCATCGCTAATCCCGATGCTAGAAAATGCAGTCCCAGCTTTCTGATTAGGGATCACCACTATTTCATTATAATAGCTGCCGGAGACATATTCTGAGGTGCTAGCCACGAAGGTAAATGTTAGCACATTATCAGGAGGGTTAGCCCCGATAGCCCAAGCCGGGGAAAATGTCCAATCAAGCGTCTCACGTAGGACTCCGTTTACGATACTATCGGGGTCCCTCACAAAGGTGTACTTGCCCGTCGGTAGTCCACTGGTTGGTCCGATATAGGAAAACCCAGGGGGTAGATAGTCAGTTATCTGTTGAATCTGATTCGTTGAACCCTGCAGGTTCGTGATGGTGACAGTGTACGTAACATTGGTCAGCTGACCCGGCAGGATGAAGGGTGTATTGGTACCCTTGGTAACCGACAGTAGCCCATCTGAAGGATTGTCCCCAGAGCCGGTAACGACAGGAGCGATAGGACCAGCGAGGGTGTCCCAGGGTTTCAGTACTACCCAGTTATAGTATGTCTTATTGGGGCCTAAACTACTTGGCTTCACTTTAAATTGTATCTTTTTTACTTGCCCGCCGGTGAAGTTGCTTGTTGGTGAGGTGAAACCACCAGTGCCCGTACTATAGTCATAAGTAGCTGGCCATTGTAGCCGAATATTACTGCCATATTTGACAACGGCAGGGTCGCTAATCTGCTGCCAAGAGGACCCGCCATCCTCGCTTAATTCACTAGTGCCAGGTTGATAATCATAGTAGGGGAGACCAAAGGAGCCACTGCCACTAGTATAACCGGGGAGAATATCGTAGACAGCGTCCAAGCCCTGAGAGGTATCGTCGCTAATCTGCTCCAGATTTATCGTGTAGGTATAGGTACCAGAGACAGGAAGTGACACTGTCTTCGACGGCTTGATAGGGGTGTTTGCTATCAGAGTGACCCCACGCCAGGTCGCTACCGCTCGCATGATGACGGTGACATTCACCGGAATGCCGCAGACATCCACCGAAAAACTACTTGGCTGGTCTACAGTGAGACTACTGGCATAGTTGTTATACAGCAGCTTCCACATGACAAGCTCCTGGGCGGCATCGGCGGCGTAAAGCTCTTTGGCTTGCCGGGTGACAATCTGGCTGCTCTTCAGGGAGGTACCACTGAGGTTCAAGGCCGGGACTATCAGCAGGGCGCCTATCGCCAGCAGTATCAAAACCAGGATGAATGCCTGTCCGGCTTGTGGTTCACTCTGACGCCGTAATCGGAACGAGTTCACTGTGTCACCTCCTCCGGCCGCATATGGACGCTGAATTGGAGGGTCTCCTGCCGCTGCTGTATCTTCGGACCAGTCGCTGTAATAGCAACATTGATAACCCGGCCGTTCTGGGTAAAGCCCAGCGAGGTGATGTTCCGGCCAACGATGCTCACCGTGCCGTCGTAGGTGCGCTGCAGCAGGGTGCCGGATAGCAAATAGCTGCTGGCATGGGCGGTGGCGCTGCTTGATGTAAACAAGGTGTAGTCAATCCAGGTCAAACTAATCGAGCTTTGCGGAACCGGGTTACCGTCAATAAGGTCAGTGCTCTGAGCCATAATCAGGTCCTTCTTAATTCGATGCGCCGCTTGAGCGACGTCGGCCAGCGCCACCACCTGGCTGTTACTACGGTCGGTGCCCCAGGAAACCTGAAAAATGGCCAAGACTATCCCCGTCATTATCATGGCACCCACTGCCATTGCTAGCAGCAATTCAATGAGAGTGAATCCCTTCTGGTTCATCTTTCCATCTTGAAGGTGCATACCGAGAGAACGAGTCTCCCCTGCCGCGATATGATTATGGTAATTTTCTGCAAGGTCTGGTTAGCGTAAGGACCAACCCAGGTAGTACCATCAGTAGAGAAAGCGGTGTTAATAGCTACGTTGTATTGAAAGGGAACGGTAATGTTGTCTCCGGCGTTGGGATAGGTAGCCGCGTAGGTACTTTGCCTGATATTCTCAAGGTAGGCAGTAGCCAGGTTTGTTGCCACTACCTGCTCATCAAGGGTGCCGGCCGCCTTGGAGTTCGTGTTGAGCCCACTCAAGAAGGCGACCCCGATAGCCGCCAGGATGCCCAAGGCTATCAATATCTCCAGCAGGGATATGCCGCTCTGCTCCCGGAGAAATCTGGGCCTGGCTTTAGCAAGCCATCGCCTGATATCAACCCTGACCATCATCAGCCGCCACCACCTATCCGAAGGCTCCGGTAAGGGAATACATGGGCATGATTACCGCTAGGGCAATGAAGCCCACCAGCAGTGCGATGCCGATAGTGCTGAGGGGGCCTATCATTCCCACCATGGCATTCATCTTTTCTCCGGCGGTAGATTCATAGAAATCAGCGCAGACCCCCATGGTGAAGTCAAGGGTGTTGCTTTCCTCGCCTACCGCTACCATCTGGACCATGAGGGGTGGAAACAGGTTTGTGCGGGACATCGGCTCCGATAGCCCCTCGCCCAGCAGGAATCCTTCGTTAATCCGCTTCAAAGCGTCGCGGAAGACCACGTTGTTCGTGGACTGGGGCAGAAGCTCCATTATCTCCTGTAACTGCACGCCGGAGGCTACCAGCACCGACACGCTGCGGGCAAAACGGCCCATCTCTGACATCAAGACCGGGGGGCCGATAATAGGAGCGGTAAGCCGCAGACGGTCGAGCAGCCGTCTTCCCCTGGGCTGCTTTGTCATCCACAGCACCACCGCGCCCACCGACGATGCGGCAATCAGCAGGGGGAGCTGGTTGCCTTCTAAAAACTTGGTTAGTCCAATCAAAATTCGGGTAGGTAGAGGCAGTCCGACATTCAGTGCCGTGAACATGCCGAGCAACTTGGGCATGACCATCGTCACCAGCAGGACCACTACCAATGAACCAACGCCCAGGACGATGATGGGGTACGTTAACGCCTTGCGCAGCCCCTGCGATGTCGATGACTGTCTCTCCAGGAAGTCGGCCATTTGCTTTAATACGTTTTCCAGGCCGCCGGACTCCTCCCCGACGGCGATAGTCCTGGCGTAAATATCGTTAAAAGCCCGGGGATGTTTGGCGATGGATTGAGAGAAGGAGCTTCCAGCGCGAATGTCATTGACGATGCCCAGTATGATGCCCCTGAAGGCGCGGCTGCTGCCTACCTGGCCGTGGAGAATCTCCAGGGCCGGCAGAAGCGAAATACCTGACCGCAGCAACGTGGCCAGCTGGCGGGAAAAGGTGATGACGTCCCTGGGCTTGACCCGGAAAAGGCTGGGTAGCGCTTCTTCCAGGCTGAACATGGAAGGGGCCACCTCTACCTGTAACGGGTTACGGCCCATGGCGATAAGGAGGCGCTCCGCCGCAATCTCGCTGGTAGCCTTGATGGTGCCTTTCACCGGCTTCCCCTGGCCGGTGGTGGCCAGGTAGCGGTAGTTGCGGAGGTTCTCCTTTTTCCTCAGAGTGTCAACAGCTTTGGCCATTATCTTTTCTCGTTCCGATTACTCGTTCCGATTATCGTCAGAGTGAATCGTCAGAGTGAACCGAAGTCCTCGCTAGCCAATAGAGTAGACATTGCGTATAACTTCATGAGGGGTGGTAATTCCCGCCTTTACCTTGAGCATGCCGTCATGCCATAGGGAGGCCATGCCTTCCTTGATGGCCTGGGTGCGGATTTCATCGGAGCTGTCACCCTTGGTAATCATCCTCCTTATGGCCTCACTCACCACCATGGCCTCAAAGATGCCGGTCCGCCCCAGGTAGCCGGTGTTGGCGCAAAAATTGCAGCCGACACCGACGATAAACTCTGAACGTTTTTCGTTTAATTCCTGCTCGTAGGCCAGGCGCTCGTCAGGGTCGACCTGAGTGGCTTGGGAGCAATAGGGACAGGCCCGCCGCACCATGCGCTGGGCGACGACGCCCACCAGAGCGGCGGCAAGCAGAAAAGGTTCCACCCCCAGGTCTATCATACGGAAAATGGTAGCCACCGTATTGTTGGCATGGACCGAGGAGAGCACCAGGTGGCCGGTCAGGGCTGCCTGGGTGGCGATTTGCGCCGTCTCCGCGTCTCGTATCTCTCCGACCAGGATGACATTGGGGTCGAGTCGCATACAGGCCCGGAGACCGCCGGCGAAAGTTATCCCCGCCGTGGGGTTGACCTGTATCTGGTTGATATTGGGAAAGTGGTACTCCACCGGGTCTTCAATGGTCATGATGTTGCGTCCGATGGCATCAAGCTGGTTAACCGTGGCGTACTGGGTAGTCGTCTTGCCGGAGCCGGTGGGGCCGCTGATTAGAATCATGCCAAAGGGAGTCTTCACCATTTGCAGGTACCTCTCCAGGATTGCCGGCAGAAAGCCGGTCTCGGCTAGAGGGAGAAAGGCAAAGGTCTTGTCCAGGATTCGCAGCACCGCCATTTCGCCATGTATCGTGCTTGAGGTCGCCACCCGGATATCTACCTTCCTGTCTCCCATGTCAAAAGATATCTGGCCGTCTTGAGGGCGGCGGCGTTCAGCGATATTCAGCCCGGCCATTATTTTTATCCTGGAGAACAATGGCGCGTGTACGCTCAAAGGCAGGGACATCACCTCGTTCAAAATGCCGTCAATGCGGTAGCGAACACGGAGCTTATCCTCCTGAGGTTCGAGATGAATATCGGAAGCGCGGTCCCTCACCGACTGTTTTATAAGCAGGTCGATGGCGCGGACAACCGGGGCTTGAGCGATGGCTTCGGCGGAGACCCGTGCCTCCTGGACTCCGCTGCTCCGGTAACGGGTGGGAATCTGGCTCAGTTGCGCTTCAATCTCCCCGCCGACCCGGTAGTTGAGGTCAATCATCTCCTGAATGTCCTGGGCCGTGCTGATTACCGGCTCGACTCGCTTCATGGTTATGGCTGACAGCTCCTCAATAGCCTGAATATCCCTGGGGTCTTCCATGGCCACGATGACCACTCCATCGGTCATGTCCAGCGGGATAACGCCGTACTTTCTGGCTACCGTTTCGGGAATCAGCTTTACGGCGTCGCGCTGGACGCCTTCTTTTTTGAGATTAACGAAGGGGATTCCCAGTTGCAGGCTGGTAAAGAAGGCCAGTTGCTGTGACGTGATTAGCCGCTGTTGCAGCAGGATTCGCTCAAGCCGGTCACCACTCTTGCGTTGCAGTTCATCGGCGCGCTTTAGCTGCTCTCCAGTGATGGCCCCTGCCTCAACCAGCATCTGTCCCAGGTCTTTTTGCGGCTCTCTTTCCGGCTTTTCCATTCTTCTCCGCCTGTCCCAGCCCCGGTAAATCCGGCCGGTGGTGACCGGGGTGCTATCCTTGTTTGATAGTCAACCTGTGTTTTCTGACTTTCCTTTCCTTTTTGCGCAGCAATGAGGTGGTCTTTCCGGCGCCTCCGCTGTCCTTTGCCAGCGCCTCCGGTATTATCCTTACGCCGGGCAGTTTTGCTGACAATACCCTGGCCAACAGGATTGGCTTCTCCAGCACCACGGTTATAATTGTGCCGCGGGTGGCCGAGCCGCTGGTGTACAGAATTCTCAACTCGGGGATTGTTTGCAGGCTGTTGTACAGTCCAGATATCATCTTCAGGTCTACCGGGACGGCTACGTCTAACTCAACTTCGCCGGTATAAAGAGTGGAGTCATCCTGCTGGTAAAGGTCGCTTTCCTCGGCTTTTGCCGCGTCTGCCGGCTGCTCCGCGACTTCCGCCGCCATCGCCGCCGCCGGTTGCCCGTATGCCTTTTCTTCGATGGCTACGGCGGCCTCTCCTCTTGCTCCGGCGGCGTCCTGGCTGTCTGGCTCGCTGGTTACGGCAGCTTCAGCTTTCGGCGTTGCTTTTATCTGTGTATCAGGCGCTATCCCTTCGACGGGTAGCCCCTGATACTCTTTTATCAGCCCATTGACGAAGCTGGCCACCTGTCCCTCGTCCAGCCCGTTTTTTATAATGGCGAATTCCTTTCCCCACAACAGCTTCGTTTTTTGCTTCTTTGCCTCCTGACGGTGTCCGAACCCTTTGAACATCGCGGCCACCTCCCTCCCGGCATTGGCCTTACTGCTTAACGCTTCAGGTAATGACCCTAAAGTAATGGTGGGGGTCCATGCTAAAGCAGTGAGAGGAACCTGACCGATATAAGCCATGGTTTGCCAGTTGGCACATATTATTCCACATGTTAATCATAGATTGCCACTTGGCAAGTGTCAAGTCCACTCAAGCCATTCTATTTACTCATATTTTACGATAGTTTAGCTATATTACATAATAGTTTGCCAATTGGCAAATGTCAAGAGCCGGGGTTGTTTAGTAACACTCCGTCATTGCGAGGGCTTCAGCCCGAGGGCGAGAGCCCGAAGCAATCTATCATGCCTATCTGCCGGCACCACGAAGGATGAAAATGAAGGTATTTTCGGTGTAACGACCAGTGTTCCTAAACAGTATCAAGAGCATGTCGAGGGGGTGAGGTCATCAACAATCTCAAGGTTTTATCCGTGCTGCTGGAAGACCAGCACCGAGTTATGGCCGCCGAAGCCAAAGGAGTTTTTCACCGCTGTCCGTATCTTGACCTGGCGCGCCTGGTTTGGCACGTAATCCAAGTCACATTCGGGGTCAGGGTGGTTGAGGTTTATCGTCGGCGGCAGCACTCCGTGGCGCATGGCAAGTACGGTTATTACCGCCTCAATAGCGCCGGCTGCTCCCAGAAGATGACCGAGCATGGACTTAGCTGCTGATGTCGGGATATGCTTGGCCCTGTCCCCGAAGACGTGTTTAATTACGGCGGTTTCCGTTCGGTCATTAAGAAGGGTGGCCGTGCCGTGAGCGTTAATATGGTCGACTTCGCCGGGGCCGAGGTTGGCCCTTTTCAAAGCCAGCCGTACTGCCCTGGCCGCACCCTCACCATCGGGTGAAGGCTGCGTGAGGTGAAAAGCATCGCAGGTGGCGGCGTAACCTACAATCTCAGCCAGGATAGGCGCTCCCCGCTCCAGCGCATAGGCGGCATCCTCCAGCACCATCACGGCGGCGCCTTCACCCAGGACAAACCCGTCCCGCTCGGCGTCAAAAGGACGGCAGGCTGCCGTGGGGCTGTCATTTTTTGTTGACAGGGCTCGAATGGCCTCAAAGGCAGCCAGCACCAGGGGCATGATGGGGGCTTCGGTACCGCCAGCCACCATCGCCCTGGCGTTGCCCTGACGGATGGTCTCATAAGCCTGGCCGATAGCATCGCTGCCGCTGGAGCAGGCCGATGACGGGGAATAGTTCGGCCCTCTTGCCCCCAGGGTTAGAGAGACCTGGACTGATGGGGCGTCTCCGGTCATCGTCGGCGCCAGAATCGGGCTTATCCGCCCGGGTCCCATCTTTCGCAACACCTCGATTTGCTCGCTGACTGTAAGCAGGCCGCACACACTGTTACCGATGATAACCCCGACCTCTTCGTTGTTGGCTGCGTTTATGGCTAACCCGGCGTCTTGCACCGCCTGAAGGCTGGCGGCGACGGCAAACTGGGTGAACCTGTCCATGTACCGTGCTTGCTTCCGTCCAATATAGATGCCGATGTCGAAGTCCTTGACCTCGGCGGCGAATTTGGTGACAAAAGGGGCAGTGTCAAAGCTGGAGATGTAGCCAACTCCTGACTGCCCGCAGATGAGCGCCTGCCACATCCGGGGAACGGTAACGCCCAGCGGGCTGACCACCCCGAGGCCGGTAACTACCACCCTCCGGTTATTATCCATCATGCTTCAAGTCCCTTCCTATTTCCCGCTGGCCGTTATTCGACCCCGCCGCAGGGTGACTTCTTGATGCGACTCGATTCGATAAAGGCTTCAAGGTCTCTGGGAACAATGCGGTAGCTGCGACCCAGCCGTATGGCATCGAGCTTGCCCCGCCGTATGTAACTGTATACGGTCAAGATATGGACGCGGAGAATTCCTGATACCTGCTCCGGCGTCAGTAAGCTATTGTCGCCGTTCATGATGGCCTCTTTCCTTAATAACTCTATATCTCAGCAAGGTATACTATGCTCAGGTTATATCCAGCATAACTGACCAAGTATTTCTTGTAAAGCATCAGTGTTCTAGAATATACTTCTATGTTCCACAGTATTCAGGGGTAGTTTAGGAGGGGGACTTTTGTCTGGCTGGCCTGAACAGGGCAACCAGCAGCACCGAAGCTAGCGCCGCCAGCGCCCCGGCAAGAAAAGCGGGAACATAGCTGCCGGTGGCATCAAATACATATCCGGCGAAGGTTGGGCCGATGGTCCCACCGAGCATCCAGCCAGCTTCCAGGACGGCAGCGATTTTACCCAGGTGGTGCAGGCCGAAGGTGTCAGCGGCCAGGGCGGAGAGTGGCGCGGTAAATCCGCCGAAGCTGAACCCGAAGACGATAGCGAAGAGATAAAGCGCCCACAGGGTAGACGACCAGACAACCCACACCATGGCCCCGGCCATAATTGAACTGCAAATCATCATTGATTTCTTCCTGCCGATGGTATCTGAAACTCGACCCATGAGCGTGCCGCCGAAAATGCTGGCACCGCCAACCAGGCTGAGTATGAAGGCTGCGTTAGTGGCGGCGATGCCGAGGTCAATAGCGTGCGGTACCATGTGAGCGGCTATGGTGTACATATTGGTGCCCAGTAGTACCCACATGAAAAAGAGCATCCAGAAGCTCTTTCCCCTCATCGCCTCAAACAGGAGGATAGATTGTGGCACGCTGGGGGCAGGGCTACGGGTGGGGCTGGGAATCATTGATTTCGCCTTTTCCTCTTCAGCCAGAGCCGCCACCTCATAGGGCGCTCTCCTCAGCAGGGTGGCGGATGGCACTACGATGAAGAATACTATCAGCGCCAGGATAAAGTAGGTCTTGCGCCATCCGTAACTGGAGATGAGGTAAGTGGCAAAGGGCGCCATTACCACCATGCCAACGTTGAAAGCAGCGGAGACGATGCCCAGGGCCAGCCCTCGCCGGCTGACAAACCACCTTGATACCGTTGACGCCAGGACAGGGAACAGCGCGCCCGTGCCTACCGCCAGCAGCACACTGTAGCTAATAAATATTTGCCACAGGCTGCTGGTCTGGCTGGTCAAATACAGGCTCAAAGAGGCGAAGATGCCCATAACGGTGAGCACTTTTCTGGGGCCGTAGCGGTCCAGCGCCCAGCCGCCTACGATGGAAAAGACCAGGGCGGACAGGACATTGGCCGAGAAAATTACCGAGGTAGATGCCCTGGTCAGGTCAAATTCGGTCTCTATGGACTTGAAGAATACGCCGAAGGATGTGCGAAGGCCGGCGGCGGTAACTCCGATGATAAAGCATGTCAGCAGTATTATCCAGGCGTAGGAGAGCTTCCCTATTGCCACCCTGGCGGCAAGCGGGAAGCTCTTCATAAAAGATGGCAAGCTAACTCTCCCTGTTTTGGGGCGCCTCCGCGGGCGCTTCCTCAATGCTAGCATACTCGCCTGTGGAGTGCAAAGCTGGTGCGAGCAAGCGTCACCAGATGTCAGACATGGGCCTGGCTGGCGGACTGGCTTTTCTGTGCTACAATAAAGTATAATCTCAAAAAAGGGGAAAAGAGCGCTCCTTGAACCAGAAGATACCGCAACGGATAGCCAGGCTTGACGAGCTGGCTAATAATCTTTGGTGGAGCTGGCATGAGCAGCCCCGCTGGCTGTTTAGCTCTCTGGATTATCAGCTCTGGCGGCTAAGTGACCACAACCCGGTGAGGCTTTTGAGCGAAGTCAGCCCGGACATACTGCAGGCGGCGGCCATCGACCGGGCTTTCCTCGCCCTGTATGACTCGGTGATGTCGGAGTTCGATGCCGAGATGTCGCCATCGAAACCTACCTGGTTTACCGCCACCTACCCTGATATGGCGCACAGCCCCATCGCCTATTTCTCCATGGAATATGCCATGCATAACTCCCTTCCTATCTATGCCGGAGGCCTGGGAGTCCTGGCCGGTGATGTCTGCAAAGAGGCCAGCGACCTTGGCTTACCCATGGTGGCGGTGGGGTTCATGTACCCGCAGGGATATTTCCACCAGCATGTCTCCATAGATGGCTGGCAGGAAGAAATCTACCGGCAGCTTGATTTCGACCAGGCGCCTATCAACCGTGTGCTGTCGCCGCGCGATGGGACCACCATTGCCAGAATTCAACTGGGCGATGATACGGTGGCGATTGAGGTATGGCAGGTGCAGGTCGGCCGCGTCAGCATTTACCTGCTGGATACCAATCTGGAGCAGAACTCGCCTCAGTACCGGGAGCTCTCGGCGCGCCTTTACATCGCCGACCGTGACTTGCGGCTGCAGCAGGAGATTGTCCTGGGCATCGGCGGCGTGCGAGTCCTGCGGGCGCTGGGTATCAACCCGCTGGTGTGGCATGCCAATGAGGGACACATCTCCTTTATGATGCTGGAACGCATCAGAGAGCTTGTGGCCGCAGGGGCCACCTTTGCCGAGGCCGAGGCCAAAGTAAGGGCAGCCACCGCCTTCACCACTCACACGCCTGTGCCGGCCGGTCATGATATCTTTCCTGTCCAGTTGATAGAGAAATACCTCAGCCGCTACTGGCCATCTCTTGGCATTGACCGGCAGACTTTCCTGCGGCTGGGGCAGAAGGATGATTCCATGGCCCAGGAGTTCAACATGACCGCGCTATCTCTAAAGCTGTCTGGCTACCGCAGCGCCGTTAGCCAGCTTCATGGCAAGGTGGCGCGAAAGATGTGGCGCGGGCTGTGGCCCCAGCTCTCGGAAGACCAGTTGCCGATAGCGCACGTAACCAATGGCATACACGTATGCACATGGGTAGCCCGGGAGATGTATCACCTCTTTGAAAGGTACTTGGGTGAGGACTGGATACAGAAACACGACGACAGCCGGTTGTGGGAGCACGTGCTGGATATCCCCGATGAGGAACTGTGGGCAGTTCATCAAGACGTCAAGCGTAAACTGCTCAGCGTGATAAGGGAGCGGGCCCGCGAGCGGTGGGTGGAGGACAATATCCCCCCCCGGCAGCTACTGACCATGGGCGTGCTGCTTAATCCTGAGGCGCTGACCATCGCTTTTGCCCGGCGCTTCACCGAATATAAGCGGCCAGCGCTTATATTCCGGGATATTGACCGCCTGAAGCGAATTGTCACCAACCAGTGGCATCCCGTTCAGATTCTGTTCGCCGGCAAATCGCATCCCGCCGATTTCCTATCAAAACGCCTGATGCAACAGGTGTATGCTCTGGCCTCGGACCCCGAGTTTCAAGGGCGCATCGCCTTCATCGAGGACTATGATGTGCACGTAGCGCACTACCTGACCCAGGGGGTGGACGTGTGGCTGAATACCCCCCGCCGCGGGCAGGAAGCCTGCGGCACCAGCGGCATGAAAGCAGCGCTCAATGGCGCGCTCCACCTGAGCGTTCGTGACGGCTGGTGGTATGAAGGCTACAACGGCACTAACGGCTGGGCTATTGGCGATGACTTCGCCGCATCCACGACAGAGGAGGAAGACGTGGCCGATGCCGAGGCGCTCTACCGCCTCCTGGAGGGAAAGATTGTGCCGCTCTATTATTCCCGGGACAGGAGAGGCTTGCCCCATGGCTGGACCCGCATGGTCAAGGAGTCCATCCGCTCTATTGTGCCTGTCTTCTGTGCCCGGCGGATGCTCAAAGAATACACCGAGCGGATGTACATCCCCGCTGCCCGCCTGGCGGTAGAAGCGCAACGCGTGAAAACCTAGCAGGTTGATGCAAAAAGGTGGCGGGGACTTTCCTCTCCTTTTATGAAAGAGAGATTGAGAGGGATTTTGAGCCTGGGAATCCCCCTTCTATCCCCTTTGAAAAAGGGGGATACGAACACAGGAGACTTTTTTAGCACCCTGCTAGACTACCGGGCGGGCCGTCTAATCGCTCCGCACCTTGAGCTGCTGTCCCAGCGAGGAGAACCGCGTCAGCCATGCACTGGCTGTTTCATCGCCGCGCTCGGCCGTCTCCTTCAGACCGGCATAGGTGGTCTGCAGCATCCGGTGGTACCGGTTCTGCACCTTCCACAGGTCAACGGCGAAGGGCGCCGACCTCGCCATCTCCACGGCGGCCACCAGGTTGTCCAGGAGGGCAATGTCCTCCGGGGCAGTGACCAGCTTGTCCATCGCCTTTTCCAGCTTCCGCTGGAAAAGATAGCTCAAGCTTACCGTATCCAGCTCGATGTTCCAGACCGCGGCCTCTTCGAGAAGGCTTTTGAAACGCTCTGCATCCAGGCCGTCGCCGTTCAGCGCACGGCGCAGGTCGCTATTGAGAATGAACTCCGCCGTTGATTGAAACACCTTGGGCACAGGGTTCCCCAGCTCGGCGAGAAAACGCATCGGCAGATAGTGGTGCTCATAGACCTGGTGATAGGCGGCTTCAATCTCAGCCAGGGCCGACTCCAGAATCCTGCCCATTATCTTTCGCTGCTCATCCCGGAACAGGTGCTTCAGGGAGTAGGTGGAGGTGCCGAAGTGCTTGTCCATGATGCGTACGGCCTCTGTGAAATCCGCCCCGAGGAAGGCCTGGGTTATCTCCTGGACCATAGCCTCATATGTCTCCTCTTTCTGGTACTCATGTATGCCGGCGTTGACATCGTGGCCGCCGAAGTGCAGCACGCCGAAGCATGAGACGGCCGACTCGGTGGTTATCTGCGAAACCAGCCTGACTCGCCCTGCCGCCAGTCTGGAGCTACCCATGGTCTGCATCCGGTAGTCCTCCACGTCTGCGTCATAGCAATAAATCTTGGCTGGCGTGCCGTACTCCTCAAACAAAGAGCTTATGGCGAAGTGGGCGGCTACCTTGGTCAGGTCGACCATGGCTGGCCTGACGAACTTCTCGTAGATACGGCGACCATCCCGGTGCATGGGAATGTTGCTCTTGGCGGCTTCGAGTCGCTTCAGGAACCTGGACTCAATATTATCGCCGAAGACCTGCCCTGCCAGTTGGACCGCCCGTCCGGCATACTGGATTACCTGCACTGTTTCGATGCCTGACAGCTCATCAAAGAACCAGCCGCAACTGGTGTACATGAGCATGGCATGGCGCTGAAGTTCCAGCAGCTTGAGCGCGGTTATCCTCTCCGCCTCATCCAGTTGATGGCTGCCATGTTGCTCCAGGAAGTGATGGATGTTCTCCGGCGAGCGGTCAAGGATGACATTTATGTAGTCGTCCCGGGCAGCCCACGGGTCCTTGAGCAACTGGGCTGCCTTTTTCTCGTATTTGGGGGCCATGGTATCACGCAGCCAGTCCAGCGCCTGGCGCAGCGGGGCACGCCAGGCCTGGTTCCACCCGGCGTGTCCACCGGTATTGCATCCGCAGTCGCTCCGCCACCGCTCAATCCCGTGGGCGCAGCTCCAGGAAGTGTTTTCAATGACCTCCACAGCGTGGGTTGGCGGATGTTTTTCCAGGTACTCGCCGTAGTTGGTGATTTTAGCCAGGTTATGGGCTTCGATATAGTTGATTGCGTAAGCCAGAGCCATGTCCCCGAACCGGTGATGATGGCCGTAAGTCTCACCGTCAGTGGCGACATGGACGAGCTGGGCCTGGGCAGGCTCCTGAGAGAGGGCGCCGGTGAGGCGGTGGGCAAAGGCCTCGCCGTCGCTGAGCAGCCCCTCGAAGGCGACCGCCCGGGCGATGGGGTCATCGTAGAAGAAAAGATTGAACCTCTTTCCTGACGGGAGGTCGACCGCGTAAGGCATAGTGGGGTCAATACGCCCGCCGCTCACATTTTTCCAGGCATCGTCGTCAAGCTGGCGCACCCGGGCCGCCTGGCGTGGGGAAAGTATGGTGAAACGAAGGCCAAGCTCAGCCATGATGTCCAGCGTCTCCAGGTCCATCGCCGTTTCGGGAAGCCACATCCCCTCCGGTTTACGACCAAAGCGGCGCTCAAAGTCCCTGATTCCCCAGAGCACCTGGGTGCGCTTGTCACGGCGGTTAGCCAGGGGCATAATCATATGGCTATAGGCCTGGGCCAGGGCTGAGCCATGCCCGGAGAAGGCCTGCTGAGTTTCCCGGTCGGCGTCCAGGATAGCCTGGTAGACCTCCGGAGCATTTGTCTCCATCCAGGCGAGCAGGGTAGGGCCGAAATTGAAGCTCATTCTGGCGTAATTATTGACTATATGGGTGATATAGCCCTCTTTGTCCAGGATGCGCGAGTCTGCGTTGGGCGCGTAGCACTCGGCGGCGACCCTTTCGTTCCAGTCATGGTAGGGATAAGCCGAGTCCTGAAGCTCAATATGCTCCAGCCAGGCATTTTCCCTGGGCGGCTGGTAAAAATGGCCGTGAATGCAAATATATTGTTCCATCCGAGCCTCCTTGGCGAAGAGAGCCGATGCCCGGCAAGATAAGGTTATCGGCGCAGCCTTCCTCTGTCCAGAATCGTGCTATCCCTCCTGGGTCTTGAAGAACACGGCAGCCAGAGGGGGCAGTGTAACCTCCAGTGAATAGGGACGGCCGTGCGCCGGAATATCTGATGCCAGCAGCCTCTCCGGCTTACTCAGGCCGCTGCCGCCATATTCCCCGGCATCACTGTTCAGGATTTCCATCCAGGAGCCGCCGCGCGGGACGCCCACCCGGTACCCGGGCCGGGGCATCGGTGTGAAGTTGCAGACTACCACGATGATGTCTCCCGTTGTCCTGCCCTTGCGGATGAAGCTGGTGACGCTCTGCAAGGCGTCATTGGCGTCAATCCACTCAAAGCCGGCGGAATCACTATCAAGCTCATAGAGCGACGGCTGGCTCCGGTAAAGCTGGTTCAGGGCTTTGAGCCACTTTTGTACCTGTGAGTGACGCTCATATTCAAGAAGATGCCAGTCCAGGCTCTCGTCATGGTTCCACTCCCGCCATTGCCCCAGTTCGCTTCCCATGAACAGCAATTTTTTGCCCGGCTGGGCGTACATGTACCCGTAGAGAAGCCTCAGGTTGGCGAACTTCTGCCAGTCATCACCGGGCATCTTGCCCAGGAGCGAGCCCTTGCCGTGCGCCACCTCATCGTGGGACAGGGGCAAAACAAAGTTCTCGAAGAAGGCGTATAGCATGCGGAAGGTCAGGCCGTTGTGATGGAATTTCCTGTAGACGGGGTCATGGGACATGTATTGCAGGGTATCATGCATCCAGCCCATGTCCCACTTCAGCCCGAAGCCCAGTCCGCCCACGTAGGTCGGCCGCGATACCATGGGCCAGGCGGTGGACTCTTCGGCGCTGGTCTGGACATCGGGATAGCTCTGGTAGACTTCCTTGTTGAATCTTCTCAGGAAGTCAATAGCTTCCAGGTTTTCCCGCCCACCGTACTTATTTGGGAGCCACTCGCTATTCTGCCGGGAGTAGTCCAGGTACAGCATGGAGGCGACGGCATCTACGCGCAGCCCATCCACATGGTATTTGTCCAGCCAGAGGAAGGCGCTGCTGATAAGAAAGCAGCGTACCTCGTTCCGCCCATAGTTGAAAATATAGCTTGTCCAGTCGGGGTGAAAGCCCCTTCTGGAATCGGCGTGCTCGTAAAGGTGGGTACCGTCAAAGAAGCCGGGCCCGTGCTCGTCGGTGGGAAAGTGCGACGGCACCCAGTCCAGAATCACCCCGATGCCGTGCTGATGCAGGCAATCAACCAGGTACATGAAGTCCTGGGGAGTGCCATAGCGGCTGGTGGGAGCAAAATACCCGGTGACCTGGTAGCCCCACGAGGAAAATAGCGGGTGCTCCATGACGGGAAGGAATTCCACGTGGGTAAAGCCCATTTGCCGGGCATATTCAGCAATCTGAGGCGCCAGCTCCCGGTAGGTAAGGCAACGGCCGCCGTCTTCAGGTACATGCCGCCACGAGCCAAGATGCATCTCGTAGATGGCCATAGGAGCGTCAAGGCCATTGCGGGCACGCCGCTTCTCCATCCAATCCCCGTCCCCCCAGGAGTAGTCAAGGTCCCAGACAGTGGAGGCGGTCCGGGGCGGCATTTCATTATAAAAGGCGAAAGGGTCAGTCTTGTCCACCCGGTAGCCGTGGTAGCGTGACTTGATATGGTACTTGTAAAGCGAACCCCGGCCCACGCCGGGTATAAACCCCTCCCATATCCCCGTTTGAGCGCGGTGGTAAAGAGGATGACTGGCGCGGTTCCAGCCATTAAAGTCGCCCACGACGTATACCTGCCTGGCGTCAGGCGCCCATACCGCAAAATAGGTGCCTTCCTGCCCGTTGAAGGTCAGGGGATGGGCTCCCAGCTTGTGATAGAGGCGGAAGTGCGTACCCTCGTTGAAAAGATAAAGGTCGTCTTCGGTGAGAAGGCTTACCCCGGACAATACTCTTTGCCCGTGCTCGCTTATATCAGGGCCTTTCGCCCCGGGTGCCGGCTGATGTTTCATGGCTGAGATTTACCTTGCTTTCGCAGTTGGTTCACCATTCGTAGTGTATCAAGTACCTCAGGCATTTGGCAAAATTCCTCCACTCCGTAGCGGGCCTTGCGCCGCCAGTTGGGATACTGCTCCGTGGTGCTGGGCACGTTCTGAGGCTGCGTCTCCAGCCACAGGTCTTCCAGATTGACCAGCACCAGGCGGGCCTGGCTGGCAGCCAGAAAAGCCAGACAGGCCTTCAGGACGGAGAGGGCGTCTATTGTGACGGTCGCCTCCAGCCAGCCCTGGCGGCGCAGAAAGTCGACCAGCGCCTGTCTCGCCGCCTGGCGGCCTTCCCGCTCCCTCCACGCCCATCCTTCATCCAGCAGCCCCATGCTCAACCGGCTTTCGATGTCCGCTCCTTGCCAGAAGGCGGCAAAGAGCGGCGTATCATGGGTGTTAAGGCTGGCGGCGGCATCCCGGGAGAGAAGGGGAGGCCCCTGGTGCCAGCCGAAGGGAATCTCGAACTGCAGCACGTGGGTGCGGTGCAGGCCGTGTCGCTTCATCGCTGGCCTGACGTACCAGGGCACGGTGCCCAGGTCTTCACCTACTATCACGGTCTGATGGCGGTGAGACTCCAGGGCGAGGATGGCATGCATCTCCTCGGCCCGGTAGCGCACATAGACCCCCTGGTCTGCCCCCAGCCCCCTGGGGATGCAGAAGAGCCGGTGCAGCCCCATCACATGGTCTATACGGAGGGCAGCGGCGTGCCTGAGGTGATGGCGGAGGCAGGCGATGATGTACTGGTAGCCCTGTTCTCTGATTCGCTGCGGGTGCAGCGGCGGAAAGCCCCAGTCCTGTCCCCTGGTGAAAAGGACATCCGGTGGTGCCCCGGCAGAAGCGTCAAGGATAAAGGCATCACGCTGCCGCCACACGTCGTAGCCATCGGGATGGACTCCCAGGGGCAGGTCGAGGTATAGCCGGACGCCATCCCCGCCGGCTTTTTGGGACAGCTCCGCTACCTGCTGCTGGACCAGCCACTGCCCGTACAGGTAGTAGCGCCTGGCGTCCTCAGCGTAGTCGCCTTCCCTTAACACTCCGTCCCGAAGCGGCTGCGGCCATTGCCGCCACGATGGGCCGTGTTCTTCACAGGCAGCCCGGAAGCGAGCGTAGTCCTCAAAGGCTGGATTCGTCTGGGCGAAGCTCCGCAGCTCTTCCAGGCGGCCGGATGGCTCAGCGAAGAAGTGCTGGCATATCTCCTCCAGTATTTTCCGCTTCAGCGCTATCCCGCGGTGGTAGTCAACCAGCGGCGAGCTGCGTAACGCCTGGATTTCCGCCTGCACCGCGGGCGAGGCCAGCAGGGCCTGCGCCGGGGAACACTTTTGCAGTTCCGGGATGCTGGCTATATCCAGGTAGAATTCGCTCCAGAACAGGCGGCTGACCGGCGCGTAGGGACTGGGGCGGGATGTCTCATCCAGAAAAGTGGCCAACAGGGGCAGGGTGGCTACCAACTGCCCTCCAAGCCCGCCGGTCCAGCTTATCAGCGATTGCAGGTCGGTGAAATTGCCGCTTCCCCAGCTTTTCTCCGTATGCAGGGCATACAGGGGGAGAAAAACTCCCCAGGCCCGGCCGTCCGCCTCTCCGGCAGGGATATAAGCCTTGCGCGGCGCTGAGATGATAAGGGTCTCACCCTGGCTTCTCTTCAGTTCCACGGTGAGACGGTGATACCCCGGGGGCAATCTGCCTGGCATGACAGGGCGTTTGACCACATACTGCTTTCCCTCTATCTCGGCCGCCTCAACCACTGGCAAATCGGCCCCGGGCCAATCCCAGTGCCGCCACTCGCCCGACTCCAGCTTCAGATGACAGCTCACACGGGCGTCAGACTCGCTCGCGGGTAGACGTAGCTGCAGCGGGGTAAGCCTGCCGTCCCAGGCTACGTTCACCGGCTCGACCAAGCGGTGCCATAGCCCTCGCCGCCATTGCCGCCATGCCGAGGGCAAATCGTTGATGCCGGCGACGGGCGCTCCCAGTGCCTGGAGCGCCGTCAGCAAGGCCGCGGCGGAAGCCTGCCGCCGCTGGCCAAATGCGCTGCGATAGGCTGTCTGCACTCCGTAGAGGCGGGCCAGCTGAAGGAGAAGTTGAACGCTGGGTCGTATGCGCATTGCCTGGTTCCGGGCTGCACGGACGGTTGCCAGGCGCCCGGCTGTTTTCATTATACTCCACTCATCCCCGGCTGGTAAGCTGCGGTCTTACCCTTCCACAATATCAAGGGATGGATAGCCGCCTGCCTGCTTGGCTTTCTCGTAGATGAACCTGGCTACCGCCACATCTTCAATGGCGACCCCGGTGGAATCAAAGACGGTGACCGTCCGGCTGTCCTGCCTGCCCTTTTTCCTGCCGGTGATAATGTCACCCAGGGTCCCGTAGATGTTCCCCAGGCTGATGATGCCCTTCCTCAGCGGCACGTTGACCTCTCCGGCGGCACTGGCCTGGCCCAGGTCGTCAACCACTATGACCGCCTCCTTCAGTATATCAGGCTCAAGCTCCTCCTTGCCCTCGGCATCGGCGCCGATGGCGTTGATGTGAGCCCCGGGGGCGAGCCACTTCTTTTTCAGGAACGGCGCCCTGGCCGGGGTAACGGTGCAGACGATGTCTGAAGCAGCCGCCTCCTCCAGTGAAGTCCCTCGCACCGGATAGTCGGGGAACGACCTGATGAATTTCTCCGTGGTGGCCGGGGACAGGTCGAAGACGTTGATTTGTCTCAGCGGAAAAACCAGGGCATGGGCCGCTAGCTGAGTGTGAGCCTGGCGCCCGGCCCCGATGATACCCAGAGTACGGGCATCCTGCCGCGCCAGGTATTTGGAGGCGATAGCCGCGGTGGCGCCGGTGCGATATGCGGTGATTTCAGTGGCATCCATCACCGCCAGCGGGTATCCCGTTGCCGGGTCGCTGTAGATAAGAAGCGCCATGATGGTGGGTAAGCCCAGCGCTGGGTTTCCAGGATGGACGTTGACCCATTTCATTCCCACGCAGCCGGGGAGGGCGGCCGGCATGGCCCGGAAGTCACCATGCTCCAGGACCAGGTACGCCTTGGCCGGCATGGTTGCCTTCCCCAGCGCCCAGTATCGGAAAGCCTGCTCCACCGCTTCCATAACCTCGGTCATGTTGAGCAGCTTCCGCACATCTTTTCCGCCGAGCAATAAAGTAGACATCCCCTTTTTCACTCCTTATCACTGCTGGTGGCTCTGCTCTATTTTGATTGACGCCATTCTTGGTCGCTACGGCGAACACGGCTGGGAGAGCTTGTTAGCCTACGCTCTCAATGCTTCGGACAAGATTAGGTTGAGCCCCATCAGAGCTTCTACGAATTATTTACAAATTCCGAAGGTTCTACATTAAGAGCGGCGGCCAGTTTCTTGATAGTCTTGAAAGTCGGGACTTGCTGTGCCTTTTCTATTCGTACAATTGTACACACACCAACTTTAGCCTTCACAGCGAGTTCACGCTGCGTCATGAATCGGGATTCTCTTACCTTTCTTAGCCTAATGTCCATCTTTGTGGATGATAACACAACGACACTGTCTTGACAACTATATATCGTTATGATATCGTATTGTTATCGTCTTGAAGCCTATGTAGTTTACTTTAATAGCCTGATATAGCATAATAACCAAAGGAGCGATTAAAAGCATGGAATCGATTCAATCTCAAATGCCCTTTAATCTTAAAGCGGAACCTCGCTTTCCCTCAACAAGATTTCAGGGCAGCAAAGCCAAATTAGTTGACTGGATTTGGGATAGTGTAAAGGACTTGGATTTTGACACTGCCTTAGACGCATTCGGAGGTACTGGTGCTGTTGCTCACCTCTTCAAAAGAAAGGGGAAAGCAGTCACTTATAATGACAGCTTGCGCTTCAACTACCTTATCGGATTGGGACTCATAGAAAATGACGACCATCTTTTAACCGATGAAAAAGTAGATTGGCTACTTGACCGACATCCGCGAATCAATTACCCTAACATAATCCAGGCCGTCTTTCAAGACATTTATTATACTCACGATGAAAATGCTTGGTTAGACCAAACGGTAACCAATATCAGGCATTTGGCCGACCCATATGACCAGGCTCTTGCCTACTTCGCCTTGTTCCAATCTTGCATAATCAAGAGGCCTTTTAACCTATTTCACCGGAAGAATCTCTATATCCGTTTCAACGATGTAAAACGCAGCTTTGGGAATAAGGCCTCGTGGGACAGACCTTTTGAACAGTGGTTCAGGCATTTCGCTACGGAAGCCAATCAGGCAGTTTTTGACAACGGAAGAGTTAATAAGGCTCTAAACCTAGACCCTCTCGATATTCCTGGCACATTTGACCTTGTTTATATCGATACGCCCTATGTCTCTTCTAAAGGCGTGGGGGTAGACTTGACCTTACCCCCGTAAATAATGCCAACGCCTCTTAGAGTTCTCCGCTAGAATATAGCAAAGGGGAGGACTCGAAATGAAACGCAAGAAGTACACAGAAGAGCAGATTATCCAGGTGCTCAAAGA
>JACQON010000004.1 GCA_016202545.1 Chloroflexota bacterium
AGAAAGGATTATAATACCATCAGGCCCCACAGCGCGTTGGGTGGACTGGCACCCCAAGAATTCATGGCACTAGACGGAAACGCTAAGATGCAGGTGGCACTAAGAATGGGGTAAGGTCAAAAGCTACTAAGTAGCTCGTAGTATTTCGCATGTCGGTCATCATAGAGTGAAACAAGGTCTTCCACCTTTTTGGGTAACTCTACTACAGCAAATCTCTCTTTTGGTACTGTTAGCTTGCCCCCTTTCCAAAATCTACGCAATTGTGCTGTAATCATATAATAATCAAGTGCCAAATACTCTATTTGATATATAGTAATTGCGTCTTCTTGAGTTATTTGTCTTGGTATGATAGTAGGTCTCACCGTATCTCGGAATTCTTCTTCTTTTTGTATTTCTACTGTAGTTGCTGTATCGAAGTCGATGGTCTCACCATTATAGGGCTCTTCTGTAGAGATGTACTGTTTCACATCAAAAGAGGTGGGAACTGCGACAAACTCATCTTCTTGGTTGCTGCTGCCATATTTCAAAAGCGCTAGGTTAAAAGTGGTACGATGCAGATACGGAGTTGTACGTCTATCGTATGGCTCGACAGTTTCTGGAAATATACGCCGTGACAGAAATAGCCAGTAATACTTACTGCGATTTGAACACAATCGTTTAATCTCTCCCTCGAGTTTCTGTTTCCAAAGCAATAGAGCCTTTTCAGATTCATTTTTATTTGGTGAAGGAGGTATAGTAGCAATCACCGATTTCTCTATAGCCATGGCTGGACCCTTGTAGATACGCATAAATTTGCTACGACCTACTTTGGATAAAAGGTGACGCATTCGAAGTGAGGCGGCATCGAATAAAATAATTTCAGGAATATTTCTTTCAATATCTTCTTTTAGCAGGTAGCATTTCTTATATTTCTTGCCGCTTCCACAGGGGCATGGATCATTTCGTCCAACCTTTCCCATCCCGTCACTTTTCCTTACAACATCTTAATGTGCACTACCGTACTAAGCCCATCGTTAAGTGGCAGGGGGTTAGTTGATAGTTACCAAAAGGAGAGCCGGACAACTCAGCTAACGGGAACTAAGTAGAACCGGCCTTTCTCGCTGTATTCCTTTACCATCTCGGAGTGCATCAGCGGGGCTAGCTGGGCGTCCATCTCGGCCTCGGAGAGGCCAAATTCCTGCTTGACCTGCTCACGGGTCACCTTGCCCTGGCCCCTGATAAACAGGTAGACGTTGCGCTCCGTTTCGGTGAGCCGCGCCGCGTCTTTTATCTCCCCGCGAGCGCGGGTGGCCTCGAAAGTCGCCCACGGGTCGCACCCCTGCACGTGCAGGCCAGCCTCCATATAGCAGTCCTCGCACACAGTCTGGCCCTGGTGTAAGTAGCTCTCATTCTCGGTTATGTCTCGACCGCACCGGCTGCACTTCATGGCCCTCCCTCCTTTGCTCCATCTCGCTTTTCTCCCTCATGTCCCATCCTCACCCTGTCCAGCCTCCCCATTGCCTCATTTTTCTCGGTTATCCCCAGTTTAGCCCTGTTTATGGCTTTCCGCAACAGGTCAATTGACTGGTCGTAGGTCTTTCTATCCACAGGGTAGGGGATGCCGTCCTTGCCGCTTCCTTGATGGCGCCGCACAGAGTGGTGGTCACCCCGCTCGAATGCCAGTCGTAGCCCAGAACGCAGCCAAAGGCCTGGAACCAGAACGGATGAGATAGCCGCCTCAGCACCTCCTCGGCGCTGAACTCGGCGACGATGGCGATGACGATTTCCCGGGCCAGCTTGACCATGCGGTCAAACAGCCGCGGCGGCACCTTACCGTAGTGGAGGGGCAGGTTAGCGATTCCGGTGCGCCTGCTCGCAGGGGTAGCTGCCATGCGCACCTCACCTATGAGCCGCAGGTACCGCAGGCAGTGGAACTACAGCCGCCGCAGGAACTGCCACCTGTGGGAACAGTTTGTCCGCTGTCGTCCCTGGACAGGGAGCAGAAAGTAGAAAGTACCCGTTGCGCCGCAGCCTGGCATTTAGGGCAGCAAGCCGCCTCGCCAGCCTCGCTTAACCGGCGCAGAAGCTCGAACTTACGATTGCACCGGAGGCAAAAATACTCATATATAGGCATGTTGCCCTCTCTAAAACCAGTCTAGCTCTTTGCGCGCCCCAAGTCAAGAAAACATTGACCGCAGCCCGGGATGCTGCTACACTTGAAACTACCTTCCGAGTGATGTCATGAAAGTATTGACCGCCGACCAGATGCAGCAGGCGGAGCAGGAATGCGCCCGCCTCGGCCTGACCACGAGCGTCCTCATGGAAAACGCCGGCACAGCCGTGGCCGAGGAAGTCAGCAAGGTCATGGGCGTCACCGGAGGGCGCCGCATTTCGGTTCTGGTCGGGCCGGGCAATAATGGCGGGGACGGCCTGGTAGCCGCCCGCCATCTGCATGACGGGGGAGCCAGGGTCAGCGTTTACCTCTGCGGCCAGAGGCCGCCTGATGACCCCAATCTCGACCTGGCCCGGCAGCGAGGCATAGCCCTGATTGACGCCGCTCAGGATGAAGATTTGAGCAGCCTCGGCGAGCTGCTGTCCTCGGCTGATGTCGTGGTTGACGCCGTGCTGGGCACCGGCAAAAGTCGCCCGCTCCGCGGCATCATCCCGAAAATACTGAATCAGGTGGGCCAGGCCAGGACCACGCGCCGGCGACTTCATATCTTTGCCCTGGACTTACCTTCAGGGCTGAACGCCGATACCGGGGCGGTAGACCCCGCCTGCCTCTACGCGGACTACACCATCACCCTCGGCTTCCCCAAGCCAGGCCTGTTCAACCTGCCAGGGGCAGAGAGGGCGGGCAGGATAATCGTGGCCGACATCGGCATACCGCCGAGCCTGGCCGAACATATACCTACGGAGCTTGTCACCTCCGACTGGGCGAGGGCGGCCCTGCCCGGGCGCCCTCTGCTGGCCAACAAGGGCACCTTCGGCCGGGTCCTGGTCGCTGCCGGCTCGATTAACTACATTGGCGCTGCTTACCTGGCCTGCAGCGGTGCTATGCGGGTGGGGGCGGGACTGGTGACGCTGGCCATCGCCGCCAGCCTCCAGCCTATCCTGGCCTCCAAGCTGACCGAGGTGACCTACCTGCCCCTGCCGGAGCTGCAGTCCGGCACCATTTCGGCCAGGGCTGCCAGCCTTATGCATGAGCAGCTTGACCGGTACCAGGTGCTGCTCATGGGCTGCGGGCTGGGACAAAGCCCACCGGTGACGGAATTTATCAAGGAGATTCTTTCCCATCTCAAAGGGCCGGCGCCGGCGCTGGTCCTTGACGCCGATGCCCTCAACACCCTGGCCAAAATCCCCCGCTGGTGGCAGCAGCTCGCCGGTGATGCCATCCTCACCCCGCACCCCGGCGAAATGGCGAGACTGGCGGAAATGACTGTGGATGAGGTACAATCAGACAGGTTAGGCACGGCCGGGAAGGCTGCCCGGGAGTGGCAGAAGACCATCGTGCTCAAGGGGGCATATACGGTTATCGCTGCGCCGGACGGGCGGTGTCGCGTCAGTCCCTTTGCCAACCCTGGCCTGGCATCGGCCGGGACCGGTGACGTCCTCTCCGGTGCCATAGCCGGGCTGCTGGCCCAGGGGCTCCCGCTCTTTGATGCGGCTGCCCTGGGCATCTATCTCCACGGCGAAGCCGGAGAGATGGTCAGGGACGATATGGGCGATACCGGCATGGTGGCCACCGACCTTTTGCCGGCGCTGCCGCTGGCTATCAAAAAGCTGAGAGAAGGCGATGCTGCTGGCCATTGATATCGGCAATACCGAGACCAAAGTGGGCGCCTTTGAACATGACCGGCTCCGTGCTACCTGGCATGTGGAGACAGATATTCACCGCCGGGAGGATGAGTATGCCGCGCTGCTGCTCAATCTGCTGCAATACCAGGGCTTGAAGAATTCCGATGTCACCAAAGCGGTGCTGTGCAGCACCGTCCCGCCGCTGGTGACCACCTTCGTGCGCCTGGTCGAGCGCTATTTCCATGTTTCACCCCTGGTGGTGGGGGCCGGGATTAAGACCGGCGTCCGCATCCGCATGGACAACCCCAGGGAGGTCGGCGCCGACCGCATTGTGAACGCCGCCGCCGCCCACCATCTCTATGGCGGCCCGGTAATCATCACCGACCTGGGGACGGCCACCACCTTTGATACCGTGTCCCGGGAAGGCGACTACCTGGGAGGGGCTATCGCCCCCGGCATCACCATCGCCGCCGAAGCCCTTTTTGCCCAGGCGGCGGCGCTGCCCAGGGTTGACCTGGCGCGGCCCAAGCGGGCCATCGGCACCAATACCATTGCCGCCATGCAGTCAGGCATCGTCTTCGGCTATGTCGGCCTTATCGAAGGCCTGGTGGCCCGCATCCAGCGCGAGCTGGGCGAGAAGACCAAAGTGGTCGCTACCGGAGGCTACGCCGAGCTCATCGCCGCTGAGACGACCATATTCGATGTGGTAAATCCCAACCTGACGCTGGAGGGATTAAAGCTCATCTACCTGGCGAATGAAGGTGAGTAGGAGATAGCCATGCTGACGGGCAAGACTGTTATCCTGGGCATAACCGGGAGCATAGCCGCCTACAAAGCGGCCGACATCGCCAGCAAGCTGACCCAGGCCGGGGCCAGGGTGGAGGTGGTCATGACCGAGTCGGCCACCAGGTTCATCGCCCCGCTGACCCTGCGCAACCTGACCGGCCGGCCGGTGGTGACCGATATGTTCGAGCTTGCCTCGGAGTTCAGCATCGAGCATGTCGCCCTGGCCGAGGCGGCTGACGTGGTGCTCATCGCCCCGGCCACGGCCAACGTCATCGCCAGGCTGGCTGCCGGCATCGCCGACGATATGCTGAGCTGTACCGTGCTGGCGACCAAAGCTCCGGTAGTGCTGGCGCCAGCCATGAACGTGCATATGTTCCATAACCCGGTCACACAGGAGAACCTGGCCAGGCTCAAGGCCAGGGGATTCGCCGTGGTCGGCCCCGAGTACGGCCGCCTGGCCGAAGGCAAGCTCGGACTGGGCCGCCTGGCCGAGGTTGACGGGATAATTGGCGCCGTGGAGCAGGTGCTGGGCAGAAGCGGCGACCTGGCCGGCCGGTGGTGCATCGTGGTCACCGCCGGCGGCACCAGGGAGCCCATCGACCCGGTGCGCTACATCGGCAACCGCTCCTCGGGCAAGATGGGCTACGCCATCGCCATCGCCGCCAGAAACCGAGGGGCTGAAGTCAGGCTGATTGCTGCTCCTGCCTCTCTCCCCGACCCGGCGGGCATCGAGGTTGTCCATGTCGAAACTGCCGCCGAGATGAAGGAGGCGGTGGTCAAAGCGGTGGCCGGTGCCGACGCCCTGGTCATGGCGGCGGCAGTGGCTGACTACCAGCCGAAGACGGCGGCCAAAAGCAAAATCAAAAAAGACAGCCCCGGCCTGACCCTGGAGCTGGTCAGGACGGCGGACATCCTCACCGAGGTGAAGGGCGATTTTCTCAAAGTGGGTTTTGCCGCCGAGAGCGAGGACGTGATAGCCAACGCCAGGAAGAAGCTGGAGAAGAAACAGCTTGACCTCATCGTGGCCAATGACATCACCGACAAAGACAGCGGCTTCGGCGCCGACACTAACAAAGTGACCCTGATTGACCGCAACGGCAAGATAGAAGAGCTGCCCCTGCTGAGCAAAAGAGAAGTGGCGGAGAGGATACTGGATAGGGTGGTGGGGATGCTGGGTAAGGGATAAGGCAGCTTGAAAAAGCCTAAAACCTAGACTTGAAGCAGAAAGTGGAGTACAGAAAGTGAAAGGAGACTCCATAAAGACGAAACCTTATGGCGTCCCCTTCCGTCGTGATTCTAAATAGAGAATAACAAATTTTATTGAAATTGTCAATAGCCAGTTGGTAATAGGTAGGAAAGCGGAGAGGATGCTGGATAAGGTGGTGGGGATGATAGGTAGAAAAAGACCCAGACGAATTTAAGAAGCAGACAGAGCAGATAGAAAAGTCTTAGGGGCAAGAAGACGGTGCAACCCCAATATGTAACTGAGATCGATGTTATCATCGCAGTGGCAAAGTGGCTTCATTCGAATGAATGGACAGTTGAAAGGTTGTCTATTCCTCATGGAAGTGGTTTGGTAAGTGGTTCTAAAGCTAAAGATAAGTTAAGGAATGACTTGACTGCGGTTGGTATTCAAACAGATAGCATAAGATTTTTGCCTAAAGGCGAGGACATCGTAGCAAGACAAAGAAACAGTCTCTGGAGAATCGAATGCAAGGGTCTGAGTGCAGGCAAGCAGGCAACAGTGAAAAATAACTTTGACAGGGCAGTTGCTAGCGCGGTGTCATATTATGACCATAGCGAGGGATTAAGGCTTGGTATTGCACTACCTGATGATAAACAATATGTTAGGCTCTGCCGAAACAAATTGCCTAAAGCTCTTAGAGGCGCTATTACTCTATGGGTTTTCTTATATGAGAATATCAATGAGGTCTACGAATTTAGCCCTGAAGAAGAGCTACCATCATTAGAAGATTGAACGTGAGTCAAAGAGAGGCGGAGCGTAGGAGGAAATCCCCCTGAGTCCCCCTTTGCCAAAGGGGGAGACTTCTCCCTTTCGTAAAGGGATTCATCCTGAAGGATTCATCCTGAAGGAGATTGAGAGGGATTTGGGTATAACAGCAAGGAGTTTCTATGTTGAAAGGCAAAGTCCACAAATACGGAGCGGATGTTAACACCGATGCCATCATCCCGGCGCGCTATCTCAACGTGTCCGACCCGGCGGAGCTGGCCAAACACTGCATGGAAGACATAGACCCGGAGTTCGTCTCCGGGGTGCAGCCGGGGGACATAATCATGGCCACCACCAACTTCGGCTGCGGCTCATCCAGGGAACACGCCCCGCTGGCAATTAAAGCCGCCGGCATCTCTTGTGTCATCGCCAAGACCTTCGCCCGCATCTTCTTCCGCAACGCCATAAACATCGGCCTGCCCCTGCTCGAATGCGCCGAGGCGGTGGACAACACCGAGGCCGGCCATATTCTGAAAGTTGACCTGTCAACCGGCGAGATAAAGAATATGACCAGCGGCCAGACCTTCGCCGCCAAGCCCTACCCCGACTTCATGGCCAAGCTGGTCTCGGCAGGAGGGCTTATCGAGTATACCAGACAAAGATTGAGCAGGAGGACTTAGCATGCAATTCAACCTGGCGGTTTTGCCCGGCGATGGCGTCGGCCCGGAGGTGATTGCCGAGGCGGTCAAGGTATTGCAGGCGGTGGGCAGACGCTTCGGGCATGGCTTCGACTTGCGCTACGGGCCGGTGGGCGGGGTGGCCATTGACCAGACCGGAGAGGCGCTGCCCGGTGATACCCTCAAGATGTGCCAGGGCTGCCAAGCCGTGCTGCTGGGCGCCGTCGGCGGGCCGAAGTGGGACGACCCCGCTGCCAAAGTCCACCCTGAAGATGGGCTGCTGGCGCTACGGAAAGGGTTAGCACTGTTTGCCAACCTGCGGCCGGTCAGGGTGCTGCCCATGCTGGCCGATTCCACCAATCTGAAGCCGGAGGTGGTCAGGGGGACGGACCTCATCTTCGTCCGCGAGCTGACCGGCGGTCTGTACTTCGCCCGCCCCAAGAGACAGTGGCGGACATCCCGCGGCCGCCGGGCTACCGATACCATGACCTACTCCGAGCAGGAGATTGAGCGCATCGTCAGGGTGGGCTTTGAGCTGGCGCGGACGCGGCGGAAGAAGCTGACCTCGGTGGACAAGGCCAACGTGCTGCAATCGTCACGGCTGTGGCGGCAGGTGGCTATAGAGGTGGCCCAGGGTTATCCTGATGTAGAGTTGGAGCACATGCTGGTAGATGCCTGCGCCATGCGGCTGATTCAGAACCCGACTTATTTCGATGTCCTGGTCACCGAGAACATGTTCGGCGATATCCTGACCGATGAGGCGTCAATGCTGGCCGGCTCGATGGGAATGCTGCCCTCGGCCAGCCTGTCCGGAGTGCCGCAGGAGGATACCAGGATATTCGGCATGTATGAGCCTATCCATGGCAGCGCGCCGCGCCGCGCCGGGATGGATATGGTAAATCCCATCGCCACCATCCTCAGCGTGGCTATGCTGCTCCGCTACTCCCTCGGCCTGGCCACCGAAGCCCGGACGATTGAGCACGCCGTGGAACAGGTATTGGAGGAAGGCTGCCGTACCTATGATATAATGAATGAAGGTAAAACCAAGGTGGGGACGAAGCAGATGGGGGATTTAATTGCCGCTAAGGTGGGAGGCTGATAGTTGTCACAGGTCCAGCTTTATGATACTACGCTCCGGGATGGGGCGCAGCGAGAGGGAATCTCCTTCTCGGTGACCGATAAGCTTAAAATCGTCCAGAAGCTCGATGAGCTTGGCATCCACTACATCGAGGGCGGCTGGCCCGGCTCCAACCCCAAAGATGTCGAGTTCTTCGCCAGGGCACGAGAGCTGTCCCTATCGCACTCGGTGCTGGTGGCTTTCGGCAGCACCCGGCGGCCCAAAATCAAGGCCGAGGCCGATGACAACCTCCGGGCGCTGTCCGAGGCCGGGGTCAAGGTGGCCACCATCGTCGGCAAAAGCTCGGCGTTGCAGGTGACCCAGGTGCTGGAGACCACCCTGGAGGAAAACCTGAGCATGGTGGCCGACTCCATACGCCATCTCAGGAGTAAGGGGCTGGCCGTCTTCTTCGACGCCGAGCACTTCTTCGATGGCTTCAAGGTTGACCCCGACTACGCCCTGCGTGTGTTGCAGGTGGCTGCCGAGGCCGGGGCTGGCTGCCTGGTGCTGTGCGATACCAACGGCGGCGGCCTGCCCGGCGAGGTTGCCGCTGCCGTCGCTGCCACGCGGCGGGCTGTTTCGGTGCCGCTGGGCATTCACGCCCACAATGATGGAGAGCTGGCGGTGGCCAATAGCCTGGCGGCGGTGAGCGCCGGGGCCAGCCAGGTGCAGGGGACCATCAATGGCTACGGCGAGCGCTGCGGCAACGCCAACCTGTGCTCCATCATCCCCGATTTGAAGCTCAAGATGGGCATTGACTGCCTCACCGATGAGCAACTGGCCAGCCTGACCGAGGTGTCCCACTATGTCAGCGAGGTGGCCAACCTCATCCCCGACGCCTTCCTGCCCTACGTCGGCTTCAGTGCCTTCAGCCACAAGGGCGGGCTTCACGTGGCGGGCATGGCCAAATGGAAATACAGCTACCAGCATGTTGACCCGGCCAGGGTGGGCAACCGGCCCAAGGTGCTGGTATCTGAGCTATCGGGACAGAGAAATATCACCCACAAGGTGAAGGAATTAGAGCTTGACCTTTCTCTTACCAGGGAGGAGACACAGAAGCTGCTCCAGCAGGTCAAACTGCTGGAAAGCCGCGGTTTCCAGTATGATAACGCCGCGGCCTCCTTTGAGCTGCTGGTACACCGCGCCAAGCCGGACTACCGGGCGCCTTTCGAGCTGGTTGACTTCATGGTGGTGGTGGAGAAGCGGCGGCGCCAGCCTGCCAATAAGAACGCGGAGGAGATGCTGTCCGAGGCTATGGTGAAGGTAAGGGTGGATGGCGAGGTCATGCACACCGTGGCTGAGGGCAACGGGCCGGTCAATGCCCTGGACGCGGCGCTGCGCAAGGCGTTGCTCCAGTTTTATCCCAGCCTGGCCCAGGTCAAGCTGGTCGACTACAAAGTCCGCATCCTCGAGGAGAGCACCGGCACCGAGTCCCAGGTGCGGGTGCTCATTGAGTCCAGCGACGGGGTCGACGAGTGGCGCACCGTAGGCAGCTCGACCAACATCATCGAGGCTAGCTGGCTGGCCCTGGCCGACAGCCTGGAATACTGGCTGCTGAAGCAAAAAGCTCCCTCCTCACCGCGAAGCTGAAAATTCTCCCAGTTTGACAAAAGTCACAGACTCTATCTTCGCCGCGCCCTAAAGTGATAATGTCAGGGTGAGCTATGAGAGGGGGTATGGACGGCAGTGGTGAGGTTCATAGTAGCCCTGACTCTCTTTTTGTTCAGGGAAGTGAGCCACGTATGATAGAAGGCAGAACCTTCAGCAAGAGGTTTGCATTCATAGTTTAGAACAGTGGCAAAAGCCTCGCTTGCTGAAATATTTGCGAAATATAACGTACTCTAGAGCGATTATTGAGTTTGTTGTCTTGGATATGGTGAGGAGAGAACCAACCCTTCTTTAGACAATCTGTCAATGACATAATCGAGGTACCCATCTATTGGTCTTGAACTGCAGATTCTCGCGAGTTCCGCTCCGATGCTACTAAAAAGGACTTTGCCAATGTGCATTTCGTTATTCTCAGGATTCTTAAACTCTGCTTTCAAAACTGTGCCATAGTAGTAAATGTCAATGTGCTGAGGGAGTTTGAGCCTTCTAAAGCTAGCGAATGACTCAAAGCTAATTAAGCCAATGTCATCCAAATGGGTCAACGTATTGAAGCGAATTTGTTGGTCGTTGTATATTGATGCCCCTTCATCGTAAATCAAAGGAGTCGCTGTTCCGATTACCCATACGAAGCTGCAAAGATTAGTAAATAGCTGCGCGTCCGTTTTATCTAAAGACACCAAGGAATTAACAGTTCTCTTCGAATAAGTCCCTGGGAAATTCGCCTCGCCTGCAAGTACCTTTGCCCATAACAACTGCATCTCCTCATCTGAAACAATACGACACTTATCGAAGAAGTTAGTTATCCAATCGTTCTCCATGTTTTGGGGATTGGAGGAATCGTTTAGCTGTGGAATGGCTTTCTCTGTGATTGATTCTATGTTATCCTGCTTCTTCGCTTCTTCGGAGACGAAACGGGCAAGTGCCCGACGTTGAAGGTTAGTGATTTTAATCTGAGCCTGCTCTCTGATAATCTCTGCCTCAGCCTCTGCCTTTGCAACACGCCTAATTTGATAAGGCTTGTATAAGCCACCGACAGCATCGGATATCTTCTGAATTAATACCGTCGCTGGCTTTGAAATATCATCGGCTTTGATTAGGGAAAATCCATCAGACATGTTTTCCTCATATCCTGTTACAATTACTTCGCTAACTGGTATTTGACCAGATTAATATAGAGAATATTACTGTTTATGACTGCTGTCAAATTGAGTATTGAGAGCAGGAGAGAATACAGGAGAGAATAACTGTAAGTTGGGGAAGCCTCTACTTTTGACGGTTGGGAGTGCTAGAATAATGAAAACGGCAGGTTAGGCGTGAGCCGCCAGAGGCTCGAACTCTGAACCTGCTGATTAAGAGTCAGCTGCTCTACCAGTTGAGCTAGCGGCCCACGCTTAACATTGTAGCCGTTGGGATGGTTGGCGTCAAATCTCTTTTGCCCAGGAGAAGGGGATAAGGTCGCCCGTAAGCATGCTGAAGCAGCAACTGACCTGGCGGTGCACCACGCGTAGTAGATGTGCCGCGCCGCGTGATGGGCGCTTCACCCGGTATTTGCCGGCGCTATGTGACGGGTACGCCCCGGCTGAGGGCCAGCCTCACTATGCCATCCTGCGCCTCGCAGCTTTCTATCAGGGATGATGTCCGCAGGATGTCCAGCAGGGGAATCGGCTGGTCTATATCAACATGCAAGACCACGTCTTCTTCAGAGCTGTGCTCTCCGGCCAGCTTGACGTGAGAGACTCGCTTTAGAAAGTCCTTGAGCCGGGCAATCTGCTTGTAGTCTTCATAGGATTCCACGGCTAGCTTTTGTCGTCCCTCAAAGACCTGATTCTCGGTGTAGTCGGCCAGGGCGGCTTTGTTCGCCTCAAACACGGCCACCTCTTCTCTGACCTTTGTGCTTTCCATCTTGTTTTTGGCTTTGGCGATGATATCCCTGGCCCTCTCCATCTCATTTGTCACATCTTTATGGTAACGCTCCACGATGCTCTGCGTATTCTGTATCAGGTCGGAAATAAGGACGTTTGTCTCTTCAATTTGCCCTAAGGCTTCGTCCGTCATCTGCCCCACCCGCTCTCCGGCGTCTGCGACTATTTTGGCAGCTTCACTCGCTGCTTGAAGCCTGGCCTTTTCGATAATCTCCGCACCTTCCCGCTCTGCCTCTTCTCTTACCTTATCTCTGACCTTCGAAATTTCCTTTTCGGCGCCGGCGACTATTGTTTTCGCCTCTTCCCCGGCCTGGTACAGAATGCTCTCTATCTCTTTTTTTGTCCTCTCCCTGGCCTCTTTTTTCGATTTATCTTCGGCTTCTTTAGCGATTCCCCTGGCCCTTATCCTCGCCTCGGCGATAAGCTCATCCGCCTCTTCTCTGGCTTTCTGTTTTATCTCCTCGGCGAGGCTGTCAGCCTTCCTGTGCCCTTCGGCAATGATGGTCTCTGCTTTGCTCCAGGCGGTTTCAAGTATTTCCTCAGCTTCCTGCTCCGCAGTATCTCGCTTCTTTTGCTGCTCCTGAGCGACAATGTCGTCTATCTTTTTCTTGTATTCTTCGAAAATATTGGACAGTTTGTTATTTTCAAATCCGGGTATTTCCTGCATAGTTGCCATGGCCGTATCCCATCCTTGCGGTATGCTGTCGTGCCTCGCCTAACTATTATAAGCCCTGTTTTGGCGGCTTGAAATAGACATTTAGTACGGTTACTTATGGCGCTTTCCGCCTTAAGCGGCAGGACAGGGGGGATACGAAGCGACAGCGCAGTTCACCGGCTGCCGGCTTGCGCCCTGCCCAGGGCATCTGCAAGCTGCTGGCGGCCGGTCATAGCGGAAACCGTGTCCAGGAAGTCCTTCAAAGAGGCGCTTTGCTTCCTCAGCTTCATCATGTCAGCCCCGATTGGGCTGACGGAAGTCGGGCTATCGGCGTAAGTCCCGTAGAAGGCAAAGTAGGCCTGGTTCAATTTCCTGATATGATACCCTTTTAAGGCCAGATATTGCCGTTTCTGCTCCATAAACGCCTCGGCCTGCTCAGTGTCCCCCCGGGCCAGGTACTGGTCAACCATCTCCCTTATCTCCCGCATCTCCAGGTTGAAGTCAAATGCGGGGCGGGTGGCGCGAGCCTCACTGTCCTTATGCCGGGAGTAGTATTGTTCATACACCATAGCGCCGATTTCGTTGCCGACTATGCCGGCCAGGGTCTCGTTCATGGTGGCGATATCGTAGTTCCTGGCAACTCCGGTCAGGTCGAGGACGTACAGGAACCCCAGTGGCTTGAAGGCGAGGTACTGGTGCAGCCATTCATGAGCTGCGGCGTCAATGACGAAGCGCAGGCTGGCGTCGTAGGCGACCAGGCTGGGATACGAGGCCATCCCGCCAAGCCTCACTGCCAGAGACGATACGCCCAGCCCGTCAACCCCGGCTTCGATATTCTCTATATCCTCCAGGCTGGTGTCCGGCTTGAGGTGGACCTCCTTTATGCGCGCTATCCTGTCCCTGGGTGAAACCACGAGCAGATAGGGTGGCTCTGCCAGCTTGAGATTCATCGGCGGAAAGCTGATTTTCAAGCCGATATATCTATCCAGAGGATGGAATATGCCCTGCTCTGCCAGGGCCTCTCTTATCTGCTTCTTGATTATCTTCTCCACCGCTTTCACCATGGCCGCCCGGCGCCCCTCCGCCTCCCTCAGCTCCGCTTCCAGCGCAGCCAGGCCAGCTTGACCGTCGCCACCGCTGGCTATCTTTATCTCCGATTTGAGGGCTTTCGCCTGCCCGACCAGCGAGAAATATTCGACAACCAGCGCCGCCTCGCCTGAGACCTCCTCCCCTCTGGTGAAGATTTGCCTCGCCTCCTCGACGGCAGCCCTGGACTGCCACCAGGCAATGCTGAGGAGATGTGGCCCGATGATTGGCCGTAGCTGGCCATCAAAGTCCCGGGCAGGGACACAGCCTGTGCCCAGCCACAACATCGGCAGCAGATTGATGGCGATGAGCAGTTTGACTTTCAAACGTCGCTCCTCAAGGTCTTCCCTGGCGAGGGCTGCCCTTTCAGCATCGCTTTCGCTCGCTCCATTATCAGCGGAAGGGCTTCCCCGGCCTTTTCCTGGATGACAACGTCAGCCAAGCTACAGCCTTGCCGTAGCCCTGGCCAACTCCCAGGCATACTCATAGAGGTGCATGCCCTTGCTCATGGCTACCAGCTCGCCGTCTGCCACGCCCACTTCGCTGGATATGTACTCCTTTAGCAGCTGGATGGCGGCCAGGTTGGATGGAAAGCCGGCCCACAGGTCCCATGACCGGAAATAGGCGAAAAAGTGAAGCCGGCCGTCGCGGATTTTAGTATCTATCCCCCTCAGGCACGGGGGGTCGGATAGGTCAATGGACTGGCTGTCCCCCACCGCCATGTACGCCTGGTTGGTGTTGTGGCCATCGCTTTTGTACATCCTGATTACTTCGGCTATCTGCCTTTCCAGGTACTGGCCGTAGGTATACTGCTCGCCCTCAGCCCTTTCGGATGTCATCAGGTAAGGAAGATAGCCCTCCACGTAGTCCATGGTGGCGGGCGATGGCACGCCCTCAGGCACGGTAGACACCAGTGGCCGTGTCCCCGGATTCTGCACTTGGACGACGACAAAGTCGAGTTCCTTGCGGCGCTGGCCGACGTAGCTCCCCCGGTCAACCCGGTACTCATACCCCTCGGTTAGCGTCCGGCGCAGGCAGAGAAACCAAGCTTCAGACAGGTCTCTGGCTTCAATAACTGAGAGCTTCATTACTTTACCTCTTGCCGAACATGGCGAAGAACCTGTCCTCATATTCTTCAAACAGGCCCCAGCGGTCAAGCTCCGCCTTTAGCTCGGCAGGGTCAAGCTCGCCGCGGGATACCCTGCGGAAGAACCCCTCTATCCTCGCCCTGGCATCAGCGGGGACTCCCCTGGGGTCTATATCCAGAAGGCCCCTGGACCCCAACTGCATCAGGTTGTCCCGCAGCGAGTTCCGGGTGATTTCATAGATGAACTTCAGCAGCGATACATCCCACAGCTCGTCCTCGCCTTTGACGATGGAGGCCAGCGGGTCGCCACGCTTATCAATATCGGTGTTCAGCTTGTCCACCACCGACAGCAAATCGTCGGAGACAACGTTAAGCTGCCCCGGCTCATTGCGGTAGGTGTAAAATACACCGGGAGCATCGGGGCCGTGGGCCTTGAGCAGGGCTTCGAAGTACCTTCTGGCATCGGCGCTGAACCCCTCAAGCCTGGAAAGATAATAGGGTGTTACAATCCGCGGCCGCTCGACAATCACCCTGCCTTCCCTGACCACCGTCTCCTTGGCCCCTGCCTCTAGAAGCTGGGAGTAGGCTGGCTCGGTTACAATGTAGTAGTATACATTGGTGGTGCCGAAGGTAGACAGGGTGCGCCTGGGCAGCCTCAACACCTCGGTATGTTCCACCGTGTACCGTATCCTCTCATCGTCCATCGCCTTCCCCCTCAACTGCCGCCGCTCAAGGTATGGCCGCCAGCTCACGCGTGTATTCGTCGAGGAGCCGCAGATATTCCGAGTCCAGTTGGGCCCGCACCCGGCGCCACTGCTCCTGAAACTCCGGCTGCCTCTCCACGTCTATCTTGACGGCGGCCCCCAGGCTAAGCTGCTGCTGGACCGCCTGCTGTACCTTAGCTTCAAAATCGGCCTTCAGCGCCGCGTAAGCCTGCTTGCGCTGCTGCTCCCCCTGCTCCGCATAGTGGTTGAAGATGCGCCTTATCTTACTGTAGACGTTCTCCACCCGCGCTTTGTCACTCTTTATGGCTTTCAGGCCATCCATGGCCAGTTTATTGGCCCTCTTGGCTGAATCGCTGTAGGGGAGGTTGATATTTCTGATAAGTGTGCCGACAGCGCCCTGGATAATATACCTCCTTACCTCTTCAGGGTGCCTGGTTATCTCAACCTCCAGGTTGCAGTCCTGCCTGAGGTGCCTGACCGCCAGCTTTTCCCCTTCCGGGACGTACTTCCACCCCAAGCGCTCCTCATCGGTGGCCCTTTCCAGCTTGGCCGCCTTTTCCATGGCTATTTCAAGAGCGCTCTTTATCTCACCCATCCCGGCTCTCCAGGCAATTACAAAACATACTCTTAGCATATTATAACTGATAGCTGAGAAAGCTTAAAGCTAGGGCTCACCGGTATATATAGATTTACGATATATGAACCATTGCCGGTCTGGGAAGGCACTTATGATACAAAGCCCTCAGTAAGGGAAGGGGGTGTATAAGTAAGAGAGGGGCTTCGCCCCTCTCTTACTCTCTTCTCCGTTCACTATTGTGCGCGGAGGGTGAAACTTTCTCAGCGACCTTTAATGCTGAACGCTACCGTTTTTACGCTGCTACCGCTTCCTGCTCAGCTACACCTGTCTCTTTCAGCGTTATCCGTATCCTCTTGACGGAAGCGGTATTCGACCTCGGTATCACCTGAAATCTCCTGGGGAAGCTGGCGTTTGCGCCCGCTCTCAATGACTCTTCCTCTACCCGGTCCACCTCGGGCATGTTCTCCAGCCTCTCCGCCAGATTATCCAGTAACGGGAACCGCAGCGTGAGCGTGATGACGACGCCCCAGTCCCAGTCACCAATCATACGCACTACGCTGGCCACCTTGAGCTTGTCATTAAGCCTATCTTCCAGCCGGGATACGAATCCCAGTAGCTGGGCGCCATTGGCAGACGGCGGTATCACCAGGTCAACTATCTCTTCGATGAGGTACTGGTCGGCGTCTGACGACCGCCTGGACTGGTAGACCTCCCTGATGGTGGCGAGGAGCTCCGAGCACGATACGTCCTTGAGCAGGTAGCTGGCTGCCCCGGCGTTGATGGCCTCACTCCGGCAGTGCGCCGAGTCCGCCAGCATGATGACAGCGCCGTGATGGTTCAGCGAGTTTCTTTTTAAGTGGCGGGTGGCTTCAATGCCGTTCATCAGCGGCGTCTGGTTGTCCATGAGGACGATGTCCGGGGAGAGCTTCGCAGCTTTGGATAGGGCCTCCTCAGCGTTGGAGCAATCGCCAACTACCTCTATATCCCCTTCCAACTTCAACATGTGCAGTAACCCGTAGCGAATGAGCTCATTGTGTTCCACCAGCAAAACCCTGATGCGTTTGTCCATTGTAGTCTCCTTTCTTATCGCTGTTGCCAATTTCGCAGTTTTGCTTTCCATATCCTTCATTTCCTTTTCCTTCATTTCCTTTCCCTCCTCACGCTGAAATAACGTTTCAGGCCATTCCCGTCTGAGTTGCATTTTGAGAAGCGGCCCCTTCAATCACTGCGCCGGCGCGGCGCAGCACGGCTTTGACCCGGGCCATAAACTCAAAAATACCGAATGGTTTTCCGATGAAATCATCGGCCCCCGCCTCGATGCCTCGCTTCATGGCCTCCTCGTCATACCTGGCGGTAAGTATGATGATGGGCACGTCAGAGGACTGACGCAGGCGGCGGCATATCCCGGTGCTTTCTTCGGGCAGGGAGTCGATTTCCAGGACGATGAGGTCCAAATCTTTTCCCTTCGCCGCCAGCGCCGGTGCCGCTGCGCTATCGCTGGCGACTACGACATGGTACCCTCCCTTTTCCAGAGTGTAGCGGAGCAGCTTGAGCATGGCCAGGTCATCATCAACGAGCAAAATCCTCTGATTACTGCCAGTCATCGCTTGCCCTCCTTGCCCTTCGTTAGTTCGCCTTCCCTGTAGTCATGGGAAACTACCACCTCCGCCCGCGCTACGCCGGTATTTTCGGCGGAGTCGGTGGCCTGGACAGCGAAAGAGTAAACCCGCCCATCGAGGTCCTTGCCGTCTGCCCACGCCTCTAGCTGGACCTGCTTCTGGAGATATGACCCCGAGGCACGCTCAACCAGTTCGATTTGACCGTATTCATCCTTTATCACCAGTAGCAGTGAATATGCTTCCGAAAGCCCGTCATTTACCGAGACTGTGACCAGGACATCCGCCATAGCCCCTCTCCGGTCGCCCGCCGCTGTGATAATGCTGGGGCTGACCGAGATGGTCACAGCGGGTCCGGTCTTGTCTATATTGGCTTGAACGGATGCCGGCGGCGTCTGGACATTGCCGGCGTTGTCCCGGGACCTGGCCTGAACGACGAACCGGCCCTCCTGGGATATGATGAATGGCCCCTGGTACGTATGCCATGTCTGCCCGGAATCCATGCTGTACTCGGTCATGGCCACTCCAGAGCCACCGGGATTGTCCTCGGCGGTGAGCTCCACGGTCACATCCGAGTGATACCAGCCTGTGGCACTCTGAACGCCGACGATTTCAATATCAGTAGTGGGAGGCATCCAGTCACCGGGCTTATCATTGTCCGCGTAGCTTGCCGCCCTGGCGGCACTGGCCAGCCCCCACCCGTAATATTCATCCCATCCCGGCAGGCCAAGGTCTTCCGCCGTCACCTGGAGGATTCGCCTGACCTCGGCGTTGCTGGTGACCCCGGAGGCGATGAGCGACGCCGCCGCTCCGGAGATATGTGGCGCAGACAGGGATGTGCCACTCCCGCTAACGTAGCCGCCGCCACGGGCGGTGGTCAGGATGTCGACGCCGGGCGCCATCAGCTCCAGCTCGGGGCCGGTGCTGCTAAAGCTGGCCCTAACACCCTGCTGGTCTGTAGCCCCCACGGCAATGACCGGCTGATACCTTGCCGGAGAGTATATGATGCCCTGGTCGCCAGCGTTGCCGGCGGCAGCCACGAGCACAATTCCAGCCTGATATGCTGCCTCCAGGGCAGCTTGAATGACGGATGATTGTTCCAGGGGCCCGCCGAAGCTCATGTTCACCACCTGCATACGGTGGTCAATCGCCCATTCGATGCCCGCCAGAATGTCGCTGGAATATCCCCACCCCCACTTATTGAGGACTTTCACTGCGTAAAGCTGCGCCTCTGGAGCGACGCCTGTCACCCCGGTGCCGTTGTCCAGCGCGCCAACCACTCCGGCGACCATAGTGCCATGGCCGTGGTCGTCGTCGGCGCTGGTTGCCCCGTCAACGAAGCTGACCCTGCCCACCACCCGCAGGTCGGGGTGGTCGAGGTCAATGCCGGTATCAAGGATGGCGACCTTTACCCCCCTTCCGTTGCTCTGCCCGTGCGCCACCCCGGCATCTATGCGGTCAACGGCCCGGGGAAGCGTTTGCTCAACGACCTGAAGGCTGACATCCTCCTCGATAGAGGTCACCTTCGGGTTGCGGCGCAGCGATTCAAGCCTGTCCCTGGGAATGGAAGCAGCAACGGCGGGGACGATGTGATAGCTGCGCTTTATATTGCCGCCAGCGTTATGTACCAGCGCCTCTTCGGTGGGGCCCGGCGTGACGTCAAAGGACATCAGGACGTTGACCCTGCCTTCCTGGGCTGCTGCCTGTGCGAAGATGTAGCTCGCCGGGGTCAAGGTCAAGGCGGTCGCCAGCACGGCGCTGATGGCGTAGATTAGTCTGCTTGATTTCCCTCTCATCTCCGGCCCCTTTCTGCTTACCACGTACTCAGCTTACAGCCGGGATGAGAAAGAAGGGCTAAAAAACAGGTGGGGAATTCTAAAGATTTCCTAAATTTTCGTACCAACAAAAAGCACCCCAAAAGGGGCGCTCCAGGGGTCGCCTTCCGGCGCTGCCGGTCTTTTATGCTACCGGGCGGCCTTGAACAGGTAGCCCACGCCGGGCACGGTCAGGATATATCGCGGATTCGATGATTCATTCTCCACCTTCATCCGTAAGTGGTTCATGAATACGTGAAGATATTGCTTTTCCTCCCTGTATTCGGGCCCCCACACTCTGTTCAGCAGGTGAGAATGGGTAAGCACTTTGCCGGCATTAAGCACCAGTTCCTGGAGAAGCTGGTATTCGGTGGGTGTCAGGCTGACCTCTTTGCCAGCTACGGTTACTTGCCTTGAGGCAAAGCTGACCTCAAGGTCGCCGCTGGCAAAAGCGGCCTGCGTTGGCGCGGCGCCGGGCGCCTGGCTGCGGCGGAATACTGCTCTGACCCTGGCGATAAGCTCGGCTATTCCAAACGGTTTGGAGATATAGTCATCAGCGCCCAGGTCGAGGCACTTCACCTTGTCCTGTTCGTCGCCGCGTGCGCTGAGCATGATTATCGGCGTCTGCGACCATTCGCGGAGCCACCGGCAGACTTCAAACCCGTCCGCTTTGGGCATCGTTATATCCAGGATTATGAGGTCGGGCAGCTCTCGCTCGATGACCTGGATGGCTTCAGCGCCGTCCATCGCCACCAGCGTTTCACAGCCTTCCGCCTTCAGATTGGCACGGACGAACTTTACTATGGCGGGGTCATCATCAGCAATCAGGATGCGCTTGCGGTGCATTTCCGGTGTCCCCGTCCCTTTTTAGAGCTTGGCGCACCTGGCGCAGCAGTTCATCAATGGTGAACGGCTTGGATAGGTAGCCAGCCGCACCCATGGCGTTTGCCCTCTTTCCGTCCTCCTGGTTCTCCTTCACTGCGGCAGTCATGATAATCACGGGTATCTTCTGAAGGTCTTGCCTGGCCTTGAGGGCCTCCAGGACATCCCAGCCGGACATGCCGGGCATCATCAGGTCGAGGAGAATCAGGTCGGCGTTCTGCAGTCGCGCCTGCTTCAGCCCCTCTTCACCGTCGGCAGCCAAGAGCACGCTATATCCGCTGGCAGTCAGGTTGGCTCTCACCAGCTTTCGGACGTTAGCCTCGTTTTCAACTACCAGAATCCTGGGCAATTTCCTCTCCCCCTTTGCTCACCGGCAAGGTGAAGCTGAACTTTGAGCCCTCTCCAAGCTTGCTCTCCACCCATATTTTGCCGCTATGGGCTTCCAAGATGCCGTGACAAATGGATAGTCCCAGGCCGGTCCCCGATTTTCGGCCAGCAACGACATTCTCCACCTGGTAGAAGCGGTCAAATACCCTGTCCAGATGCTCAGCGGGAATGCCCACACCCCTGTCGGTGACGCTTACAACAACCTGTCCCCCATCAAGCCGGGCCTCGATGATGATTTCGGTGCCATCAGCCGAATGCCTGGCGGCGTTTTCCACCAGGTTGGTCAGCACCTGCCCGATGCGCAATATGTCAACCAGGACCGGTGGCAAGTCCGGGGGCACGGCGAGCTTTAGCTGGTGGTGTTCGGTGAGCTTGGCCAGCACGCTTCCTATCGAGTCCAATATCTCAACGATGCTGTAGTCGGTCCTATCGAGCTTCAACGCGCCAGCCTCAAGACGCGACATATCCAGGAGGTCGCTGATGAGGCGGGTGAGCCGGTCCGACTCCTGGTCGATGGTATGTAGGAAATCCCGTTGCTCTTCAGCGCTCCACTGGATGTCCGGCCGGAGGAGCGTGGAGACGAAGCCCTTGATTGAAGTCAGCGGGGTGCGCAACTCGTGCGATACGTTGGCCAGCAACTGAGTCCGCAGCCTATCAACCTCTCTCAAGTCTTGCTTCTCGCGCGCTTTCGCCTCTGCTTGCTGGCGCTCGGGGATGTCCAGGGAAGGTAGTGAGATGCCCTCAGATCCCGGTGGTCCACAGAGTTCGAACCAGCCTTTAGCCCCATCGGGAAAAGTAAACTCGTTTTCCATACGCTGTGGGGTGCGCTTTTTCATGCATTGCTGAAGCCTGGCAAAGACCTCGGTATTCTCAATGCCGGGGTACATCTCCATCATGGTGTGTCCGAGCAGATTTTCCTTGGGGTAACGACCCTGCCTGGCAATGGCATCGTTTACATACAGGTAGCGCCAGTCATAGCCTATAATCTGACACCCCTCTATCATGGCGTCCAGCGTGTTGCGGTAGCGTTCCTCTTGCCGATTGAGCGCTTCCTCCGCGCGCTTGCGCTCGGAGATGTCCCGCACTGCCGCTATCCTTGCCGTCCGTCCATTGTAGGTAATCGCTTTCCCGCATATTTCTGCAGCGAAAGTTGAGCCGTCCCTTCTGACGCATTCGAGTTCATAAGGTTTGTCATACCCTGAGGCGACGACCTGCCGGAGTAAATCATGATAGGCGGGGGCAGTGAATTCGAGTATGCTTTTGCCAATCAGCTCGGGCAGGTCACAGCGGAGCATGCCGGCCAGGGTGTGATTTCCGTCCAGGATTTTGCCCTGTTCGGTAATCGCAATCCCCTCAAAGGAGGCATCCGAGAGCTGGCGAAATCTTTCCTCGCTGTGATACAGGGCCTCCTCAGCTTGCTTGTACTCCTCTTTCCTTTCGATATTAGCCAGGGCAAAAGCGATATCACCGCATAGTTCGAGGAACAGGCCCTGTTCCTCTTCGTCATAAACTATTACGGAAGAGGCGGCCACGGAAGGGACGGTTACCCCCAGTGCCCCGTAAAACTTACCCTGGTATTCCAGTCTGCATCTGAAAACGCCCTGACTGCTGTGCTGGCCAGCCAGAACGCACCCCTGGTGACTCTTCCCCGGCTCATCATAAGCGATAAAAGGCTTCTCTTGAGCCAGCAGTTCCCTCAGGCAGGGGGGATAGCCGACGGTCTTTATTTGCTCCAGGAAGATGGAGGCGTATTCTCCCAGTCCGGCGCTGGCGGCTGTGACGAGGCTTTTGTTTTCATCCAGCAGCAGTATCCATGCGTTCTCATAGCCACGCCCCTCCACCAGCAGCTCGCAGCTCTTCTGAATCAGACATTCTCTATCCTCCTCGCGCGTAATCAACTGGTTAACGTTTCTGACCGCCTTGAGCACCAGAGTGAGATGGGCAATCCTTTCTTCAGCCCGCTTCCGCGATGAGGCTGTCTGTAGATACCCATGAACTACCACCCCCATTACCAGCAGGTAGGCTGACAGGCGTACTGCGTGCCAAAACCACCATACGTCATCCCAGAGTGCCGAGTAGGTGAACGTTAGCGAAGCCAGGCCGAACAGCAGGGCCATGCAGGAGAAAAGATAAGGCTCCGCTTTGATGGAATGGTGGAAATCGAGGAGGAAACGCCCTGCGGCAGCTACGAAGAAGACTCCGGAAAGGAGATTCAGTGCCATGGCAGTGGTGGTGAACCTCCCGTCCTGTACCATTACGGGCAATGTTTCGCGGAATAGCAATGTCCAGAGTCCAAAAAGCACAGAGCCCGCGATGACCGCCCAGGGAACCCACTTTCTAATGGAGGCGTACCGGAGCGATTCCGGCAACCAGACCAGGGCGAAGCCAAAACCGCCGGCAAGCGCCGCCGTCGAGTGGAGCAAAACGAACTGGTGACCAGGCTGTGCAGTCGCATGGAAACCGTCCAGTATGCCCGCCCCCAGCAGTCCCATGGCTACCCAGAACAGCCGCCCGCCGCCCTCGTCGGGCCGCCTTTGGAGCAATACAACCGCCATAAGGATTGCGGCCAGTGCTCCCACGGTCTCTACGGTTGAGTGGAGCGGCTCATTCTGCCAGAGAAAGTAGGGCCATAGCACCCGCATGGTTGCCACGGGCAGTAAAGCGAGCATGGCCGCCAGGGCTATGTACAGCAGCAGACGCTTATCTTTCACCGCCCGATAAACCCTCTAGAAAGTTGCGGAGCACCGAACGCCTTTCGGTCCGCTGGTGCGCCTGTCAAGGTCTCTGAGCCTTCCATAGGCCGTTTCCCGGTCTTACTGCTGTTTTTCATTTGTTTTTCCGTGGCTAACACTACTGATATAGCTGGCCCTGGCCTTGATTTTCTCTACCTCGGCTGCAGTGAACAGCCTCCAGCCTCTCCAGTCTCTGTACTCGATGTCGCTGAAAACACCCTTCTTCAGCCAGCGGAAGAGGGTATTCCTGCTTATGCCGAGTTTGCGGCATACTTCGGCGGTCCTATAGTAGGTCTGGCCTTCTATTACTACAGGCATGTTTATGCCTCTAATACTACTAATACTACCCGGGTATACCAGGTAGCAGATAGTGTAAGTTGTCTCTATTACTTTAGCAATCCCCCGTTCGGGCTATCTTGGGGTGGTACTTTCGTACTACTCATGATGGGTTTCCGGCAAACAATATGGTACAATCGTTTGAGCAGAAAGGAGGTTGAAGCATGAGCCTACCTAGCTTTTCACTGGCGGGCAGGACAGCCCTTGTCACCGGCGGCAGCAGGGGAATAGGCAGGGCTATCGCCCTGACCTTTGCCGAAGCCGGAGCCGATGTAGCCATCTGCAGCCGGACGGTCGCCGACGGTAAGCTCGAGGCGGTGGCCGGTGAAGTTCGGAGGCTTGGCCGGCGCTCCCTGGCAGTCCAGGCTGACATAACCCGGCAGGCCGACGTGGAGAATATGGTGCGCAGGGTCAGAGACGAGTTCGGGAGCATTGATATACTGGTGAACAACGCGGGCAACTATATCACCTTCTTCCTGACTGAGCTTCGTGAAAAAGAGTGGGATATGACAATCGACACTCACCTTAAAGGCTACTACTTTTGCTGTCAGGCGGTGAGCAAAGTAATGGTGAAGCAAAAAAGAGGCAATATCATCAGTATTGCCTCTGATTTAGCCATTAAGCCATACTCTGAGTCAGGCGCTTATAGCGCTGCCAAAGCGGGCGTGCTCATGTTGACCCGGTCACTAGCCCTGGAGCTGGGGAAATACAGGATACGGGTAAACGCCATCAGCCCCGGCATGGTCAGGACGGAGATGATGGACTATCTCACGCGTGACCCCGAAGCGCTGAGAGAGGCAGAGGCAGCCATACCGCTGGGCAGGATGGCCGAGACGGAGGACATCGCCGCCGCCGCCCTGTTTCTGGCTTCGGATGCCTCCAGTCACATTACCGGCCAGGCCATAGTCGTGGATGGCGGCTCGTGCGCTTAAGCACCGGGCCCAATATGGAAAACGTGTCCTGCAAGCAAGCATGGTTTAGACTGCAATCATGGTGATGTGGTATCATAAAGTAGAACTACCCGGATAGGGTTGATGACAATGGTATAGTTCTGTTTGCAGGAGGGCCAAATGCTAGACAGGCAGATTGAATGGACGCAAAGCCTGGCAGCCCAGCTCTTTTCACCCCGCCTGGCCGTAGTGGTCACCAGCATTGACTCGGCCGGCCGCGCTAATGCCGCCCCCTTCAGCTTCTTTATGCCCTTATCCTACATACCTCCCCGCGTGTGCTTCTCAGTTTCCCAGGCCAAGCACCACATGCGGGCCACCGCCTTTCACTATGCCAAGGCGCAGTCTCCGGAGAAGATGCTGCGACTGAAGCAATATGCCGGCGAGACGCTGGAGATGCCGAAAGATACACTGGCCAATATCATGGCAACGGGGGAGTTCGGCATCAACGTTCTGCCGGTAGACAACCTGGAGCAGGTCATCATCGCCGCCTACCGGTACCCTCACGGGGTGGATGAGATAGAGGTAAGCGGCCTGACACCGTACCCTTCGGCGTTGATAAAGCCGCCGCTTATCAAGGAGGCCAAGGCAGCCGCCGAGTGCAAGATGCTCATGCATGTGGGCGTCGGCTCCGGGCTGGAGAAAACCACACTGGTCATCGGCGAAGTTGTTGCCTGGCATATTGACTCCGAAATCATGGAGGATGGCGAGATAAAGCCGGAGCGGATGCATACCCTGATTCAGTTCGCCAAGGCCACCTTTGGAGTATGCAATGACTTCCGCTACCGCGAGCGGGTGGCTTATCCTGAGGTCATTCCTATGCCCAAGCCAGCCCGGTAACTGATGTTGTGGAGGCGTGGTGGAGGCTAGCGTTACCTTTCTCCGCTCGGTCTGATAGCTATTCGTAAGGAGGACATTCAGAATGGGTCGTACATGTGGTTGGATGGGAACAATTTTGAGGGTAGACCTGACAGCAGGAGCGATAACCAGGGAGCCGTTTGCGGAAAAACAGAGGATGGACTACATCGGCGGGTATGGCATCGGCACCAAGCTCCTGTACGATGAGACCGGGCCGGAGACCGACCCCCTGGGCCCGGAGAACGTCCTCATAATCAGCAGCGGTCCGCTGACAGGCACCCTGGCACTGGGCTCAAGCCGGATTAGCCTGATGACCAAGTCGCCGGAGACAGGCATCATAGGCTATAGCAGCGGCGGCGGGCACTATGCTCCTGAGCTTAAGCATGCCGGGTACGACGCCGTAGTCATCCGGGGCAAGGCGCCTCAGCCGGTGTACCTGTGGATTGAAGATGACAGGGTGGAGCTCAGGGATGCCCGGCATCTGTGGGGCAAGACCATATCGGAAGCCTACGCCTTGCTCCAGGAGCAGCACGGGACTGACATACGCAGCATAGGGATTGGACCCGCCGGCGAGAACCTGGTCCGGTTCGCCTGCACCGTCACCGACGACCTGCGCACTCCTGGGGGTTGCGGCACCGGCTGTGTCATGGGGTCGAAGAACCTCAAGGCGGTGGTGGTGAGGGGCAGCCAGACCATCTACATCGCTGACCCGCAGCGGATGCTTGAGTTGGAAATGGATGCCCTTACCTCAGCGAAGACGAGAGTGCGATACAATGAATCCCGCACCTATGGCACGACTACGCTTATAGCCAATATGGGCGCCGGCGGCAGTATGCCGATAAGGAACTACGAGTATCAATCCGAATCACCCACCTACGGCGCCAAGCAATGGGGCCGCCTCAAGCACGATTATATTGTTGACAACTATCCCCACAAGTGGATAAGTTGCTTTGGCTGTCCGGTGCGCTGCTCCACCTGGGTTGACCTGGATGAGAGGTTCGGCAAGTATGCCTGCCAGAGCGGGCGTCCCGAAGGCGGCACCCTTCTATGCGGCACCAATCTGGAAATAGATAACTATGCCGCCATAGTTGCCTGGAACGAGCTATGCGACCAGTACGGGATAGGCACCTTTGAAGCCAATGCCGCCATCGGCAGCGCCATCTCGTGGTATGAAAAAGGCATCATCACCAAGGAAGATACCGAGGGCATGGAGTTGAGATTTGGTGATACCGATGTCATGTTCGAGCTGACTCACAAGATAGCCAGAAGGGAAGGCCTGGGGAATACGCTGGCTGAGGGGTTCGTCAGGGCAGGGAAAATGCTCGGCGCGCCACCGGAGCTAATTCCGCACGGCAAAGGCAGAAGCGGCGACGCAACACAATCGGCCGGCGATGCTATTACCCAGCTAGCCTACGCCGTATCTCCCCGTGGCTGGGACCACCTCAGCGGGAATTTTAACATGCGGCTGTCGGCAGGTCTGGCGGCTCCCATATCGAGATGGGAGAACATCTATAAGAGAGAGGGCATTCCCCTGGAGCCTTCAATACCCCATCCAGGCAGAGCGGTGGTGCAGATTGTCATGGAAGACGAGATGAAGATGGCTAACCTGCTTGGCGTATGTGTCTTCGATGGCGTATTCAAGCTAAACTGCGATAGGCCGGAGGGGGATATGCCCTACTATGCCGAAGTCCTTTCCGCAGTGACCGGGATTCATTTTGACCCGGAACAGCTCATACTGACCGCGCAGAGGTTTGCTACCTTACAGAAGGCATACAATATCAGGCTGGGACTGGGGAGGAAGGACGACCAGGTACATATCAAGTTCAGGGACCCCAGGAGCGGCCCGCTTAAGGGGACGAAGTTCGACCAGGAGGGGTTTGACCGTATGCTCGACCGGTACTATGAGCTTCACGGCTGGGACCCGGAGACCGGGATTCCTCGCCGTGACACCCTTGAAGAGCTTAAGCTGAAATATGTGGCTGATGACCTGGAAAAGCATGGCGTAGAGTTGGGCAAACTGGGCCACAAATATGACATGAGCGACATACCCCTGGAGCTCCGTGGCATAACAGATTGACCAGTAGGGTAATTGGAAGATAAATTATGGGAGACGTCTATCCAAGATTGACCGTAGCGGCGGTACAGGCCGCGTCAGTGTTTCTTGATAGGGACAAAACGATTGATAAGGCGGTCCGCTTTATTGAAGAAGCCGCTGATAAGGATGCCGTAATTATCGGTTTTCCCGAGCTATTTGTCGCCGGGCATCCCCATGTCTGGTACAATGCCAAGAAGTCCAATCCGTTACACGTTGAAGGAGCGATGTTTACACAGCTGGTCAAGAACGGAGTGAAGGTCCCCAGTCCCGAGACCGACCGCCTGTGCCTGGCAGCCAAGAAAGCACATGCCTACGTCGTAATCGGCGTGAGCGAGGTTGATACCCTGTTCCCGGGAACCGTGTATAACTCGCAGCTCTTCATTTCGGATGCCGGGGAAATCATGGGTGTACACCGGAAACTGGTGCCCACGTCCGTTGAAAAGTTGATTTTCAGCAACGGCGACGGCAGCTATTTGAACGTTTTTGATACGCCGTATGGGAAACTGTCAGGCATGGTCTGCGGTGAGCACGCGCACGACCTGTATAAATATGCCCTGCTGGCGATGGGTGCGCAGGTTCATGTTGCCGGATGGCCGCCCTTTCCCGAGCATATATACACCAAGGGACTGCGGGATTCCGTTGATTTCCGGGTGCGTCAATTCGCCTATTCGGGGAAGATATTCGTTATCAGTTGCTGCGGAATTACCGATAAACAGAATATAACCGCCTGCTGCGATACTCAGGAGGAGGCGGATGGCATCGTTGAGGATAGCGGCGGCGGAAGCTCAATAATAGGGCCCAATGGTGAATACCTGGCTGGCCCGATGCAAAATGGCGAAGGGGTGCTGACGTCGGAAATCTCGCTAGAAGATTGCCTCTCGGGCAAACAGCTCCATAATGTGCTGGGCCATTACACCCGGTACGATGTCCTTTCCCTCAACTTCAATCGGGAAAGGCTTTCCCCCTTCAAGGGCACGTCATCTCCCGGGGATAAGTCCATAGATTATGAGGCTGAATTGCGGGAGACCAGAAAAGCTATCCGTGAAGTCAACGAAAAATTGGACGGGCTGGCAGAAAAACTCCGCTGAAAGAGAAGCGCAGACCGTGTTCCCGGTGGTTGTCTTGACAAATCCGTGGTTTGTGGTTTATCCTTGAGGCATATTAAAAAAACGGCTTGGGGGAGGTGAAGATGAGACAGTTCCTTCAGGTACACCAGTGGAGCAAAAAGTAACCGCAGTCCAAAATTAGGAGGGATTCAGATGAGTAAAAGGAGAATATCTGTAGCGGGGATGGCCGGCGTGGCTGTGCTTCTGGCGGCGGCGCTTCTGGCCTCAGCCTGCGCCAAAGCCCCGGGACCGGCACCGACAGTCACAGTGACAGCGCCAGCACCAACAGTCACAGTGACAGCCCCCGCACCAGCATCAACGCCAACACCAACAACTCCTGCGTCGACTGCAAAGTTTACCCTGACCTACGCCTTCTCCGACGCCTGGGGCAGATATGCTCCCTATAACGAGTACTCTAAGCCGGGTGGGTACGTGCAGAGGCTGCTCTATAACCGCAGCGGCGGGCGGCTCCAATTGAAAGTAGTCCCCAAGATGTTCCCGGTAAATGACGCGCTAAAGGGCGTAGCCGGCGGCGAAGCCGACATAACTGACCTCGGCACGACCTACTATCATGCCACTTACCCCATTTTCGGGTGGGTTAACCTTCCCGTCCTGTACCGCCCCAGCTACCTGGAGGGGATAAACCTGCTGCGGCAGATAGTGGAGCGGCCGGACCTGCAGAAGATATATGATGAAGAGGTCTGGAGCAAGCTCGGCCTCGTCTCGCTGGCGCCAATGCCATGGGGCTTCGGCAACCTCGTCTTCAGCAACAAGAAGGTCGCCAAGCTGGAGGACTTCAACGGTTTCAAGGTGAGAACCTATACCGCCCTGATGGTTGATGGCTACAAGCTCCTGGGGGCAACCCCGATGACCATAGCCTTTGGCGAGGTAGCGACGGCGATGAAGACCGGTGTCGTTGACGGCTACGCCAGCAGCATGGCCAGCGGCACCATTACCGTTGGCGGTGATAAGCTCGCCAAGTATATCATCCGCAGCCCGCTTGTTGCCGCCTGGGAGTCACATTTTATTATGAACAAGAAGACTTACGATAAATTGCCGCCTGACCTGCAAAAGGTGGTCAGGGACGTTTTCTGGGAGTTGGGGACGGTAATGGGGAACTTTGGCGCTTTTTCTGAGAAGCTTCTTGCTGACAAGATAGCCACGGATGCAGGGATGGAATTTGTGGAGCTTCCGGCAGCCGATATTGCGAAGGCCCAGCAAATCCTGGCCCCGCTGGAGGCGAAATACCTTAGCGGTGCCGGGCCACGCGGCAAGGATGTCCTGGCCATCGTTAAGCAGGAAATAGATAAGTTTAACGCCTTCAACCCCAATCCCTGATAGAAGCCAGCCTTCACAAGATGCAGCAGGGGCAGCCCCTGCTGCATCTTTGCCCTGTTCTGCATCATGAGGACGCTAGATGAAACGGCTGCTCAACGTTCTTGACTCGGTAATCGGCATAGGCAGCGGCCAGGTAGCGGCATGGATAGCCTTTGTCATGATGCTGTTGATGATTACCGAGGTCTTTGCCAGATATCTTTTTCACTCACCCCTGCTGGTCTCCAATGAGCTCAGTGGATACATGCTGGTTGCCATCACCTTTATCGGGCTGGGGTATACCTGGACAAGGAAAGGCCACGTCCGTATTACCTTCGTGGTCGAGCGGCTGCCGGGCAAGGTCAGAAACTGGCTGAGGCTGGCAAACATAATTATTGCCATCGCTTTTACCGGCATACTGGTCAGGGCGAGCTATGGCCTGGTACAATCCTCTCTCCGTTTCGGTGACAGAAGTGAAGAATGGCTGCGCACGCCGCAGGCGTGGCCGCAGCTGGCCTTAATTGCTGGCAGCGTCATGCTCCTATTAGCACTGGTCTGTGACTTCATAGAAGCGGTAAAAGCCGCCCGGACCACCCGGGGGAAAGCCTCATGACCCTGGAGCTCATACTTACAATCGCCGCCCTTATCGGCATCCTGTTCTTCCTCCTGGCCATCGGGCTGGAGGTCGGCTGGAGCGTAGGGATAGTCGCTCTTGTCGGCATGGTCTTTGTCACCCATCAACCGGTTACCCGGCTGGCCATTACTTCCTGGGGCGTTCTGAACTCGTTTATCATGACCGCTGTCCCCCTCTTCATATTGATGGGCGCCCTGCTTGAGGCCAGCGGCGTTGCCGACCGCCTTTTCCTGGGACTGGAAAGGTGGATAGGGCGCTTTCCTGGCGGGATGTTGACCACCATTATTGCCGGCAATGCTCTATTTGGCGCCATGTCCGGCTCCAGCATAGCTGCGGTGGCTACTTTCGGCAAGACGGCGTTCCCGGTAGCAGAGAAAAGGGGGTATCAGCCGTCGCTGACCCTGGGTTCTATAGCTGCGGGTGGTATGCTGGCACCACTTATCCCACCCAGCATCCTGCTGATTATCTATGGAGGCTGGACAGGCACTTCGGTAGTGGCGCTCCTTGCCGCCGGTCTTATACCGGGACTGACACTGGGGATACTTTTCGTAGTTTACCTTGTCATCAGGGTGAAGCTAAATCCTGCGTTGACCCCTCCCCCGTCTGGAGCTACCTGGAAAGAAAGAGCGGCGGCGTTAAGGGGCATTGCTCCCTCTCTAGTAATAATAGTTGGCGTATTGGGGGTCATCTTCGGCGGAATTATGACTCCCACTGAAGCGGCGTCTCTGGGCGCTTTCCTCAGCCTGCTGCTCTGCCTGGCGTACCGGCGATTGAACATGACGACGCTTAGAGAAAGCCTCCTTGAGACGGTAAGGGTCACCTCCATGGCCATGTTCATCATGGCTATGGCTACATCGCTAACCTACGTGTTAAACATCACCGGCATCAGCCAGCGAGTAACAGAATACGTGGTGGCATTGCCACTAGGGAAGATTGGCATACTGGTTCTTTTCTATCTGATGTACCTGGTTATGGGGTGTTTCTTCGATACCTGGTCAATGTTGTTCTTGACCTTTCCTTTTGTCATGCCCGTCATTAATGCTCTCGGCATTAACCCGATATGGTGGGGGGTGGTTTACGTGCTGGCCGGAGAGCAAGCCGTAATAACGCCGCCCTTTGGCTTGCACCTGTTTATACTTCATAATCTCTTCCCGCAGTACTCAATTGGCACCATTGTTCGCGGTTCGCTTCCCTTCCTCATTCCCCTCTATGCCAATGTCGCCCTGCTGATGGCTTTCCCTCAACTGGCGCTGTGGCTGCCCAGCCTGCTGGGCAAGTAGGCTAACGCCATAGCTTTTGCCCCACCCCTGCCGTCACAATAGACAGCCCCTGCTTCACCCACCAGCTTCATGGTGTGGGCCGGAGAAAAGCTAGCTCAGGGCGCAGTAACATTCAGCCAGAGCCTTGACAAAGCCATGATTTATGGTTTATCCTTTGTTTATCCTTTTATTGACACAAAAGTACACTGAATGAACAGCCCCAGAGGAGGTGGCAATGGAGCATTTTAGTTAGAGTATTCCAGCGGGATGAGACATGATAAAATTCTATATCAGGAGTGATTTAGATGAGTAAAAAAAGGGTATCTGTAGCGGGTATGGCCGCCGGCATGGCTGTGCTTCTGGCGGCAGCGCTGCTGGTCCCGGCCTGCGCCCAGGCCCCGGCGCCAACAGTCACAGTGACAGCGCCAGCACCAGCACCAACAGCCACAGTGACAGCCCCGGCGCCAACAGTCACGGTGACAGCGCCAGCGCCTACACCAACCCCTGTGTCGACTGCAAAGTTTACCTTTACCTACGCCTGGAACGATGTGTGGGGGCCGCTGCCTCAATACGGCAGGGTAAACCGGCCAGGTGGGGAGATACAAAGGCTGCTTTATGAGCGCAGCAATGGGCGAATACAGCTTAAGATTATCTCCAAGATGTTCCCCACCCTGGAAATACTGGCAGCTGTTGCCAAAGGGGAAGCGGACATGGGCGACCTGGCTACCCCCTATTTCACCGGAACCTATCCCATCTGGAACTGGGGTAGCATACCGGGACTGTTCAACACGGACGTCAAAGTGGGACTGACGGAGATGCAGTGGGTCTTGAGAGACCCCAAGCTGGCAAAGGTATATGACAAGGTCTACAGGGAGATTGGCCTAGTTAGATTGGCCGATGCCTCCGATGGCTGGGGAAATGCTGTCTGGTCGAATAAGAAAATCACCAAGCTAGACGATATGAAGGGTATGAAGATAAGGACTTACGGTGTTTTGCAGGTGGATGCTTTCAAGGCTTGGGGAGCCAGCCCGATAAGCATGGCAGCGACCGAAATACCGACAGCTTTGCTCGCCGGCACCCTTGACGGCGCCTATACCTCCACCTCCTTCGGCCACACCTCGGGATTCCATAAACTCACCAAGTATATAAATGTGGTGCCCTTCATCACGCCGTGGCCATACAACTGGTCGATGAATGCCAAGAAATACGATGCCTTACCGGCTGACCTGCAAAAGGTGCTGAGCGATACCTTCTGGGAAATATCAAATATGACGCATCTCTCTACCATGGCTGAGTTCATGATCATTGAAAACGTCTTGAAGGATATCGGCATGGAATTGGTGCGCCTTGACCCAGCCGAGGAGGCCAAAGCCGTAGAACTTACGAAACCGATAGAGGAAAACTGGCTTAAGATTGCTGGCCCTTATGCCGCCGAGGTTCTGAAAATTGTCAAGGATTCTGTAGCTAGCTATAGAGCTTTTAAAACTACCCCTTAAATGAATCGGGGGTACGAGAATAAGTGACAGGGGCAAATTGCCCCTGTCACTTCACAGGCTTTCCTTAGGGAAACAGGATGAGGCAAGCAGTCCGCATTATCCAGGCTATCTCTCATATAGGTAGCGGCCACTTCTCAGCATACGTGGTTTTGCTCATGATGCTGATGGTTTTGGTTGAGGTGGTAACTCGCTATGTTCTTAGACACCCCCTCATGGTTGCTGACGAATTCGGGGGCTACATGCTGGTTGCCATTACCTTCATCACACTGGCATATACCTGGAAGGAAGGGGCCCATGTTCGCATCGAATTTATCGTCAACCGCCTTCCCCCCCGGTTCAGAAATTGGCTGAGGCTGATAACGCTAATCTTGGCTACTGCTTTTGTCCCGGTGCTGATAAAGGGAAGCTACGACCTGTGGGCATATTCACACCAGTTCCATGAAAGAAGCCTGAGCTGGCTACGCACGCTCCTGGAATGGCCACAAATCGTCTTGCTTATCGGGACTGCCCTGCTCTTCTTAGAGTTAATCGCCGAGCTCATTAAACATGTAGGAATCCTCAGGGAGAAGGGTGATGAGTCCTGAGATAATGATACTCATTATCCTCGTCGGCGGCATGCTCCTTCTCATGGCCATGGGGCTGGAAATAGCCTGGTCTATCGGCATAATGACCATTCTGGGGATGATGCTGTTTGTTGGGCAATCGCCATTCCGGCTGGCCTGGAATTCATGGTCAACGACAAACTCCTTTGTCCTTACTGCCCTTCCGCTTTTTATATTGATGGGTTCAGTTCTGGGCAATACCGGCGTTGCTGAATACCTTATCTCCGGGGTTAACAAGCTGGTCGGTAGCTTCCCTGGGGGCCTGGCAACATCGGTTATCGTAGCCAATGCTATCTTTGGTGCTATGTCAGGGAGCACCATGGCTGCAGTGAGTGTTTTCGGCAAGATTGCTTACCCGGCCATGGAAAAGGAGGGGTATCATCCCGAGTTGGCCCTTGGCTGCATAGCCACAGCCAGTTTTTTGGCGCCGCTTATCCCTCCCAGCCTCGTCCTCATTGTCTATGGCGCCTGGCAGGGGCTTTCTATAGTGTCCCTCTTAGCTGCCGGACTCATACCGGGACTGACACTGATGGTACTACTTATGGTCTTCGTGATAATCAGGGTAAAGCTTAATCCCAGCCTGGTTCCGCCGCCACCACCAACGGTCAGTTGGCATGAAAAATTGATAGCCTTAAAAGAGATATTGCCCTTCTTCGGAATGATACTCGCCGTGCTTGGAGTAATCTTTACCGGCATTATGACTCCCACCGAGGCGGCATCTGCCGGCGCTTTCCTCAGCATTGTTCTTAGCTTGGCCTACCGGCGACTCACCTGGCCAATACTCATGGATAGCTTGTTGGATACGGCGAAGGTTACCTGTTTTGCCTTGTTCATTATGGCCATGGCCATAGCCTTTTCCTATGTCTTAAACTCGGCGGGGATTATCCTCCTGGTTTCAAACTCCATAATGGGTCTGGGACTTGGAAAATACAGCATGTTAATCTTCTTCTATATAATGTACATCATTTTGGGGATGTTCTTTGATACATGGTCAATGCTGTTTCTCACCTTTCCCTTCGTCATGCCAATTATTGTGGGTCTTGGCATCAACCCCATCTGGTGGGGCGTGGTCTATGTCATGGCAAGCGAGCAAGCCCTGGTTACCCCCCCTTATGGACTGAACCTGTTTGTCCTCAAGAATGTTATTCCTCAGCACTCAATAGGAACGATTGTCCGTGGCTCTCTCCCCTTCTTTATTCCTCTATACATCAATATCGCTTTGCTAATGCTCTTCCCTCAGCTGGCGCTGTGGCTGCCCAGCCTGCTGGGCAGGTAGGCTAACGCCACAGCTTTGCCTCGCCCCTGCCTTCCCAGTAGACAGCCCCCGACTTATCTACTAACTTCATGGCATAGGTCGGGCACCGGGAAACACACATGCCACAGCCCCAGCAAAGCTCTTTATCCACCACCACCCGGCCACGTTCTCTGTCCACCTCCTCTATGCCTCCGTAGATGCATCCCTCCAGGCAGCGCCCGCAGAAATTGCACCGCTCATAGTCTATTACCGGAGTTATCGGCGCCGGGACGGGGTATACTTCGGGGACCAGTTCCTCGAGTTTGCGCACCCTGGGCAGCAGCTTGCCGGTGAACTCAGCCACGGAGCGGTATCCCCTGGCCTCCATCCAGTTCTCCAGGCCGTCTACAATCCCCCTGAATACCCGCCTGCTCTTGACATAGGCAGAGCTGCATACGCCAACCAAGGAAGCGCCTACCAGCATCAAGGCCACGGCATCGCGCCAGTCCCAGACGCCACCCGTGCCACAGAAGGGGATAATGACGCCGGCCTGTTTGGCCTCGATAATCTTGGCCAGGTTTTGCGCCAGGTTTATTTGGCCATGCATAACCGAGTTAATTGCCGGCACCCCGTAGAACTGTTCCCTTTCCACATCGACGAAGATGCCTTCGGCGGTGCCGAAGAAGTCTATCATCGAGGCCCCGGCCTTTTCCGATTCAAGACATATCTTGAGCCAGTCTTTAGCGGAAATAAACGCGTTTATCTTGGTGCATACGGGGATGCCGATGGCTGCCCTTATGGCGCTGATATTCCTGGCATGGCACTCAACGTAGTCCTCGGGTATATTGAGGTCATTGGGGCACAGGTACTGCGGCACCTCAAGCATGTCCGCTCCCAGCTTTTCCAGTTTCCTGGCCAGGTCTATCACCGCCCCCATGTCATCCCCGACCTGAAGGGCTACCGAGCCGATAAATACCGCTCCGGCATCGTGACATATCCTGACCGCCTCCGGGCCAACCTCTCTCAGCCACACCTCCGGAGGAGCCAAGGAGTAGCTTTCGGTGGAGCACTTTGCTCCGCCTTGATAACTCCGCCCGAAGCGCTCCAGCGAAAAATGAAAGGGGCAGGTCTTGGTCCTCGAGTATGCCTGCGTGGACAGAGTTTTCATGACGATGCTGCCAACCCCGTTGTCAACGCACTGCCTGATGCCCCTGACGTCATAGGTCAGGTCGCTGGCTCCCACCACCACCGGGTTCTTGAACTTTATGCCAGCTACCTCAACGGACAGGTCTGTCTTCATGTTTATTTTCATTATGGGTTCCTCCTTTTGACAATGCCGGGTCTCCGGAACGCCGGTCCACCTGCTCTCCTGGGACTGGAGAGCTTAGCCTGGATGGCCTGCTAAAGCCTGCGCTGGGACCAGTGAGGACGAGCAAGTCATGATGCTGGCATTTTAGTCGCCGCGTGGGCTGGTGTCAAGCCTCTTGCGCGGTAAGGGCAGGTGGGATAGAATTGTAATGCAGGGGAAAAGGTATTTGACAGCGGATAGGGGGGTGCCATGAAGTACGTATATTCCTTCAGTGAGGGTTTCGCGGAAAAATCACAGCTGGGCAACAAAGGCGCCAACCTGGTTACCACGATGCAACTGGGGTTTCCAGTGCCTCCCGGATTCATAATCAGCATTGACGCTTACAAAAGGTGGCGGAAGACTGGACTTCTCCCTGATGAGGAAATTGGAGAGGCCCTGGCTGAGCTTGAGGCGAAGATGGGCAGAAAGATGGGGGCCGGGCTGGAAGTCTCGGTGCGCTCATCAGCCCCGGTGTCAATGCCGGGAATGATGGATACTGTCCTTAACGTCGGTGACGTGGAGCAGATGAAGACCGCTATCAGGCGTGTCTTTGAATCGTGGGACAGCCTGCGGGCGGTGGAATACCGGCGACTCAACAAAATTCCCGCCACACTGGGCACCTCTACCATAATCCAGGCGATGGTATACGGCAACCGGGATGACCGCTCAGGCACGGGTGTCGTCTTCACCCGCAACCCCAGCACCGGTGAAAAAGGGCTTTTCGGCGAGTACCTGGTCAGGGCCCAGGGAGAGGAGCTTGTCTCCGGGGCACGGACGCCAAGGCCGGTATCGGAACTGAAGGATACCATGCCTGAAGTGTACCGGGAGCTTGAGCAAGTTGCTGACCGTCTGGAGCGGCACTTCAGCGATATGCAGGACATAGAGTTCACTGTGGAATCAGGGAGGCTTTATATCTTACAGACGAGGGCAGGGAAGAGAAGCGGCTATGCCGCAGTGAAAATCGCCGTGGATATGGTGGCTGAGGACCTGGTCACCCGTGAAGAGGCCATCATGCGGGTGAGCGTTGATGACATCCGCGGGCTGCTACACAAACAGCTTAAGCTGCCGGTAACCGCCCAGCCGGTGGCCAAAGGCCTTAATGCGGCACCCGGTGCCGCCGGCGGTAAGGTAGTGTTTGATGCTATGGAGGCGGTGGCCCAGTCCAGAAAAGGCGCCCGGGTGGTGCTGGTACGTCCTGAAACCAGTCCCGATGACATCCAGGGGATAGCTGCTGCCGATGCCATATTGACTCAGCGGGGCGGTCTGACCTCCCACGCCGCCATTGTGACCCGGGCCATGGGCAGGCCATGTGTTTGCGGAGCGGAAGGCATAAACATAGACCTGGCCGCCAGGCAGTTCAGCGCCAACGGGCTGGTGGTCAGGGAAGGCGATGAGGTGACCGTGGACGGCACCACCGGCAATGTCTATCTCGGGCTTCTGCCAGTGGTGGAGGTAAGCCTCAGGCCGGAGGTGCAGGAGCTGCTGACCTGGACGGATGGCTTCAAGCGGCTGGGGGTGCGGGCCAACGCTGATACTCCGGAGATGATAGCGCAGGCCAGGATGTTCGGTGCTGAGGGAATCGGCCTGTGCCGGACGGAGCGGATGTTCAATGCCCCTGAGCGGCTTTCTGTCATCAGAGAGTTCATACTGGCCGAAAACGACGCCGGCCGAGCCGAGGCCATCGAGCGTCTGCGCCAGCTACAGACGACGGACTTCATAGCTCTGCTCAAGGAACTCCAGGGCATGCCAATCATCATCAGGCTGCTTGACCTGCCGCTCCACGAGTTCCTGCCGCCGGGGCATGAAGTAACTGACCCCCGCGTGAGGCAAAGGATTATCGAGCTTACGGAAACCAATCCCATGCTGGGGCACCGTGGGGTCAGGCTGGCGGTGACCCATCCCGAGATATATAAGATGCAGATTGAAGCCATAGAGACGGCGAGAAGTCAGGTGCCGGCGGATGTATCCATCATGATACCACAGGTTATCACCGCTCAGGAGGCGCATTCGGTTAAGAGCCTGCTCAAGGGCTCCCACATGAGGGTCGGCGTCATGATGGAGACGGTGCGCGCCTGTATGCGTGCCGGGCGCATGGCCAGGGAGGTGGACTTCCTGTCATTCGGCACCAATGACCTTACCCAGGCGGTCTTCTCCTTCAGCCGGGAGGACGCGGAGAAGAAGTTCCTCACCACGTACCTGCAACTGGGCATATTGCAGGACAACCCCTTCGAGGTACTTGATGTCAAGGGAGTTGGCCGGTTGATGGAAACGGCGATATTCTGGGCGCGGCGGGCCAAGAGTAATATAGAAATCGGTATCTGCGGTGAGCATGGCGGCGAGCCGGGGTCTATTCGCTATCTCCACACCATCGGCGTTGACTACGTCAGTTGCAGTCCCTTCCGTATCCCTGTCGCCAAGCTGGTAGCCGCCCAGGCGGCCATCCATGGGAAGCCTGAGCCGTCTTCAGGCGGGCAGGGCTAGCTGCTGGCATCCTTAATCATGATAGATTGTTTATCGGCCTCACCGGGATGGGCTACTAAGCGGCCTTTATTTATTACTGGTGGATGAGCGCGAGCCTGACTATGTATTATTTCGCTTACGGTTCCAATTTGAGCAGGAAGCAGATGCTGGAGCGCTGTCCGGACAGCAAGCCGGTGTCCGTGGCCACCCTGCCCAACTACAAGCTGGTGTTTGTAGGCTGGTCCAGGCAATGGCGTGGCGGCACCGCCAGTATTAAGCCCTTGAGGGGAGAACGGGTGCTCGGCGCCCTTTGTGAAGTCTCGGAAAAGTGCCTGGGACGCCTGGACGGCTATGAGGGCCCTGGTTACAGGAGGATTAAGGTCAGGGTGTTTGATGAGGGAGGCAATGCTGTGGAGGCGGTGACCTACATCAAGGCCGAACAATCAGACGAAACCGAGCCTTCCAGGGAATACGTCTCCATAATGCAGCAGGGTTTTAAGGATTGGGGTATTACCTCATAGTGAGTGGCTGGGATAAGTTATAGTTGACTATGACCGATGCCTCCCCGGCTTGTTGAAAGTATGCCAGGGGAAATGATACATTTATCTTTGAACGGAGGAAAGAGGCGTGGCCAAGTTTGATTTGCAACAGTTCGTACAGACTGCCAAAAGGATAAGGGATAGAGCCCTGAAGGAAAACAGGCTGACTCACAACCCGGCTGAGGCAGAGCTGCGGCAGCTCGTGGGGAAAGAGCCGGGGATAAGGAAAACGATATACGACAACTACGTCGCCGAAAGCGAGCCTACTTCCCGCTCAGCGGCGTTCACCAAGAATAGCGTTGACCATGTCTTTGGCGAAGACGAGCTGAAGCTGCTGGCCCAGTGCGAAAGCATCCTGGCAAAGGAAAGGCTGGTTTCCATTGACCGGACGGTGGGCAACAATAAAAGCGACACCACGGTAAGGCTGCTCGTTCCGGAGCGCTTTGCCCATGTCGCCTATGGAGGAGGGAACCTGTTTATATCTCCCAGGGGAGAGGCCAAAGAGCCGGACTACTATATCATGTTCTTCGCTGACGAAGCCTTTGAGACCAACAAATTCAAGCCCCTCCCTCAGAAAGATATCACCATAAGGCTGGCTATGCTGGATGACGGAAAGTTTGTCAAGATAATCCGTAATGGCAACTATATAGGCGAGTTCAAGAAAGGGGTCTTCGCCGCCGAGGACTGGGCGGCTAAGACCAGGAAGGGCGGCATATTCCTGCATGCCGGCTGCCGGGAGGATTACCTCCAGTCAGTGCGCGGGAACTACCAGATGACCAGGACATTGCTGGTAGCGCTGAGCGCCAACGGCAAAACGACCACCACCGGCCGAATCCTGGCCAGAAAAGGGATGGAAAGGTCATGGCTCATCCAGGATGACGGCGGTACCCTGATGCCTGATAGCTCTTTTTACGGCTTTGAGGCGGGAGGCATATTTGTCAAAACTGAAGGCGTAAATCCCGGAGAGCAAACCGAGATATACTACGGCCTGCTGCGTCCGCAGACCGTCTGCGAAAATGTCTATGTAGGCGGAGACGGCAATTTTGACTTTGATAATCTGGAAAAAACTTCCAACGGCAGGGCGGTCATTCTGAGGCGGGACTTCATGCACGCTGCCACTCATATCGATGTAGATAGAGTTGACAACCTGGTTCTCATCACCAGAGGGCCGCTAATTCCGGCCATATCGAAGCTGACCTGCGAGCAGGCAGCGGCCTTGATGATTGTGGGGCAGGCCATGGAGTCTTCAGCCGGCGACCCGACTCAGGCGGGAAAAATCAGGAGCGAGTTCTTCTATGACCCCTTTGTGGCTGGCGATTTGGCCGAGCATGCCAATAAATTTTACGAGATAGTAAAGGGCATACCTCACCTGAACTATTACCTGCTGAATACCGGCGGAATAGGTGAAGGAGAGCGTTATAAAGACATAAGGCTGGAATTTACCATGGGGATTCTCGACTCACTGCTGAGAGGCGGTCTTGAAGACTGGCTAGATTCCCCTACCGGCTTCAAGGTGCCCACGGCAGTCAGGCTGGTGGATGATATTTACCTGCACCCGGAAAAGCTTTATTCACGGTCTGAATTTGAAGAAAAGCTGGGGCAACTTAACAGAATCAGGTGTGAAGCCGTGGAGAAAATCGGCGGCGGCCTGCATCCCGATGTAAGGGATGTTTTTGGCAGGGCCTGACCCCGCTTTTTCAGCCATGCGCCTTGTCCTCTCTGGCGGGCCTGTTTCTGCTGAATTTGCCACCAAGCTCGCTTAATCTGCGTTTCACCGGTGGCGTACGCATCACCAGCAGCACGGCCACTATCAGGCCATAGGCTAGGGGCTCACGGATGTCTGCCTTAGCCTGCCAGATAAAATGTAGCACGGCCAGGGGAGCGGCGATATATACTAAACGGTGAAGGCGTTCCCACTTTTTGCCCAGCCGCTTCATGCACCTCCGGGTGGAAGTCACTGCCACGGTGAGCAAGAGCAGGAAGGTGGCAAATCCGGCAAGCGCAAAGCGTTTCTGGGCGATATCCGCCCAAATGAAGGCAAAATCAAAGCCGTAGTCCAGCCCGATGAAATTCAAGAAATGTAGGCTGGCATACATGAAGGCATACAGCCCCAGCGGGCGGCGCAGTGATAGCACCCAGGTGGTCCGGAAGGCCGTGCTGATTGGCGTACAGGCCAGGGAAAGCACCAGCAGTATCAAGGCATATTTGCCGGTCCGGAGCTGGATTTCCTGTATCGGGTTGACCGTTAGCTGGCCCTGGGCGAAGTCCCATATCAGTATCGCCAGCGGCGATAATGCGGCAAGGTGGGTCAGAATTCGGAGGGCGATGGTCCAACGCCGGCGCATCAGAAGAATTTTCTCAGGTCCATCCCCTGGTAAAGGCGGGCCACTTCTTCAGCATACCCGTTAAAGAGCAGGGTGGGACGGCGCTCCAGCTCGCCAATTCGGCGCTCGCTTGACTGCGCCCAGCGAGGATGATGCACTTCCGGGTTGACGTTGGCATAGAAGCCATATTCATTGGAGGCGGTCGCCATCCACAGTGAAGTCGGCATCTCTTCCACTAGGTCGATTTTCACGATGGACTTGATGCCTTTGAAGCCGTATTTCCAGGGCACCACCAGGCGGACCGGCGCGCCATTCTGGGGCAACAGGGATTTGCCGTAGATGCCGGTAGCCAGTATGGTCAGGTCGTGCAACGCCTCATCCAGCCGTAAACCCTCAACATAAGGCCACTGGTAGAATGACAGCCCTTTCTGGCCGGGCATTTGTTCCGGGTCATAAAGCGTCTCAAAGCGGACATATTTGGCTTTAGATGTCGGCTCTACCTCCTTTAGCAGCTTGGCCAGGGGGAATCCCAGCCACGGTATGACCATGGACCAGGCCTCTACGCAGCGCAGCCGGTAAATTCGCTCTTCTGGAGCGAATTTCTGCCGCAGGTCATCCACATCATACACCCGTGGCTTATTGACCAATCCCCCCACTTCTATTTCCCATGGCGATGTCCTCAGATTGCGTGACAGGTCGGCCACGTCCTCCTTGCTGGTGGTGAACTCATAATAGTTGTTATAGTTGATGACAGACTGGCAGGGCGTCAGCGAGTCCCCCAGCTCGTCCGTGCTCCTGCTTGCCTGGACAGAATCGCAATAGCCCGCGCCTATTGGAGGCGGCTCCGGCCCTTTGCCCCGGCAGCCTCCGAGAAAGAGGGTGCTCATGGTCAGGGCGCCTGCGCCCACCAGGAACTGGCGCCGCGAAAGATAAAACAGACGCTCAGGAGTAATTTCAGACGGATTTATTTTCATCATGCTAGGCCTCCCCTTGGCGGCTCGCCCGCAGTCCCGATTCCCGGAAGTTACCTGACTTGTCGCGGTCCAAGCGCATTGTCCCGCGTGACTGGTTTCGTCACCTGCCAGGAAACCCGCTCCACTAACTCCAGTTTAACCATTGGATTTGCGGGTTGCAACTTTCTGGCGAGCGATTGGCTTGACAAGCACGTGGCCAGTGCTATAATTGAGTAACCCGTTTCAACGTGTCCAGGGGCATTTTGAATTTATTGCGATGAGAAGGAGGTCAGCAAATGGATTATGACGAGTTTCTTGGGCTTCTAAGGTACAGACGGACCATACGGAGGTTCAAACCGGACCCCATTCCCGACGACTACGTCACGAAGATTCTGGACGCAGCCCATTATGCCATGTCCGGTGGCAATTCCCAGCCCTGGGAGTTCATGGTAGTAAAGGACCCTGAAATCAAGGAGAAGGTCTTCAATGCCTTCATAGACGACCTCAACCAGATGTATTATCTGGAGCTACAGCGTATTCCACAGTATAGACATCCGGCGTTCAATGTCTCCCCTGAGGAAAAGCAGAAGGCTATGGATATGATAGGCGGTTGGAAGGACGCGCCGGTATATATCATCGTCCTTGAGGATGGCAGAAAGATGTTCGGCTCCGTGCTTGCGGCGCGGTCGGACTCCACCGGCGGCAGCGTTAATGTGTTTGCCTCCAGCATGGGCCATCTCGGCATGACTTTACACCTCGCCGCGGCCTCGCTGGGGCTGGGCTCGCAGCGGGTGGATGTTGGAGTCCAGGAGCCGTACAGGCAGGTACTGAAATACCCTGAGCCAATTCGTTTGAACATCATCGTCCCGGTGGGTTATCCCGCTTACCAGGCCGGGCCTCCACGCCGTCTGCCGCTCAGAGGTATGGTGCACTCCGACCAGTACGACATGAGCAAGTATATGCGTGGCGAAGATTTTCTAGGGTACCTGGATAAGATAAGAGCACTGGGGAGACCGGGGTACAGGGCGGCCATAGGCGAGGGGAAGGCATGAAAATGACGTTCGGCCCGGTTGGATTAGGGGGGTGTGACATTAATGAGGTGAAGCTCAGCAAGCAAAAATAGAGGGAAACGCAAAAGGAGGAGAGAAATGAAAAAGCGTGGTATCGTATCGGGCGTTTGCCTGCTGGCGTTGACGCTGGCCCTGGGCAGCTTTGGCTGCGCCAAGGCGCCTGCACCAGCCCCGGCGCCAACAGCCACAGTGACAGCCCCGGCGCCAACAGTGACAGTGACAGCCCCTGCACCAGCACCAGAAAAGAAGGCCGAGCTAATACTGATGGCGGGAAGGCCGGGCGACCCCTGGACGGTGATGACATATGCGCTGAGCAGCTTTATCAATAAGGATTCAGCCCGAATATCAGCCTCTGTACTACCTACAGGAGGAACAGGGGACACCATAAAGATCCTTGCCATGGAGCCAGCAAAAAGGGCTTATTCCACTGGTATTGGTAGCATGGATAGCACTTTTGTCTCCTATGTTCCGGAGAAGGGCTTTGAGGGTTATCCCTTATTCTTCGGGCAGATAGCTATAAGCACCTTTAGCTGGATGACCTATGACCCCAAGATAAAGAAGCTGGAGGACTTGGCCGGGAAGAAGGTAGCCGGCCCGAGAGATATCCCCGGCTGGTATGATTCCTTTATCATACCCCTCCAGCTTGCCGGTGTCCTCGATAAAGTGCAGATTGTGAAGACCGGTTTTGCCGGGGCTACCCAGGCCCTTATCGATGGGACGGTA
>JACQON010000005.1 GCA_016202545.1 Chloroflexota bacterium
AAGAGATTTAGAGAGGGGCTTCGCCCCTCTCTTTTACTTAACTCCCTCTTCCCACTGGGAAGAGGGTAGGGAGATGGGCGCCCGCCTGAAGTCAGCCGATAACGTCCAAGCAGGCAGAGCCCGCATTTTCATAACAATGACCAGTGTTCGTAGACAGTCTCTGAGCTGAGATTGTTCTTCTCAGCCTCATCAACCAAAACCGAGCAGCCCGCTAGCGTTCAATCGCCTTGACCTGATAGCGCAGCTTGCCCGCCGGTGCGGTGACCTCGACCATCTCCCCGTTACGCCGCCCGATAAGGGCCTGGCCGATAGGTGAAGCGCTGGAAATTTTGCCCCTGACCGGGTCTACTTCACGGGGGCTGACTATGGTGTAACGCACCTCCCGCCCGGAAGCCAGGTCATGTAACAGCACGGTGTCACCGATATACACCTTGAGCCCGGCCTCATCCTTCTTTCCAATTACCCCCGCTGACTTCAATACCTGCTCCAGCTCCTTGATGCGTCCCTCCAGGTGCCCAAGCTGCTCTCTGGCTGCTCCCAGGGGCGCATTTTCCCTGACATCCTTGTCGGCGGCTGCCAGGCGTATCTGCTCGATAATCGCGGGGCGTTTGCCCTTGAGAGCGTCAAGCTCGGCCTGCAACTCAGCGCGTCCCTGTGCGGTCAAGAAGGCTTCGGGAGCAGACTTCTCCGCTCCGGACGAAGGCCTGGCTTTCACCTTCCTGGACTTGAAGTGGACAGTCAGGTTGGTCTTCGTCCAGCCCTGTTTCCTGGCATAAGCCAGGAAAGTCTTTACCGCTTCCTGCTTTCCTGTGTCTGCCTCCGACGACGGCAGCCTGGCCGCATAGTTGGCTACTTCGGGGGCAGTCAGCCCGTGCACGGGATGCCCCTGTCCAAACCAGCGGACAAACTTGTGTACCCCCTGCCGGCCCACCTCCCGCTCTTTCGCCGGCAGGTCGGCCAGAAAACGGCTGGCCGCATCACCCAGTGTCAGATTTTGGTCGACCACGAGCGCTATACCTCCGTAAACAGAACCTCAATCATTGCCCAGAAAGGAAAGCTTCATCACCCCCGCCATCTTCGCCACCGCACTGTGTCTCAGCAGCCTCAGCGCCGCCGCACCATGCCAGTCAAAGGACAGGTCATCCGCCTTGAGCAACGCTTCAGCAATGCCATCGTGACCTATTACGTCGAACAGCCGGTCAACCTGCCGGTCGCTCAAACGCTCATAAAACTTGCGCGCCCAGCGGCCCAGGGTCAGCTCCCGTCCCAGCTTTTTCTGCCACGCCCGCTCATAACCGGCCAGGCTGCCCGCTGATAGGTCGTCTGTCTCCAGCGACCGGCACAGGACGCCGGCGGCGATGTCGGCGCACAACAAGCCGTAGTAGATGCCGCCGCCGGTGGTTGGCTTCACCTGGCCAGCGGCGTCCCCCACCACCACCAGCCGCTCCCGGTAAGTGCGGGGCAACGGCTTCAGCGGTATGCCGCCATAGCGAAGCTCGACGTTATCAGAAACCACTTTGCCCTGGGCCACCAGAGATGAGAGCAGCCTTCTGAGATAAGTCCCCGGGCTGCGCCGCGATAGCAGGCCCACCAGGGCCCGGCCGGGCCGGGTCGGCACCAGCCAGGCAAAAAAGCCGGGGGCTATTCCCTGCCCTGAATAGACCTCAACTTCGCCTACGCCGACCGTTTCCACCTCAGCCTGAGCGCCCACGGCAAAATCGCCCAACCTGCCCAGACCCAGGCCTTCGGCCAGGCCCGAGCCGAATCCGGCAGCGATAACCCCCACCCTGGCCTCAAAGTTCAGCCTCTTCCCACAGTGAAGCGCAGCAACGGTGACCCGGTCGCTGCCGACCCGGACATCCTTTGCCTCGCAGTCAAATACGTATTCCGCCCCGCCGGCTTCAGCCCGTCCGGCCATGACCGCGTCAAGAGCCGCCCGGTCTACAATATATGCCTGAGCTTTATGGCGCTCCAGCCTGAGCAACTTCCCTGACGGCGAGTACAGCCTGGCACTCCTTGCCTGCCGCAAGACCACATCCCCATCTATGGCAAAGGAGGTGGCACACTCCACGCTGATAATGCCGGTGCAGCTAGCCTTTTTGCCCGGCCTTTTCTCTCGTTCCAGCACTGCCACCCGATAGCCAGCCCCCGCCAGCTTCCAGGCCAGGTAGCTGCCAGTCGGCCCGCTGCCAACAATCACTGCATCGTAATGCCTCAAAACAACCACCTCGCCAGAACCATCCGGGCGTCCCGCCAAAGTTACCCGGCGCTATCGCCCCCCGCTGATGAACGGCCCGCCCTAAGCCGTTTGAGGCAATAGACCGCCACAGGTATAATAGTGACAACGATGATGACCAGCGCCGAGTTGAGCCCGCTAATCCTCAGGCCGACCAGCTTGTTCAGCGCCAGAAGGCTGAGAGCCACTATGGCGATAGACAGCCCGAAGGAGAGGGCAATCCTCTCCAGGACGTTTATCTGCCTGAACAGGACCAGCGTCCAGGCAAAGCCGGGGAGAAAGAACACCAGGGCGAACCCCAGCGCTGCCCTGACTATGGACATCCCCCCGGACGCCGGGAAGAGGAACTCCAGGACCGCTCTCAGCCCTTCCATACCCTATACCCCCGGCCAGTATTCGGCATGGAGACGATATGGCCTCGCCTGACATGCGGAGAACCCGGATACCTGATTACCTGCTCCTGTTGCCGGTAATGGCGCTGGCCTTTTTATCTCGTTTTCATTCCACACAGCAACTACCCTTACCCGGTGCACATCGATGAGTGGGTGCACCTGGCTTTCTCCGAGGCTGTAATACGGGCGGGCAGCACCACCTTTGTGGGGCTGGTGCTTGTCCTGGCCCCTTATATCCTACTCAATTTGAAGGGCGACTTCAAGCACAGCCTGGGGCTGACGCTGGCCCTGCTTATCCCCTTCCTGGCGCCCTTCCCCTGGATTTTCAGCTTGCTGGAGCCAGCGGCCACGGCGGTGGAGTGAGCCGCGACCAGTTGCCATTTGGCATAATTACGGCGCTGCGATGTTGACTATCATGTTCAACCGTATAGCCACCAGGCGTCAAAAAACGAAATTCGGGCAATTTCATCCTAAAACCCCGAAAAAGCTATTGACAAGGCCGTTAATCTATGCTAGCATAGCTTCAAGCAGTTTCTTGTAGATGATGGAAGAAGATGATTACTACCATAACGACTACCACCATAACCACGATAACCAGCATAGCTGGCGGTGGCATCACTGCCGCCCTGGGTATAGCCGTGGTAGTGATGCTCATATTCCTCCTGACCACTAAAGAAGTAGCTGTCTACAGCGGCTCGGGCAGCAGCCTGCGCGTGGCCAAGTTTTGCAGCGTGGGCATCATTCCGATGCTGCTTGCCTTTGCCGTTATCGTCGCCGCCCAGATTTTACAATTGTTAAGCTAGAACAATAACGGCGCTATCAGATACAGCACCATGTTGGTTATGCCATGAGACAGGGTCACTCCCATAAGTGACCCTGTTTTGTTGACCACCCAGGCGAAGAACAGGGCCACCGCAAAGACGAAGACGATATCCAGCGCCGAATAGTGTATCACGTGGGCGATGGCAAATAGCAGGCTGACATAGACTAATCCCCACCCTCCGAAGGCGTTCACAGCGCCGCGCTGAAGCACCCCGCGGAAAATGAACTCCTCAACGAAGCCGGTGGTCACCAGAAATAGCAACGCCGGCAGCCATAGCTCTCCCAGGCCAAGCCCGCCAACGGCGCCTTCCGGCCTCAGGATAAGATACTCCATGATACCAAACACGGGCCCGGTCAGGGCAATCGCTATCTGGATGGGAAGCGACCTGAAGCTGATAACAAGCCCTACCTGCTCCAGCTTATAACCCAAAGCGCGCATTGCCACCGCCGCCGCCGCCAGCAGGGGGGCATAAATAATGGGATACCATAAGACCTGGGGTATGCTCATCAGGGGCAGGCCGAGGCTTATTATCCGCACCAGCGGCACCAGGGCCAGCGACAGCGCCAGCTGGCGCCAGTGCTCGGAGCTGGTCAGGGCGGAGTGAAATATCGCCGCCACCAGCACCCCGATATGGATAACGACTCCCCACACCGGCATGTAAAAGACGGTGACCACCTCGGCCACGGTGATGGCCACAAGATAGACTATGGCTGGTATCATGCGGCTATAACCCCAGCTCGGAGCGGGTGCGGATAAACCTCATCAGGTTATGGCGTGCTATTACCCCTATGACACGGCCTTCGCTTACCACCGGCATGTAGTCCAGGTCATCTGCACTCATTTGTTCCAGTATGCTGACAAGGTCCTGGTCATAGCGGGCCACCGCCAGCTTGTCAATCGGCGTCAATATATCCTTCACCCTGGTGGCATCCCAGTCCCGCTGGGGAACGGACTTGATATTGCGCAGCGTCAGAGCACCCATCAGCCTGCCTTCGCTGCCTACCAGGAAAAAATCGTGTCCGCCGGCCAGCACGTGCTCCTGCACCAGCCGGCTGATGGTGGTATCCGGAGGCACCGCCGGTCCATCAGGCGTCATTACCTGTGAAGCGGTAAACCTGCGGAACGCCTCCTGCCACCGCGTCTGGCGGTAACTCGATGACGCCACATTTTCCAGAAACCAGCCGATAAACGCCAGCCACAGGCCGCTGAGCCATTCGCCCAGCAGGAACATTATGGCGATGCCAGCCGCAATAAAGAAGTAACCTACGCTCCGCCCGGCCAACACGGCGATTTTCGTGGCACGGCCGTAGTTGCCGGTGGTCCGCCACAGGATAGAGCGCAAGACACGCCCGCCGTCGAGGGGAAACCCGGGAAGCAGATTGAATACCGCCAGCGTCACATTTATATAGGCAAGCCGGAAGGCCATCACCGCCGCCGGCCCGTGCTGAGTGGCCAGCCACAGCAGGCCGAATAGCGCGCCGATAACCAGGCTACAGGCAGGCCCAACGATAGCTATTCTGAACTCAGCGCCCGGGCGCGCCGCCTCCTTGGTTATCTGGGCCACTCCGCCGAAGATAAAAAGGGTTATGCTCTTTACCGGAATGCCATGGGCTTTGGCAACCAGGCTATGGGTCAGCTCGTGGGCCAGCACCGAACCGAAAAACAGCACGCTGGTGATTATCCCCATCGCCCAGTACAGCCACCATGGCCGGAAAGGGTAATCGGCGGGGAAGACCTGCCAGGACAGCGAGGCCACCACCAGGGCGAAGATTGCAAACCAGGTAAAGTGAATCCTGAACTGGATGCCAAAGAGCCTGCCCAGGTTAAAACCACTGTCCATAATCAGGCTACCACGCCGGCTTTAACTCCACGCAGTATTTGCTCGGCGGCTTCAGCGGCGCGCTTACCTGAGAGCAGCATGGCGCCGAAAGTAGGCCCCATGCGGGGCAGCCCATAGACGGCGGCCACTGCCATGCCGGTGACAATCAACCCCGGGAAGACTTCGCCGGTATGCTCGACCACAGCATCCTCTGATTTGTTTATCCACATCGTGCCTTCTCCGGCCACCTTGAGCAGCCCCCGCTGTGCCAGCTTGCTGGCCACGCAGGCATCATGACCGGTGGCATCGATTACCAGCTTTGCCTCCAGGGGTATCGGGTCAAGGCAGGAAATCTCGCTGGATAAATGGACCACCGGATTCCAGTTGACCACCACCCCGGCCACCCGGCCGTCCTCACGCACCACCACGTCTTCCAGACGCGTCAGGTTGAGGAACTTAACGCCGGCGTCACAGGCAGAGCTGATGAGCTTGGAGCAGGCATGTGGCGCATCAGCTACACAGAGGCCCTCGGTGTGCCAGCTATAAGGGACGCCCAGCTCATCGAGAACCTCATGAGCCGGAGACCTCAGGGTAAGCTTGTTCATGAAATAGCCGCCAATCCAGAAGCCGCCGCCCAGGAAGTTGTTCCTCTCTACGAGCAAGACCTTGTGACCTGCTCTGCCCAGCTCCCTGCCGGCCATAAGCCCGCTGGAGCCGGCGCCTACGATGATGACATCGCTCTCGGCATACTCATCAAGCTGGCGCAAAAAGCTCCCCGCGATAGCCCTGGTCACCTCCTTCTCTCTTACCGGATAAAACAGTGCCATTTTTTAACCCCCCTTTTCGTTTTTTGCTATAAGCCATGAGCTGTTAGCTAACAGCTTCATAATAGCCGCAGTTTCGTCCCGGCCTGGTCAACACCTCGTAGTTGAGACACCCAGGGACCGTTCCACCAGTTCCATGGCGCAGAACGCACCGCACATGCTGCAAGCCGTCCCGGCGGAAGCGTGCTTACCGTGACCCTGACGAAAACGTCCCGTGTCCAGGGAGAGCCGGGCCTGCTCTTCCCAGTCAAGCTTCTTCCTGGCCAGGGACATTTCCATGTCCCATCGCTCGGCGCCCTTCACCCCTTTAGCTATATCGCCGGCGTGAGCGGCGATGCGTGACGCTATCACCCCCTGCCTGACGTCAGCCGCATCGGGCAGGGACAGGTGCTCCGATGGTGTCACATAGCACAGGAAGTCGGCGCCGGCGGCGGCGGCGATGGCCCCGCCGATGGCTCCGGTGATATGGTCATAGCCAGCGGCCACGTCAGTCACCAGCGGGCCGAGGACATAAAAGGGAGCCCCCTTGCAGATAGACTTCTGCAAGCGGACGTTGGCCTCAATATGATGCATGGGAAGATGCCCCGGCCCTTCGACCATCACCTGGACTCCGGCCTGCCTGGAGCGCTCCACCAGCTCTCCGGCCACCAGCAACTCTTCGATTTGAGGTCGGTCAGTGGCGTCAGCCAGGCTGCCGGGACGCATACCATCGCCCAGGCTGAGGGTGACATCGTACTCCCTGGCTATCTCCAGCAGGCGGTCAAAGTGCTCATAAAGCGGGTTCTCGCGGTCATTGTAGAGCATCCAGCCTAAAAGGAAGGCCCCGCCGCGAGATACGACATCAGTGACCCTCTTCTGTCGTTTGAGACGGGCTATGGCCGATTGGGTCACCCCGCAGTGGACGGTGATGAAATCAACGCCATCCCGGGCTTGTGCCTCAATAACGGCGAGCAGGTCATCAATGGCCATATTGACGATGGCCCCGCGCTTGTCTATGGCTTCAAGTCCCGTCTGATAGATGGGCACCGTCCCTACAGGCACGTGGCTGGAAGCGATGATGGCCTGCCGGATGGCTGATATATCGCCGCTGGTGCTCAAGTCCATCACCGCGTCCGCCCCGGCGTCAATGGCCACCCGCACTTTCTCCAGCTCGGTCTCCATACTGCCGAAATCGGACGAGGTGCCAATATTGGCATTGACCTTGGTAGACAGGCCCTGTCCGATGCCACAGGGGGCAAGGTTTGAGTGCCTGACGTTGGCTGGGATTACTATAGTACCCTGAGCCACGCCCTGGCGGATGAACTCAGGCTCCAACCCTTCGCATTGGGCCACCCGGGTCATCTGGGGTGAAATAACACCTGCCTTTGATAGCTCCAGTTGAGTCATAACCGCTCCTATAAAATAAGACCAAGGGTTTGGCTACCGCTAGTCCCCTGGTCTCTATTGCCGCTTCCCTCCGCTCGCATTACCGAGTTCAGGTTCCAAGGGTTGGCGCCAGCGCACCTCTCAGCCTTTCGGCACCCCTAGCAATCGCGCTTTTTAGATAGTTTTCAGTATAGCACAGGCCTGCCCGAAATGCAATACGTACCCACCAATCTGGACAAGTTCACCAAAACTCATGTCTGAACCTATTGACATTGTGGCCTCGAATAGTTTATACTGCGTGTCAAAAAGGGAGGTGAAGCAATGCAAGCATATTGTGTGAAATGCCGGGCTAAGAGAGAGATGAGGGACGCAAGGAACATAAAGATGAAGAACGGCAAACCGGCGACGCAGGGTACGTGTCCGGTATGCGGCACCAAGATGTTCCGAATCGGAAAGAGCTAACAATTCTTTCTTAACATCGGCATCACTGGCAAGGCTGGGCATCTTTGTCGATGCCCAGCCTACTTCCAGATGGCACAAGCCAGAGAGAGTCAGGTGTAGACAGCTATCACCACTGTCTCTCCGGGGTTATGCTGGTCGAAGAAGACGACTGCCACCTTTCTGCCCGCGGTCATCTCTGCCGCTGGCAGGTTTCTGGCGACAGCCACGCCTTCCAGGTACGCTTTGTGACTGCCGAGCATCTGGACGGTGGCAGTATAGTCACCTGAGTTGAAAGTTTTCAGCACCCCTTTTTTCAAGCTCATGCTGCCCTCCTGAAATCGGCTGGCCGCCTAGACCGCCCCAAGCAATAGCTGTTGCTTATATTGTCCCCGGCGCAGGCTGTAAGTAATGCCCAGCCCGGCCATGCGTCTCTTCCCGGCATTGAGGCCGGCGCGGCTATCGGTTATATCAATGACGTCGTATAGCTGCTGCCCGCAGTTGACCGGCACCCAGACCATGCCGCCGGCCGACCCTATTTCGGCCTCCCTCAGGTAGGCCCCACCCCGGTCCTTGGCTGCAGACACAGTATCTATGTTCTTGTCATAGACCTGATGCAGCCTGTCGTCTAGCCTATCTATCTCAGCCCAGGCGAAGGAATCGGTGATGATAGTAACGCCAGCCCCGGGGTCATAGCCCTCCACCTGGACCCGGTTAAGTCCCCAGGCCCCTTTCTTATACCTGCCCTCCAGAATCGGGTGCGCTCCGCCATAGCTATAAGCGGAACTGTCCGAGGACAGGGGATTGACCAGATAGGCCGTGTCGCCTTCAACAAGCAGCACATCGGGGACAAAGGACAGCAGCTTGCTGATGATGGCTTCACCTCTATCGCCGGGGTTAATGGTGAAATCGGGGTAATAGTCGGTGACAACTGACGACTGTGACGTCGCCACCAGCTTGAGGCCGGCCCTGGCCATGACGAATTCGAGGAGCTGCTTGACGCTCATCTCATCGGTCTGCTTATTCCAGCGGAACTGGTGCCTGGCTCTCCAGACGCTGAGCAGGCTCCAGCCGTCCAGGGCATGAAGTACCAGCGCTGCCTCGCCGGCGGAGGAGATGTGCTCGTAGCCATCGAGTATGAAGGACTGCCCCGGGCTTGATTCATCGCCGGCGCTGGTGCGGTAGCCGGGGCTGAAGTCGAGTTGGCAGCCTATGTCCAGCACCGAGAGGCTTCCTTCTCCCGGCGACGAGTACCGCCCGTCATCGTTCCTTAGCTCGGCGGTTAACCTCCCCTGGCCTTCAGCGAGCTCTTCCTTGAGATAGAGCACAGCGGCAGTTACATCGACGCTCTGGGCGGCAAGAGGCGCCCTCCACACGCCGGCGGCATTCGACAGCCAGCAGTAGCCGCCGTAATAGGTTACGGCCAGGCCATATCCGGTTGAGGCACTGAAGGGGACGGGTTCACGCCATAAGTTGTCGGAGAAAGCGTCACCGACAGAGTGGGACCAGAAGGGACGATTGTAGCTTTCGGTGCCGGTGAACTTTTCCACGAAGAAGGCGCGGTAGACGTCAGGCTTGGCCAGGAAGGGTCTCAGGTACTCAAAGCCGCCGTCTGAAGGCGCTGAGGCGAACTCCTTGAGCGCTGACCAGTTGCCGGCGGCAACGGTGCCGCCATCGCCATATATCAAGCTCCACAGCTTGAAATCGCCGCCGGAGTCCTTGCCGGTGACAACGAGGTCCCAGTCGCCATCATAGGTACAGGCGACGCCGGAGAGGTTGCCGGTAGTCTTGTCCCAGGCGACGGCGCTGCCCCAGCTACCGGCGGTGCGCTTTATAACATAGAGGGTAGCCTGGTCAGCGAAAAACAGGGCGATGTCGCCGTTTGGCTTATAAGCGGCGGCTATGCCGTTGATGGCCGTGGTCGGGGAGTAGCCCAGGAGCTGGGGGCTGCCCCAGGTAGCCCCGTAGTCGGTGCTCTTAAGCTGGTAGATGGCCCTGGTATTTTTTATCCAGAATATGGACGCTTCAGCGCCCAGGGCGGCGCAGGCGACGACCACGGCGCCGTACTCGCTGGTGTAGACCCACTGGCTGAAGTCAGAGGCCGGGCCGGGGTTGGCCACCCGCTGCCGGTAGAGCTTCCGCGAATCGGCGGGGAGCGTTATCCTGGCCCTGACCAGCGACCCGTCGCCGGGCATGGCGACACCGTGGAAATAGTCGTCTTCCGAGCCGGTGTAGAGCCTTGTCCACTGCAGCCTGACCACCTCGGCCACCTTATTACAGGCCTCCAGCTTGACGTAGGGAATGCTGCTGGCCTGCTTCTGGGCGGCGAGCAGTGTGGATGATAGGCTTCTCATGGCCTTTTCTCTCCCCCTTACGCCAGCGCCGCCAGGGTATCAGGTAACGGCCGGCCGGCTTTCCGGTAGTGGCCGGCCAGGTGCCTGGCGGCAGCCAGTATCTCCTCCGGGCTGGCCTCCACCCGGCGGCGATGGCCGTCCAGAGAGAGCGCCGTCACCGCCGCCGACATTCGCTCCCAGTCAACGGTGTCTTCCAGGTCAACCTTGCCCCAGATGGCCCTCAAGATGCTTCTCTTGTGATGCGGCAGCTTCCACGTCCCGGAGTCTTCCGGGCTACCGACGATGGCAAAGGCTTCCGCCGGCAAATCTTCTTTGGTGGTCATATCAACCTCACTTTAGCTATCGACTTAATCCTGATTACGGGCCGTAGTCCGTTGATTTGGACAGCGGCGGATAGTAAGGCCGGTAAAGCTGTCTCACCCTGACCCGGTTCCTTCTACCCAACCTCCGCAGCTCAGCCCTGAAGTAGCCGAGCCGGTCATTGCCCCAGGTGAGGAACTCACCAGGCGTCACGGTGCCGCCGATGTTTACCCGGTTGATGGCAAAAGCGGCCCACTCCACGGCGGCATAGCCTTCAGCCCCGGTGGCAATCAGGTCCTCATGCTCGGTGGGGATGGTAGAGCTGGTGGCGTCGATGGTGTGTAGCTTGCCGTAGTAAATGTAGGCGTTCGAGCCATCAGGGACTTCCTCTCCCAGCAGGGTTAACATATCCCCCCACAGGGCAAACCTCTGGTAGCTCCTGGGGAATTCGTCCACCGGGTATTCCACCGCCTCCACCATCACCCTGCCAGTCAGGGTGGATATATCCAGCTCCCTCGACCCTGAGGTGGTGGCTTTGGTCGCCTTCTGCTCCAGCGGCAGCGCTTCGGAGAAGTCCTTCACCGCATGGGCGATATGCCGGTCAATCTCGTCGTTGCTCCAGCGGTAGTTGGCGGCATCCTCATCGTGCAGGTCACGCCTGACTATGGCTCTCATATCGCTCAGGTTCATGGTTGCCCCTCCTTACAAGCTCCGTATTTCCAGCCTTTCCAGCTTCTGGCAGGGCAGGCCTTCATCATGGCGGCATATTTCCATCTCGCAGAAGGAAATCTCTTCGTTGTCGCTGCCCTCATTGATGCTGACGGATTTGGCGCTCATCTCCCTGGCGTAGCCCAGCAGCTTCTGGGCGTCGCCTTCACTGTTAAAGCTTAAGTCCAACCTGACTCTGTATTTCATAGTTCGATTACCTCACTATCAATAGCTACCACACTCCAAACAGATGTCTTTCCTGGGCATAACTATTGGCCACTTCAGCATCTGTCCAGGCGCTAGACATTATTGCGAACAATCCTGCTTTACCCTTCAAAGTTGTTGAGACTAAGCTGCCAAAATAGCTAGTATTTACTCCAGCATCAGGTTTGTCGGCATCAGTAGTAGCCCCTAGTGATGTTCCATTAACAAGAATATCATGACTATTACCACTCCGCCTGAAGACTAGATGGTAAGGAATGCCATTAGTAGGTAGCCATGCTTTATAGATACTGACATTGTTCAAGCCAGCAGCATCCCAGCAGTTGTAGTAAAAACCCTCAGCTTTACCCCAGCGTATTGAAAACCTAAGATTAGCCGCATTATACTGGTAAAAGAAATCTGCGGATTCACTTGTATCCGCTATCCACCAGAGCTTTATTGTAAAATCCCCTTGAGCAATTTGGCTTATGGCAGCCACATTTGGGAGAGTAATCCTATCATCCGCACCGTCAAAGTCCAGACACCACAGGCCGCTGGGAAGCCTCCTCCAGGCGGCACCGACTACGGTGCCGGTGTTGCCGTAGGGACTTCTATCATGGCTACTGGCGCCGCCGCCGGGAAGTCCGGGCAGGTAAAGCACGGTGCCCAGCCCGGGCGGGCCAAACAGCAACCTATCCACACTGTTATCCAGTGAAGTCTGCATCTCTCACCTCACGAAGCTGAGTAGGCCGCCCTGATATAGCTTGAGTTCTTGACCCTGGCCCGTCCCTGACTGGTCTCGTTGCACTGAACTAGCAACCTCACCTCGAAGGGTACGGAATCAAAATCGGCCGCCGGCTTGAAGCGACCGCTCCGGGTCTCCTCAACATAGGTGGTGCCTATATCGGTCTTGGTGATGGCGACATGGAGGTCAACCCACGTTCCTCCCTTGTTCCTGGCCTGCCATTTGTAGGTCAGGTCGGCCGTAGCTGACGATACCGCCCTGAAGGCAGCCGTCAGGCCAAACTCGACTTCAATCAAGGCCCCCAGCGCCGGCGGCTTGATGGTGACGCTTTCGACTTCAACGTCGACATTAGCCGTAGTGGTGTCCAGCTCCGCCGACCACTGAATCCCGTCCGAGGTCAGGTTACCCTTGGCAAAGGGACGCTCGATATGCTCTATTATTGCAAGTCCCATGGTTTCCGCTCCTTTCAGGGGGAGGGGACTGCCCTTCAGGGTGAACCCTCCCCCTCGCTATCTTCTTTATGGTGCTGTGGAATCGGACCTTGAGCCGGGCTCAAGGGCAGCCGCCGTGGCCGAGGCCATGTAGCCGATGATGGTATCGCAGTCGCCGGATGTGGTTGGCTTGGTCCCGGTGATTTTGCCGTAGTCGGTGCCTTCGGCGACATAGACCGGGCTGCCCGGCGTCCCGCCGGAGTAGCCGCTGACCACCGCCCGGCGATAGGCAGTGATGGCATCGCCGTTGGCGCCATCCTCACCGGCTATCAGCCTCCCCTGTATGGCTGTGCCTGTGGTGGCCAGCGCCCTCTTCCAGCCTGAGCTATAACCCAGGACATCGCCAGCCTGACAGGCTTCGGCCAGGGTCACCTTGACCACCCCCTCACCCTGCTCGATAATCCTTCCCTTTCCCGGGTCTGAGAATGCCATGTTGTCACCTCCTCAAATTATTCGGCTATCAGCCGTAAGCTATAAGCTACCGGTTCAGTCCTGGACGCCGATTAAGGCGGCTGCCTTGACCGAGCTGAACAGGGCCAGGGAGACATACCATTTCACCCTGGTGCGGCTGGCGTCTTTGGTCTCCAGCGAGCCGATACGCTCCACGGTCAGGTGCCCCGGGCCGGTCAGGCCGCACAGGGCGCCCTCCCCGAACTGGATGGCGTATATGGTAGAGCTGGTGCCGCCGGTGGTGGCTGTCTCCACGCCGCCGCTGACGACATGGGTGTCAAGTATCCAGTCGTTGACGCCGATGGCTATGCCGTCCCAGAACTGGACGAAGTTGCCCCACCTGTCCCGGTCGCTCTCTATCAAGCCGCCGGCGGCCCTGACCAGGGCATTTATCTTTCTCCTTGAGCGGCGGCTCATGAGTAGAACATCGGGCTTGCCGCCCTTTACGGCGTCAATAAGCTCATCCAGCTTGGCCAGGGTGAGCGTAGCCCCGCTGGCCCCCATGGCTACCACCTGGCTGCCGGCGGTGGCGGTGTCGATGAGTTTCAGCAGGCCATCGAACTGCTTGGGGTTGGCGGTGGCATCACCGTAGACAAAGGTATCCTCAAACTTGTCACGCACCGCCTTGGCCTTCAGTTCGATGACGGCGGCTTCCAGGTCCTGGATATTGCTGCGGGTCGACTTGAGAAAGTTGTCCACGTCAGCATCGCCGCCCATGATTTTCAGGTTGGCCGTCTTCTGCTCGAAGGTGGGCGTGGACTCGACCCAGGTGTCGCCGACATCGTAGAAATCAACGCCGGGCAGGGTCTTCTCCTGGTTGTAGGTCAGGCCGTTCCCGGCGATTTCAACGAAGGGAATTCGCTGGATGATGGGAGAATCCTTGACTATCGTCTCCACCACCCCTTTGAGTAACATGTCGTTTGATAGCTTGGTTGCCTCTTCCAGTGTTAGCGCCATTATCTCTTACCTCCTATTGCGTATTTAATTTTCTCCCGGGAGGATAGGGCTGACAGGTCAAGCGGCGCCCTCTGCGGAGCACCGGCGGGGACTCTGGCCAGGGCCAGCTCTGCCTCCAGCCCCTGCTTCACCCTGGCGATGATGGCCCTGGTCTTCTCCAGGGAGGCGTCTATCTCGGCGATGGTATCGCCGGTCACCATTTCCTCCAGCACCCCCGGGTTTGATTTGATGACCAGGGCCTTGTAGCCGGCTATCGCCTGGAACAGGGAATCGCTGGCGGCGGTTAACCTCTGGTTCAGCCCAGCCACCTCCTGCTCCAGGTCGGCGATGCGGGCATGGGCCAGGCCGAGCGCCTGCTCCCTTTCGGCTATCAATCCCTCAAGCTCGGCCACCCTGGCGCGGTAATCTTGCGGCTCAGCCGCCCCGGGTGATTCCTGGCCTTCCGGCTGGTCGCCAGGCTCTGGTTGTGCAAGGTTCAGTTCGTCATCTGCCAAATCCATCAACCTCCTTGGTTATTCCTCAACGCCGTCTTCCCGGAGTGCCCTCTCCCTCGCTCCGCTCCTGGACGGGCGTGCGTTAAGCTCTTTGTTCATCCTGAGGATGGCCTCCCTCTCCTCAAGCCATCGCTTGAACTCCTGCTCGGGGTCCTTTACCCCGACCTCGTCCATGGCCTGCCTCCTGGAGTGGACGCCGCTTTGAATCAATACCTGCTCGTTGGACACCAGGCGGCTCATATCCTGCGGCAGTACCGGCCCCCAGACCACCCGCAAATGGTTCTCGCCGAAGCTCACTCCCTGAAATTTCTCAACCAGCCTGAGGATAAGCTCGTTTCTCCGGTTGTAAACTGCGGTCCTGACCAGCCTCTTTCGCCTCACCCTTTGCAGCAGTGGCTGCAGTTCAAGCTCCATGGCCACACCCGACAGGTCCCTCTCGGTCCCGCCGAAGGCGGCCCGCGGCGATTCTGATACGTCGTGCAGGATGCGGTACAGCAGGTTGATGTAGTCTATGTGGAGTCCCACGCCGCCGCCCTGCAGCAGGTCAAGCAGGTAGGCTTTGGCATCCTCGGGTATGTTCCACACCGCCCCCGGCCTGACGGCGATGTCCTCTGACTCCTCAACGTTCTCCAGCACGGCGATGGGATTGCCTGATAGCTCCAGTATCCTGGATAGCTGGCTCACCGCCCGGTTCAGCTCCCGCTGCGGCTCCATGACCTGATGCAAATCAGATACGCCCCAGAACTTCTTGGGCTCTCTCAGGTTGGGATAGACTATGAACGGGATAAAACCATAGGGGTTGGGCTTCTTTTCAATCCGGTCGTCATCCAGCCATAGCTCGAACTCGGCGTCCGTCCATACCTCAACCACGGCTGCCGCCTTATCCTTCGGCCTGGACTGGTAGAGGAACTCCGCCTCATCCGCTGACAGGGTATACTTGGACGCTATCTTCCATAGCCGGGAAGTGTCATCCCCCAGCCACCAGGCATAGATGCCCTGCACGTCGGGGGTGGTGACCCTTACCCGCCTTGCCTCAGCGTCCCAGATGACCTTGTAACAGGCATCGCCGAGGATGGCGCAGTCGACCTCAGTCTCAAAGTCAAGCTGCTCCAGGTTGTTAGCCTGGTAGACCTGGTACACGGTCTGCTCCGCCCTTCTCGCCCTTTCTCTTGCTTCCGGTGAGTCTGCCACCGGGTCAACGGCGAAGTTGATGCCTGACATCAGATATGAGGTGACCTTGTCAACGAATACCCTGGCATAGTTGAAGGTCAACCGCTTCTCGCCACGCCTGTCCCTTCCCTCCCAGTGGACCCCGTGGTAAAAGTCCATCAGCTCCTGATAAACTCTGAGTCTCTCCGCATCCCGCTGGGCTAGCTGCGCCGGGATAGGGGTAACCGGCTCAGTAGTTCCGTTCATTTCTCATCCTCCTTAACGCTCTCTGCACCGTTCTCTCGTTGACGCCGAATATAGCCGCTAGCTCCTTTATCCCCTTACTTTCGTCATAGAAAAGTCTTGCCATTTCGGCATCTCGTTGTTTCTTCAGCCACTGCTGTTTACCGCCGGGCCGGTCGTGAACGCAGGCGGGCAGGGGACAGTTGAAGCAGGACGCCGCCAGAGCGCAGCCTTCGTCACGATAGTGGCAGTGCTCCGGCAACAGGTCTGGTTCACCACTGTTCACCACAGGTGGCTCGACTTGTTTCTGTTCCATATGCCGCTATATTAGTACAAATGTTCTATTCAGTCAACGCAGTTTTGTCGTCTTCCGGGGTTGACAGAATGTTACGTGGGACGTAACATTGAAAAAAGAGCAAAGAAGAGGTCAGCACATGAAGCGTGATAAAAGCCTGCGTATCCTTGGAATAGCGCTTGCCTTCGCCCTGATGGCGGTGACCATACCGGCATTGCCGGCCCTGGCGGCAACGTTAACCCTGTCTCCAACCAGTGGTCCCCCGGGCACTACCGTCACCGTGACCGGCGACGGGTTCACCCCCGGGAACACGATTGGCATTGATTTTAGAGGGCGCACCATGGTCTATGTGACCGGCTCCCCCATAGGTAGAATAAGTACCTCTTTTGTCGTACCCGCTGATGCCCCCGGCGGCAATCAACCTGTTGTTGCCGTGGATTGGAACTCGTTCACACAGGAAGCCGCGACCACCTTCATCGTGATTCGCGCCTCCGCCACTATAACCCCGGACGAAGGCCCGGTCGGTACTCAAGTTAAAATTGACGGTCAGGACTTCAGCAGCAGGGAAAACATCACAGTTGAATACGACGGCGTTAAGGTGGACATACAAAGCGGCGATGTCAAGACCGATAGCAGCGGCGACTTTGACGACACCGCCATAATTGTGCCTCCAAGCGCCGCCGGCAGCCATACCATAACCGTCATCGGCGAGACCTCTGCTACCGAGGTCGAAGTGGACTTCACTGTAGTGCCGCAGGCCAGCATCAGCCTCACCTCCGGATTGCCTGGCACCCAGGTGACCGCAACCGGCACCGGCTTCGGTTCCCGGAGCCAGGTCACCATCCGCTTTAGCACCACCCAGGTAGCAACAGTGCAAACAGACAGGGACGGCAGCTTCACCGCCACCTTCAGCGTGCCCGCATTGCCGCCAGGCAAATACACCGTCGAGAGCAAAGACGCGCTCAACAACCGGGATAGCGCGGAGTTCACCATATCTGCCACCATCGCCGTCACCCCGACCAGGGGCACTGTTGGCACCGGTCTGACCGTCACCGGCCGCGGCTTTAGTGGTGCGGTGGTCGTCAAATATGACGGCATCGGGGTAGTTACGGCCACGGCTGACAGCGGCGGGTCTTTCTCCGCCACGTTCAATGCCCCGCCCAGCGCAAGCGGGACTCACACCATAGCTGCCGGCGATGCCAGCGCCACTTTTACCGTCCTTAGCAGCTTCAGCGCCAGCCCGGTCACCGGCAGCATTGGTACTGAAATCGCCATCACCGGCACCGGATTCAGGGCCAGCCAGGCGATGAGGGTCACCTTTGGCAATATCCAGGTGAAAACCGTTACCGCTGATGCCACCGGCAGCTTCAGCAGTTCTTTCCCCATCCCGCCGCTGCCCGCCGGCAGCTATCAACTGGTGGTTACCGACGGCGTGAATACCGGCAGCGCCGACATCACCATCACGGTCGACGCTGCCCTCAGCCAGGCCACCGGCAATATCGGCAGCAAGCTTACCGTCAGCGGCGTCGGTTTCACCGGAGCCATCACCATCAAATACGACGATACTGGGGTAGCCACAACTACCGCCGATGCTAAAGGAGGATTTTCAACCACCTTCACTGTCCCGCCCAGCGTTGCCGGAAAGCACACCGTAACCATCAGCGACAATACCAACACGGTGAAAACAACCTTCACCATGGAATCGGAGCCGCCACCGGCACCAGCGCCGCTGCTGCCGGAAATGGGAGCCAAGGCCAAGGCGCGGGCATACTTTGATTGGGAGGATGTCACCGACCCCAGCGGCGTGACCTATACTCTCCAGGTCGCCACCAGCAAGGATTTTGCCGTTAGCTCCATAGTCCTGGAGAAGCCAGGGCTTACCAGCTCGAAGTACACCCTCGCCGAAGCGGAGAAGCTGGAATCAACCAAGAAAGACTCGCCGTACTACTGGAGGGTAAAGGCGATAGACGGTGCCTCTAGTGAGAGCATGTCAAGCGCAGGGGCATTTTACGTGGGTTTCACCCTTAGCCTGCCTGGCTGGGCCATGTATACCCTGATAGGGGTTGGCGGCTTGCTAATTTTCCTTCTCGGCCTGTGGGTAGGCAGACAGACCTCCTACACATAACCGGCCTGGCTGTCCCGCACGGGGCACCCTATCTGGTGAAATAAACCGTTTCGGCTTGCACCATGGCAGCGAGTTTGCTAAACTGGCTTGGAGTCACGGGCCGTTAGCTCAGTTGGCAGAGCACCTGACTTTTAATCAGGTGGTCGCAGGTTCGAGACCTGCACGGCCTATATCAAGCAACAGCCCTCTAAAACTCATTGCGGCCTACCGGATTTGCCCGATAGCCAACCTTACATCAGAATGTTACTTCATGGGCGAGGTCGTTTATTAACGGAAACTGTCATTGCGAGGCGGAGCCGAAGCAATCTCAAGCAATACTCTACAGATTGCTTCGCCGCCTGCGGCTGGCTCGCATGACAACCACCCACTCAATGCCAAACGACCTCATGAGCGTTAATTGCGGAAGTATTGCCTTTGTGGTATAATTACAAATAAGTTCCAGTTTAGGTTATTACAAGCTTCTCAAAAGCCATTGACACTGAGTTATCTTAAGTATTGGATGACCCGAACTCTAACTGATTATAAAGAGAGGAGGTCATCCGATGAGTTTTCAGGATAAGTCCATCCAATGCTCCGATTGCGGCACCACGTTTACCTTTAGCGCTGGGGAGCAGGAGTTTTTCGCGTCCAAAGGTTTTAATAATGAACCTAAGCGTTGTGTCTCATGCCGCGCAGCAAGGAAAACACAGCGCTACGGAGATGGCGATTCCAGCTACAAATCCAGAGCCTGGTAATAGATGCCCGGCTCAGCCTTCCCAAGGGCTACGAGAAACGCCGAAGTACTGTTCCTGCTTGAGCAAGTAGCATGGCGTGTCACGGCGATTGTGGCGACAAATGCAGGAATAGAGGGAAAGATACCATAGATGTGGTATCTGACTCAGGTGTGGCGCTACGTTGCCGCGGCGAACTGGTTCAGGGCATTTTTGACCAGGCTATTTGGGAGGTAGATGATGACAGGCCAAGATAGGCAATCACCAGAAGAAGCCAGGCAAGTGGAAAAGCGCGCTTTACAGGAAGCCGAGCGATTGGCCAAAGAACAGGCGAGAAAGAAGGCCTATTTGGCCAGGGAGCAGGCGATTGAAAAGACTCTGAAAGCAAAACAGACTGAGCGGTCGGAGAAGCGCGCTATTGAGGAAATTGAGCAGTCAACCAGAGACCGGGCAAGAAGAGACGCTTTCTTGGCCAAGGAAGGGATGATGGCCAAAGCTAAAGAGGATAGAAAGCTCAAGGAGGAGGAGAAAAAGCAGCAACCAGAGTAAGCTGAGGAAGTATGGGCGTACGTATGATATAGACGCCAGATGATTAATAGCCCCGTTTTCTCAAAAGGGGGACAATGTGGACATCTATGTGGGCAACCTATCGCTCGAAACGACCGAAGACGAACTGCGCAAGGAGTTCACAGAATTTGGAGAAGTGATATCTGTGACCATCATGGATGACAAGTATATCGGCAGCGGTCAACCGAGGGGCTACGGATATGTCCAAATGGCGTCCAAATCTGAAGGTGCAACCGCGATTGCCCACCTCGAAGGGAAAAAACTGAGGAACCGGATTATCGAAGTCGTTGAATCCCTCCCTCTTTCAGATAAGCGCAGAACGGTTTCCCTCAATATCAGAGGTAATAGCCGATTTAATAAGAAAAGAGAAAGAAGATACATAGTTAATTAAACACCTGTAATGCAGGTGCTTAATCAGCATATTTTCAAGGAGTTAAATGAATTTCGAAACTTTTAATTTGCATCCGAGCATCATGGCTGGTGTACGTGCGCTCGGTTATTCCATACCTACACCAATACAAGTACAGGCTATCCCACCCATTATGCAGGGGCGGGATGTCATAGGCCTAGCCCAGACCGGCACCGGCAAGACAGCCGCTTTCGTGCTGCCTATCCTGGAGCATCTGCGGTCTGGCCCGCAAGGATGTGTACGGGCTCTGGTAATCTCGCCCACACGCGAACTGGCCGAGCAGACCTGCGAGGTTATCAACGGCCTGGGGAGTAAAACCAGCCTGCAAAGTGTTGCTATCTACGGCGGGGTGAGCATGGAACAACAAATCCGGGGGCTGCGCAGCGGCGCAGGAATCGTCGTAGCCTGCCCGGGCCGCCTGCTTGACCACCTGTGGAAGGGTACGATAAGTTTGTCAGAACTGGAAATCCTCGTCATTGACGAGGCCGACCGTATGTTCGATATGGGCTTTCTGCCTGATATACGTAATATTCTGAGGTGTATCCTGCATGAACACCAGACGTTGCTTTTTTCTGCTACCATGCCCGAGAATATCCGGCGCCTGGCGCGCCAAATCCTGCATGACCCGGTCACTGTGCAGGTCGGCCGCACCTTACCGGCAAAAACGGTGTCACATGTTCTGTACCCGGTACAACAACACCTCAAAACGGAGCTGTTGAAGAAAATTCTAGATGGCACCCAAACAGAATCGGTGCTTATCTTTACGCGCACCAAACACCGCGCCGAACGTGTGGCGCAGCAACTGGTAAGAGCAGGCTATCGGGTGACTTCATTGCAAGGGAACTTGTCCCAGAACCAGAGACAGGCTGCGCTTACAGGCTTCCGTAACGGCTCGATTAAGATTCTGGTGGCGACAGATATCGCTGCCCGCGGTATCGATGTTTTGAGTATTTCCCACGTCATCAATTACGACATGCCCGAAAGTACGGATGACTACATCCATCGAATCGGCCGTACCGGCCGGGTCGAGAAAAATGGTGAGGCATTAACGCTCGTGACAAATGCCGATGCGGGTAAGATACGGGCTCTTGAGCAGCTTCTTGACGCGCCGCTGAAGCGTCTGACGCTTCAAGGCTTTGATTACACCAGGCCTGCGCCGGATACTGAACCATGCCTTTCGCAACAACCACGACGGCGTGTCGTACGAAGACACGAGATTGGCAGACAAACAGCTATGAGGTAGAATATATCTCTGCTTGCCAGCCAGGTATAAATCTAATGTGACAAAGAAAAGCCTCCCCTATAGGGAGGCTTCATTTGTTAATGTGCTCGCTGAATATTCTTGGAGATGAGTGCATAAGCTTGAGACAATACTAGACGCAGCTGAATTTCTCAGAAAAAGTTCCGCCTTTTACCCTGCGCGGCCTGCCAGCGCCTGACCCTAATAAATGAAATCGGCCTCATTTGAGGCCGATTTTGCTTAATCTGAGTGGAATAATGCGGGGAAGGCCGTGATGAAGATAGAATACTTAACCCCGGCCCGACTTTCTACCGCGTTCCCGCAGTGCCCTGACGCCGTCTTCGCCTGGCGTTGTTCCTTGCTTTTATGCGGGCAGCGTCTCTCTTAGATACGAAAAAGCGGTGGGCTTTAGCTTCACGCAGGATACCCTCCATCTGTATCGCCCTCTGAAAACGCCGCAGCAGGGAATCCTGACTTTCACCTTCTCGTAGTGTAACTTCTGATGACACAAGGCACCATCACTTTCTAGAGGATATACACAGGAACGGCACTCCCGGCCTGTGTATATCCCGACCAAAAACAGCGCTGTTAGCTTAGCCTGACTTTGCGGTAGCAATCGCTGCAGTACACCGGCTTGTCACCGCGAGGCTCGAAAGGTACTTCGGTATCTTTGCCGCACCCGGCACACACCGCAGGAAACATCTGGCGTTGTGAGCGGTAAGTGGCGCCACCATTTCCGTAGCTGCCGCTTCCCTGGCGCTCCTTTCTTGCACGCCGGCACGAAGGGCAGCGCTTGGGCTCATTGGTATAGCCTTTAGACTGAAAAAACTCTTGCTCCTCAGCGCTAAAGGTGAAGGTAGCCCCACAATCGGAACACTGAAGTGTCTTCTCCTGAAAACTCATTGAATGACCTCCTCTCTTCTGAATTATTAGTTAAAGTTCCGGTCATCCAACACTTAGAGAATCTAAAGAAGCTTGTAATAACCCAAACTACAACCAACATCAACATCATACATTAAAGCAGCCCGCTTTGCAAACGGCAGCAGAAGACGAAGAACTCCCATTATTAAATCCCCCTTTACATAAAGTGTAAGAAAAAAGAAAGAGGGGCTTAAAGCCCCTCTTGGACGCCCTATTCCAAATCCAGCAATATCCTCTTCCCCTCTCCCCTATTAGAACCCTCCGGAGCTAGAAAGCCTATCTAAAGCACTTTGGAAGAAACCCGCCACCTTTACAATGGGTATGTTTTATTTCCTCTTTCCCAACATCCACCGCCAACCTTTCTTTCTATTTTTGATACAAAATATGATAGTCGCTATTATTACAACTATTATTACAACTGTAAGAAATGCAATAGCAGGCATACTTCCCTTGATAGCCCCCAATATTGGTGCTCCAATAAACAATATCACAAAAAGCACTGCGAAAAACTGACCTATCTTTTTCTTCATTTTCTCCGCCTCATTGTCAACTGCATTAACCAACACCAGCAATCTAGATTTCGTCTGCTTTGGGGTACGGTGAACACCCTAGCGCACTACACAACTCTTCATAGGCCTTCCATGCTTGAATCTTATCTTTAAGTTCGTTAAACCCCCGCAATACCACCCATTTTTTGTCCCCATCACGGAAACTGGCGACTCGAAAATGGCCGTCAGGCCTCTTCCACAATGTAATGGTTACACCATTCTCGGTTGAACTTCGCTCAACACAAATTTCATAGTAAATATCACCCTTACCATATTCCTCCAGTTTTATTACCATTTCTCCCTCCTTATTTTCTACTTAGTTGCATTATATTACTCTATTTTGTCTAATAAGACAAGGGGCTTGCGCCCATTCCAGAATAGGGCATCTGAGAAGAGTGCTAACCCCTCTCTAAAAGTTTACCCCTTCCCTTCACCAATTGCTTTGTATCAAATGTCATTCTGAGGAGCGGAGCGACGAAGAATCTCGGTGTGGGGGTGGGCGTGCACACATGATCCCCCCCCGCTCTGAGACCCTTCGCTACGCTCAGGGTGACATAAATACGGCACTTTTGATACAAAGCGTTCACCAATCCCCAAGGGAAGGGGGTCAGCAGGGGGATGGGTTACAGATAATTTCTATTTAGTCGGGGATTAAAAGGGGCGCTAGCCCCTTTAAGAAAAATAATTCCCTCTCCCTTTGCTAAAGGGAGAGGGATACAGGGTGAGGGATTTACACTAGGATAGAGATTGCTTCGCCTCTGGCTCGCAATGACAGCGGCGGTAAACCCCCTATAAAAACAGAAAATCTACGGCGTTTTAGCTACCGTAGATTTTCTGACTGATACCAACTCTGAAGCAGGTCAAGCCCTCGGCCATTAGTACCGCTAAGCTAAACGCATTACTGCGCTTACACCTGCGGCCTATCAAGCAGGTAGACTACCTGCGGCCTTACTCCTTCACCCGAAGGTAAAGGATGGGAGATC
>JACQON010000006.1 GCA_016202545.1 Chloroflexota bacterium
CCTCACCTTCTTTGAGCACCTGGATAATCTGCTCTTCTGTGTACTTCTTGCGTTTCATTTCGAGTCCTCCCCTTTGCTATATTCTAGCGGAGAACTCTAAGAGGCGTTGGCATTATTTACGGGGGTAAGGTCAGTAGGTAAAGGCCCAGAAGTGTGTCTTTCTACTTGAACTAATTGGGCGGTCTTTTTAGGTTGGTTAGGGGCTGACGGTATATTAATCTTTGGGTGCTTGTTCTTTGGCATATTCGTTTATGGCACTACGTAAATACTGTCCAACACAAGCCCAATCCACCCGCATAGCAACTTTATCTGCGATTTCGCCAGTTGGTGAAGAATTGTACTCATTGAGAGTACCGCCGACGTCAAGAACACGTCCAAGACCTTCAATAAATGAAGGTTTTGCATATAAGAAGTCGCTTGCAACTTCCAATATAATATCATCCATTTATTTTACCTCTATATGTTCCCTCTATATGTTCCCAATATATAACACGATTGATAGTTTATTGTCAATACCTACATCTACATACTATCAGCATTCCCCACAAAATTCAAAATATGCCCTACCAGCATGCAGTAGCTGTTGAGCTTTAACTGCTAGCCCTCCCCCGCGCCCCCCTTGTCTCATACTGGCTGGCGGCTTCGACCAAGAGCGCCAGGCTCATAAGGAAGTCGTCATGTCCCTGTGCCGGGTCAACGTAGAAGTTCATCGTCTGGCTGGGACGGTACTGGCTCCTGGCCTTTTCCATCTCGAACCAGAACTCCCGGCATTCCGCCGAGCCATCGCCGGAGTACATTTTGAGGCGGCCTGAGTTGATTGCCGCCAGCAGGTTGAAGCCCAGTTCCGACTTCGACCGGGCGGTGAAGGCGAACGGGGAGACCCGGGAGCCCAGCGCCTGCTTGAGGAACGAAGCCACCGGCTGGCCGACACCGGTGGCATCAACTGCCACCCTGCGGCAGCGCCAGACATTCTTGAGAATGTCAACCAGTTGCGGGTAAAGCTCGGTGTGTTTCTTGCCCGTCCACCGGTAATGCTCCACAATGCGTATCCCGGGCTGCCTTTCCATGTCGCCGCTGCCGGGAAGAGCCAGCTCGCCGATGGTCACCACGGTGGAGTCCCGCCGTGGTTTGACCGCTCTTAACATGGCCTCCTCCTCTACCTCGGCCTCCCCGGCCAGGTCAATGCCGGCGACGTAGCTCTTGCCCGGCTCGGGCTGGTGCTTCCTTGAATGCTCTCCCTGGAGCTGCGCCCTCTGCTGGGCGCTGAGGTAGCCTCCACCGCCGTGGATGGGGACAAGGCAATACTGGGTCAGAAACAGGGGGTGGTTTTCTCCCAGGCGCTCCCTCTCGGCCTCAACATAGGCCAGGTAATCAGGGTTATATCTGGCCACGTCCTGCCAGTCATAGCGGAAGTGGCGTTTGACGCCGTCCTTGCGCTCCATTTCCAGGTTGGCCTGCTTTATCTCTTCCAGCAGCGTGGCGTCATCCCAGGCGGTGCCGAAGTGGACGGTGGTGACATTGGTAGTGGCACCCATGGGCTTGAACTCCTTGGTGTATTTCTCCTTGCTGACATCCTGGGACTCGTCTATTTCCAGCAGGAGGTGGGCGGTATTGCCCACCACGTTGGCCGACTCATCAGCCGACAGGAATACGGCCCGGGCGTTCCCCAGCCTGATGATGTACCCTAGCTCGGCGAGCCATACGCCGCCAAAGCCGGCGTCGTTCAGCCTGTCCTTGAGCCGCATCATGGAGATGACCGTCTGAGGCTTGAAGGTGGGCGAGCATTTGACCAGGTTCAGCGGCTGTGCCATGTACAGCGTCAGCAGCAGAAGCTCAAGCTGGGCTGATAGCTCGTTTTTGCCCCCCTGGCGGGCGATTTCCACCGAGAAGGTCAGCCCTCTCTTGTCCAAGACGCTTCTCAGGATGGCCGAGGCAACCTCCTGCTGATAGGGGCGCAGCCGGTGACAGGCCAGGCCACTGGCATAGTCACTTGGTGATGGCCTGGCCGATGCCGATGCCGAGAGGCAGGGCGACTTCCTTGAGCACATTGCCTATGGCCTCCTTCAGTCCTTTCTTTTGCTCCCTGGTGATGTTATACCTGGTCTTGACCAGCTTGGCCAGAGCGTTGGTCGCCTGCATGATTAGCCTGATGTTCTCCGGGTCATGCTCCAGGAGGGACTTTATCTTGACCCTGAGCAGCGTGATTTCATCGTCAATGCCCTCGACGCCAGCGGCCAGCTCGAAGTCAATTTGCTCCGCCTGGTCAAGGACTTTGGAATAGAAGCCGCGCTTCCTAGGCTTTTGTTTTTCCTGCGGAGCGCTTTTCCCCTCTGCGTTTGCCGGCATTTCGTTTGCCTCCTTGCTCGTTTGGGCCAACTGGCGCACCGCTCAAGAACCTGGCCGTGGCCAGGACAAGGGTATGAGCGGCCAGGTCCCATCTCTGGCTTTCCACCGCTAGCCTTAATAGTCTCATAGACTGCCTCCTGTACGTATCTGCCTGACTATGTTAGCACATGCGTTCTATAAATGCTATCAGCCGTTGTCGCATTTTGCTTTTGAGAGATGGTGTGCGAATACACCTGTCATTGTTATAAAAATAGCGGCTATGTATGCTTGAACATTATCGGCTGACTTCAGGCGGACACCCATCCCCCTCTGAACCCCTTCCTGCGGGAAGGGGGAGTTAATTGAAAGAGAGGGGCTTCGGCTCACAATGACACAATGAGGCTTTGGTCTTAGGGTTGCGAAACGCCCTTTTGCGGCGAAATTGATATTATGGCGCAGCAACTATAAAATAGGACTACAGGAAATGAGCATTGCCGGACAGCTTTACCAGCTACAAGAGGTCGATAGCGAGCTTGAATCGAACGAGCAGGCGCTGAGGCAGGCAGCCAGCCAGCTTGGAGAAAGCCAGGCAGTGGTCACGGCCCGGTCTGAGTTGGCCTCGGAGCAGCAGCGCCTGGAGGAGCTGAGAAAGCAACAGCACACACTGGAATGGGAGATTGACGACCTTGCCGGTAAGCTTGCCGTTGCCGAAGAAACGCTTTATAGCGGGCGAATAAAGAGCCCCAAGGAGCTGGGCAATCTCCAGCATGAAGCTGACCTCCTTAAAGCCCAACGGCGCCAGCTGGAAGACAAGGCGCTGGAGATAATGGAGCAGGTCGAGCAGGCCGCGTCGAAAATAGAAGTCGCCGGCAGCCGGCTAAAGGATTTGGAGGCCGAGTGGCGGCAGCAGCAACAGCAGCTATCCGCAGAGGTGGCACGGCTCGAAGATATCCTGTCCCAGCTCCGGCGCAAGTGGGAGATGCTCTCGGCAGCCATCTCTCCGCCGGCGGTTGAGCTTTATAATGAGCTTAAAAGGCAAAAGGGGCAACCAGTGGCCAGGGTAGAGCAGGGGATGTGCCGCGGCTGCCGTATTTCCTTGCCAACCAGCGAGGTGCAGCAGGCAAAGAGCGGCAACCTGGTGCAGTGCAGCAACTGCGGGCGCATCCTGTTTCTGGCTTAGGTTGTCGGGCTTACCGCAGCTCCAATAGCCCTGTTGACATATAGTATGCCGCATATTACAGTGTAATTGGGCCAAGTAAATCGGGTGACCGCCCTGAGAAATCGGGGAGGAAAGTCCGAGCTCCACCAGGCAGGGTGCTGGGTAACACCCAGGAGGGGCGACCCTACGGAAAGTGCCACAGAAACATACCGCCAACGGCCAGCAATGGTGCGGGCAAGGGTGAAATGGTGAGGTAAGAGCTCACCAGCGGCCGGGTGACCGGCCGGCTGGGTAAACCCCACCCGGAGCAAGGCCAAATAGAGGGACACAAGGACGCCTGGCCTCGTCCCCGGGTTGGCCGCTTGACCCTGATGGTGACATCAGGGCTAGATAGATGGTCATCGCTCCGCTCAGGCGGAGTACAGAACTCGGCTTACAGGCTTACTTGGCCCATTTTGTCTTTGTCAGCCTGGCGTGCCAGTTTTCATCTGGACACATATCGCCAGCGTTACAATCATGCTGGACAGCCAGCACCACAAAGGATGAAAATGTTCCAATCTAAGCGCTCCTTAGAAGTGTGACCTCATCCCCTTTATCCCCTTCTCCTGAGCAGGAGAAGGGGATATTTTAAAAGAGGGGGCGAAGCCCCCTCTTTCTACTGACTCCCCCTTCCCTTCACCAATTCCCCAAGGGAAGGGGGAAACTAAGCGTCTCCCTTTGATAAAGGGGGATGGGTTCACCAGAATATCTTATTTCGCGGCGATGACATACTGAACATCTACCTGGTGAATTGCCGAACAATCTCATATCAACTTTTGCTGCTGCCACCAGAAAAGGCTAGAATATAGATGCATGTAACGAGCGCCAAAGGAGAGTGATTCTGATGTCAAAAAAGGTCAGGGCGGTGGTGATAGCCCTATCACTGGTAATCCTCCTCGTCCTATCGTTCGGAGGCGGCTGTGCCCTGGGCACCAGAAGCCAGCCCGCATCGGCGGAGCAGCTCAAAGTCGTTGAGCAGGTGTGGGAGGTTATCTTCAGGGACTATGTGGACAGGGACAAGATTGATGCCCGCGTGCTGGCTGAGGGGGCTATCAAGGGCATGGTGGAAGCGCTGGATGACCCCTATACTGCCTATCTGAATGCCGGGTCCTATCAACTGCACGTAAGCGATTTTGAGGGGAAATTTGAAGGTATTGGCGCCCACGTGGCGGTAAGGGATGGCCAACTGATGATAATAGCCCCTATTCCTGCTTCGCCAGCAGCCGAGGCAGGCATCCTGGCGGGGGATGTGATACTGGAAGTGAACGGCAGGGATACTGCCAAGATGCCCCTGGCCGAAGCCATACTCAACATCCGCGGGCCCAGGGGGACAACAGTTACCCTGCTCATCCTTCATCAGGGACAGACCGAACCGGTGCAGATTGAGATAGTCAGGGATGAGATTGAGCTGACCAGCGTCAGCTTTGAAATGAAGGGGGACATCGCTTACATCCGCATCGCCTACTTCTCTCAACGCACTGCTGAGGAACTCGGCGAGGCGCTGCAACGGCTGCCTGGCGAACAAGCCACCGCTATTATCCTTGACCTGCGCAGCAACCCCGGCGGCACACTGGACACGGTGATAGAGGCTACCAGCTATTTCTTAAGGGAGGGTATCGTCGTTGATGTTGTTGATAACCAGGGCGAGCATACTGCTTCCCGGGTTGTCTCTGGAAGTATGACCGTTGACTTGCCCGTGGTCGTCCTGGTAGACGGCTTCAGTGCCAGCGGCAGCGAGGTGCTGGCCGGCGCTCTTCAGGACTATGGCCGGGCCACTATCGCCGGCAGCAAGACGTTTGGCAAGGGCAGCGTGAACGTTCTGCGCCAGTTTGAAGATGGCTCCGGGCTGTACATCACCGTGGCCCGATGGCTGACGCCGAAGGGACGGCTTATAGAGGGCGAGGGACTTTCTCCGGACCATGAGCTTGCCCCGGAGCAGGATGCCGTCCAGTGGGCCATAGACTATCTGAAAGGCTCAGCGCCATAGCTAGCGTCCTATTAGCCCGGGCAGCCAGGTGACCACGGAGGGGAAAATAAGCATCACGCCTATGCCGGCCATTCCCATGAAGAAGAAGGGCACGCCAGCTTTAATAATATCACCCATTGAGGCATCGGGGACAACACCCTTCATGACAAAGTTAAAAAGGCCGAATGGCGGAGAGATGTCAGCCATCTCCATATTAACCAGCATGAGAATGCCGAACCATATGGGGTCCAACCCCAGGGCACGAATGACAGGGAAGAAGATGGGGATGGTAATCATTATCATCGACAGGGTGTCTATGAACATACCCAGCAATATAAGCACCAGCTGCATTATGATTACTATGACGATAGGGGGAACAGCTACCTCTGTGGCATAGGTCGCCAGTGTAGTGACTGTACCGGTGTAGGCAAGTAGCTGGCTGAAGGTCGCTGAGCTCAATAAAATCATGAACACCATGCCGGTTACCATCGCCGTTTCCAGTATTGACTCCTTCAGGGCTGACCAGGAGAGCCTACGGTGGGCAGCGGCTAACAGGAGAGTACCGGCAGTCCCAGTGGCTGCTGCTTCCGAGGGAGTGGTAATGCCCAGGAGGATAAGCCCGAGGACAAGAAAGATAACCACCCCCATGGAGAGCAACACCACCACGGCTTTGAATCTCTCACCCCAGGTTACCCGGGCAGGAGCGAAACTGGGAGCCAGGTGGGGCTGTAAATGCCCGCGCACCAGTATGTAGATGATATAAAACCCGGCAAGAATCAGCCCGGGGACCATGCCTCCTATCAACATCGCGCTCACAGAAGACTGGCTCAGAACGGCCACCAGCACACTCATTATGCTCGGCGGAATTATCATCGCCAGCCCGCCAGCGCCTAAAATAGGACCGATGCTCATCTCTTTGCTGTAGCCCCTGGCTCTCATCTCAGGGATAAGTGTTGACCCGAATACAGCTACGCCACTGATAGAGGAACCGCTCATCATGCCGAAAATAACGCCGGCAGCCACACCAAGAAGGCTCAAGCTTCCGTGGACATTGCCAACCCATTTCCCTATGCAGTCTATCATCAATCTGGCTAGCCCGGTGCGGAATAGCAGCTCGCCCATAAGGAGGAACAGGGGTACGGTGACAAAGCTAAAAATACCTATGTTGGGCTGGATGGCTGCCGGCAGCAGCGGCAACTTGTCTATTCCCATCAGGACGATGATGCCGATAATGTTGAAGGTTAGAAAAGCAAAGGCTACCGGCATGCCGGAGAGAAAAAATGCCAGGAGCACGCCGAAAATAGCGATAAGGAGCCCCCACCACTCCATGGTTTATCCTTCCACCCTGTTTGTTATTATCAGGAGAGCCGCCGTATTCGGTTGCCTCTTCTCCGGTTCGCGACGGCGCACATTATGGCTTAGTGGCATACGACCACGCTCTCCTCAGAAACTGGATGACCAGGAAGAAGCTCCCCAGCGGTATGGGCATGAGTACTATCCACTTGGGGGTGATTATTGCCGTTATAAGGACCTCGTGTATCTCCAGGGCGCGCAAGGTTATTCGCAAGCCATACCAGAATAAAACAGCGCAGGAGACAGCCGCCACCAGGGAAGTAACGGTATTCGCTATGCGCTGGACCTCCGGTGACAGGGAATTCAGCAAGAAGTCGAGCTTTACGTGCTTGTCTTTCGCCAGCACCAGCGGCACGCTTAAAAAGACGAGGTAGATAAGGGAATATTCGGTGAAGTTGACCACCCAGGTGGTAGGACGGACCAGGGCATACCTCATTACAACTTCATAAACGACCACCGCCGCTACTAAAACGATGCCGATGCCAGCAAGCCAGCCTCCGGCACCGAGCAACCAGTCCCAGGCATGGATAAGACGCCTAACGATGGATTATCCTCCTGTTGCGGAATGCCCCCAAACTTCCGGCTGCGGTTCAATGGCACCTGCCAGGCACCCTCAGGCCCACCACGAGCCCGGGTGTCCTGAGGGTGCTCCACTCATATGTTAAGCGAATGTGCGCCGGAAAGCGCTATCTCCAGTCATACTCTATGGGGAATATCTCCTTAGGCGGATAATAGCCGCCTTTCTCCAGGATTCCCTTAAACTTCTGAAAATACTCCGGGGTGGCGACTTTTTCCAGCGTGGCTAAAGACCCTTCCCAGTGGGCTTTTTGGGCAAACACCCACTCATCAGTGTTGGCTATCCATAGGGGCTTAACCCCCGCCTGCCTGAGCTGTTTGGTCTCCGCGGTTACGTCACGCAGCCAGAATTTGTAGCTCTCAGTTTCCACTTCTTTTACTATCTCCATAAGCGTGGCTTTAATATCAGCGGGCAGAGCATCAAACTTGGCTGCGCTCACCGACAGAGCGACAGAGCTTCTTTCCCACAGAGGTGGATATACCTGATACTTCAAATACTTATGAACGCCGTAAATGACGAGGCTGCTTGAAGGCCAACCTATGCCGTCAACCACCCGCGTTTCCAGAGCCGGGCCAATTTCAGTGAAGGGTATGTCCACAACGCCAGCCCCGAACGCCTTCAGGATGGGAGTATAGAAGGGAATGGTCCTGATTTTGAACTTTTTCAGGTCATAAAACGATGTAATCGGCTCGTTCACGGCAAGAAATACATTGTATTGAAACATGGATGTGAAACCGAGTATAGATATCCCCATCCGTTTTCTGGCTGATTCATCCATGACCGCTAACAGGCCGCCAGCCCGCAAAACCGATGGTTTACCTGTAAATACCATATCACGGACAGTGGAGACATCGGGAAGTTGGGGTATATCAAAAGCCGAGACCATATCAACTGCCCCGGCGGCAAGAAACGTCAGTTGTTCCCGAGCAGGATACACCTCGGTAGCGCCCAGATACTTGATTTCAAACCGTCCTGCCAGTCGCTTCTGGACCAGTTCGCGGAACAGCGTGAACCCCGATTGGTCAGGAGCAGTGGGCGGGCCGGCGGCGATGGCCTTAAAGACAATAGGAGCTGCCGCTGGTGCTGGCGTCGGTGTTGGTGTAGGGGTTGGCGCGGGAGTTGGCGCTGGCGTCGGGGTAGGCGTTGGGGTGGGAGTTGTTGGCGTCGGCGCTGGTGCTGGAATCGGTGTCGGCGTCGGTGACGGCGCTGGCGCAGGTGTCCGCGCGCAGGCGGCTGCCACCGGCGATGCCACCAGTGTTAGAATCAGGCCAAGCATCGCTAGTTTTCGTTTCATTTCCTTCCTCCTTAAAATATTTTTAGAAATAATTTCAGCCACTGTATGTAGCATATCTTTTTAATGCTTCGCCCAACATCCGACCTCAATCCCGGGGCTTTTTGGCTATCTCCACACCAGCAACGCCCCCTCTTTTAGAGAGATACTGATAAAATAAAGCATAAACATGACTTTGTCAAATCCCTGTACTGATACTGTTTAACAGGTTATGCTCCCATAAAGTTAGAGAGGGGCTTCGCCCCTCTCTAAAACAGATTCCCTATCGCCTTTACAACCGGGAATAGCAGGACTGACACCGATTTATCTGCTCAGTCTCTGCCCTGGTTTGCCTTTTTTATCCCCCGCATCTCCAGCGAGATGTCATTGATGTCATATCTATGCCCGCCTGTACCCAGCGCCGTTCCCCGTTCCTCAAGGTCATCAGCCACCTGTTTTAGCCCCAGAAAATCAAGGGTATCCCGGCGGGGGATGCCGGTATCAGGGTCCCAGCCGTGAAGCTCGTAATACCTGGAGAGCATGCGGTCGTAGTCTTCCTGGCTGAACTTGACCCCCTTGAGCGGGCCGCTCTTTGGCTCCCTGAACCTGACATGCACCTGGTCATGCTGCCTGCCCAGCCCCAGCCTGACGTTATAGGCTTTCTGCAGGGTCATCAGCCGCTCAGCGGTCAGGATAAGCCCCTCAGGGTCAAAGCGCACGCCGGTCACCGCTGACAGGATGTCGGCGTAGTATGGCATGTCGCCTTCAGCCTTGTCATAGTTCAGTTTAAGGGTGCCGCTGAACTTGCAGGTACCAACAATGTCGGCCATGCGTATCTCGTCCTCCAGCACGATGGTCATGACGGCCATGCCGGGATGGGCTTTAGTGCGGTCTGCAGGAACGCCGGCTTTATCATAGATATTCTGCCGTCTGCCCGAAACAAGGGAGTAAGCCGCCGAGGCATCAGTGCCAGATAGGTGGTCCCAGCCCCTGGAGGCCACGGCGTATCCCAACTGCATAGCAGGGATGCCGGCCACCTGGGTTATGTCGCCGCTCCTGCCCTTGCCATGAGGCAGGTATTCCTCGGGCACGCCGATGAGCTTGCCCCCCTTGAGGAACCCTTCAGCCAGAATATTGCCGAAGCCTTCCCTCCTGGCTATCTTGTGAGTTAGCTCCATCATCACATCGGCATCGCCGAACTTTATCTCCAGGCCATCGGTCTGCTCTTTGCTTATCAATCCCCTCTCGTACCATTCCATGGCGCCGGCGATGGCGGCATTGGTCTCGAAGATGCCAAGGCCGTACTGGTCGCATAGCTCGTTCCAGGCGACTATGGCAGCGTAGCTATCGACCTCGGCGACGGTGCCGCACAGCAGTGCGCCGCCCTCGGGACGGCTGCTCTGGCAGGCATACCTGCCAAACCTCTCGTCCAGGTCAACCCAGGCGGCGCAGCGCACCGGACAGCCAAAACAGCTGGTCCACTTATGGGGATAGTTCTCAACGATATAGTCATGCGTCAGGCGCTTCCACCGCTCGGCGCCATAGGTAGGTGACTCGGAGGAATACTGGTAGTTCCTCACCGGCAGGCTGCCGCCGGCGCCCATGGCTGCTATCAGGGTGGTGGTGCCATAGGTATGGGCCTCTTCATAGCGTAGCCTGGTCTTCATCATGGCCAGGGCATCTTTTTCTATCTCAAATACCCGCTCCGGGTCGGCGATGGCGATGGTCTTGCTTCCCTTTACCGCGATGACTTTCAGGTTCTTTGACCCCATGACGCAGCCGGTGCCGCAGCCCCCTGGGGTGCGCAGGTCATCGGTGACGGCACAGGCGAACTTCACCAGGTTTTCACCGGCCGGGCCAATCCCCAGGCTGCGTATGTCAGGGCCATGTTTTTCCTGCAGCAGCGCCAGCATCTGTGATGCAGTCTTGCCCCAGAGGTGCCCGGCGCTCCTCAGCTCCACCCTGTCATCTTCAATCCAGAGGTAGACCGGCTCCGGCGACTTGCCCTGAATGACTATGGCGTCATATCCGGCGTATTTCAGCTCAGAGGCGAAGTGCCCCCCGCCGCTGGTATAGCCGATGATGTCAGTCTCAGGAGACTTGAGCATGATGCTGGTTCGGCTGGAGCCGAAGGCCAGGGTGCCGGTCAGCGGCCCGCTGCTGATGATAACCCTGCTTTCTGGTCCGATGGGGTTGGTCTCCGGACCGGTTTCATCGTACAGGATTTTGCTGCCGATGCCGTAGCCCCCGATGAAGTTAATCCTGTCTTCTTCAGTAAACGGCTCCCTGGTTATCGCCCCCGTGGTCAGGTCAACCCGCAGTATCGTCCCCATCCAGCCACATATATGTGTCATAGTTCCGCCCTTTCCCTCCTCGTAGACAGTGGCCTCATGTTATCTCCTGGCAGCCAAATGAGTCCTGTTATCTCAAAGCCCTGAGCTTCTCGGGGACGAGCCAGTCAAGCACACCCTCGGGGCAATAGTTGACGCAGAGGAACTTGCCGTCGCAGCGGTCACAGGTTACGGCGACGTCGGCCACCGGATGTATATGTATAGCGCCGAAGGGGCAGGCAATCTCGCATTCTCCGCAGGCGGTACACGCACTTTCATCCACTACTATCATGCCGCTCTCATCCTGGGTAAGGCAGTCCTGCGGACAACTGGCGACGCAGGCGGGGTCGGTGCAGGAACGGCACACCATGGGCAGGATGGAGGTCTTCTCCCGCGACATTACCACCCTTATCCTTGACCTTCGGGGATTAATGCCCTCTTTCTCATGGTATAGCGAGCAGACCATTTCACAGATTCGGCAGCCAGTGCATTTCTCCCCCAGCTCCCGGTAGATTGGCTTGTCCATCATCTGGAGCGCCTTATTCCTCAACAGTTTTTCGTCCATGATAACCTCCTATCGCCGCTTGACTTCTTCCCGCTGAGCCTGCTGTGCCAATAAAAAAGCCATCACCACTCTTGTGCCTAGAGTTGTTGAAAGCTGGTCGCCGTAGTCGTAGCCCGCCACACATCCATCTCATTGGCCGTTTAGAATTTATTATGCCGCCGCCGGTGATACCTTGTCAAATTTGGCTGCGGCGATACGGGAGAACAATGGCGGCTGGAGATGTGCGGAAGGCTGAGATGGCAGCGAAATAAGCTAGCAGTACTAAGAGCCTGGGCCGCCTGCGATTACCAGCCTGCTCTCCGTCTCACGACCAGAAGCACGATGATGGTGACGGCTATCACGGCAGCGATGATGCTGCCCACCAGCCACCAGTTGGTGCCTGCGGGTGGTACCGGTGTTGGCGTAGGCGTTGGCGTAGGCGTCGGAGTAGATGTAGGCGTGGGTGTAGGCGTCGGCGTGGGAGTAGGTGTGGACGTCGGCGTAACTGTCGGCGTCGGAGTAGATGTAGGCGTGGGTGTAAGCGTGGGTGTAGGCGTCGGCGTGGCTGTAGGTGTCGGCACAGGTTTCGGCGTGTGGACGATGGCGAAGGCACTGAAATGGCTTAGCGGCACGCTGATGGTGTGTGTCAGCGGGTCAACAACAGCACCCTCAAGCACTACCCATGTACCGGCCTGCTCATCCCATACAGCAATGCGCAGGTCTTCAGGGTTGACACCTGCCGGAATGGCAGCCGGGTCATAGGTGAAGGTGAGGGTTATCGGCGGGTCAAAAGTAGCCTCGTCTGGCCCGAAGTCGTAGACCAGGCCGATGATGTTGCCGTTCTCCGGCGGCGGAGGCGGCGACGCCATTGGGACTATGCTTATCTGGCTCAAGGGAGTGCCTTCTTTGGTCTTACCCGTGGTGCCAGCAGGAATTTCTAGCTCAACCTTGCCATCGCCGGAGGTAGCAACAACGGGCTGGGTAAATACGCCGCTGAGGCTGACAACACTGCCCACGCTGGTGACGCCCGGTTCCACTACTGCCGGAGTCGTCGGTGATGGTGGCGGCGGTGCGCTAACGTCAAGCGTAAACGTGTTACTGACCTTGGTAAAAGTTGTGCCGTTGGCGGTAACCTCTAGCTCGGCCTTATAGGCGCCGACCGGCCAGTCCGATGGCGGGTCCCAGGTGACAGAGTACGTTACCGAGGCAGCTCCCCCGTATCCGTAACCGTATCCGCCGGGCAAGAAGAAGGAATAGCCGGCGCCCTGCCATTGCACCCAGCCATAGCCGTATTGGTACGCCATGCTGGATGATGACGTGATGCTGATAGTGCCGGCGGTGCCTGAACTGCCCGTGGCCGCTATCGTGGTGACGGGAGTTATGGTCGTGCCCAGCGGCAAGCCGGCCGAGGTGGCCTCATAGGTAGCGCGGTTGGTCGCCCTGTATATATGCAGGTCAACGTTTTGTATCGGCAGGAGCTCCGCAGCGTCCACGGTTACGCTGACAGTGAAGGAATAGGTGCCGTTAACGTCCCCCGATGTAGGCAGGGAGGGGAAAGCTATGTCGAAGGCTTTGGTCGGTGAGGCGAACCACAGCGAAGTGGCGATTGCCAGCACCGAGACGGCTGCCAGCGCAATCTTAGGCAGCCTCCCCAAGCGAAAGGCTGTGCGCGTCCCTTTTGTCTTGTTGGCTCCGGACCTGGCCATGTTACGGACATAGCTTGACCGCAGCTGCCGTAGCGTCTCGCGGTTCCTCAAGGCCTGAGCTATGTCCGACGGGATTCTCCCCGCCAGGAGCATAAGCTCATCGCTGTCGGCGTTCAGGGCCTCAGCCAGGCTCATTATCAGCTTCTGGCTGGGTGGGGGCATAGCTCCATTTTCTATCTTGCTGAGGTAGGTGAAGTCAACGCCGACTCTCCGAGCAAGCTCCCGCTGGGTCAAGCCAGCCTTGACCCGCAGCTCCCTCAGCGTTTGGCCAAACCTTTGCCCGTCTTCCATTCCAACTCTCAAAAATAAGAACCGCCCACTATCTCAGTGGCTAAAGCTTGGCCATAGTGTAGAGCATGTTGAGTAAAAAGTCAAGTGCTTCTGCAGGACTTCAGGGCCAGTTACAAAAAGTTGAGTAAATAGTCAAGCTCCTAAGGAAGAGAGCATTTACGAACACTGGTCATTGCGAGGGCTTCAGCCTTCAGACCGAGCTTCAGTCCGAGGCCCGAGTTCAGCGTTCGACTGAGCTCACGCCGAAGTCCCGAGGGCTTCAGCCCGAGTTCAGCCCAAGGGCGAGAGCCCACAGCAATCTCAGCCGATATTTGTGACTAATCAGAGATTGCTGCGCTGCCCCTTCGCTTCGCTCGGAGTTTCGGCTCGCAAAGACTTAAGCCTCCGGATGCTCGAAGAAATGAGAATGCCAGGTAGTCTTTCGAGCCTATTTCTTGACACGGCTGGACTGGCCTGTTAAACTTGTTATACGTGCACATCCACTGAGGTCTCAGATGACACAGAGAGCGCCTTGCTATAGCTTTACACCATCGAAACGTTTAACCAGGGGGCTTGTCCAGGTTTTCACCGGCGAAGGGAAGGGTAAGACCTCGGCGGCGCTGGGAGCAGTGCTCCGGGCTCTCGGTCATGGCCTCAGGGTGTACATGGTCTTCTTTATGAAGGGCGATTATCCTTACGGGGAGTTCAAGGCGCTGGCCCAGTTGCCCAACGTTGATGTCGCCCGTTTCGGGCTTACCTCCTTCTGTGACCCGGGAAACGTCAGACCGGAGGAGATAGAGCAGGCGAAGAAAGCCCTGGCTGCCGCCCGCGAGGCAATATTGAGCGGCGACTACGACATGGTGGTGCTGGACGAGGTCAATGTGGCCGCAGCCTGGAAGCTGGTGGAGGTGGACGAGGTGCTCAAGCTCGTTCAGGACAAGCCACAGGGTGTTGAGCTCATCCTCACCGGTCGCTATGCAGATGCCAGGCTGGTCCAGACGGCAGACCTGGTCACCGAGATGGTGAAAATCAAGCACCCCTATGACGCAGGGGTAAAGTCGCGGCGAGGAATCGAGTACTGAAAACGTTAAGGAGGGACAGTGAAGGTTACTTTAAGCGTAATCAAGGCTGACATCGGGGGCTACGTGGGACACTCTGAAACTCATCCCGAAGTCCTGGCCAAGGCCAGGGAGCATATGGCCGGGGCTAAGAAGCAGGGGCTGCTGATAGACTATCATGTCACCAAATGCGGCGACGATGTGCAGCTGATTATGACCCACCAGCGTGGCGAGGACAGTGAGGCAATTCACAAGCTGGCCTGGGATACCTTCATCGAGGGCACCAAGGTGGCCAAGAAGCTGAAGCTGCACGGCGCCGGCCAGGACTTGCTCTCGGACGCCTTCTCGGGCAACGTCAAAGGTATGGGTCCGGGCGTGGCCGAGATAGAGTTCGAAGAGCGCCCGGCGGAGACGGTTATCATCTTCATGGCCGATAAGACTTCGTCCGGCGCCTGGAATTTGCCGCTGTATAAGATATTCGCCGACCCTTTTAACACCATCGGACTGGTCATCGCCGAAAACATGCACGGCGGCTTCGCCTTCGAGGTGCATGATGTAAAGGAGCACAAGAAGATAATCCTAAATGCCCCTGAGGAAATTTATGACCTCCTGGTCTTCATCGGGGCAGCTTCGCGCTACATGATAAAGACGGTGCGCCACCGGGGCACCGGAGATGTAGTTGCCATGTCCTCCACCCAGCGGCTGGCGCTCATCGCCGGACGATATGTGGGCAAGGATGACCCGGTATGTATCGTCCGTGCCCAGGGACATTTCCCGGCGGTGGGAGAGATTATGGAACCTTTTGCCAGCCCCTTCTTCGTCGAGGGGTGGATGAGAGGCTCTCACATGGGGCCGCTTATGCCGGTATCCATTCCGGATAGCACCCCCACTCGCTTCGATGGCCCACCCCGGGTGACCGCAGCCGGTTTCCAGCTTTCTTCGGGAGAGCTGGTGGGTCCGCGGGATATGTTCGCTGACAAGTCCTTTGACCTGGCCCGGCAGCAAGCCAATGAGATGGCCTATTTCATGCGCCGTCACGGCCCCTTTGAGCCGCACCGGCTGCCCCTGGAGGAGATGGAGTATACCACCATGCCCCAGGTGATGAAGAAGCTGGCGGGCAGATTTGTTGACCTTGACTGATTGAACGCAATAAGCTATTATTTTGACCGAGGCGCTTGAAGTTGGCGCAAGCCGCGGTGATGCTGCCAATAAAAGCTTAGGAGGTAGGATATGGCAATCTATGTTATGCTTACCACTTTAACCGATGAGGGCAGGAAGACAGTAAAAGCCAATCCGAAGCGTATCAAAGAAGTCAACAAAGAGGTAGAGGCTATGGGCGTCAAGATACTGGCCCAGTACGCCCTCCTTGGCCCGTATGACTTCGTCAATATCCTGGAAGCGCCGAACAACAAGACCATATCTAAGGTAGCTATAGAGCTGGGGGCAAGGGGCACACTTCAGACCATGACTATGGCTGCCATGACGCTCGATGAGATGGCCGTCTGAGGCGGACGGTGGGTTGCAGGCTACTCCTGGCCACCAATAACCAGGGCAAGATAAATGAGTACCGCAGCCTGCTCCGCGGCCTGCCCTGTGACCTGGTGACGCTGGCTGAGGTGGGCATCAGCGACGTGGTCACTGAGACAGGGCGAAGCCTGGAGGAAAATGCCAGGCTAAAGGCGGTGGCAGCCTCTGCCAGGAGCGGGCTACTGGCCCTGGCCGATGATTCTGGCCTGGAGGTTGACGCCCTGGGCGGTGAGCCGGGCTGGCTATCAGCCCGATACGCCGGTGAGGGGGCTTCGGACAGGGAAAGGATTGATTATCTGCTGACACGGCTTAAGGCTGTACCTGAGGCAAAGCGTTCCGCCCGCTTCCGCTGCGTGATAGCTATCGCCACTCCGGAGGGAAAGACGGAGCTTTGTTTCGGAGAACGGCGGGGGTATATCACCTCTGAGCCCAGGGGGGGATATGGCTTCGGCTATGACCCCATCTTTTATCTTCCCGAGCTGGGGAAGACCATGGCCGAGCTATCCTCGGAGGTAAAAAATCAGGCCAGTCACCGGGGACAGGCGGCCAGGGAGGCAGAGCAGGTGATAAAGAGGATGATGTGCACGGGACACGCCGATGGACTGGCTTAGCCCTCAGAGGGAGATATGAGCTATGACCGGATGTTCTGACTCCTTCCAGCGACCGATAAACTACCTGCGTATCTCGGTGACCGACCGCTGTAATCTGCGCTGCGTCTACTGCATGCCCGTTGACGGCGTTCGTTGGCTGGCCCAGGGCGATATTCTCACCTACGAGGAAATCTATACTATAGCCAGGGCCGCCGCCGAGCTGGGTATAAGCAAGATACGGCTAACCGGAGGCGAGCCCCTGGCACGCTCGGACCTGTCCCATCTAGTGCGCATGCTGGCAAGCATAAACGGCGTGGAGGACATCTCGCTGACCACAAATGGCACCAGGCTCGGCTCATGCGCTGCTGAGCTAAAGGCGGCGGGTTTGCGCCGGGTGAATGTCAGCCTGGACACTTTCAAGGCAGACCGGTTCCAGTCCATCACCCGCGGCAGCCACAGCATTGACGATGTCCTGGAAGGGATTGAGGCTGCCAGGTCGGCGGGCCTTAACCCGGTCAAGATTAACATGGTGGTTGTGGGCGGGGTCAATGATGATGAGCTCCTTGACTTCGCCGCCAGGACCATCAATGACGAGTGGCATGTGCGCTTTATCGAGTTTATGCCTGTTGTCGGCGAGGCGATTGAGACCAAATTCGTCTCCGTCAGTGAAATGAGACGGCGGCTCGAGGTCCTGGGAGGGCTGGAGCCTTACCTGTCCGGCATCGGCAACGGGCCGGCCAAGTACTTTCGCTTCGCCCGGGCTAAGGGGACCATCGGCTTCATCACCCCGGTCAGCGAGCACTTCTGTTTCAGCTGCAACCGGCTGCGGCTGACTTCTGATGGCAAGCTCCGCTCCTGCCTGCTGTCCGAGCAGGAAGTAGACCTGAAGCACCCCTTGCGCAACGGCGCATCCTCAGACGGACTGAAGGAACTGATAAGGCAGGCGGTGGCCAATAAACCGCTGCAGCACCGGCTGGCCGAGGGGTATGCGCCTAAAGACCGGCCCTTTTCCCAGGTGGGGGGCTGAAGTGTGATTGAGATATATGCCGATGGCGCCTTCAACCCGGTTTCACGTCAGGGCGGCTGGGCAGCTATTATCGTTGAAGATGGCCGCAAGCAGGCTCTTTCAGGTACAGCGAAGGACACCACCGGCAACCGGATGGAGATTACCGCTGCCCTGGAGGGCATAAAGCACACTCCCCGTGGCACCGATGTCCTGGTGCATACCGATAGCCAGTACCTTTTTGGCTGTGCCACCCAGGGATGGCAAAGGCGCGCCAACCTCGACCTGTGGCAGGAGATGGACGCGGCGGTGAGGGAACGCAGAGTGCAGTGGGAGTGGCTTAAAGACAGCGCCGAAAACCCGCTGCACCGGGAAGCCCACATCCTGGCCAATGGCCTGGCAACTCAGTCCGCAAAGCCGCAGCCAGCAGCGGCCCCCGGGCCGCCGGAAAAGCTGACCCATACAGACGAGGCGGGGCGCCCCCGTATGGTGGATATCGCCGCCAAGCCTGATACCGTGCGTGAGGCAGTCGCCAGGGGCGCGGTCAGGATGAAGGCGTCCACCTTTGACCTGATAAAGGGTGGCTCTCTGCCCAAAGGGGACGTGCTGACGGTAGCCCAGCTCGCCGGCATCATGGCAGCCAAGCAGACCTCCAGCCTGATACCCTTATGCCATCCCCTCCTCATTGGGGACGTCAATGTTGAATTCATTCTGGATGAAGAAGAGAAGGCGGTGCAAATCACGGCCACGGTGAAAAGCACGGGCAAGACCGGGGTGGAGATGGAAGCGCTTACCGCCACCGCGGTTGCCGCCCTGACCATCTATGATATGTGCAAGGGAGTAGACCGGGGCATGAAGATAGAGAACATCCGGCTGGCCAGAAAAAGCGGCGGCAAAAGCGGGACAATCGTCCTTGAGTAAAAGAACGCTTTGGTATATACTAGCTGATACAATATGAGAGGTGCGCTATGAAACTATCATGTCTTCAGGAAAATCTCAATCGCGGGCTTAATATAGTCGGCCGGGCGGTAGCTACCAGGCCAACTTTGCCCATCACCGCCAATGTCCTCCTGGCCACAGACCAGGGGCGTCTCAAGATGGCGGCAACTAACCTGGAAATGGCCGTTAGCTGCTGGATTGGCGCCAAGGTGGAGGAAGAAGGAGCCATCACCGTTCCCGCCAGGCTGCTCACCGAATTTGTCAGTTCTCTGCCGGCCGACAAGATAGACATCAGCCTTGCTCCCCAGACCAAGACGCTGGGGCTGAAGTGCGCCCGCTTCGAGGCCAGAATCAGCGGGGTTGATGCCAGGGACTTTCCCCCTATACCCAGGCTTGAGGAGGGCATCAGCACCAGCGTTGAGGCGGAAGCCTTCCGCCAGGGAATCAGCCAGGTTGTCTTTGCCGCCGCCACCGAGGAGTCCCGGCCGGTGCTCACCGGCGTCGATGCCGAGTTTGACGGCGACGTACTGACGCTGGCAGCCGCCGATGGCTTCCGGCTGGCGGTATACAAGATGCCTGTCGCCGTCCCGGTCAAGGAAAAAATAGAGGTTATTATACCGGCGCGTACCCTGGCTGAGCTGAACCGGCTCATGGCTGACCAGGAAGAGGCCATAGAGATGACGGTTAACCCCGACAAAAGCCAGGCACTGTTCCGCCTGAAGAACATCGAGATAGTATCCCAGCTGGTGCAGGGCACCTTCCCCAGATATTCTCAGCTTATCCCCCAGAGGCATAGCACCAAGGCGACAGTCAATGTCGCCGACTTCTTGAGGGCGACCAAGACCGCCTCCATCTTTGCCCGTGATGGCAGCGGCATTGTCCGCCTGACCATGGCCCCGGGCGCGGAGCTAACTCCGGGCAAGATGACAATATCAGCCCGCTCCGAGGAGATAGGAGACGACGTGGGCGAGATTGATGCCATTGTTGACGGCCAGGATGCCAAAATCGCCTTCAACGGCAAGTACCTCACCGATGTGCTCAACGTGCTCCGGGAGACACAGGTAGCCCTGGAGACGGTCAACCCGTCAAGCCCCGGCCTTATCCGCCCGGTGGGGGCAGATAACTACATCCACGTGGTCATGCCGATGTTCGTGCAATGGTAACGTAGCTTGACAATTTGTGATTACTGGAATTAAATTAACGATGAGACTTAAGTGGCGAAAGAGAAACGCTGGCGAGTTGGTTAGGGAGAGCAGACAGCGGCCCCTGTTAGTGGAGTTTACCACTGTGCGTTTGAGCCAAGAGAGGCGACCTGTTTAACTAGAGGGCCTGATACAGGAATGATAAATTGACGCCGTAAAAGCCGGCGAATAGTCCTCTCTACTAAGCTCCCCATCTGGGTTGAAATGGCCCAGCTTAAGTCTTACTACCATTTGCTTCATCACAAAGACCGCCGGAATCTAAGAGACCTCATCCACTAGGCGAATCTGACAGTAGATTAGTTTCCGAAGCTTTTATTTACTACGCTAGGCAGCCGCCAGGAGAAGCGGCTTCATTTCCTCATCCTGACTAACCCGTTCCCAAAGCGTCTATTGAATAACTCATTCTCCAAGTGATACGCTCCTGTTCCTGACCCTCGGTGCTTACTCGGCAATAGATAACAGCGGTTTTCATTCATTGAGTCCAGTTATATTTAAGATTACCCCAGCTATTAGTGCTATAAATAGTGAAGGAATTAACCATGTAAGGAATTTTCTAAGCGATTTTCTACCGGAAGGTCGATTGGTTTCAACATTAATGAATGGGAATATACGGGCAATCGGTGAAAGGGCGAAAAAAAGAAGTGTACCTGTAGAAGACCCCATAATCATCGAAGCTGTAATATTAAGGTTCAAGTTTAAAATTAGAAAAAGCATTAAGAAGGAAAAGGCAAAAATCCAGAAGACCCAAATAAATGGAAGGTTAAATACCCAATGGAAGTTACGATGGTCATTAATAAAATCCTCGATTTCCTTTGTTCTAGCGGATACCCAATCTAGGTCGCTGCCGGAAACATAAATACGCTGAATCCCATATAGGTCATTATCAAACCAAAATTCGATTTCTCTGCCAGTTTTGTAACAAGCCGCGCTAAGATGAATTTCATCTACATTTGTTGGCCACTTAGCGTTAACAAAATCATCGATATTATTGGAAGAGACCTCCTCATTACCACCAGATATGCGTAGCTTGATACTTTGATTTGAATCTTTACCTATTGCCTTATTTATGATATTACATAGTTTTTGAATATCATCGTTATTCAGATTAATCGTTTTAGGTTTGATTTTGATTCGTGTATTCATATTATATCCTCCAATACTTTTTACCCCCTTCCACTTGGGCTTGTTCCAATAGGAAGATTTTCATTAGCTTGGTATCCAAATCACAGTGACCTGTATATCTCTCTACGATGTCCGACGCGCACGATAATGATAATTTGCCGGTCATCGTCAATAGCGTAAATTATTCGGTAATCACCTTGCCTAATCCGCCACAAGCCGGTGCTTTTAACCTTTTCTATACCTCTTGGCCTCGGTGTCCGGGCTAACTCTTTTATGGCTTCAACTACTACCCGGAAATCAGACCTGGGCAGTCTATCTAACGCCCGTTGTGCCCGGCGTCTTAATTCAATCTGATACATTACTCAGTCAGCTCAGGTTCACCTTGCCGCGATTCAAGGTAAGCCTTTAAAGACATCGTACCTTCGGTATCGGCTAAGGAAGCTAATCCCTCAGAAGCATCAATCTCATCCTCTAGCTTGGCAATTATGGCCTCCGTTAGCCAATCTTTCATTGTCTTGCCCTTCAAAGCGGCCAGAGCCTTAACTTTATTGCGAAGCTCCGGTTCTATATCTAAAAAATATCTTGACCTGTTAGCTGTGCTCGACATTAAATTCCTCCATATTGGCTATATATATTATTATCATATCTAACATAGCCATCAATGTCAATACTCTATCCTACCTTTTTTCAGATGATTACAATTAAAGACAAAACGGGATTGAACCTAAGTTAGAATTTGACGCATATCCCCATGTTCGTCCAGTGGCGATGAGCTTTCCACCCCGGCGCTGAAGGCGTTTCCTGGTGGAGGCTCGCCAGCCTGATTGACAGTTCTACTATCCTCACCCCCACAGCGTGCTAGTGTACTGTCAGGTTAGTTACTGACCAATTACTGCTTCAGTACATATTCTTACTGACGACCTCATCCCCTTTTTTTATCCCCTTCTCCTAAGAATAGGCAAAAGATAATCAGTGAGAGTTAATCGATAGCTTAAATCTTAACCGGATTTTAATACTCGCCTGCTATGCTTTTAAGTAGAAACTCGAGTAGAAGGAGGTAAGACAAAAATGTGGCGAAGAAAGAAGCTTATCCTTATTGCAGTGCTAGCCACCGTACTGCTGGCCGGCAGTGTAGGCGGGCTGGCCTTCGCCCAGACGCAAAACGGAGACGGCAGCCAATCTGGGAGCCTGCTGGACCGAGTCGCTGAAATCCTAGCGGGTAAAGGCATCAACATTACCCCGGAGCAGCTTAAAGACGCCTTTAACCAGGCTCAAGGCGATATGCGGGATGAGGCCCTGGACAAGTATCTCCAGAACCTGGTAGACGAGGGCAGAATCACCCAGGAGCAAGCCGACCAGTACAAGGCATGGTGGCAGGCAAGGCCGGACATGGAGCCGTACCGGCAGCAGCTAAACGAGTGGCAGCAAGCCCGGCCGACAATACCGCCAGAGCTGGAGGAGTGGCAAAAGGCGAGGCCTGACGCTCCATTACCCGGGCCCTTTGGACGCTTTGGTGGCCATGCTTTCCGCAACGACATGAAGTGGGGAGGTGCAGGCCATTTCTGGGGCAGATAATATCCTGCGCCGGGGTCAGGCGCTACCAACACCGGGATAAGACGAAATTGTCTTACTGGAGAGAGCATACTCCCTCCAGTTCCTCTCTTGTGATAGGTGCTCAGCCACCGGGGCCGCGGCCAGTTAAAAGGATAGTTCGGACCCCGCTCATCTTATAGTAACTTAACAAATCCTTAACATTTGCGTCATAATATTAAAGAAGAAGGTGAACTGTTCAGGTATGAAGCATGGTGGGCAAAAAGGTCCTGGTAGTTGATGATGATGTCAAAACGGTGGAGCTGGTCAAGCTCTATCTGAGCCGGGATGGCTACCAGGTCCTTACCGCTTATGATGGCGTTGAGGCGCTCCGCCTGGCTCGGGAACGGCATCCTGACCTCATTGTGCTGGACCTCATGCTTCCCGGCATCGATGGCCTTGAGGTCTGCCGCATACTCAGGGGTGAATCTGATGTACCAGTAATAATGCTCACTGCCAGAACCAGGGATGAAGACAAGCTAACTGGCCTGAGTTTAGGGGCGGATGATTATGTGACCAAGCCGTTCAGTCCCAGGGAGCTAGCCGCCAGGGTAAGGGCGGTGCTCAGACGGTTGCCCGGGGAGCGCGGCCCTGATGAAGTCAAGTACGGTCGATTTAGCGTTAACTTCCTCAGACACGAGGCGTCTTTTGCCAAAAAGCCTCTGAATCTAACCACGGTTGAATTCAAGCTGCTGGGAGTTTTCGTCAAGGAACCGGGCCGGGTTTTCAGCCGGGCTGAGCTTATTGAAAAAGCCCTGGGCTATGATTTTGAGGGCTTTGACCGCACTATTGATGTCCATATCCTCAATCTGCGCCGGAAGCTGGAGCCAGACCCGAGCCAACCCAGGTACATAAAGACGGTGCATGGCGCCGGGTACAAGTTCTCAGAGGTATCAAGTGATACATAGTTTGCGATTTCGTCTGTTGCTGGCCTTCACACTCGTCATAATGATTGCCGTTGGCACGGTATATTTCTTTGTCAGTCAGACCAGCGGAGGAGAAATCCGCCGGTACGGCGAACGAAGTGAGCAGGCACGTTCTAGCCGGGTGGGATTCGAGCTATACCGCTATTACCGCATGCACGGGAGTTGGGAAGGAATCCAACCCTATGTGGAACAGTGGGGCAGCCTCTATGGACGGCGCATCATACTGACCGATTCCAGCGAGGTGGTAGTCGCTGATTCTGAGGGGGAGCTGTTAGGTCAACAGTACCGACCTGACGTAACCAGGCCCCTGACACCGCCATGGGAAGGGAGCTCGGGGAGGCTCCACATCAGTCCCGAAGCACCGTCAGATTTGCCGGAACCGTTGTGGGAAGGAGTGGCCTCAGAGATTCCCCGCATCAGCCCCCAACCACCACCAGGTTTCCCTTCACCGCTGAGTCTTTCCCAGGCAATAAGCCGGTTTCTCCTCCGGGGTGGGTTGCTGGCGCTTGCCATTGCGCTCCTGCTCACTTTTTTCCTGTCGCGGCGAATTTTAGCTCCAGTTAAAGCCCTTGCCTTTGCCGCCGGGCGGCTGGGTCAGGGAGATTTGTCTCAGAGAGTGCAGTTCAAGGATAAGGGCGAAATGGGAGAGCTGTCCCAGGCCTTTAACTCTATGGCCAGCGACCTGGAGCGAGCGGAGCGGCTGCGACGAAATATGGTAGCTGACGCTGCCCACGAAATCAGGACGCCCCTGTCCAATATTAAAGGTTATCTGGAGGCGATTCGTGACGGGATAAAGAAGCCCGATGCGGACACTATCCGCTCCCTTGGTGAAGAGGCAGCCCTGCTATCGCGGCTGGTTGACGACCTGCAGGAGTTAAGCCTGGCTGAAGCGGGCGAACTGAAGCTGGTTTGCCATGTTGAGGACGTTGCTGAGTTAACCAGTAAAGCTGTGGGAACGGTGCGAGATAAGGCAGTAGCCAGGGGAGTATCAATATCCGTTGACCTGCCGGATAAGCTCCCGCCGGTGAATATCGATGCCCACCGTATAAGTCAGGTCTTGCGCAATCTCCTGGAGAATGCGGTGACTCACACCCCCAAAGATGGCACCATCACGGTGACCGCCGGACAGCAGGGTAATTATGTGGCGGTAAGCGTGAGTGATACGGGTGAAGGTATTCCTGCCGAGGACTTGCCCAACATATTTGAGCGTTTCTACCGTGTGGACAAGTCCCGCGCCAGAGCCACCGGTGGTAGCGGCCTGGGTCTGACCATTGTCAAGCGTTTGGTTGAGGCTCACGGGGGCAAGATTGAAGCTCACAGCGAACCGGGCAAAGGCAGCCATTTTACCTTTACTATCCCCGTGTCTGGAACTTAATAACTTCTTAATAATTCCGTGTTACGATATTTCATGAAATATCTCTCATCTCACCCTCGCACCAAATAAAGGAAAGGCCGATAAATATAATGAAACTCTTAAAGATAATGCTGCTGACGCTTCTTCTGGGCAGTCTGGCTGTCTCTTTGGCCGGTTGTGGCTCCAAACCAGCTTCATCCTCGGTGCCGGGAAACCAGGTAGTAGCGGTACAACGAGGTAATCTGACGCTAGACATCACTGCCGCCGGCAACCTGGCCCTGTCCCGGACTGAAGACCTGCCTTTTGGCATAGCAGGGACTGTTGAGGCAGTCCTGGTAGAAGAGGGAGATTCTGTCGAGCAAGGAAAGGTGCTGGCCAGGCTGGATACCTCGGAATGGGAGGAGCAAGTGAAAGCGCTGGAGGAACAGCTAATAGCGGCCAAGCGTAACCTCACCACCAAAGAGCGTGCCGTGACCACGGCCGAGCGCAATCTGGCTGCCAAGGAGCGCGCGGTCACCACGGCTGAGCGTACTCTGCTGGCCAAAGAGCGCGTGGTGATTGCCAAGGAGCTTGCCCTGCGTCAGGAGCAAATCGACCTGCAAACAGCGGAGTATAATCTGAGCCAAATAGACGATGTGAAAAAGGCGCAAGATGACATAGATGATGCTGAATACGACTTGAGAATTGCCCAGGCGATGTGGAAAAGGGCGGTCAAATCGGGGGCTTCAGAGGATGAGCTCGATTACTGGAGAGAGCAGATAATTTCGGCTAAGGCACGGCTTGCCACAGCCCAGGAAGGGCTAAAGGAGATATTTGCTGATAGCAGTGTGAGGGTAACAACTGAGGTGGCCATAGAAGTGGCGACAAAGCAGCTAGCTGTAGAGCAAGCGCAGAAGGCCATAGATGATGCTCAAATGGCAGTGGAGGATGCCCAAATAGCGGTAGAGGATGCCCGGATAGCAATAGATGATGCCCGGAAGGATGTTGAGGATGCCCGGACAGACGCAGAAGACGGCCGGGTAGCGGCAGAGGATGCTGCCAAAGATGTTGAGGATGCCCAGGAGGCGTTGGATGAGGTCCTGAGCACCAGTCTGGAGATTGTCGCTCCCTTTGATGGTTTCATTACGACGGTAAATGTCAAAGGCGGCGACGAGGTGAAGAAAGGGACGGTAGCAGCGGTCATCGCTGACCCCGATAAGTTCGAGGCTGACATCTTGGTCAGTGAGATGGACATACTTCAGATAAGGCTAGGAGGGGAAGCCCGGGTGCAGGTGGATGCCATGTCAGGCCTGAGCCTTCCAGCCAAAGTCACCCATATCTCACCCACAGCTAACATTCAGCAAGGCGTGGTGAACTACAAGGTAAAGGTGGAAGTTCAGTCGCCGGAAGCGGTAATACAGGAGCGGCAGCAGGCGCGGCAGGATGTTTCTTCCGGCGCGCTTCCCGAGCGAATCAAGCAGGCCATTGAAGAGGGCCGCATCACTCAGGAACAGGCTGAAGAAATGATGAAACAGAGACAAGGAGGACAATCTGTACCGGTGCCAACAACGGCAGCCGAAGGCTTTCAGCTCAGGGAGGGACTGACGGTTACCGTGAGCGTAATAACGGCGCAGAGAAGCAATGCGCTCTTGATACCCAACGCGGCGGTTACCCGGCGGGGGATGGCGAGCTACGTTAAGGTATCCAAAGACGGCGTCATTGAAGAGCGTGAGATAAAGACCGGCATAAGCAACTGGCAGTACACTGAGGTAACCGAGGGTCTCAGTGAAGGCGAGGCAGTGGTTGTCCCCCAACAGGTTACCACCACATCGGGGGCACAGCAACAGCGACAACCGTCAGGCGGCATGTTTGTGCCGGGCATGGGAAGAGTGAGATGATTCAACTGCAGGATATAACCAAGGTTTACGCCATGGGCAAAAGAGAGCTAACCGTGCTCCGTGGAGTAAACCTCCATGTAAAGAGAGGTGAGCTGGTGGCAATTATGGGGCCCTCCGGCTCTGGCAAGTCAACCATGCTCAACCTGATTGGCTGCCTGGACAATCCCACTTCAGGCCGTTACTACCTGGAAGACAAAGAGGTAAGCCGCCTCAACGGTGGTGAGCTGGCCCAAATCAGGAGTCGGAAGATTGGCTTCGTTTTCCAGTCATTCAACCTGTTGCCGCGGCTGTCAGCACTGGCCAATGTTGAGTTGGGCATGAGATATGCGGGTGGTAGCAACCGCAAACGTGCTATGGAAGCGCTGGACATGGTTGGCCTCTCTGAGCGTGCCAGTCACCGCCCTACCGAGCTTTCTGGTGGAGAGCAACAGAGGGTAGCCATCGCCCGGGCCTTGGTAAAGAATCCGCCCCTGATTCTGGCGGACGAGCCTACCGGCAACCTGGATAGCCACTCCGGAGAGGAGATAATGTCCATCCTCACCTCCTTACATGCTGAGAGAGGGATTACACTGGTTATGATAACCCATGAGGCTGATATTGCCAGATACTGTCAGCGTGTCATACACCTTAAAGATGGCCAGATAGAAAGTGAGGAGAAGGTATGAAGAGGTGGTTTGAACCTCTACTCACTGCCTGGGTCGGGCTGGCCACCCACAAGCTCCGTAGCTTTCTGACCATCCTGGGCATCGTTATCGGCGTAGCCGCCGTAATTACGCTGATGTCCATCGGCAGGGGCGCTCAAACAGAAATCCTGTCCCGTATTGAAGCTCTCGGGTCAGACCTCATTACCATCCGCCCGGGAGCGTTTACTTCTGGTGGAATCAGGAGCGCCCCCGGCAGTGTTAGCACACTCACCATAGAAGACGCACAGGCAATAGCTGAGCAGGTCCCTGATATATCTTCAGTAGCTCCTTCTTACTCCAGGAGCCTCCAATTGGTCGTCGGCAGCAAGAATACTAATGCCTCTGTCACCGGGGTAACTGCGGAGTATATCGAGGTGAACAATCTCAAGCTTGCCAGCGGCACTTTCTTCTCCGGAGTTGATTATCAACGCGGCGCCAAGGCAGCCGTGCTCGGCTCCAACATAAAAGAGACTCTGTTTGGTGATACTGACCCTACAGGGCAGCAGATGCGTATGGGCGGCATTGTTGTGCGCGTTATCGGCGTTCTGGAGAGCAAAGGGGCCATGTTTGGCTCACCTGACGATGCTATCTTTATCCCGCTGACGGCCATGCAGCAGACGGTTGCCCAGCCGCGAACCGCTCGGGGCGAGCGCGTGGTGTCATCTATATCGCTGACGGTAAGTGATGAGGAGCAGGCAAGTTACGTTACTGATGAGATAACCAGTCTGCTGCGCACTCGCCATCAGCTTGGGCCGGCTGCGGATAATGATTTTACCGTTACCTCCATCGAGGAGATAGCTCAAACAGTGACTGAGGCGACACGCACCATGACCCTTCTTCTGGGTGCTATCGCCGCCATTTCACTGCTGGTTGGAGGTATCGGTGTGATGAACATCATGCTGGTATCGGTGCTGGAGAGAACCAGGGAGATAGGCATCCGCAAGGCGCTGGGTGCCCGACAGCGAGACATATGGATTCAATTTCTCATAGAGGCGAGTTTCCTAGCCCTGGCTGGCGGTATCGTCGGAGTTGCCACGGGCTGGGTAGCCTCGTACTTCGTTTCCCGAACGGGGTTCATAACGACATTGGTCTCTGCTGACATAGTTATCCTGGCCGTTTCGGTGTCCGTTGGTATAGGTCTGTTCTTCGGGTTCTACCCGGCCTGGAATGCCTCGCGCCTTAATCCCATAGAGGCACTGAGGTCTGATTAGAAAATACCTGCCATCTGGGCCGTCTCAGGCGCTGGCTTTGCCCTTTTTCTCCTCCAGCGCCCGCAGGATTCTACCCGGCGTTATCGGCAACTCCGTTATCCTCACCCCCACCGCGTGGTAGATGGCGTTGGCGATGGCGGCGGCGGCGGTTATCAGTGCCGACTCGCCGGAACCCTTGTTCCCCAGCGGGATGGCGGGGTCAATGGTCTCCACGCTTGCGGACAGTATATCGGGCAGGTCGGCGGCTGTGGGCACCTTATAGTCCAGGATGGACGGGTTGAGCAGCCGACCTTCCCTGTCATAGACCAGGCCCTGTTCAAACAGCCCGTAGCTGATGCCCATGCTGGCCGCTCCGTGAAGCTGTCCCTCCATGATGCTGACGTTTAATATCCTGCCCCCGTCATGGACGGTGGCGTACCTGGTGATTTTCACCTCGCCTGTCTCCGGGTTTACCTCGACTTCAGCAGCGGCGGCGCCAAAGCCGTAGGCGGGCACGAAGTCCCCGTAGCCATCCTCGCTTTGATGCTCCGTCTGGCTGACCCACAGACCCTGCCCGATGATTGGGCCGGCGTCACCGGCTACGCTGGTGAAGTAGGCGGCGTTGGCTACTTCTTTTATGTCCAGCGACCGGCTCATGTCCTTAACGTGTATCCTGCCGTGCCTGGCCACCAGGTCCTGCGGGTCAACCTCGAGCATGTTCCCGGCCACCCTGAACAGCTTCTCTCTGGCCTCGCCGGCAGCCCTCTTCACCGCGCTTCCGGTGACCAGGGCTGATTTGCTGGCGAAGCACCCTATATCAGGCGGCGTCACCTCGGAATCAGCGCCCACTACGGTCACAAGCTCCATGGGCACGCCTAATTCCTCGGCGGCTATCTGGGCCAGGACGGTATACAGTCCCTGCCCGATATCCGTATTACCGGTCCGTACTACTACCGAGCCGTCAGCGGCCACCTCCACCTGGGCCGCGCCGAAGTCAGCGTCTCCCGTCTTTGCCCCGCCGCCCCAGGTAATCATGCAGGCCAGGCCAGCGCCGGCGTTGGGCTTTCTTCTCTTTCCCCACTCCACTGCCCCGGCCGCCTTCCTGAGGCACTCCTCAACGCCACAGCTGCGGATGACAAACCCGGTGGAGGTGGTATAGGGCAGGTCTTCAGGCTTGATGATGTTTTTCAACCTCAGCTCAAGGGGGTCTATTCCCAGTTGCTCCGCAGCCATGTCAATCAAGGACTCCCTGGCAAAGGTGGCCTGGGGATTGCCGAACCCGCGAAATGCGGCGGAGATTGACTTATTGGTGTAGACCGGGTAGCTGTCAATCCATATATTAGGCACCTTATATGGGCCCTGAGCCATAGCCTGGCTGTACATTGCCACCCGCGGCGACAGGTCAGCATAGCCGCCCATGTCCAGTACCGTCCTCTGCCTCCAAGCCACAATAGTCCCGTCTCTTCTCAGCCCGGCTTCCGCCTCTATGATGAAGGGATGACGGCTCCTGGTGGCCAGGAACTCTTGTTCCCGGCTCAGCGCCATCTTTACCGGTTTGCCCAGCCTTTTGGACATCAAGGCGGCGCATATATCATAAGCGAAAGTGCCCGATTTGCTGCCGAAGCCCCCGCCTATGGCCTCCGGAGTGATAACCCTTATCCTGCTAGCGGGCATATCCAGCGCTTCGGCCAGGCTGAGCCGGGTCCAGAAGATGGACTGGGCAGTGGTCCAGTGCGTCAATTTCCCCGCGGCCGGGTCGTAGCTGGAGATACAGCCGTGGGTATCAAGGCAGACATGCGCCTGCTTTGTCGTGTGATACCTGCCTTTGACTACAAGCTCGGCTTCTTTTAGACCCGTGTCTATATCCCCGATACGGACCCGCTTCGGCTCGCGGATGTTATTCGCCTCATCATGTAGCTGCGGCGCCCCCGGTCTCATCGCTTCTTCAGGCTCAAAG
>JACQON010000008.1 GCA_016202545.1 Chloroflexota bacterium
ATTCTGAGGAGCGAAGCGACGAAGAATCTGGGCGTGGGGTAGACCATAAACGAGGAGTCCACGTTACCCCCAGACCCTTCGCTACGCTCAGGGTGACACAGAGGTTATCACTTTTGATACAAAGCCCCTTTAAGGAGAAGGGGATTAAGGCCTGCCCGCCGCACAAGGCTTTGGCAGGCGGGGGATGAGGTCGGTACGGCTGCGAGAAAACCGTATTTTCATACATCGCAACCGCTCCTCTGTGCCTAACCAGAGATTGCTTCGCTGCCCCTTCGCTTCGCTCAGGGCTTCGGCTCGCAATGACATACTGAACCTCTGTCTGGTGAATTGCCGAACAGTCTCGGTCAAACGATTGACAGTTCCCCGGGGATAGTATATCATTTTCAAGGGCTGGCTCTTGGTGGCGCTGGCATTCATCGAAGGGAGGATTAAAGATGAATTTTGGTTTCACTGAAGGGCAGGAAAAGCTGAGAAAAGAGGTACACGACTTCATCGTCAATGAACTCCCCGAGGATTATCGGGGAGTTTTTTTTGGTGTTACCCCGCATAATGAGGAGTGCGCTGCTTTCAGCAAGGAGCTGCAGAGAAAGGCGGGGGAGAAAGGCTGGATTGCCGCAGGCTGGCCCAAGGAGTACGGCGGTCTGGGCCTGGGCGAGATGGAGAGGGGCATTGTCCGGGAAGAGCTGGGGCGCTGGGTATTGAACTGGCCGAACTACGTAGGCAGCGAGATTGCAGGTCCGGCCGTGCTGATGTTCGGCACTGAGGAGCAGAAGAAAAAGTTTCTGCCGCCGGTGGCACAGGGTAAGGTGCAGTGGGACCAGCTTTTCACCGAGCCTAACGCCGGCTCAGATGAGGCGAACATACAGCTACGCGCGGTGGCCGACGGCGACTACTTCGTCTTCAACGGCCAGAAGATGTTCGTCGGCGAGATATACGAGCCTGACTACCTTTACATCCTGGCCAGGACCGCCGATACCACTCCCAAGCACCGGGGGCTCACCCTGTTTCTGGTCCCGGCCAACCTTTCCGGCATATCATCCCGTCCGCTGGAGTGCCTGAGCGGCCAGACCAAAAGGGAGTTCTTCTTTGACGATGTGCGCGCCTCCAAGGAGTGCATGATTGGCGAGCTAAACCGCGGCTTCTATAACGCCATGGCCAGCTTGCAGCTGGAAAGGTCTTTCCTGGGTAACCCGGCATCGGATAAGCGCGACCTCGAGGAGTTCATCCAGTATTGCAAGGAGACCAAGCGGAATGGGAAGCCGCTCATCGAAAACCCTGAGGTCCGTGATGCGCTGGCGCGGATGGCCGTAGAGATAGAGGTGAACCGGCTGGCGAGCTGGCGCACGGTGTGGCGGGTGGGCGAGCAGGAGAAGATGGGGCCGCTGGACTACGATTTGAGCACCTTTTTCCGCAGGACATTCACCACCTCTCGCTGCAAGGCGATGATGGATATTATGGGCCTCCACGGCCAGCTCCGGACCGGCTCGAAGTGGGCGCCACTGGCCGGGGCGGTGCTGCGCAAGTGGCTGAGGGCACGCAGCCTGCACGCTGGAGGCACCACTGAGATTTTGAAGGTTGTCCTTGCCGAAAGGAGCCTTAGCCTGCCCAGGAAGCGCTAGGGCAAGGCATTTATTGCGCTGAGTATCTGAGGCGAAAGGAGTTCGACCTATGGATTTTGCGCTTAGCGAAGAGCAGGAAATGCTGAAGAAGATGGCCCGCGAGTTTCTGGAGCGAGCATGCACCGAGAGCCTGGTCAGGGAGGTGGAGCGGGGCGACAAAGGCTACTCTCCGGAGCTGTGGCGCAAGATAGCTGAGCTGGGGTGGACAGGGATGGTCTTCCCCGAGAAGTATGGCGGTACGGAAAGCAGTCTTCTGGATATGGCTGTCCTCTACGAGGAAATGGGCAGGGCCATGTTTGCCAGCCCCCATCTCTCCACGGTCATCCTGTGCGGGCTGCTCATCCTGGAAACAGGCAGCGAGCAGCAGAAGGCGGAGTTACTGCCCAAAATAGCAAAGGGCGACCTGGTACTCGCCCTGGCGCTGACTGAGCTTGACCCCAGCTGGGATGCCAGCGGGGTGACCACCAGGGCTACCCCCAATAAAGGCGCCTACATCATCAGCGGCACCAAGCTATTTGTCCATGATGCCCACGTCGCCGACCGCCTTTTGTGCGTGACCAGGACCAGGGACAGCGCTGAGCCTGCGGATGGAGTTACCCTGTTCCTGGTAGATGCCAGGAGCCCCGGCTTAAGCTACACCCTGCTCAAGACGATGGTCGGTGACAATAAGCAGTGTGAGGTCGTCTTCGATAAGGTGAGGGTTCCCGCGGAGAACATGGTTGGCCAGCTCCACAAAGGGTGGGCGCCTGCGGCCAGTGCAATACAGCGAGGAGCGGTGATGCTCTGCGCTGAGATGGCGGGGGCCGGGCAGCGGGTCCTGGAGCTGACCCTTGACTATGCCAAGACCAGAGTGCAGTTTGACCAGCCCATCGGCGTCCACCAGCATGTCCAGGAGCACTGCATTCAACTGCTGGCCTCCGTGGATAGCTCCCGGTGGGTGACCTATCAGGCGGCCTGGAAGTTGAGTCAGGACCTCCCCGGTGATATGGAGGTAGCCATGGCTAAAGCCTGGACTAACGAGGCAAACGAGCATGCCTGCTGGCGCGCCCACCAGGTCTTCGGCGGCGTGGGCTATACCAGCGAGATAGGCGTCCTGCCCATTTACTCCAGGCGGGGCAGGGCTGCCCAGTCTTATCTCGGCGATACTGCATACTGGCGGAAGAAGGTGGCCGGGGGAATAGACGGGTGGGTCCTGGAGATGCCCAAAGGAAAGCCCATGGGTTTCTGGCAGTAAAAAAGGCGTCCGCAGACATGAGCGATATGAAGCCATCGCCTTCAGCGTCCGGAGAAGGCCCTATCCAGCCACTGAGTGCTTACCGGGTGCTTAATCTGACCGACGACAGGGGCAGTTTTTGCGCCCGAATCCTCGCTGACCTGGGGGCGGATGTTATCAAGATAGAGCCGCCGCAGGGTGACCCGTCACGGAAGCTAAACCCGTTTTTCCACAATGATGCCCATCCTGAGAAAAGCCTGTTCTGGTTCGCCTATAACGCCAACCAGAGAGGCGTAACCCTGAACATTGAGGCCGTTGAAGGCCAGAAGCTCTTCAAAAGGCTGGCGAAGAGGGCGCATTTCGTCGTGGAGTCCTTCCCGCCGGGATACCTGGATGAGCTCGGCCTGGGCTACTCCGCTCTCAGCCAGCTCAACCCCTCTTTGATTATGACCTCCGTAACCGCCTTCGGGCAGGATGGCCCATACCGGGGCTGGAAGGCGTCTGACATCGTGATTTCGGCGCTGAGCGGCTCAATGTATCTGGCGGGAGACCCTGACCGGGCCCCGCTCCGCATCGGAGGCTGCGAGCAATCTTACCTGGTTGGCTCTGCCTATGCCGCCGCCGGCACCATGCTCGCCCACTATTATCGGCTGCTTACTGGCCAGGGCCAGCATGTTGACGCTTCGGCGGTAGAGAGCGTTTCCTTCGCTACCATGGGCTACTACATGTACCAGGACCTGGAAGGATATGTATTCAGGAGAACGGGGAACTACTATGACCGGTATGGCAAGCAGGTGCAGCTTACATGGTCCTGCCGCGATGGCTATATCTCATGGAGGCTGTTCATGGGTGGGGAGGGCAGGTTCACCAGGGCAGTGGTGGAGTGGATGGACAGCGAGGGGGAGGCCGGAGAGCTTAAGGATGTAAAGTGGGGGGACATCGGCTACGATGCGGTAACGATTGAAGATTACAACCGCTGGACAAAGCTCTTCGGCGAATTCTTCAGGAAGCATACCAAGGAAGCGATTCAGAGGGAGGCGCTGGCCAGGGGCTTTTCCTGCTTCCCGGTGAACACTCCAAAGGACCTGATGGAGAACGCCCAGCTCAAGGCCAGGGGCTACTGGGTTGAGGTGGAGTGCCCTGAGATGGATGGCGCTATTACCGCCCCCGGGCCGTTATACCAGTCTTCAGAGGTCGCCTGGAAAAAGCCCGGGCGGCCGCCGCTGCTTGGTGAGCACAACGAGGAGATTTACCGGGGTGAGCTGGGGCTTTCCCGTGAAGAGCTGTGCCTTTTGAAGCAGGCCGATGTCATCTGACCAGAGAGGTGCCGATGGAAAGCGATAAAGGTGAGACCAGACCACGGGCGCTGGAAGGGGTCAAGGTCGCCGATTTCTCCTGGGTAGTAGTAGGCCCGGTCACCGGCATGATACTGGCCCATCATGGAGCGCAGGTAGTCCGGGTGGAGTCGCTGTCCCGCCCCGACCCGCTCCGGACGATTCCTCCCATGAAGGACGGCGTCCGCGGCCTGAACCGCGCTGGCCTGTTCGCCGACTATAATACCAATAAGTACGGCCTGAGCCTGGACTTGAACCAGCCCCGCGGCGTGGAAGTGGCCAGGAGGCTGATGTCCTGGGCCGATGTGGTGATTGAGAGCTTCAGCCCGGGGACGATGAAACGGTGGGGGCTGGGATATCAAGATATCAGCAAGACCAAGCCTGAAATTATCATGTTGAGCACCAGCATGGTGGGGCAGACCGGGCCTGCGGCCAGGAGCGTGGGTTTTGGCGTTGAGTTGATAAGTCTTATCGGGTTTAACCACTTCGTTGGCTGGCCTGACCGCGGGCCGACGCCGCTGCTAACCGCCTATAGCGACTACCTGACTCCTCCCATTGGAGTGATTGCCATTATGGCGGCCCTGGAGACGCGCCATAAAACAGGCAAGGGACAATGGATTGACCTGTCGCAGTTTGAGGCCAGCCTTCACTACCTGGCCCCGGCGCTGCTGGACTACGGCGTAAACGGGCATGATGCCGGTCGGCAGGGCAATCGCCACTGCTGCGCTGCCCCGCATGCCGCCTATCGCTGCCAGGGGGAGGACAGGTGGTGCGCCATAAGCATATTCACTGACGATGAGTGGAAGACCTTTTGCCGGGTCATCGGCAGGCCGGAGTGGGCCGGAGACCCCAGGTTTGCCAGCGTGCTGGACAGGAAGAAGAACGAGGACGAGCTTAACCGGCTGCTCGAAGGATGGACTGTTGACCACGCCGCCGAGGAGATAATGAGCTTGCTCCAGGCCAATGGAATAGCCGCCGGCGTGGTCGCTGACGGCAAGGACGTGCTCAACGACCCCCAGCTGAAGCACCGCCGCCACTTTGTTCCCGTCAACCATACCGAGATGGGCCAGTACATGGCCCAGTCCCCATCGTTCAAGCTCTCCCGGACTCCATCGGAGGTGAGCGCGGGCGCTCCCTGCCTGGGCGAGCATAGTGAGTATGTGTGCACCCAGCTCCTGGGCATGTCTGATGAGGAGTTCGTCGGGCTGTTGAGCGAGGGCGTACTTACCTGAAAAGAAGGGCATAGCTACACATAGTAGCTATGCCCTTCTCTGTGGCTCGAAACGCGCGGTTACTTCTTCAGTATCAGTGCCGAGTTGTTGGCTGCCGCCCCGTAGACTTCAGCGATTCCTACCTTGGCTCCTTTCACCTGCCTTGCCCCGGCCTCTTCCCTGAGCTGCTTGACAATCTCATAGACCTGGACGAATCCCTGGGCCATGGTAGCTTCGCCAAACGAGGAGAAGCCGCCGCTGGGGCAGACGGGAAGTTTGCCTCCAATCAGCGTTTCCTCTTTCCGGAACAGCAGATGCGATTCGCCCTCCTTGCAGAAGCCCATGGTCTCCAGGTATTGAAGGGGATGCCAGGCACTGTTGTCTGGGAGCTCCACAAAGTCAATGTCCTCAGGCCCTATGCCGGCCTGGTCATAGGCTGCTTTGGCTGCCACGTAGCTTTCGCTGATGATGGGCACGCCCGGTTTGGGGTTGATGCCCAGGGAAGGGATGCGGGCGGTGGGGTCGCCGTAGACGCCACTGGCTACAGAAGAGGCAGCCACTATAATTGGCTTGGTGGTATATTTCTTCGCCTTTTGTAAGTTGCACAGCACCACGGCGCCGGCGCCGTCACTGGTGGCGCATATCTCATAAAGCCTCAGCGGGTCGGCTACCATGGCTGAATTGAGCACCTCTTCCTCGGTAAATATCTTCCGGTATCTGGCCTTGGGATTCAGCACCCCGTGTTTGCTCATGACCACTTTTGTCTTAGCCAGGTCGGCATCGGTTACCCCGTATAGCTCCATCCTCCTGCGGCACTCCAGAGCCCAGAAGACGGGGTTGGGCAATCCTATATTCCACCGCAAAGTATCTACCGAGGGCATGGGCTCCTGATGGTACACGGGCAGGCTGGGGAAGAAGCCTTTGGGCGACTTATCCACACCGGCAGCCATGACCAGGTCGGCGACTCCGGAGGCGATGGTCATGTAGGCCACTCTCATCACGGCACCAGCGGTAGCACAGGCATTATTGACGTTAATGATGGGTATGCCGGTCTCTCCCATTACCTCGGCGAAGTAGTTGCCAGCGTAGGTGCCCTTGCGGCCGCCCCATATCTGAGAGCCAGCTATCAACGTTTGTATGTCCGTCCATTCTACCCCGGCATCGGCGAGGGCCTCTCTGGCTGTGTCCACCATTATCTGGGTCCACGGCTTTTCAGGGAATTTCCCCCACGGGTGCAGCCCGACTCCTATTATAGCCACTCGTGTCATTATCATTCCTCCTGTCAGTATTAAATCGCCGACCTCAGGCTTTGACCGGCGTGAACTTCCACCCGATTACATCATTCCCGTTCTTGTCGGTGTAGAGAGTTCCCACCGTCAGTTCCAGCGTCATGCCAATCTTTATATCCTTTGGTTTAATGCCTTCCATCATGCCGATAATCTTCAAGCCCTCGGGGATTTCTACCTCGGCGATAGGAATGGGCTCAAAAGGGTCGCGCGGGACAAAAGGTGGTGGTGGCGGGTAGTACAGGACTGAGTAGCTCCACAGCTTGCCTCGCTGGCTGAGGGTCACTTCTTCCACTTGCTTCTCCTTGCACTTGGGGTTGTGGCAGGTGAAGGACTTGGGGAAAAAGTAGTCTCCGCAGGATTTGCAGTGGGTGGCGATGAGCTTGGGCTTATCCGAGGGCCAGGTAAACAGCCCCTCTCCCACCAGAATCTGCCTTTTTTCCGTCATAGATTCTCTCCTTTACCGCTTTTTCTCTACCGGGCTATCGGCCGCAGCCAGGTAGTTGGCCAAAAGATATTCTATCTGGACAGGACGTCTTTGTCAAATGTGTGTGGTGCCTGAGGTTGTTTACCGACACTGGTCATTGCGAGGGCGACAGCCTTCGGGCTGAAGCTCGAAGCAATCTCAACCGCTACTATGTGCCTCATCGGAGATTGCTTCGCTAGGCTCGCATATTACACCATGAGGCTTCTGTTTTGGGGTTGGTAAACGGCCTCGTGCCGGGAGACTGCTTATTAATTCAAACAGTCAAGCGAGGAGCGCCGGCGAGCAGGCAATCCGGGGCACAATCGGCGGGGCTAAGCGCTCAGGAACAGGAGAAGGACGCCGATTATTATGCTGGTTGTCCCCAGAAATATCTTGGCGGTGAAGGACTCCAGCCTCCGATTTACCAGGAAGGAGAGCGGGGGGACAAAGAGCACGGTGGCGGCAGAGTTGGCCGGCGATATCAGGCTGATAGGGCTCAAGCCAAGCGCTATGTATCTTACTATTTGAGCTATGGCAGTGGCGACGCCTCCGGCGGTGATGTAGGGCAGGGAGTTACGGCCTAGGTGGCGCAGTTTCCGGATGTTCGCCGGATGAATAAGCATGGCGGCGGCGATGACGGAAGCAGCAGTATATGATATGAAGGTAGCAATTACCGGGGAAGCGACCTCCTGTATACCCAGCTTTACCAGGAGAGGGGAAATGCCCCAGCAAATCGCTGCCCCCAGGCTGGCAAGCACGCCCGTGACCAGTGAGCGTTTGGGTATGGCTTGAGTGCCCATGCCAGCTCCGCCGGTCCTGCTGATGAAGACTGTTCCAGCGGTGACAAGAATTAGTGCCGGAATGAGATAACCGGTCAAGGGTTCGTTAAGAAGCACGATGCCCAACATGGCAGTGATAAGGATATTGAAGGAGGAAATGGGATTGGTCCGGTTAGCCCCGATGAGCCTGAGGCTGGTATAAAAGAGCAGCCTGCCGATGATGAAATGCACCACTCCTGCGGCTACCAGATAGCCGAGTCCTTTCCAGGAGACGAGCGTCAGTTGTGCGGCATTGCCTGAAGCCACGATGGTTAGCCCGAACAGCGCCATGCCGGCGAAATTGGAGATGGGGATAGCCGTGAAGGACTCGCCGCTGTGGTAGACTCCTTTGCGGGTAAGGATAGCGGCTGAAGAGAAAAAGAGCCCAGAGAGCACGGCCAGTAGTAGTCCGACCATTCCTATGACTTCAGCCCTTTCCTACTCCTTCCTCATTCAGCAAGCGGGCAAACACGCATACTGAAGGGTGACGGAAGACACCGGGCATCCTGTTGCTTGCATGAGGAAGCGTCATGCCGCCGCAGGCCCGACCAGGCGGATATACAAACAAGTCCTCCGGTTTGAGAGCGGGTACGCGTTAAACAATGCTCATTGCCGCTCCGGCACGGCATGGGTCACGGTTTTAGCTCGGAGGCTTTTTCCGTGAAAAATTCGCGCAGCCGGCAATAGGTCTCATTTCCCACGTACCCCACCGACTTTAGCTTGGACGGTTCAACCTTATGTCCGGCCCAGAGTTCGTCTTTTATGTGCGCCAGGAGCACTTCTCCAAAGTAGATGTTTCTGAAAGCGTCTCCCTTCCCGAGCTCCATGCGCTGCACCAGCTTGCACTCCAGGCTGACCTGGGCTTCAGCAACTCTCGGTGATTTCACCCTGTCGCAGGGGACGGCGGTAAGCCCGACCTCTTTCATCTCGTCGACATCGGCGGGGTAATCGGCTGAAGCCTGGACGGTGGGCTTGAGGTGCGTTTCGTCCATGATATTGAGCACGAAGTCCTTGGCAGACTCGATGTTCCTGGCGGTATCCTTCTTTTGTCCTTTTCGCAGCCCGCAGGATACGCAGATAATGGGCGGCTTATAGCAGACGGGGAAGACCAGGCTGTAGGGTGCGGCGTTATAGGAGCCATTTTTACCTACGGTAGAGACCAGGACCACGGGGAGCGGTGCCATGCCGCTAAGCAGCAAGTCGTGTATCTGGTTGCGGTCGAGGTTGGCCATGTCGAACTTCATCTTGCGTCACCTCCTGAATTTATTATTGCCCGGAGCGGCTTCATTTCCCCGAATTATGAACCGAGACAGGCTATTTGTCAAGGATAACAGGAGGAGGCCGTTTAGCAATCCCAAAACAGAAGCCTCATGGTGTCATTGCGAGCCTAGCGAAGCAATCTCTAGCAACGCACAGAGCAACAGGCGAGATTGCTTCGGGCTTTCGCCCTCGGGCTGAACTCGGGCTGAAGCCCTCGCAATGACAGGGTGAGTTCCTAAACAATCTCAGAGGAGACGCGCCATCGCCAGCCATTAAATAACCCCCTGTTCGCTCAGGGCCGTCATTTCAGCCTTCGATAGTCCCAACTCACCACGGTATACGGCCGATATTATGTTCGCCGGGGTTCGGCGCCCGGCCGCCTGTGCGCCAGGGTGAGCGGCTTAGTTTACACGGCGCTGCCGGGTATTTGTATTTCCTCCCTGTTTTTGGATGCCTCGCCTCAATGAAGAAGCCCCGCTCCTTCAGTTGAGGGCTGTCAACAAGCTCTGGTATGGATGTGACCTTTGCCCAGGGAAAGCGCATTAGTTGTCCTTTCTCCACAAGCTCGGCGGCGGTGTGTGTTTGCGCCCATCGTCCCAGGACTTCAACGATATGGTCGGTGTGCCCCAGGCGGTACTCGCCGTCCCCCCATTTCTTATCGGTCAGGTCTTCGGCCATGCCTTCGGCGTCGAGCCATTCCACCAGCGTTTGCCAGTGCTGGAAGAGGGAAAACAGGATGTGGCCGTCGCGGCAGGGGAAGATGCGGAAGGCGCTGTTCCAGTGCCGGCTTCCCTGCCGCCTGGCCGTCACGCCTTCATAAAAATAGCGCACCAGGACATGGTCGAGGGTGGCCGCCACGCATTCCTGTATTGAAATATCAATGTGCTGCCCTCTGCCGGTGGTGTGCCGGTGCCACAGCGCCAGCAAAATGCCGGTGGCGGCAAAGAGACAGGCGCAGTAGTACGCCTGGTTGCCGAAAGGCTTGAGCGGCGGCATGTCCGGCTCGCCGCAGACGTACATCTGGCCGCCCAGGGCTGAGGTTGCCAGGTCGGAGGACTTATAGTCCCGGTGCGGGCCGTCCTGCCCGAAACCGGTGATGGAAGCCATAATCAGACCGGGGTTCAACTGTCCCAAGCTGGAGTAGTCAAGCCCCAGTGATTCAAGGTGGCCGGGCGGATAGCTCTCCACCAGGATGTCGGCCGTCCTGGACAGCCTGTTAAAAATCTCCTGCCCCGCTTCGGTTTCTATGTTCAGGGTGACGCTGCGTTTGCCCAGGTCTTCCCAGCTTGAATTCCCTTCGGGCGGGCCGGGAGCTGGCTTTTCCACTCGGATGACTTCGGCCCCCATATCGGCCAGAATCCGTGAGCAAAGCCGACCTTTTTCATCGGTCAAGTCCAGGGCGCGGTAGCCTGCCAGGGGGCCATCTGTCTGCTGGTTTGCGGCGAACTCGGCGGTAGACATCTCACTTATCCGGCGAAGGGTTCCACCAGAGCAGGGCGGAGAGCATACCATCGGGCCAGGTATATATGCCATCGGCGCAGGTCAGCCGCCGGGCCAGGGTATCCCGTACCAGCGCGTCATGGGCTGTGGATGACCCAAGGTGGAGGTGGCGCCTGGCGCGGGCGAAGGCGTCTTCGAAGCTGGAGTCCGTCCAGCGGTAAACGCCCTCTTCCATCAGGACGTTGGTGTAAATGCCCATGGAATACAGGGCGTTATAAGCGATGATGGCGTTGGGGCTGTCGTGGCGGTGCCCGCGGATAGCCAGGCATAGCTCGCCGATGATGCCATTATAGAGCGGCAACCGCAGGGCGAGATAGCACCTCTTCCGGGCACGGCGCTCCATTTTGCGGATGATAGCGGCGAAATCAGGGCTGACATATATAGCGTGGGCGGAGACAACCACATCGTGCGGTTCGACGCTGGCGCTTTCCCAGGCGGCCTGGATGATATGAACGTTGCTCAGCCTGGCCGCGGCGATGTTTTCCCGCAGCATCTCGACCATGGACGGTGAAGGTTCGACGGCGGTGACGCCGCTGGCTATCCTGGCAATGGGGATGGCCCACCGACCGCCGCCAGCGCCTACGTCTATGGCCGTATCCTGGCTGCCGGTGTTTTGCAGGATGAAGTCGAGCAGCCGGTCGGGCCTCTGCCAGCCTTTTTGGCGGAGATGGGACTCATACCTGCGCGCCGGCCCGCTTCTGGCAGCGCGGTCGAATTGCGTGGCGAGCTCCCGCCACAGTTCCAGCCAGTCAATCTCCCTTGCCGGCAACTACCCGCTCCTGTTTCGGGCGGCTATGACGCGCGGCTGGCCAGCTTCTCCAGCGCTGCCTCAACCCGGCTGAGGCAACGCTCTTTGCCCAGCACGACCATGGTCTGAAATAGCGGCGGCGCCGCCGTCTGCCCCGTGGTGGCGACTCTGAGCGCGCCGAAGAGCTGGCCGGTCTTCAGTCCCAGGTTTTCGGCCAGGGGTCTGAGCACGGCCTCCAGCGGACCGGCATCGAAGTCGGCCAATGGTTCAAGCTTGAGCCGCGCCGCCTCCAGTGCTCGTATGGTCGTCTCCCGGCTCATGCCTTTGCTTATCAGCAGGCTGGCATCGTAGTCGGGCTGCTGGACGAAGAAAAACTCGGCCAGCCCGGCTACCTCGGTCAGCGTTTTGGCCCGCTCCTGGACCAGCGGCAGGATTTGCCTGATGTAGTCAACGGGGAGGGGCCGCTTTACCTCCGCGGGCAGGCCCTTGTCCAGGAAGGGGAGGCAGCGCCGGGTGAACTCCTCTGCGCTCAGGCGGCGGAGATATACCCCGTTCATCCAACTCAGCTTGTCCTGGTTGAAGATGGCGGCAGTCCGGCTGACCCGCTCCAGGGAGAAGCTCTTTATCAGCTCGTCGCGGGAGAGCAGCTCGGTGGTGTCGTCCAGAGACCATCCCAGCAGGGCGAGGAAGTTCACCATGGTCTCAGGCAGGTAGCCTTGCTCCCTGTACTCGGTGATGGACACGGCGCCGTGCCGCTTGCTCAGCTTGGAGCGGTCTGTGCCCAGGAGCATGGGCAGGTGGGCGAACTGCGGCGGCTCAAAGCCCAGGGCGCGGTACAGGAGCAGGTGGCGGGGGGTGCTGGACAGCCACTCCTCGGCCCGGAGCACGTGGCTGATTTCCATGAAATGGTCGTCAACGGCGTTGGCCAGGTGGTAGGTGGGGTAGCCGTCCGACTTGAGCAGCACGAAGTCATCGATGAGGTTGTTTTCGAAGACCACCTCGCCCCTGATGAGGTCGTTGCACCCTGTCTGGCCTTCGAGCGGCGTCTTGAAGCGCACCACCGGCGTGACGCCTTCGGCTTCTTTTTCGGCTCGCTCCTCCTGGCTTAAGCCGCGACAGCGCCGGTCATAGCCCGGCGGCTGCTTGCGCCTGGCCTGCTCCGCCCGCATCTCCTCCAGGCGCTGCGGGGAGCAGTAGCAATAGTAGGCATCTCCCTGCGCCGCCAGGCGGCGGGCGGCCTCCTGGTATCGCTCCAGGCGCTGCGACTGAAAGTAGGGGCCGTATTTGCCGTCTACCTCAGGCCCCTCGTCCCAGTCCAGCCCCAGCCACCTCAGGCCGTCCAGGATGGCCTCCACCGCCCCCTCGACCTTCCTGGTGACATCAGTGTCCTCGATGCGGACGATGAAGCTGCCGCCGTGGTGGCGGGCGAACAGCCAGTTGAACAGCGCCGTCCTGATATTGCCCACATGGGGATACCCTGTGGGGCTGGGGGCGTAGCGGACGCGGACTATGTTAGGCATTTAAATCAATCTATCTATAGACTAGCCACTGGTCTCAGGGGGTTATTATTAATTCTCCCTAGCGAAGCAAAAAGCCCTTTGAAGTCAACTCATCAGGAACTTTTCTCTCCGCGGGTAAATATATCTCGACAGGAATATCTAAAGTTCTTAGATATTTACACATCAGTGGTCCAACGTCGTGCCAGTCTAATCTACCAAGTCCGCACCCGAGGGCTGGAATTGCTAGCGACTTTATACCCTCCTTTTCATAGTTGTCCACAAGCCATTGTAAGCCTTTTTCAATCCCTTGTATGTCAGCGCGCTGCCTCCAATGCTGTTTTGTGGCAAAGAGAAGGAACCACGTCTCTAGATTAGCATTTGTTAGTGTTGAAGGTTCATCTGCCAACTCGTAATCAAGAGAAGCCTCGCGCTTATAAAGAACAGGTTTACCCATCTGTAGACCATAGCTTCGACACGAGTCTTGATAAAATACATATACATCAGGGAACTGATATTTAACCCTTGAGGCAAGCCCTTTCCCCATGACACCAACACAATTGACACTCACGGTAAGCGTATGCATCCTAGAGAAGAACATATCCCCGTCAATAACAGCAAGCCGTGGGGTAAGAGTCTCTTTCCGCGAGGGTTGGAAAAACATTTTTGGTTCAGGGACTACCTCAGGAGTAGCTATGAGCTTCAATTGATCAAGCGTTGTTTTAACTGTATTTGCAGCGTTATGGCTTGCTACATAAATTGTTCGAACAAATTCTGGTGGTATGATTTCAGGAACCAAACACTCGGCCATCATTTCTCTTTTTGAGCCATCCACATCTTTCCACCACTCCTTATCAGTGGCACGCCTAATCTGTGAAATAAGCTTCCGCCCCTTAGTTATGTGGAGAATGTCTGAATACTGACTTGCAGCGTTACCTGTAGAAATAAAAATATCATTCCTGTTCAAGATATTGGCTCCAACAGCAAGAACAACAATGTCATTTAGGCCTGTTGACTCGCTAAAGAAGATTACCCTGTAAAGCATAGCATTTCGAACTTGGAAATAAACGTTGGCAAAGCTCCATAAGCTCCTACCATCAGGAACCTTCATGTCATGACGTTTTTTTACAATTTGAGCATCATATATGGGCGTAAATGGGATATTCTCCGACACAATCATTTCATGAGACATAATCCCTCTCTGTAATATAGAGGGCACGTTATCTTTATGGGTGATGTAGTACAGTTGATTAATTGGGGCACGTCCCATATTGAATCATCCTTTCGAAATCAGTATCCGCCCTTCGCTTATTCTACCACCCTTCGCAGTTCTATCCAATATCCCTCAGCGCCTGCTCCAAATCCTCCGGCAGCTCAGCGTTGAACTCCACGTGCTGGCCGGTGGAGGGGTGCTTGAAGCCCAGGCGGGAGGCATGGAGGAACTGGCGGGACAGGAAGGGGGACTTTACCCCGTAGACCCCGTCTCCTACCACCGGGTAGCCGATGGCGGAGAGGTGGACGCGTATCTGGTGGGTGCGCCCGGTCTCCGGCCTGACCTCAAGCAGGGTATAATCGCCAATGTATTTGACTACTTGATACTTTGAGCGGGCCTGCTTGCCCCCGGCTACCACCGCCATGCGCTTGCGGTTGCCGGGGTCGCGCCCGATGGACGCTTCAATAACGCCGTCCTGCGGGGTGAGGCGTCCCTTGACCAGCACCAGGTAGACTTTGGTCACGGAATGGCCCTTGAACTGGTTTATCAGGTCTAGCTGGGCCTGGCTGTTCTTGGCCACCACCATCACCCCCGAGGTATCCCTGTCCAGCCGGTGCACGATTCCCGGCCGCAGCGGGTCCCCCGGCAAATCACTGGTATGGGACAGTAGGGCATTGACCAGGGTATGGTCGGGGTGGCCCGGCGCAGGGTAAACGGTCAGCCCGGCCGGCTTGTCAATGACCAGGAGGTCGCCGTCCTCGTAGATGATGTTCACCGGAATCGCCTCCGGCGAAAGCGCGCCTGGTGGCGGTGCCGGAACGGCGACATCTACCCTGTCGCCAGCGCTGAGCTTAAGCCCGGCCCTGGCGACGCGGTCGTTAACGGTGACAAGGCCATCGGCGATGAGCTTCTGGGCGTGAGTCCGGGACAGCTCCGGACATTTATCGCTGACGTATTTGTCCAGCCGGGTCCCCGGTACATCTACGATAAAGCCGCGTTTATCCATGCTCATATCATGTCTCTCCCTTTGAAAAAGGGAGATGCTCCGGTGCTCTCTTTTGTTAATGGCATTCTATTTAGTCAATAACCATCTAAGGGAGGGTAGGGAGATAGGTTCAGAGTAGTCTTATGAGCCGGCTTTTCTGGCTGAGAGGAGCAGGCAGTAGACCAGTATGCCGACGCCGACGACTATGGAAGAATCGGCCAGGTTGAACGCTGGCCAGATGCCAATATCAATGAAGTCGGTAATGTAGCCCAGACGTAAACGGTCAATCAGGTTGCCCAGGGTGCCGCCCAGGGCCAGGCCAAGGGCGGTGGTAACCAGCATGCCGTTCAGAAAGGGAAAATGGCGGTGGGTGAAAAGGCCGTAGAGCAGAACGACGACAATGCCTATCAGCGCGATTATGGTCAGGGCGAAGGACTGGTCGCGAAACAGGCCAAAAGCAGCCCCGGTGTTGCTAACGTGGGTCAGCCGGAAGAACCCCGTCTCCGGCAGCGATTGACCTATAGCCAGGTTTGTCCTTATCCATGTCTTGCTGAGTTGGTCGGCTGCGACTACCAAGAACGCCACGAGGAGAAAGATTGCGTTCCGCCAGTTAGACTGGAGATGGCTTACCTTTTGCATCCTTTGCCTGCTGGGCCTTGCAGTTCAAACACAGGTTCGCCTGGGGGAGGGCTTCCAGCCGGGCCGGGTCTATAGGCTGACCGCAGCTATCGCACCGGCCATAGGTGTTCTGCTCGAATTTTTGCAAAGCATGTTCTATCTCAGCCATCTGGTCACGGATGCGCTTCTCCAGGGCCAGCCGCTTCTCAAGCTCGAAGCTCTCCGAAGCTTCCTCCTCTCTTTTGCCGAAGGGGCTGCCTTCGCGCCTCTCGTCAGACGGGCGAACGCTGGTCTTCATTTGCTCCAGCTCTTCAGTTAAACGCTTTAGTTCGCTCTCCAAGCGGGAGCGGAGCGCTTTAAAGTTGATGCTCACTTTTTTCTCCCCCTCTGCTCACCTGTCAAGCTTGAGCTAACCTTCCTATTTCCTTGACTGAGGCTGACAAGTAAGCTTACGCACTTTAGTGCTGTTTTAGAGAACAGGAACAAGCAGGATAGATTACTCCGGCATCACTCGTGTGATAAGTGTCACCATTGCCTGCTGGCAGCGGCCTATGGTATAAACCGATATTTCTCTATGCTGTTCCCTGAAGTGCCAGCCAGCCACTTGTCCACTTCTTGCGGCTCCGATAGCGTGCTAGTTGTCATCATCCGCCGTGCGGCGTTGCTTGTCCCTGCTTTCAGTGTATCCTATTCACGTAACGTAGTCAATGCCCCTAGCAGTGCGCCGGAAAATGCGGCATTTTTAGAACCAGCCGTAGCGTACCGGGGTACGGTAGACACGCCAGGCAAACAGCGCCGCCGCCGCCATGAAGACCGCCACCAGCCATGGTGCATAGCCCCAGGTAACCCTCGCCCCCATGATGAGGGCTGTCAACACCAGGAAAAGACAGGTAGCCGCCAGACGCTTGCGTCGCCGACGCCAAGCTACCAGAGTTGGCCTTTCACTGGCAGCAACTTCTTCCCCTGGCTTACATCCAGCCAGGACCTTCTCGATGCGGGGCTGGATGCCAAAGTGGACATAGCTGAGCAGCCCGAGAAGCAACGCGAAGACAACCAGTTTGGAGATGAGCGCCCAGTCTGTCCATATCCAGCCTCGGGCCCAGGTCAGCAGAATGCCCGTGATGAGGATGACAGCCATATAAGCATAGCAACGCATTGGCTGTCTCTTGATGATGTTCTCCAGGTAACGGTCGGTGTTATACCCCGGCGGGACAGCAAAACGCCCACGCTCATTGACAATGATGAGCAAGTAGAGCGGGGCGGCCATAAATAGCATGGCAATCAGATGCAGCAGCATGACGGCGGCCCGTATTTCTGGCGACATGGCAGGTCTCCTCCCCGTTTTCTACTGTTATACTACGGGGGTGCGCCGTTGTCAATAGCTTGGAGAGGTTGGTTACGAATACTGGTCATTGTTATGAAAATGCGGCCTCTGCCTGCTTGGACGTTATCGGCTGACTTCAGGCGAACGCCCATCTCACTACCCTCTTCCCAGTGGGAAGAGGGAGTTAAGCAAAAGAGAGGGGCGAAGCCCCTCTCTAAATCTCTTTCCCTCCTCCTTTTAGGAGAAGGGAATTAAGGCCTGCCCGCCGCACAAGGCTTTGGCAGGCGGGGGATGAGGTCGTCAGTAAAGGGTAATGTGTGCTGAAGCAGTAATCGGTTCAGTAGTGAACCTGACAGTACACTAGCCAATGAAGCCGATACCGGTAATGTAAATCCCGGTTATGATGGCGGTAGTAATTACGCCGGCAACGCATGGGCCCATGGCAAAGGGCAGAATCATCGCCTTGCGATTGACCTGGAAGGCACATTTTTGCGCCACCTTGGCGGTTGTCGGAACGCATGACACGGCGGCAATTCCGAGCAGTGGATTGAACGGCTCTTTGCTTATCTTGCGGTAGAGCAGACCGCCGACCAGCCCGCCGATGCCGGAGAGGAGAAGGGCTATCAGTCCCAGCACCAGGAGCAGCAGCACCTTCGGGTTGAGTATTGTATCCACGCCCAAGAGGGCCCCCAGGGTGAGGCCGAGGAAAAAGGTTGACCCGTACAGGAGGGGGCCGGACAGGAACTCCACGTATCTGGTCACCCCCGCCTCTTTAACGGCCAGGCCGAGAAAGAAGGAGGCGAACAGGGGAGCAGCCACCGGGAACAGCAGCGACAGGATGGCGGTGGCGATGATGGCGAAGGCGAACTTCGCCCCCGGAGATACCGTCGGTATGCTGCGGAAGTCCATTTCCGTGGCCCTCATGTGCTTGGGCACGATTTTTACCAGGAATGGGTATCCGGCGTAGCAAACGCTGAGATAGACGTAGGCGACCACGGTTATGGGCACGAAAAGGTCCTTGGCCATCATGATGGAACCATAGAGGACCATGGGGCCATCTGCCCCGCCAACCAGGGCAATCGACGCCGCCTCGTTGGGCAGCAGGCCCAGCGCCAGCGCTATGGGCAAGGTAGCCAGGGTGCCCAGTTCAGCGAATACCGCCAGGAAAAAGCTCATGAACGGCTTGGCGAGGAGGATGTCAATGTCAGTTATAGCCCCGATGCCCATGAAGACCAGACAGGCGATAAGGCCGTTGCTGAAAGTGAAGGTGTAGAGCGGCTGGAGGAAGTCTATCTGCAAGAAGTACATCAGCTCTTCGATGTTGCTCGCAAGCGGGTTTACGAACAGGTTGCCCAGGCTGCCGGCTTCCATCACCATAAGCCCGCCGTTCACTGCCAGCATGCCGACCCCCATGGGTATCATCAGCAGTGGTTCCAGCACCTTCCTGTAAGCGAGGTAGATAAGCAGGAAGCCCAGGCCAATCAGGAACAGCCTGGTCACTGCAACCTCGGGCGCGACCAGGAAAAACGTATAAATGCCCTGAAAAAACTCTAAAGTTATCATTGTCCAGTCGTCTCCGGCGCTTATTGTTTCGGGCTACTGGGCGCGCTGCTTCCTTTGCCCCTCTGGACAACTATGGCGATGACCTTGACAATAGCGGCTACGAAGAAAGCAACAGCCATGGTGAGGCCAAACGTTATTAACATGAACACTAAGGACCTGGCCAGCATTCTATCTCAACTCTGGTACTCGATAACAGCTATGGTCTGGCCGGGCTTGACCACTTGCCCGGCAGTTACCTCGACCTTGATAACGGCGCCATCCACCGGGGCCACTATGGGGTTCTCCATTTTCATCGATTCCAGTATACAGAGCATGTCTCCCTCTTTGACTTCGTCACCCGCTTTAACATTTACACTGATGACCGTTCCGGTCAACGGGACCTCAACAACTTCCTGTGCCAATCTCGGGGCTCCTTTCCTTACCTCACTGGTCTCACTGCATGGCGCAGGCCCTATTGGCCGGCACCTCTTTGATACCTTGTCGGCTTACGAACGAAAAGGGCGGTTTCACTTTTTCAGCTTCCCCGCCCTCTAACCATCACCCTGGGTTTTGCCAGGTCATATCTTAGCGCTGGTCATCGCCCAGCAAGGCTTCCACGGGCGCCGGGTGCACCACTATCTCACCGTTCTCCAGGTCGACTACCGCTGTATCTCCGGGACGGAATTGACCGCGGAGCAAGGCGTCAGAAAGGTTGTCCTCAACCATCTCCTGGATGACCCGGCGCAGCGGCCTGGCGCCAAAGACCTCATCGTATCCCTTTTCACCCAGGAAGTCTTTAGCCGCGTCAGTTACCTCCAGCTTCACCTGCTTCTCAGCCAGTTGCTTGGCTACCTGGTTCAGCATCAAGTCAACTATCTTCCTGATGTGCTCCTTGCTCAACGGATGGAATACCACTACGGCATCAATCCGGTTGAGGAACTCGGGCCGGAAGGTCTTCTTCAGTTCGCCGAGCAGCTTCTCTTTCATGTGCTCGTAGGCTTCCTCCTGGGTCTTGACCTCATCGCTGCGGGAGGTAAAGCCGAGGGCGGTGCCCTTCCTGATAAGCTCGGCGCCTATATTACTGGTCATGACCACGATGCTGTTGCGAAAATCGACCCGGCGGCCCCTGGCATCGGTGAGGTGACCATCATCAAATATCTGGAGCAAGATGTTGAAAACATCGGGATGGGCCTTTTCAATCTCGTCAAGGAGGATAGCGCAGTATGACTTGCGCCTCACCGCCTCGGTTAGTTGTCCGCCCTCATCATAGCCAACGTATCCCGGCGGCGCTCCAACCAGTCGGGAGACGGTATGTTTCTCCATGAACTCGGACATATCAATCCTGATTAGAGCGTCCTCGCTGCCAAACATGAACTCGGACAGGGTCCTGACCAGCTCTGTCTTGCCGACGCCGGTCGGGCCCAGGAAGATGAAGTTGCCCATGGGACGCCTGGGGTCTTTCAGCCCGGCGCGGGCCCGTCTCACCGCCTTGGACACGACATTGACCGCCTCCTCCTGGCCGATAATACGCTTGTGTAATACCTCTTCCATCTGGAGAAGGCGGGCGGTCTCATCACCGCGCAACTGCACCACCGGGATGCCCGTCCACATGCTGACTACCTCGGCAATATCTTCGGCAGTCACCGCCGGCTTCTCCTGGCCGCGCTCCGTCCGCCACTGCTCTTCCATGTGCTTTATCTTTTCCTCAAGCTGGAGCTCCCGCTGACGCAACTCGGCGGCGTAATCGTATTGCTGCGTAGCCAGGGCAGCCTCCTTGTCCCGGCGCAGGCTGTCTTCAGCCTGCTTGACCTCTTTCAGGCTGACAGGCACTGTCCGGTGCCTGATTCTGACTCTTGATGCCGCCTCGTCAATCAGGTCAATGGCCTTATCAGGCAAGAAGCGGTCAGGTATGTACCTGGCGGCCAGGTTAGCGGCTGCGGTCAGCGCCTCATCAGTTATGGTCAACTGATGGTGCTCCTCGTATCGCTCCCTGATGCCGCGCAGGATGGCAATGCTTTCCTCTACGGATGGCTCCTCCACCAGCACCGGCTGGAAGCGCCGCTCCAGGGCTGCGTCTCTCTCCACGTACTTGCGGTAATCGTCCAGTGTGGTGGCCCCGATGCACTGCAGCTCACCGCGCGCCAGCGACGGCTTGAGGATGCTGGCGGCGTCAACGGCGCCTTCAGCGGCCCCGGCACCGACGACGGTATGGAACTCATCAATGAACAGCACGCAGTTGCCTGAAGTCTTTATCTCATCGATAATCTTCTTCAGCCGCTCTTCAAACTCGCCACGGTATTTGGTTCCGGCAACGACTGCGGCTATATCCAGCGTCACCAGCCGTTTTCCCTCCAGCGTTTCCGGGACATCGCCGGCGGCAATCCGGTGCGCCAGCCCCTCGACAATGGCTGTCTTGCCCACCCCTGGCTCGCCGATAAGGGCAGGGTTGTTCTTCCTGCGGCGGCTCAGTATTTGGACCACCCTCTCGATTTCCTTCTCTCTGCCGATAACCGGGTCAAGCTTGCCGCTGTGTGCGGCTGCGGTGAGGTCAATGCTTAGCTGGTCCAGGGCTGGCGTACGGCTCTGGGAACGAGCCAGCTTGGCCCGGGTCGTACCCCGGCTGAGGACATTATTGATTTCGTTGCGCGTGCGCTCCAGGGTGATGCCAAAGCTATTGAGCACGCTGACAGCTATGCCCTCTCCCTGGCGCAGCAGCCCCAACATCAGGTGCTCAGTGCCGATGTAATTGTGGCCGAAGTTGCGCGCCTCATCTATGGCCAGTTCAATAGCCTTTTTGGCTGAAGGAGTAAGGCCAATTTCGCCGGCGCTTGGCTTGTCGCCCCGTCCCATGGTGAATTCCAGGGTGGAGCGTACCTTGCTCAAGCTCGTGCCAAGCTCCACCAGGACCCTGGCGGCTACTCCCTCCTCCTCATGCACCAGGCCCAGCAGGATATGCTCGGTGCCAATGTAGTTATGGTTGAGGTTTTGCGCCTCTTCCTGGGCCCTGGTTAACACTCTGCGGGCTCGCTCCGAAAACTTCTCAAATCGGCTGGCCATGGCTTTCTCCTAAGCGCATCTTCCCGTCCGCATCTATTCTATACTTTATTTTAATTATAAAACAAGCCAGCTTAAACGTCAAAGCCTCCTGGCGATGACATATTTTCCCGAAGGGTTGCCCCTTCAGTATCGTCTGCGCTGGGGCGTTTCACTTCCGTGTTCGGGTTGGGAACGTGTGTGGCCACCCCGCGATTCCTCCAGATAATCGGAACACGTTGTGAATGGGGGTCCGGTTGCGCCTCCTTGTTGCTGCGC
>JACQON010000007.1 GCA_016202545.1 Chloroflexota bacterium
CAAAGAATTAAACTGTAATCGGGCAACTTGCTGGCTGAGAATCTGACTTAAAGGGGGTAAGACAGGGTGTGAATTTTAAGTTCGGTAATGCCACGGGAAAAATCAGTTGAAAGGAGCATTCAAATGCGGAGAGTAATATCAGTCTTTCTGGGGTTGATGTTGAGCTTGCTGGCTATCGGCGCTGGTTGCGCCCGCGCACCTGCGCCAACGGTAACAGTTCCCGCGCCAACAGTAACAGCCCCGGGACCAACAGTCACGGTAACAGCACCAGCTCCCACCCCTACACCTACGCCAACACCGGCACCGGAGAGCGCCGCGGAATTTTACAAGAATAAGACGGTAACTATCATCGTTCCCTGGGGAGCGGGAGGTGGCATCGATTACGCCGCACGGGCCTTTGCCAGTTTCTGGTCAGATGTTACCGGTGGTGCCATGGTAGTTAAAAATGTCGTCGGTGGCGGTGGCTTATTGGGCCTTAATCAGTTGTATAAAACGGCGAAGCCTGATGGGCTTACTCTAGGAGTAAATACTGTCGGCGCTAATAACATGCCATGGCTTCTTAAAGACCCCGGAGTAGAGTATGAGATTGATAAGTTCCTTTACATCGGGCAAATCACCAAGGAGCCCCGGGTTCTGGTCGTGGGTTCAAAACTACCCCAGTCAATGGCGGAATTACAAAAGCTGGGCGGGCTCAAGTTTGGTAGTTTTGGCGGTTCGACTGATGCCGCTACGCAGGGTATGGCGCTCATCATTGAACTTTTCGGTCTTAAAGATGCCAAAATAGTTGGCGGTATGGGTAGCGCTGCGGACATAGTGCTCGCTATTGGCAGGGGCGAAATAGCTGGCTATACGACGCCAGTTGGAACCGCTGTAATGCAGCTAGCAACGGGCTTCATCAGTCCACCCCCTGTTGTTGTTGACTTTGTGAGAAGCAAATGGGTTCCTGATTCACCTGCCCTTGTCGAGTTAGTGAAGCTCTCTCCGGAGCAGGAGACCCTGTTAAAGCTCTATGTCGGCGTCGGTGAAGGCGGTAAGATTATGTTTACGCCGCCAGGGGTGCCCGAGGACAGGATTAAGTTTTTGCGTGAAGCCTTTGCCAAAGTTGTCGCTCTGCCAGGACTTAAGAGCTTAACAAAAGATGTGTGGAAGGGATATGAACAGGTCAGCGGTGAGGAATATACCGCAGTAATAAATGCGGTGAAGACTTTCCCCAAGACATACACTGATATGCTGTTAGCAATCACAAATAAGTATGTGGCACTTCAGTAATTAGATATTTTGTCGAGCAGACCGTCACGCGATGTTAATCTAACATTCACCAGGCGCCACGAGCAGGCTCGCCGCGGCGCTTGGCGGATGTTAGGGCAAGGGGGAAGCCATAGGTTTAGAAGCGTTTGTTGATGCCTTGCAGAATTTTAGCCACCTAAGCGTTCTCCTTTACTTGTTTGCCGGGTCTATCGTTGGGCTTATCATTGGTGTTCTTCCCGGTATTGGTATGGTGCTGGGAATGGCTCTCTTTTTGCCCTTTGTTTTTGTGATGAGGCCTGAAGATGCGTTGACCTTTTTGGTAGCGCTTGGTAGTACTGCGGTGACTGCTGGTTCAATAACCGCTATTTTATTAAACATACCAGGAGAGGCGGCCAGTATAGCTACCCTCATGGACGGTTATCCGATGAGCCAGAAGGGGCAAGCTGGTCGCGCTCTGGGGGCAGCACTGACATCCTCGGTAATGGGGGGCGTCTTTTCGGGGCTGCTTGCTTTGGGGATGGTATTCTTAATATTGCCCATGATTCTGGCCATTACATCCGCCGATATGGTTTTTTTAATTCTTCTGGGACTAGCATTTATTGGTGTTCTGGGTACAGGCTCGACGCTCAAGGGCCTGATTAGTGGCGGACTGGGCCTGATGATTGGTTTCATGGGGGTACAACTGATAAGTGCGGTGCCACGCTTTACCTTCGGCAGTATCTACCTTTACGAGGGCATTGGTATGATTCCTCTTGCCATGGGATTATATGCCATCCCTGAAATGATTGAATTAGCGTCCAAGGGTGGTAACATTGCTAAGGCAGAGGTGGTAATTAAAGGAATGCGGGAGGTGCTGGAGGGGATAAAGGATGTATTTCGCCACTGGCTTTTGTGGCTGCGTTCGACTATGGTTGGCTACATCGTGGGGGTCATCCCCGGGATAGGCATCGGAGTCGCTCCCTTCGTTGCTTATGGTCAGGCCAAGCGGGCTTCAAAACATCCCGAGAGATTTGGCACCGGCATTGTTGAAGGTGTTATTGCCCCAGAAAGCTCTAACAATGCCGTTCAAGGCGGGGCGTTACTGACTACTCTGGCTCTCGGCATACCCGGCAGTGCTAGCATGGCTATACTCCTTGGGGCATTTCTAATGCTGGGGCTTATACCTGGCCCGAAGATGATGATAGACCACCTTGACCTATCACTCACTCTGCTGTTAGTTGTCATTTTTGGTAATGTCATAGGTGCCCTTATTTGTCTCCTGGCGGCACCATATCTGGCTAAGGTAGCCCTGGTTTCTGTCCGCATCCTGGTTCCTTCGATTTTGGTTATAATCCTTGTCAGCACCTTCGTTCAAGAACAGCGGTTCAGTGATGTTATTATAGCTCTCGTCTTCACCGGGCTGGGCCTGGCCATGAACAAATACGGTTATAGCCGGGCAGCGCTATTTCTTGGCTATATTCTAGGGCCTCTCTTCGAAAAATACCTTTTTGTCGCGCTGCAAATATCTGGCCCGCTATTTTTTGTGAGGCCTATTAGTTTGACCCTAATCCTTATTCTGCTAGTGCTTTTTACCTATAGACCCATGGGCTCTCTATTACAGCGGCGTTTTAAGCACGGAGTCAAAGGAGCGTGAAGCTAAGAGGCAATACCTACTTTCTGATGGTAATTGCGGGAGTGATGCTGGCAGCTATTATCGCATCGCTAAGCATGCAATACTTTACAGCCAAGCTGCTCCCCATGGTCATTGGTGGTGCTGTTTTTGCCCTAGCGGTGACAGGATTATTGAAGGACATCCTGGTGAGAGATGGGCGTGAGAAAATTGTAACTCCAGGTAAAGCTGATGAAAGTGAAGAGGCAAAGGATGACTTGCGTGGATATTTACCTAGTATTGGGTGGGTAGTCGCATTTTCGCTATCCATTTACTTACTGGGTTTTCTAATAGCCATTCCCCTGTTTGCTCTTACCTACATGAAGTTGCATGGTGTAAAATGGCTACAAACTATCGTCTTTGCCATTCTCGCTACAGCGCTTGTTTATGGGATATTTGAACGTTTGCTGGAAGTCACCTTGTACCGGGGGCTAATTCTTGCCTGGCTAGGCTAGCTATTTCATCCGGATTCTTGTTTCACCTGGCAGTGAGGTAATCTTCATCCCTCATCGACCTTGACCCTTGCCAAGACTGAAGCCCCCGTTTCCGAATGTCAAGAAACTGTACTTGGTTTGCCTGCTAACTGGGTGTTCGTTACCCCAATCAAGGTAAGGAAATATACTTCCTGACCTCACGCGAAGGCTCACTTTGGCGACTGTTGTAGATAGAAAGAAAGGGCCGGCAATTGCTGCTTACCGTCCCCTGAACGAAGGCCGTGGTCGCTTCTCCAGGAAAGCACGTGCGCTTTCTTTAAAATCCTCAGTCCGCCAGCACAATTGTTGGGCATAAGTCTCCCAATCTATATGGCGAGCCGCGTCGTCAATGACGCTCCTGTACACGAGCCTCTTGGTCAACTCTATGGCAATCGGAGCTTGTTCGACAATCCTGGCTGCCAATTCGTGGGCTGTTTTCATCAAGTCATCATGCGGAACAACTCGGCTTACAATACCCAATGATTTCGCCTCTTCGGCATCGATGGTAACGCCTGTGAACATCAGCTCCAGGGCTTTTGATATTCCTGTTGCCCGGGGCAGAAAATAGGTCAAAGCGCAATCGGGCACTAGGCCCAGTAATATAAAGGCTGAGCCGAACTTCGCTTTGACCGAGGCTATTCTGATATCACAGCTCATAGCAAGGGAAAAACCGGCACCGAGAGCAGGGCCGTTGATGGCTGCGATCACTGGCTTGTCCAACCTGGGGAAGATTTCGATCCAGTTCCCGACGCGCCGGAGACGTTCATAGCGGGACTCCGCTGTCATGGTGCCGTCAATGCGAGCCTTCAGAGCTTGAATGTCACCCCCGGCGCAGAAGGCTGAGCTAGCACCAGTGATAATTACCGCTCTAACCGCGTCGTCCTGGGCTATTTCGCTCACGGCTGAGATGAGGCTTTTTCTCATTTGCGTGGTGATAGCATTCCTCTTATCCGGGACATTCAAAATGATAGTGGCAACCCCGTCTTTCTTCTCTAATAGCAAATCTTCGTAGTGCATTTTGAGTATCTCCGTTAGGGCATAGACCGTCAAAATTTATTTAGATGTTTATGCCATACTTCTGCCATTGCGCTACCACTTTTGCCTTAATATCGGGGTCATCACATAATGGCGGGGGTTCTGTTCCCTCGGCTTCATATTCGTATATGGGCATGGTTGCATCTATCCCCGTGTGAGCCAACCAGTCCCGTTTGGAATAGGACTGAGAAACATCTAAGCTCTCACCAAGACACCGCGGAATTACCAATATATCCCTGTCCCCTTGAACAAGATTCGCTATTGCCCATTCAACCTCTTTGGGATTCCGAACATCAACACCTTCATCTACCACAATGACATGTTTAATGAGGGAACCAAATTCAGGGTCGGACCAAATCTTCTGCATTATCTCGAGGGGTTGCCCTCGCCTTAATGTCCTTATGGAAACAATGGCGTGGAAGCCGCTGCTCCAGATAGGCACAGAAACATCTACTACCCCATCAACTTTCTTTAACGCTTTGTAGAGAAGATACTCCTCCCCCTTAATCCAGAGGAGGCCACTTTCGACCCATCCCCTGCCCTTAGGTGCTCCTTCTCTCGTTCCCTGAAATATGGGGTTATTTCGGTGAGTTATGGCTTTTAAGTGAAACACATTGGCGTGTTGTGCCCCACCTTGGAAACCGGTATATTCCCCAAATGGGCCATCGGGCTCTAGCTCTTCAGGGTACACCTCTCCCTCCAATATAATTTCTGAGGTGGCTGGCACCTCTAAATCGCAGGTTTCACACTTAACTAATTCCAGAGGCTCTTGTCTCAATGCCCCCGCGTAGGCATCCTCAGCGGGAGGATGCCTGAACCTTGCCCCGGCCGCAAGCAGATAACAGGGCTCTGGGCCAAATACAACTGCTACTGGCATAGGTTTACCCGGATATGAGCGCTGCCACCTCTGAAGATGTTGCAGACCATGCGTGTGAGGGCACATAAGTAGACTGGTTTCATTTTTCGTCCTCACCATCATTCGATAGATACCGGTGTTCTGCACCCCTGTCTCCGGGTCTCTGGTTACCTGCAATCCTAGAGTGCCAATAAAAGGGGCTCTATCCTCCTTATGCCATTTCACCGGAGGGAAGATAGCGTTAAGGTCGGCTTTTCCCCCTACTAAAATTTTTTCCTTACACGGCCCGGTCTTAACCAATTTGGGTGGTATGGGGTGCTCGGTCCTCCTTATCCATTCTTCCGTTATTTCCTTCTCACTGACAGAAGCATCCATCTCCAAGGCTAGCGCCAGATGTTTAGGTGTCCCAATTATCCCGCATACTATTGACACATTATGGCCCTTAACATTTTCAAAAAGCACTGCCGGGCCAGCGGCTTCTTGCAGGTTCTTGGTGACACCGTTTATCTCCCATTCCGGGTCTACTTCCGCTTTCACTCTCGCCAAAAGTCCTTCCTTCTCAAGCAAAGCTATAAATTCCCTTAAATCCTTGTACGCCATAATTTGTTGCCTCCTCTCTTAGTAAAACTATTTTCATCCACCAGCTTAAAGCTCTCCAGAGCTGTTGGCGACGTCACCCGCGTTTTATCGCTCTTTGTTTTGGCGGTAACCAAAGCTTCGCCGAGCCATGGCCATCCCAGTAAACAACACCGGATGCATCTACCAGCTTCATGGCATACTTGGGACACTGCGATACACAAACCCCGCATCCCCAGCAAAGCTCATTATTTAAGACCACTCGCCCATGTTCTCTATCTATTCTCTCTATGCTTCCGTAGACACATGAATTGACACACACGCCGCATAAGTTGCACAAGTCGTAATCAATCCTCGGCGTAATTGGTGATGGAACTGGATAAGTTTCTGGCACAACATCCTCAAGCTTCTGTACTCTTGGTAGCAGCTTGCCAATGAACTCATTAACTGAACGGTATCCTTTCTGCATCATCCAATCTTCGATTTCTTGTGCAATTTGCTGAAGTAACTCTGGACCTTTGAAATGCACGGCACTGCATATCTCAACGACGTCCGCGCCCAAGAGCATATATCCGACGATATCCCGCCACTGCCAGGCACCACCTGAGGGACAAATGGGGCAGCTAATCCCGGCCTGCTTCAGCGTCACCAGTTTGGCTGACATCTCTGGTATCACCGACCTGCCAGCTACCATAGCCCACAGCAGAGGAAGGCCGAAAAAGTCCTCGTTGTCCACATCAACGAATATCCCCAGAGGTGCTATCATAAGCGAGATGCTGGAAACTCCCGCCTTCTCATATCCCCGGCATCTTTCGGCAAGAAGATGAGGGTAGACATGTGTATTGGGCTTGGCGCTGAGCGGGGCGCTTACTGCTCGTTTTATAGCCCATATCAATTCACTTTCCAGTGCGAGGATTTCGTCCGCCTCGGGTAATGTCGCCTCATTTGGACAACCATACCACAGCACCTGAATGATATCGGGTTCCAGTTCGTCAATCCTCTTCGCCAGGTCAAGCAAAGCCTGCCTATCATCACTCATTTCCACTGCCATCGAAGCGATAAATTTTGCTCCGGCGTCATGACAGGCCTTAATCGCCTCGGTGCCGACTTTTCGCACCCATTCCTCAACAGGCAGCGTTGAACAACCTTCGGAGCCACCCCACACCCCCATTTGTAGACCCTTGCCAAAGCGGTCGAGGGCTACATTATGGGGACATGTCCTCGTTCTGGATAGCGGATTGGTAGACAGCGATTTCATGACAACAGCTCCGGCTCCGCCTTCAGCGCACCGTCTAATACCTCTAAGGTCAGCAGTCATATCGCTGGCCCCAACTATCAGCGGATTCCTCAGTTTTATTCCTCCCATCTCTACGGATAGGTCTATCTTCTCCACTTCGTTCCTCCTTTTACCTTGCGGCATCTCTACTTTCGGTCACTTAAAGAAGCCTTAACACAAAGAAAACGGCCTTGACTTGCATGCGAAAGCCGCTTACGATTCTTAATGATATGCTCAAACATCATATTCCCTGGAACTCGTTAATTAGGACCGTTGCTTCCCATCCTATCGGAACCGGGACAATCTAAACCCTTCAAGAGGGATGGACGATTCCCCAAAGCAAATTAACTCGGCAATTGATTTCCCCACTCCAGCCCCAACGCTCATGCCATAGTCATTGAGACCACCCGCCATAATAAACCCATCCAGGTCATCAACCTTCCCTAAAATAGGCTGGCCGTCAGGAGTATGTACATAGTAATTAGCATAGCCCCTGATGATGTGCACCGGCTGGCTTTTCAAGACGGGCAGATATCTCATTGCCGTTTTAGATATGGCCTGGTATGCCCTGAGAGTTGTTCTCTTGTCTATCCCTACGAAGTCGTTCATGCCTCCAATCAGCAGGTTGCCTTTCTTCTGAGGGTTAGCGGCAAAGGCAACCGTCTCTGCGGTGGCTGCCGCCCTGTCAAGGTCCTTGTAGTAGGAAACGCTTATTATCGGCCTTCTTATCAGGTTCTGAACCTCCTCGGTGACAAGAAACTGCTCTCTGTTTGCGATAATCGGTATCTTTATGCCCACCATCTTTCCAATGGCTGGTGCGGCAACCCCGCAGGCATTTACAATATATTTTGTCCCTATCTCACCGTTGGTGGTGATTACAGATTTTACCTGTCCGTTTTCGGCCTTAATATCCACAGCCTGAGTATGTTCATGAATGTGGACTCCCATCTCTCTCACCTTATCAGCCAAGGCGCACATCAGGTACAAAACATTTATGTGGCCATCTGTGGTACGAAACTCCGCCCCAAACAGGTCCGGGGCTACATTTGGCTCCAATTCCAGGAGTTCCTCTCTCTGTACTAGCCTTAAGCCAGTCACGTCCATTTTGAGTCGAGCCTCAACAGATGCTTTCCTTTCCTCCAATTGAGACTCGGTTTCGATCAATGGAAGGTATCCGCATCTCTCAAACTCCAAATCGCGTCCCCATTCTTCGTTGAAACGCTCATATTCGTCTATATTCACCTTACCCAAGGCGAACATGGCCCTGCTCTCCCAAAGTGACGACATCGAGGTTATCACGGCGGCATTTGCTCCTGAAGCCATACAGCCCACCTCTCCCTTTTCCACAACCGCCACATCTCCCCTCCCCAATTTGGCCAAATAATACGCCGTGGAAAGTCCAGCTATCCCTGCTCCCAAAACTACCACTTCTGCATGACGCTGCATCCAGATACCTCTTGCGAGCAGTTTCAAAGGTTACCACCCTGTAGATAACAGGGCTATAACCCCTCTCTTAACACGCGACCTGGCTGTACAAAATATCTAGCAGTTCAAGGGAGATTGCAGCGAGTAACCATGTCACCAGCCTCGCCATATATTTGCCTCGTCACACGCGTTCTCGTCCCAGCCCAATAGTCAGCGGTCTCCAAGTCACCTTGTTCCTTCTGCTCCGAAACAGTTCTACTTATTAAGGGTGTGGATTAAACGCCCTATATTTAGCAACGGCATCTTTCTTGTATTTGTCTTCTCTCGACGGATGCTTTCCCACATATGCTAAACTCATCACTTGAGTTGAGATTTTTCTCTCTGTCAGCCTTTTCTAAATGGTTATGCCGTATTTCTCCCATTGTGCTTCCACCTTCGCCTTAATGTCAGGGTCATCACATAACGGTGGCGGTTCCGTTCCCTCGGCTTTATATTCCTCAACAGGCATCGTGGCGTCTATCCCCCATTTAGCTGTCAAGTAACGCTTGGAATAAGGTTGAGACACATCCAATCCTATGTCGGGACATCGAGGAGCTATGACTATATCTCGATCTGGTTGGACATGGTTGGCTATTGCCCATTCAACTTCGACCGGATTATACACATCTACTCCTTCATCTACCACCACAACGTTTTTAAAGAAACTTGCAGCTTCAGCGTCACCCCAAACCGCATGGATAATCTCATTCACGTGACCGGGCCAAGACTTTCTAAGGGAGATAATCAGCTTGAAATAGCAACCACTAGGAGGCACATGAACGTCTACCACTCCAGGGAGTTTTCTGAGCCTTGAATAGACGACACATTCCATGACCGTTGGCGAATAAATGCCAGCTTCCCATGGCCGCCCGCATCTTGTTCCCTGAAATATTGGGTTGTCTCGATGGGTAATGGCTTTCAAGTGAAACACGTTGACCGTGGTGACTCCGCCTAAATAACCGGTGTATTCACCGAAGGGGCCATCTGGCTTTAGCTCTTCAGGGTATACTTCTCCCTCTAATATAATTTCTGCGGTAGCTGGTACTTCCAGATCACAGGTTTCACACTTAATCAGTTCTACCGGTTCTTTTCTCAAGCCTCCAGCATAGGCTTCTTCGCCCGGAGGATGTCTAAATTTTGTCACAGCTGCTAATAGATAGACGGGGTCTGTGCCAATGGCAACTGCTACAGGCATAGGTTTACTTGGATATAACAGCGACCATTTCTGAAGATGTTGATAGCCGTGCTGACCGGGGCACAGGTACAAGCCTGTTTCGTTTTTTGCCATTACCATCATTCGATAGATCCCGGCATTCTGCACTTTTGTCTCGGAGTCTTTGGTTATCACTGGCGCTAAAGTGCCGATATAAGGGCCGCCATCACCCTTATGCCACCTAATCGGAGGGAAAATAGCATCGAGGTCAGCCTTGTCCCCCAGCAAGATGTTTTCTTTACAAGGACCATTTTTTACAATTTTGGGTGGGATAGGGTGCTCTATCCTCTTTAGCCACTCTTCCCTTATCTTCCTTACATCAGCATCGGCAGGGTCTATATCCAGGGCTAAAGCTATGCGTTCCAAGGTCTCAATCAATCCACACAGAACTCGGACTTTGTGACGCTTGACATTTTCAAAAAGTACCGCTGGTCCCCAGGTATCTTGTAGCTTCTTAGTAACACCGTTTATCTCCCATTCCGGGTCTACCTCTGCCTTCACCTTGGCTAGAAGCCCCTTCTTTTCCAGCAGAATCATGAACTCCCTTAAATCTTTATATGCCATAGCTTCTAGTTACTTTACTCCTCTCTAACGTGATCTCCTTGCCGGGTCATAAATGTAAGCTACCTTACTCAAATCCCCGACCGTAAGGTCGAGGGAAGTTTATTTTACTGCAAGGTGAACACAAGCTTCCACAAAGAATGGGCCTTCGAAGCACTTCAGGAATTTCCTGCCTCGCATCAATGCAGACATTGTATATTACGACTAAACCAATGTCAATACTTTAGGCGGTTATCTCTTTGACACACCAAAGTAGAAAGGAGTAGTATACGGAAAACAGTATGGTTTGTTCGTAATATCGCAGGAACACACATGAAGATTGTGAATTTGCCTTTCGTCTATCAATTGGGTGCTGAAATGCAGGACTTGGTGAAGTTAGAATATAAGAACACAGGCGGTAGCCCTGGATCAGGTTATCGAGCCGGGTGACACGGCTCTTGTATTCAATTATTTGGTTGACTTCTTCCTGAAGTTTGGCTGTCATTTTGTCCTCCGTTTTTTGCCGAAGCAGTTGGTCTTTTAAGCAAAAATCCCGGGATTTTGCCCGCTTTTCGGAGGTTAAGACAGCCTCAATTTGTGCCTAAAGTGGCGTCCCTGGAGGGATTCGAACCCACGACCTACTGCTTAGAAGGCAGCCGCTCTATCCTGCTGAGCTACAGGGACGAGTTTCTACCATCTTCTTCTGGTGAGAGTGGTGCCGCGGCAATTCCGGTCAGGCAGCCTCTGTTTCTTCCTCATCCCGTAAAACGCACGTCGCCGGGAATACCTCAGCCGTCTTCTTGCTTCTTACCATCTTGAGGAAACCAGCCTTCAGACTGCACTCGACGCAGTATCTTGCCCCCCTGGATACATCGCGTGGATGCTGCTGGCTGAAGTGGCTGTGAAGCTCAGTCAGGCTGTCGAACACGGTGCTGCAGGTGGGACATTCGTGAATGCTGTAGCAGTACCTGTCCTGGTGCTTTATCGTTCTGCCGCATTTGTCACAAACAACCTCTCCTATGCCGAGCAAGGAGATTATGCTTTGCAATCGCTCAGACTCTGCCGGTGAAACCTGATTATCCTGCATACTTGCTCCTCCGTGTCTAGGATATAGCTAGGTGTGAACGCTTGTCAAGCCAGGGGCTTACCGCCATAGCCAAAAGCCGACCAGGAGGCTTAAAGAAGTGACGATTACCCCGGCGATAACCGTGCCGATGAGTATGGAGATAAGAGCATGGCTGAACTTCAGCCCGAAGAGAACGGCTGCCGCCGAGCCTGTCCAGACTCCCGTACCGGGTAGGGGAAGGGCGACAAATAGTGCCAGGCCGACCAGCTTGTATCGTTCAATGGTTTTTCCCCGCCGCCTGGAGTGCTCGAGGAACCAGCGGAACATTCTGTCCAGGATGGCTACCTTGCTCATCAGCTTGGCAATGGCGTTAAGGGATAGCAGCAAGAGAGGCACCGGTATCAGGTTGCCGATAACGGCCAGTGTAAGGGCGTAGAACCAGGGGAGCTGGAACAGGTTTAGCGCCACCGGCAATGCCCCGCGAAGTTCAGTTACGGGCAAGGCCGCAAGGATAATAACTGCCAGCTCTTTGGGCAGGCCCAGGCTAAGTATTTCAGCAGGGGACATGTTTTCTCTCTGGTGGCTCTGCAGGCCAGTGTAGCAGGCTTTTCTCTACCATTTCAACAAGCCCTACTATTTCCTTCTCCTCGTATTATCGTAGTATTGACTGGTGAGCTAATTCCGACTCGGGAGCAAACCATGCGAAGAGATTCCCGAGGTCAAACTGTCGCCAGAACTCGCATTCGAAGAAATCACAGTGGGAGTCGCATTGGTGATGCTGTGCTTCCCGCATTCGCTTGCCCAGAATCCCTATCTCTTGATGCACTTGTTCGTGGCATTTATCGCAAAGCCGCTGTGTATAATGGGGTAAGGACGCCCACCGCTTGGCAGACCTTTGGAACTCCAACAGAGGCAACGCCCCCGGTCTACCAATCTTGCTGTGTCACTCATGTTATATTAAGCTCCTCGGGTAGAATTTGAATCGCTTTTTATATTTCTCATTCTACCTCTTGGACGCGAGCGAAAAATATCGTTAAACTACAGTGGCTTTCACTAAGAAAGATGACATCTCTTTCTGCAGGCGAAGCCGCGCCATCTCCACATAACTGGGGTCAATATCAACACCAATGCTACTGCGGCAAGATTTGAGCGATGCCACCATTGTAGTTCCTGTACCAACAAAGGGGTCCAGCACTGTGTCGCCTACAAAGGAGAACATACGCACTAGGCGATACGCCAGTTCGTTCGGAAAGGGTGCAGGATGCCTGCGTGTGGAGGCCCCGGTAAGAGCCCAGAATTGGCGAAACCATACGTCATATTCCTGCTTTGTAAGTTTACTGAGACGCCTTTGTTCTTCGGTAGGCTTTCTATATCCTCCAGGTTTTCTCTGCATGAGGATAAATTCAATATCATTTTTGATGATAGCATTTGGTTCATAAGGCTTCCCCAGAAATTTTGTGCCGTTGTTTACCTCAAATGTGGCATTCGATATCTTGTGCCATATAATGGGGTTGAGATTGTCGAACCCAATCCTCCGGCACATGACAGTAGTATCCGCATGCAGGGGCATGATGCGGTGACGGCCATGTTCGCGGCGGGATAGGCAAACATCACCTATAACGCATACCATTCTCCCCCCAGGCACAAGAACGCGATAGCACTCTGCGAATACCTTGCGGAGCTCTTCCAGGAAGGCTTCATAATTCACTATGTTACCTAGTTGACCAAGCCTATCGGGGTACTGTTTCAAGTTCCAATAGGGTGGTGAGGTCACAACCAGATGTATTGATTCATTCTGTAAAAAACCCATCTCACGAGAATCGCCTGTGACCAGGCGATGCGTGGTGGAGATTTTATCCCTATCCTGGATTGCTATTTCAGGTACAGTCAATTCTTCAAGCATTTGAATTTACCCAGCAACAGTTTCACCGCAGTCACGACTGACTCCTTCGGACCTCCGGCAAAAACTACAGAATCAACATGAGGGGACTGGAGTCTATCACGAACATTACCATGCTCGCTAATGAACGGATAATAGATAACAGCACCAAAATTTGCTCTTGGATAGGCCGCTTTAAGATGAGACCCTTTATTAACAATTTCATCGGTGCGTTTGTGGATGTCTCGCCGTGCCTCAATTCGTTTGATATCCACTGCGTGCAGGATATTACCCGAAGCATCTTTGGCAGCCGCGTCAAGTTCAAACGCCTGACCATTGTGTTGAAATTTGGATTTCTTGAAGGTCAAGTTAGAGTTATTGTTCAATGCTCCTATTACTATCCCCTCCCATTGTCCCTTAGTCTTGCGTATTTCCTTATCCGCAAACATGACCCTATCCAGTTCAGCCAGCGTTGGCAGCGGAAGGTTGTCGGGCAAAAAAGGCTTTATGTAGCCTGATACGGAAAGCGCTTCTTCCTTCGACAGACGGCAATCATACGTGTTGAGGTTCCTTATGCCTAAATCTCGTTCAATCGCCCGGGCTGCTATGTTGGTAGCCAGGAGCAACGGCTTGAGAATCAGAGGGAAAGCTAGCAGCTTATCGGCTAGTTCCGAGGCTGTCAGTTCTGAAAATACGATAACCTCAATCTCTTCTTTGCGGATTACACCTTGAAATGCCTCTCGAAGGGCAGCAACAATCTCACCAGAGCGCGCCTCCATTGATTCACGAACCCATTCCGCGTAGTCTGCCTGTGTAGCGTATTCTCGCTCGGGTTGTGAATTCACCTCTCTGCTCTCCTCTTTTCTGCCTCTATCATACATTATCTAAGGATTACTGTCACTTGCATTGCAAAACAGCTTGTGGAGTTTGGTCTTGACAAGCCTCTGCTGGCATTGTTAGTATGAGGCTGTCTCAGCCGTGGCGTGTCGACCGCTCCCATAAGCGTGCGCCTTGCCGCAAGGCATAAGCGGGATGGGACTGGCTGACAAGGTTGCTTTCGTGGAGGTATCGCTGGACAAATGAACGGGGCTGGCTGGTATGGTCTGTAACTTTGAGATGATGGAAAAGCTGGCCGTGCCATCGCCTACCAGGATAGTACTGCTGGTTATAGACGGGCTGGGCGGGCTGCCGAATCCGGAAACGGGGAAAACGGAGCTGGAGACGGCCAGCACTCCCAACCTCGACCGTCTGGCCGGCAAGGGAGTGTGCGGCCTGGCTGACCCGGTTGGGCCCGGGATAACCCCTGGCAGCGCACCCGGCCACCTGGCCCTGTTCGGCTATGACCCCGTTAGCTGTAACATCGGCCGGGGGGTGCTGGAGGCGGTGGGGATTGATTTTGACCTGCGGCAAGATGATGTGGCCGCCCGCGGCAACTTCGCTACCCTGGATAAGGCCGGGCTGGTGACTGACCGCAGGGCTGGTCGCATTTCCACCGAGAAGTCCGCTGAGCTATGCCACCCGCTTGATGGGATGTTGATTGATGATGTCGAGGTCCTGGTGCGGCCGCTCAGGGAACACCGCTTGGTGGCGGTCTTCCGGGGAGAGGGTCTTGTCGCCAGTGTCACTGATTCCGACCCGCAGCGTACCGGCGTATCGCCCAGGCCGGTTGAAGCCCTGACTTCAGAAGCGGGCAAGCTGGCCGACGCCGCCAATAAGTTCTTGGCCCGGGCCGGAGCTGTCCTGGCCAAGCACCATCCGGCCAATATGGTCCTTCTCCGCGGTTTCTCCGCGCAACCGCATCTGCCGCCGATGACCAAAATCTATAAGCTTAAGCCAGCTGCCATTGCCAGCTATCCCATGTACCGGGGGCTGGCCAGGCTGGTCGGCATGACCATCCTTGATACCGGGATGACCTTTGCCGACGAGCTGCTGACTTTGAAGCAGAACTATGCCGGCTACGATTTCTTCTTCGTGCACGCGAAGGCAGCCGATGCCGCCGGGGAAGATGGCGACTTCGACCGCAAAGTCAAGATTATCGAGGGGATTGATGCGGCACTGACGGAGCTTATAAGCCTGGAGCCTGATGTCATCGTGGTCACCGGCGACCACTCCACGCCAGCCCTGTTGAAAGGCCATAGCTGGCACCCGGTGCCTGTCCTCCTGTACTCCAGGTGGTGCCGTCCCGATAGAGCGACCGAGTTCTCCGAGTCAGCCTGCCTTTTCGGAGGTCTGGGAAGAATGCCGTCCACTCAAATCATGCCCCTGGCCATGGCCCATGCCCTCAAGCTGGCCAAATTCGGTGCTTAGGAGGCTGGAATGCGAGTTCCCATGATAGCCGGCAACTGGAAGATGAATACCACGGTGGTGGAGGCAGTCAAGCTGGTCAGAGAAGTGTGCCCTGAGCTTGACCGGATAGACGGCGTCGTCAAGGTGGTCTGCCCTCCCTTTATTTCCCTGACCGCGGTGAAGAAGCTGCTCAAGGGAAGCTCGATAAAGCTGGGGGCGCAGAACTTGTACTTCGAGGAAAAGGGGGCGTATACCGGTGAGATTTCGCCTCTCATGCTCGCTGACCTGTGCCAGTTCGTCATCGTCGGCCACTCGGAGCGCCGCCAGTACTTCAATGAGACCGGTGAAATCGTCAACAAGAAGGTCATAGCGGCGCTTAAGTCCGGCCTGACGCCGATTTTATGCGTCGGGGAAAGCCTCAAGGAAAATGAGGCGGGCAGGACTGCGGATATGGTCACCGGACAGCTAAAGGATGCCCTGGCCGGGGTGGATTCCCTCCGGGACCTGGTCATCGCCTACGAGCCAGTGTGGGCTATCGGCACCGGCAGGGCGGCTACCGGCGAGCAGGCGGAGCGGACGATTGGCCTTATCCGCCACAATATCTCTATACTATATAATAAAGAGACCGCCGAAAGGACGCTCGTCCTCTACGGCGGCAGTGTCACCGCTGACAACGTGGCTGAGTTTGTCCGTCAGCCTGAGATTGATGGCGGCCTTGTCGGCGGGGCAAGCCTGAAAGCTGACCAGTTCGTGAGCATCGTAAGGCAGACTTCAGAGATTAAGAGATAATGAACCATCTAATAGCGATTGTCGGCCCCACCGGTATAGGCAAGAGCCGTCTGGCGCTTCATCTGGCCGGGATATTTGACGGGGAGATAGTGAACGCTGACAGCCGGCAGGTGTACCGTCACATGGACATCGGCACGGCCAAACCCACCCCGGAAGAGTTGGCACTGGTTCCCCACCATCTGGTCAGCATCGTCAATCCCGATGAGCAGTTCAGCCTGGCCCAGTACCATGAGATGGCATCCAGGGCTATCAGCGATATAATGGAAAGGGACAGGCTGCCCATCCTGGTGGGGGGCAGCGGACAATACGTATGGTCAACGCTGGAAGGATGGCAAGTCCCGCCTGTCGCCCCTGACCTTGAATTCAGGCATTGGCTGGAAGAAAAAGCGGTCGTGGATGGAGAAGGGCTTTACCAGGAGCTTATGAAGATAGACCCGCCGGCAGCGCGGAAAATTGACCGTCATAACCTGCGCCGCATAATAAGGGCCCTGGAGGTATGCCGGAACACGGGCGTCCGTTTTTCCCGGCTGCGGCACAGGGAAGCGCCAGCTTTCAGGACGCTCATAATAGGCTTGACCGCAGATAGGGCGGAGCTGTACCGCAGGATTGACCTCAGAATTGACCGGATGGTGGAGCAGGGGTTAGCGGAGGAGGTGAAAAGGATGGTGGCCATGGGCTATGGCTTTGACCTGCCAGCCATGTCCGGCATAGGCTACAGGCAAATAGGCATCTTCCTCAGTGGCGAGCTCGACCTGGACGAGGCTGTCCGGCTGACCAAGTTTGAGACCCACCGGGTGGCCAGACATCAGTATGCCTGGTTCCGCCCTGGAGACGATAGAATCAAGTGGTTTGACGTTCAGAAGCAGCCGGAGCCTCAAATCAGGGCACTGGTAGCTGAGTTTGTCGCCTCAGTCCCCCGCGCCTGTGTTAAGAGGTAAACATGAAGTTCACCAAGATGCAGGGCGCCGGGAATGATTTTATAGTGGTTGAGGCCGTCGGCAACGCCGGATGTGACTGGTCGCGACTGGCGAAAACGGTGTGCGACCGTCATTTCGGCATCGGCGCCGACGGCGTGCTGCTGCTGTTGCCTTCGGATAGAGCCGATTTCAGGATGCGTATCTTTAACTCCGATGGCTCTGAGGCTGAGGCTTGCGGCAACGGGTTGAGATGCCTGACCAGATATGCCGCCGATAATGGGCTTCTCTCTGGCCGGAAGAAGTGTTCCCGCGCTGCCGGTGTTGCTGGCGACCAGGCGGAGATGGCTCTGGTGGAAACCATGGCCGGGACCAGGAATGTCTGGCTGCACCGGGCTGGAGGCAAGATAGTCAGAGTTCAGACCGCCATGGGTGAGCCAGGGTTCGGGGCTGAGGACATCCCGGCGGCAATAGGGCAGGGCGATTCACTTGACATAAAACAAATTCTGGACTATCCTGTTACCATAGGAAAAAGGCAATTGCGGTTAGGGCTGGTCTCGATGGGTAATCCCCATGCCGTCCACTTTGAGCAGCAATCGCCATCCGAGTTCCCGCTGGCGGAGATAGGGCCGGCGGTGGAGAAGCTGGCGATGTTCCCCAGAGGCGTGAATTTCGAGGTGGCCAGGGTAGTCAGTCGGGAGCAGGTCGAAGCCCGGGTGTGGGAAAGGGGGGTGGGTGAGACACAGGCCTGCGGCAGCGGCGCCTGTGCTATCGCCGTCATCGCACGCCTGCGCGGCTATGTCGGTGATAAGGTTGACATAAAGCTGCCAGGGGGCATGCTGGACGTGGAGTGGGACGGAGCGGGGGAGGTGCTGCTTGGCGGACCAGCCGAGATGGTATTCACCGGAGAATGGCCGGATGGGGGGTAGCTAATATGAAGTTATCGCAGCGGGCTGAGAGCTTGCCACCTTACCTGTTTGTTGAAATCAGCAGGAAAATCGCCGAGAAAAAGGCCAGGGGTGAAGAAGTCATCAGCTTCGCAATCGGCGACCCGGATATTCCCACGCCGCCGCATGTTATTGAGAGGCTGTGCCAGGCGGCGCGTGACCCGGCCAATCACCGCTATCCGGAGACAGAGGGGCTATCGGCGCTGCGCCAGGCCATAGCCGGATGGTACCAGCGGCGGTTTGGCATCGCCTTTGACCCTGGTACAGAGGTATTGCCCCTCATTGGCTCGAAGGAGGGCATTGCCCATATCGCCTTGTGCTTAATTGACCCTGGAGATGTCGCCCTGGTGCCCGACCCGGGATATCCTGTCTATTCAATAGGCACCAGCCTCGTCGGCGGTGAGCCGTATCTCATGCCTCTGGTCGAGAAAAATGGCTTTCTGCCCGACCTGGATGCTATACCATCGGCCATATTGAGGCGGGCCAGGCTCCTGTGGATAAACTACCCCAACAACCCCACCGCCGCCGTAGCTGACCTCGACTTCTTCACCCGGGTGGCGCAGTTTGCCCGGCGGCACCATCTGGCTGTCTGCCATGATGGCCCGTATTCAGAGGTGGCCTTCGATGGTTACCGGCCGGTCAGCTTCCTGCAGGCAGAGGGGGCCAGGGATGTCGGGGTGGAGTTTCACTCCCTGTCCAAAAGCTACAACATGACCGGATGGCGGATAGGCATGGTGGTCGGCAACGCCACCCTCGTGGACGCCCTGAAAAGGGTTAAATCAAACCTGGACTCTGGGATTCCGCAGGCTATCCAGTATGCTGCCATCGAGGCCCTTCACGGGCCTCAGGACTGTATCCCGGAGCATAATGCCGTCTATCAAAGGCGGCGCGACCTCATCATTGAGACCTTGAATCGCATCGGGATTGAGGCCAGGCCGCCGAAGGCAAGCCTGTATGTCTGGGCCAGGGTCCCTGAGGGCTATACCTCTGCCGGTTTCGCCACCGAGTTGCTGGATAAGGTGGGAGTGGTAGTTACCCCGGGGACAGGCTATGGCAAGCAGGGCGAGGGCTACATACGGCTGTCCCTGACCATCCCGGATACGGCGCTGGAAAAGGGGCTGTCACGCCTGGCAAAGTGGCGCGGCACCGGCAGCTTTCGCTGAGCGGGGGGGGATGCCCGGATACAAGCGATAAGTCGTCATAAGCATAAGAAGGATACCATCGCTAGAGGAACGGTTCTTACTAAATCATCTCCTGAGCGGGCGTTTCTTGCGGCTGTAGCCGCCAGAGGCGGCGCCGATGCCTGGTCAGCGGATGACTCCATAGACGAGCTGGCCCAGCTGGCAAGTACCGCCGGAGCTACTGTGGTCGGCAAGATTGTCCAGCGGCTGCCCCAGCCGTCAAAAGCGCATTACCTGGGCAAAGGTAAGCTGGAGGAACTCCTTTCCCTGAAGGATAGCCTGGACTATGACGTGGTCATCTTCGACGATGACCTTTCACCGCTTCAGCAGCGGAATTTAGAGGATGTCCTCCAGGTAAAGGTAATCGACCGCACTGCCCTGATACTGGATGTCTTCGCCAAACGGGCTCGCACCCGCGAGGGCCAGTTGCAGGTAGAACTGGCCCAGCATGAATACCTTTTCCCCCGGCTTGCTGGCCAGTGGAGTCACCTGGATAGGCTCGGCGGCGGCATTGGCACCCGCGGTCCCGGCGAATCCCAGCTTGAAACCGATAAACGCCTTATCCGGCGCCGGATAACCCGCTTGGGGGAACAGATTGAGGCAATGCGAAAACACCGCGCGCTGTACCGCCGGCAGCGGGGAAAGAGCGGTATCCCTTTAGTAGCATTGGTCGGCTATACCAACACCGGCAAAAGCACCCTGATAAATGCCCTGGGCCGGGCGGATGTGCTGGTAGAGGACAAGCTGTTCGCCACCTTGGACCCTACCACCCGGCGCTTAAAGCTTCCTGACAAACGGGTGGTACTGCTCTCGGATACCGTTGGCTTTATCCGCAAGCTGCCGCCCACCATTGTGACCGCGTTCCGGGCGACCCTTGAGGAGCTGGACGAAGCTGCTGTGCTCCTCCATGTGGTAGACCTCTCGGCGCGTAATGCCGCCGAGCAATGCCACACTGTGGAGGATGTCCTCGCTGACCTCAACCTGCTGGACAAGCCCAGGATTACGGCGCTGAATAAAATTGACTTGCTGCTGGATACGAGCCGCGCCTGGGAGGAGGAAACTGCCATTGAGTACCTCTCTGGGCGGTGCACCGGTGATGATACCGTGCTTATCTCAGCGACCAGGGGGTGGGGGCTGAACAAGCTGCTGGAGACAATCAACCATGTGCTTTCCAGTAGTGACCGGCGCTCCCTGCCAGCTCGACAAAAAGATATATAGATGCAGATAGGACTGGTATTCGCTATTCTGGCGGCAATATCCTACGCCGCCGCTGGCGTCTTTCTCAGGAGGGGGGTATACCATACCGGAGAGGTTACCACCGCCGTCACCATCAGCGTGTTCGTCGGGGTGCCGTTCTTTGCCATTGCCACCTCTATCGACGGAGGCTGGGGCCAGCTCTGGTCTCTCTCCGGGCAACAGGTCTTGTTACTGGCCATGGCCGGCCTGGTGCACTTTATCGCCGGGCGACTGTTGAGCTTCAATGCTTACCGGCTTATAGGAGCAAATAAGACCAGCCCGCTGTTGCAGACCACCCCGTTTTACACCCTCATCCTGGGGGTCATTCTATTGAACGAACCTCTGACTATCTATCTCATCTTTGGCGTCGGCAGCATCGTTACTGGAGCGCTGCTGGTGAGCACGGAGCGGAGGAGCGTGAGAGAGGCGGGGAAGGTGGCGGCCGGGGCGGAAGTTAAAGGCATCCTGGCCGCCTTGGGGGCCGCCATTTTTTGGGGCATTTCGCCGATACTCATCAGGCCGGTGATGCAGGAGTTCGGGTCTGCGCCTGCTGCCGCTCTGGTCTCCTATACCGCCGCCTCCGTGGCTATGGCCTTCTACCTCTTCAATGGCAACCACAGAAGGCAGCTTGCCCGCATCGGCTTCTCCGTCCCTTTGCTTGCCATCATCGGCTCTGGACTGCTCAACAGCCTGGCCCATTTATTCAATTTTGCTGCCCTCGGCCACAGCCCGGCCAGCTTGGTCACATCGCTTACCAGCACCAGCATACTCTTTGTGCTTATTTTTTCCTTCCTGCTCAACCGCAGCATCGAGGTATTCACTCCCAGGATTATCATGGGAATGGCGGCCACCGTGGCCGGCAGCTTCCTCATCTTCTATTTCTAGCACTCGCCATTGAGGGGGCGGCACTTGCTGCGCTTCGGCAGGCGGCGCCGTAGCCTGACAATAGGCTAGCCCTTATTTTGCCACGCCGCGCGGAAATCGTATTTGTTCAGGCTGGACCTGATGGCGTCAATCGTCTTCTCGATGTCCTGTTCAGTGTGGGCGAAGGACAGGATGAAATTGAATATCGCGGGAGATACGAAGACGCCTTCAGGAATTATGCTCAGCAGAAACAGGCTGGATACCGTCTGGTCAAGGGTGCAATAGGTCTCGAAGCTGGGTTCCAGGTCGGTCGGCCATACTCTGAATATCGGCCCCTGACGGTTTATGTGACAGGGCGTGTCGTTTTCCCTGAACGCCCTTTCGATGCCGGCAGCCAGCTTTCCGCTTAGCTGGTCGAGCTTCCGGTAACCGCCATGTTTGTTGAACTCCTTAAGCGTTTTCATGGTGGCTATGGCCGCAGCCAGGCCCTCGGTACAGTCGTTGTAGGTCCCTGACTGAAAGACTCCCTTGTGAGCGTGCGGCCCTCCGGCAATGGCTTTCATTACCTCCTCTTTCCCGGCCAGTGCCGCCAGCTTTCCCCCTCCGGCTATGGCTTTGGCGAAGACGGCAAGGTCAGCAGTCACGCCGTAGTATTCCTGGGCGCCGCCGTACGCTATCCTGAAGCCAGTCAGCACCTCGTCAAATATCAGGACCACGCCGCGCTCTTTGGTCAGTCGCCGCAGTTCTTTGACGTATTCGGCGGACGCTGGCCATATGCCGCCCATGTTCATCTGCGGGTCGAAGAGTACCCCGGCGATGTCGTTGTCTTCATTGAGTTTGCGTCTGACGGCGTCTATGTCGTTATATTTTAGCAGGACGGTGTTTTGCAGGTGCTCCGGGGGAATGCCGTCAGAAGTTGGCCCGGGCGTCATATTGGACGTGGCCACCAGGAACTGGTCATCCTGGCCGTGATAGTGGCCGTAGAACTTGATTATCTTCTTTTTCCCGGTAGCCCCCCGGGCGACTCTGACCGCGCTCAGCAGCGCCTCGGTGCCGCTGTTCAGGAATCTCACTCGCTCAGCGCACGGAGATGCCTCTTGCAGCAGTTCAGCGCACTCAATTACCAGGTCTGGATTGTAGAGGAGCGAGCCGCGTCGGCCCAATTCCCTGGTCACCGCTTCGATGATTGCGGGATGACAATGGCCCAGAATCAGAGGGCCCGCGGTCATGCGGCAGTCTATGTACTCGTTTTCATCGACGTCATAGGTCTTACTTCCCTTGGCGTGGCTCATATATAGCGGGTAGGGGTCAAAGCTCCTGCCGCTGCCGGCGACGCCGCCGAGCAGGCTTTTGGACGCCCTTTCATATAGCCGCTTGGATGTCGGCGTCTTTTTCGTGTAGGTATCAAACACCTTCTGACGCAGCTCCACCAGCTTTTCCTGATTTACAGTTACTTTCATAATCCCTCCTTTTAAAGACTCTCGGTCGACTTTGCAGATTGCTCGGCCTTGCAGCTCGCTCAGGCTGACGGCTCCGCCTTGTATATTTTCACTCTGACCCCGTTCTCTATGTTCAAGCAGACGGGGTCAACGTGCTCCAGGTCTATCTCTATCAAGTCGCTCATGAGCGGCCCCTGTCGCTTCGGCAGACGCTGTCCCCCTTTAGCCCATCTTCCCATGCCCTTCAGCATGCTGAGGCACCGGGGGTGTATACCCTCTATGGTGTGGACAGTCCCCTTCATCCTGTTGCCGTGGTCGTTTTCCAGGTATACGGTGTCTCCATCCTTTATCCCCTTCCGGCTGGCCGTACCGGCATTCATCAGGATGTGGTGAAGGTAAATGCTGGTCTCGCTCACCTCGGCTACCCAGGGGATATTGACTGTCCATCCGCCCGCCTGGAGTACGTCCGTGAACGAGCTCAGGTAGAGGTCGTACTCGTCTTTCGCCTTGTGCGTCACCGTGGGGAACCAGCTTATCAGCGGCGTGTACTGCTCCCAGTCCAGCTTGACGCCCCTCGGCTGGCAGATTGCCATCACCGATTGCTTAAGCGGGACCATGTACTCAAGGTACACCTGGGCCCTGGCATCCACGAACCATCTCCAGTAGACCTCCTCCACCTTTTTGGGCCAGCTTATGAAGCCGTGCTCCTTGAACCACTCCAGGCCATGTTCCTGGCCGAACCTCTGCTTCAGTATGCGGTCAACCAGCTCCGGCCAGGTGCTCCTGTCAGCGGGGTCGAAGAGGTCGGGAGCGCCAACCCAGCGGCAGTAGTTGTAGTTCCACGATTGGTTCCACCCCTGCCTTATGCCCAGCCTGTCGACAAGCTCAAGGCAAATGTCTACTGCCGACCTCCTCTCATACTGCGGGGCCACCGCTGGCTGCTGTAGATGGTAGGTATTGGCGCGCGAGATGCCAACCGACCAGGAGTAAGAGCCTATCTCTGCCGCCAGGAACGATGGCTCAGCCTCCAGGGCATGGGTCTCCGGCAGGACTATATCGGCGAAGCCCTCGGTGGTCTCATTCTGGTAGATTTCGATGGCCACCATGAAGACGTTTTTGAGGAATGCCTCCACCGTCCTGGGGTTGCCGACATTCATGATGAGGTTGCAGCCGCCGCCGAACAGGAACTCTATCTGGTAGTTCACCTCCAGCTTCTGGCGTAGCTCCTCACTATCTTTGCCGAAGGGCCACGGTGAGAAGCCGGAGCAACTCGGGAAAAGCTCAAGCAGAAGCGGCGAAGTGGGCAAATGCGCTTCGGTATGAGGGTGTTCCACGAAACCGGGCCCAATCTCAGAGGAGATAAGCCCGTCCTCGCCGGTGACAGGCCCCCGTCTGGGAATGCCGGTCTCGGGATAGCCCAGGCCTCTGCCCTGCGTCAGGCCGACGGTGCCGCCGGGCACATCGCAGGCACCTACCAGGGAGCTGAGCAGGAGCTGGGCCCAGTAGGTATGAAAGCCGTTTGTATGTCCTGAAGCGCCGACATACATGCAAACGGCCACCGGCCGGTACGGCAGCTCGACACCTTGAATCTCAATGGTGCTGCCTATCCTGGCGTTCTCGCCGAACTCGGCGGCTATCCGCCTTATGGTGGCTGCCGGTACGGTGCTTATCTCTGAAGCCCGCTCTGGCGTATATTGCTTGAGGTGCTCCCGCAGGGCGGCGAACGCCGGGCGGCATTTCACCCCGTTTACCTCGAAGCTCCCTTCCAGGGCAGGGTCGGCGACCGGCTGCTTCCAGTTCTTGGCCCTGCCATCGGCGGCGTCCCACATCAACGGCTCACCGCCATCGTCCCGGGCATAGCGGCCGTCTTCTTTTATCAGGTAGGGAGCGTTGGTCTTCTTCTTGAGGTACTCCCGGTCATATATGCCCAGCTCGTTGACCAGGACGTTGGCCATGGCCAGGCAGACGATGCCGTCGGCGCCGGGCAGGATGGGCACCCACTCGATGGCCTTGCCGCCGGACAGGTGGCAGACCGGGTCGAAGGATACCGACCTCATGCCGCGGGCGACAGCGTCGGCTCTCAGCCTGACTGAGCCAGCCATGGCGTCGCTGGCACCGGCCGCCTGATTGGTGCCGAAGAATATGGCGTAGTTGCAGTACTCGTAGTCAGGGCAGGTGTTCCATGCCGAGTGGTTCATTCCCGCTGCCGGGTGAGTGGCATTGCCGCAATAAAGCCCGCATCCGCCACAGGTCCAGTTCTTGCTGCCAAAAGCCTGCAGGAACACGGTGGACATCACCGAGTAGTGGGCAGGCCACTGCGGGCGCTGCATACCGAAGAAGGTCATGAACTTATTTGGGTTCTCCTGGCGGATTTTGCTGAGCCGGCCGATAATCTCATCCATGGCCTCGTCCCAGGAGATGCGCTGCCACTTGGGGTCGACGCCGATTCCCTTCTCCGGGTTGGTCCGTCTCACCGGGTAGTTGACCCGGTTGGGGTCATAGAGTACCTGAATCTGGGACATTGACTTGGCGCATAGCCCCCCTTTGGAGCCCCAGTCAGAGGCGGGGTCGCCCTCTATCTTCACCGCCACCCCGTCAACGACATGCACCCGCAGGCTACAGGCGGAGCCACATACGGTGCATACCGTTGGCACCCACCTGTCCTCTCTCACTCTGGCGGTAGCTCTGGCCATAACTGCTCCTTTTCCATTTCTTATTGGGTTGCGTGGATAAATGTTTTGTCCAGCTTAAGGGGAATTATCTCTATTATTATAACTGAGGCGTGCTTTTTGTCAACCTGGCGTATTCCCACACAATTCTGGTATATGAAAAGGCCTGACTGCCGTGCTATAATGCTATACCAACTGAACCTGTCCGGTGATAATAGCCAAAAACGCTCTGTCCGCGGTGGGAGGTGATATATTAATGTAAACGCATGTGGCGGCAGAATATCATGGTCTGGAAAAGTCGTTCTGGAAAGGAGTCTTTGCAGATGAACAAAATCAGGATTCTGGGTATTGCAGGAAGCCCGAGACACGGGAATACCGAGGTTGGCGTAAAGGAAGCTCTGGCCGGAGCAGCAGAGCTGCCGGACGTGGAAACGGAATTCTACACCATGGCAGGCAAGAAGATAAACCCGTGCAGTTGCCCCGTTGCCTGGAGATGCTGGACTGAGGGAACGCCGGAGAATCCCTGCCCGCGCTGGGGTAATGACGATGTGGCCCAACTGTACAAGAAGATGCAGACCTTTGATGGCTTCATCGTCGGCAGCCCGGTCTATATGGGCGGGGTTTCATCCCAGATTAAGGCGTTGTGGGACAGGCTGGCCCTCATCTGCTACCGTCGGATGACGTTGCGGAACAAAGTGGTCGGCGGCATTGCCATTGCCGCCTACAGGTCGGGCGGGCAGGAGCAGACCATACTGGAAATCTGGAAGATGGCGGTGGTGATAGACCTTATTCCCGTTGGTCCCGGCCCGGTAATGCAGGATAGGGTATGTATGTGGGGGGGAGCCCTGACCCATGAGTATGGCGCCCACAAATATGCCAGCGACTATCCCGTAGGCGCTGAAGAGGAGCTGACAGCGGTCGAGCAAGATGAGCCCGGCCTGTTGTCCTGCCGGATGACCGGGAGAAGGGTGGCAGAGGTGGCCAGGGTTGTGCAGGCCGGGTTCAGCGCGGTGCCGAGAGAGGCGACTTACTGGCCGGCGGGAGAAGCCGGTGGGTTCCCGGAAACCGACTGGAAGATAGTAACCGTTTAGGACCGGCCAGGCATCTCTTCTACGGCAAAAAGCCAGGAGTTTGGAGCTTGAATAAGAGGCCCCAAGGGTGTCTGGAAGGGGCTTTTTTGTTCACCGGGCGGCCAGGATGGCGTCAACCGCGCTCTTTTGCTCTGAGACAATGACCAGCACTTCCCGGGTATCTCTTTCCCCTACCCAGATATAGTTGCCTCCCGCCAGCCACAGTCCATCTCCCAGAATGGCAGCCCCTGCCGCCGGGAGCAGCCGCTGGAAGCTCTCGTGGAACTCGGAGGCATCCTGGCGGGAGTCCCACGCCGTCTGCCAGGTGAAGAGATAAGCCCCTGCCTGCTCGAAGTAGTCGAGCGCGTCGCCTCCCCAGCCACTGGCGGCGCTGGCGGCCTCTGCCCTGGGGAGCCACGTTTCCAGCATTGTCCGGATGAAGTGTTCACCCAGCCTGTCGCTCCTCTCCATCCGCCAGCCGGGGACGTTTACCGGCACAGGCTTGATGCTCAGCGGCCCTTCAGGGGAGAGGTATTTCTCCGGATGCAAGACCTGCTCCGTGGTCAGCGGTGGCCGGAGATACGCCCCGTTCACCGCCTGCCAGCCAGTTTCCTGGTACAGTGCTGACACGAATGCCTCTCCATACTCATAGGGGAAGTACAGGAGTCTGGTAAGGGCCGGAGGTCTCTCTGCCTGTGGCGCCGGCGGGAGGTTATTCTCATATATCCTGTCGAGCTTAGGCGCTGGCTCAGTCCCGGCGGTACGCTCAAGGTATCTGTTCCTGGTGAAATCAGCGTCACCCTCCACCAGGGCTGACCAGGCCTTTCCCTCGTCGTAGGTGGCTGGTTCAGGGCCATGGAAATGCTTGCCCTGAAGAAGGTGGACAACTTCATGGGCCAGGGCTTTTCTGGCTTCTTCCCCGTTCAACCTGCCGAAGTTTTCCTGGACAGCGTAGACCTTGTCCTCCAGCTTAGCCACGAGATAGGACAGTGGCCATTCCGCATAGAGGTCGGCCAGGCTGACTGCGTCAGGAAGTATGAATAGCCCTTTGAAAATCCGCTCATCGATTTGGATTTTCCTGGCGTTGTCCCTCACGTAACCTTCCCCCCAGTTCTCCCTGGCCCAGTCCGCGGTCACCACCACCAGTTCGGCCTCTTCGGGCGGAGCAAGCTCTCGGGTCTGACCGATGTCAGCCAGCAGCTTCTGAAGCATGGCATTTACTGTCTGCCAGTGCTCCCGGTTTTGCTCCATCAACTGGCGGCTGGTCTGCTCTTCCTGAGTTTCGGCTGGTTGATAATCGGGGGGCTTCGCTGCCTGCTCCGGTCCAGGCGATTTGGCAGGCGCCGGGCTGGCCGTTGTCGGTGATGGAGGAGGCGATGCCGGCCGGGAGCAGCCGCTAACGGCGGAAATAGCGAATAGCAAAGCGAGCAGGAGGATATAACCGGCGGCTTTCATCGTTGTTACTCCGGGTGGTCAGGGTAGCACTTAAATTATATATGACGGACATACAGGGCATCAAGGCTTCCTCTGATGGGCGCTTTTTCCGGTTGTTTGATATACTTTAATTATGGTGAGGGTATCTCCGAAAAAAGGCTCCGCCCTTCACGATTTCCCCTACACCTCTCCGCAGAGGAAGTGCCCTCACTTCTGGATTATCAATGTCACTCCTCCGGGGCCAGCCCACTGCATCCATAACTGCGTCTACTGCTACGCCAGAGAGGCCATCTATTCCGATTTCTCACCGGACATGGTTGTCTACTCCAACCTTGCGCAACTGGTGGAAAAAGACCTCAGGCGCATCCGCCTTGCCCCTCCCATCTCTATTTCCAATATCTCCGACCCCTGCCAGGATATTCCTGAAGTAAGGGAAGTGGTAACGGAACTGGTAAGCCTTATTTTGAGCTATGGCATCCCTTTCTGCGTCACCACTAAAGGCGACCCCCGCTTTCTCCTGGAGCTGCCCCGCTTCATCGAGTATGAGTTCAAGTTTGTCGCCATCACCATAGAGGGCACACCTGATATGCTGCCGCTCCTTTCTCCCGGAGCGCCGCCGTTTCACCAGCGGCTTGAAGCGGTCAGGCGGCTTTCCGCCGCGGGTGTAAAAACAGTAGTGCGCCTGGACCCGCTTTTCATTCACCTGTTCTATGCCGTTTACGGTGAGAGGTGGCTTGCGGAGCTTGAAAAACTGGCCGGGGCTTTCTCTCTGGCCGGGGCCGAACACATCATTGTCAGCACCGGGCGGCTATCAAAAAGGCGCTTGCCCGGTGGCCGGCGAAGCTCCTGGGAGCGGATGGTCAGCACTGTCAGGGCGGTCTCCCCGCTGGCGGCGAGGCGTATGGAGGCCGAATATGTCTTTGAAAACAGGTGGGGAGGCAAGGGTCTCTTCCTCAGGAACGATTTGAGGCGCGAGCTGCATGCCAGATTGAAGGAGATAGCGGAGGGGTATGATATGACCTATGCCGTATGCCAGGAGCTGGGGAAAGAGGCGGACTCTCCGGGCATAGCCCATTGCGAGCGTTTCCGGCTTCCTTTTGCCGCTAGGCAGCCCGATGGCAGCTTCAGGCCTCTCCCTGGGTGCACCGCCGTCTGCCATGTCTCCTGCCGGGATAAACAGGGGCTGCCCTGTGGACAGCCCCTGCTCGTCTCACCGGGGCCGTACAAGATAGGCCATTTAAGCCGCCTCGCGGGCTGCCGACTATAAGGGAGACTTGCCTATTTCCAGGGACAATTCCATTTCGAGAGAGTTTCGTATTATTTTCAGGGTGACCAGATTGCCCGGGCTTTTATTCTCTCCGAGATAAGATATAAGCTTGGCTACGTTCCTGACCATGATGCCGTCAAAGGTCACTATGATATCATCAGCTTTAACTCCGGCTGCTATGGCGGGGTCACCAGCGGCGACTTGTCTGACCAGCACCCCGTTAACGCTATCAAGCCCTCTACTTTGAGCAATCTGGGGAGTGATATCGGCTATCGAAATGCCAAGCCACGGGTAGTCATACGAACCACGGTCGATGAGGGATGCAGCGACTCTTCTCAGCTTGTTTGAAGAGACAGCGTAATAGACCCCGTCGCCCTCCAGAGGGCTAACCCGTGCGATGACCATCCCGACGACCTCTTCTTTGGAGTTAAACAGGGGTCCGCCGGAGTTGCCAAAATTCACCGCGGCGTCGAACTGTATCAGGTTAGCCACGCTGCGAATCCCATCACTATATTGTATTTCGGCAGCTCTATCGGTCTGGCTGATGATGCCGGCGGTTAAGGTTCCCATCAGGTCGAAAGGGTCGCCAATGGCGAGCACCGGTTCACCAATCCTCAGCGCGGCTGAGTCAGCCAGGGCTAGCGGCTTAACTGCCGGGGGCTTTTTCAGGTCGAGGATGGCGATATCACTGTGTTTGGAGCTGCCAATGACTGTGGCCGAGGAGAAACTTCCGTCAGGGAAAATGACGTCTATTCGAGGAAGGCGCTCAATCACGTGAAAAGCGGTAGCTACATGATACTGAGCATCAATGAGGAACCCTGAGCCAATCACCCTGTCCCCGTCGCTGATTCTAACTACAGCCTGACTTACTCCCTGGTAGACGCCGTCGGCGCTTACCACCGATTCAGAAACTCTGGCAGCTACCTGTTCAAACCCTTTATCTAATGTATCGAGCCTAATCAGCGTGCCGCCTAACTCACCTTCCAAGTCGTTCAGTTCAGTTTGCGTGTCATCTATCTCCCCTATCAAAGCACTGACTCTGCCCTGCGTGCCGTTTATCTCCTCCTGCAGGGTGCCAATCCTGGCTGTCGCCGCGTCTCTCTCTTTTTCCAGGCTATCAGACCTGGCCGTAGATTGTTGCCTGAAAGCGGCGAACTCATCATTAGCGCTGGCCAGTCGCTGGCTGAGGGCGTTTATGTCCTGGTTGAGCGTGTACGAGTAAACGCCCAGGGCACCCAGAAGAATAGCCAGTAAAAGCGACACAGCGATAGATATTTTGCCGGCCATTTGCTCTTTCTCCTCTCCTTTTGCTTCCCAGCTGATTTTGACAGGTTGTCTAGTGTACCTTCGCGGAGTAACGTTGTACGTGGTTTCTACTGTAATTCTATACCAATGCAGTCCCCCCTGCATACGGGATGCGGTGACTTGTACAAAGCAAACAGAGAGCTTTAAGCTCTCTGTTTGCCCCGGGAGGAAAGGGAATGGCCTTTTTCTGCTGGATTTCCCCCATTCTGCTATTGAGTATGGAACCCTTCTCCGGCTACAGCTTTATGCCGTACCTATCCCACCGGGCTTCCACTTTGGCCACAATATCAGGGTCATGGCATGGAGGCGGTGGCTCTCTCCCCTCAGCCCGATATTCATAGACCGGCGTGGTGGCATCTACTGCCATCTTGGAGGTTATGAAGCGCTTGGAATAGGGCTGAGAGCTGTCCAGCCCATCCTGGGGGCAGCGTGGGATTATCAATACGTCCCTGTCTGCCTGAAGCAGGTTGGCCATGGCCCAGAAGACCTCACCCGGGTTGCGAATATCTACACCTTCATCCACTATGAAGACGTTTTTAACATGATTGCCAACCGGAGAGCCGAAGATTCTCTGGGCGATATAGTTGGGATGCCCCGGCCTTAATACCCGCAGGGCTACGTTTACCTGATGGCCGCTTCCCCAGAGGGGCATATGCACGTCCACCACGCCATCGTTCATCCCCATGAGTTCCTTGTAGATGATGTACTCCTCGCCTTTAATCCAGAGGAAGCCATCTTCCACGGAGCCCTTACCCCGGGGCTGCCCTTCACGTGTCCCCTGGAATATGGGGTTATTACGGTGGGTGATGGCTTTCAGGTGGAACACGTTGAAGTTCTGCACGTCGCCGCGCAGCCCGGTATATTCTCCGAACGGGCCGCAGGGCTTAAGCTCATCGGGATATACTTCACCTTCCAGCACGATTTCCGAAGTAGCCGGTACTTCCAGGTCGCAGGTCTCGCACTTGACCAGCTCCAGCGGCTCCCCCCTCAGCGCACCGGCGTAGGCGTCCTCGGCGGGTGGATGGCGGAACTTGGCCCCCGATGCCAGCAGGTAGCAGGGCTCGGTGCCGATGGCGACCGCCACCGGCATAGGCTTGCCGGGATACAGGCGCGCCCATTTCTGCAGGTGCTGCCCCCCGTGCTGGGTAACAGGCATATACAGGCTGGTCTCATTCTTTGTCCTCATCATCATGCGGTAGATGCCGGTATTCTGGCAGCCTGTCTCCGGGTCTCTGGTCACCTGCAAGCCCAGTGTGCCGATATAGGGACCGCCGTCACCCTTGTGCCATATCACCGGCGGGAAAATGGCATTGAGGTCGGCTTTATCACCGGTGAGGACGTTTTCCTTGCACGGGCCGGTCTTGACCAGCCTGGGAGGGATAGGGTGCTCAACCCTCTTTATCCACTCCTCGGTAATCTGCCTATCGGTGGAAGCGGCATCCATTCCCAGCGCCAGCGCCAGACGTTCAAGCGTCCCGATAAGCTCGGACAGGACGGGGACGTGGTGGCCTTTGACGTTGTCAAAGAGCACTGCCGGGCCAGCTACCTCCTGTAGCTTCCGTGTAATGCCGTTTATCTCCCAGGAAGGGTCAACTTCTGCCTGTACTCTAACCAGAAGCCCCCTCTTCTCCAGCAGTGCTAAAAACTGCCGCAAGTCCTTGTACGCCAAATCGGTTTCCTCCTTCGGCCTATTTTCGACTAGAGCAACTATCCGTCGCCGCGCTGGCCGGGCGCTATATAATCTATGGGGCCTTCATCGCCTACTGGCGCTTCCGGCCAAATTCCTGGCGGCTGCCTGGATAGCCTCGATAATCTGGATATAGCCGGTGCAGCGGCAAAGGTTACCGGCGATGGCTGTTTTTATATCTTCCTCTGTCGGGCTGGGGTTTTCGTCCAGGAGCGCCTTGGCCGACAGCACCATCCCCGGGGTGCAGAAGCCACACTGCAGGGCGCCTTTCTCGATGAAGGCTTCCTGGATAGGGTGGAGTTTGTCGCCCCGGGCCAGCCCCTCGATAGTAAGGATATTTCTCCCGTCTGCCTTCATAGCCAGCATCAGGCAGGAGTTCACCGTCTTGCCGTCCACGATGACCGTGCATGCTCCGCAGCAGCCGGTATCGCAGCCGCGCTTGGTACCGGTAAGGTTCAGCTCGTCCCTGAGCACATCCAGGAGCGTCCAGTTGGGCTTGACCAGGACCTGGTGGGCCTCCCCGTTCACCACCAGGCTTATAAGTTCTGTCGTCATGACTTTCCCTTTCGCCGGACCTTTTGTCGCGCCTCCCTCATCGCCTGCTCTATGCCTCGCCCGGTGAGGACTGCCACTATCTCCTTCCTGTACTCAGCGGAGCCGCGGATATCGGAAATGGGCCTGGCCGCTTCCGCGGCAGCTCTGGCCGATTCCTTTATTACATCGTCATCAAGTTTCTTTCCCCGCAGCAAGCCCTCGGCCTGTCTCGCCCTGATAGGCGTCGGGGCGACGGCACCAAGGGCAATGCGGGCATCCGAGCAGGTCAGGCCGTCTTCCGCCAGGCAGAGGACGACTGCCACGCCGACTACGGCCAGGTCCATAGCCTGCCTCGGGCTGTGTTTCAGGTATATGCCAGCGTAGCCGGCAGGTGGGTTGGGGACTTCAATGGCGGTGAGGATTTCGTCTGGCTTCAAGGCTGTCCCGCCAGGGCCGGTGAAAAAGTCCTCCAGCCCCAGTATCCGACCTCCCTGGAGGCTGAAAGTCCTCGCCCTGGCATCCAGCGCCAGAAGGGCGGGGGCGGAGTCGGCTGAAGGAGCGGCATGGCACAGGTTGCCACCTATTGTCCCCAGGTTGCGTACCTGGACCGCCCCGATGGTATGGGCGGCCTGGGCCAGGACAGCGAACCTTTGCCGTATCAGCCTGGAAGACTCAATCTGGCCGTGGGTGCACAGCGCTCCGATATTCAGCCCGCTGTGCGCATCATGCCCGATGCTGTCCAGGCCGGGAATGCGGGTTATATCAACCAGGTACTCAGCGGCGATAAGCCGCTCTCTCATGCTGACGATAAGGTCAGTACCGCCGGCGATTATCTTTGCTCTGCCATTGTGCTGCCGGAGCAGGCGGCACGCCTCCTCAATGGTGGCCGGCACGAAGTAGGCGAATTTCGGCAGTGACACCTTTATTCCTTCCCGCCCTGGGACTTCTTCATCGCCATGAATATCTTCTCGCCGGTAATGGGAAGCTCTTTAATCCTCACCCCGACGGCGTTGTAGATAGCGTTGGCGATAGCCGGAGCTACGGGAACGATGGGGGCTTCTCCGGCTCCTTTAGCCCCGTAGGGACCGGTGGGGTCCAGCTCTTCAACAATCAGCGGCACAATCTGGGGCGTGTCCAGAGCGGTAGCCATCTTGTAGTCCACGAAGCTGGGATTGAGTATACGACCGTTTTCAAACAGCGTCTCCTCGGTGAGGGCATAGCCTATCCCCTGAACGACGCCGCCATGTATCTGGCCTTCCATGGTGGCGGGGTTGATACAGCGCCCCACGTCCTGGGACTCAACGCAGCGCAACACCCTGACACGTCCGGTCTCGGTATCCACCGTCACCTCGGCGATGACGGTGGCTGGCTGAAGGGACGGCCCCTCGGACTTGGCGTACCCGCTCACCCGCTCGCTGAGGGGAACGCCTCCTTTATCAAGGAATGCCCCCCGGCCCAGGATGGGGCCGCTACGTTCGAAGATGCTCATCGTGGCCAGCTCCGCCACCGATATGCTCTTAAACGGGGAGCCGGTGACGCTGACCTTCTTGTCCCTCAGCTCCAGGTCTTCGATATTTGCCTCCAGCCTGTCGCAGGCTAGCTCAAAGAGCTGCTTTTTGACATCGGCGGCAGCCAGCCTTACCGCATGGCCGGCGGCGCGGGTCACCCTGCTGGCGCAACTGCCGAAATCATACGGCCCGGTATCGGTATCGCCGGCGATGAGGGAGATGTCCGCTAAGTCCACGCCCAGCTCCTCAGCGGCAATCTGGCAGACCACGGTGCTACAGCCCTGTCCGACGTCAACCGTGCCGGTTATCACGGTGAAGGTGCCATCATCGTTGACCTTGACGAAAGCGCCTGACCCGGACAGCCCGGACTCCATCAGCATGCAGGCCACTCCCCTGCCTACACGCCACCTTTTGTTCTCGGCTGAGGCCGGCCTTGCCGAGGAAATATACGCGGAAGCCCTCACCAGTGTCTCTTTCAGGCCGCAGTGGTATATCCTGTGCCCCGTCGGCAGTTCTGAGCCGTCCTTTTCAAAGCAGTTCTTCAGCCGGAACTCGACCGGGTCAATGCCCAGCTTGTCGGCGATGATGTCCATCTGGGACTCCACGGCGAAATAGGCCTGCGGGTGACCGTAACCGCGAAAAGCCCCGAACGGCTGCTTGTTGGTATAGACGCAGCGGGCGTCTACCTTGACGTGGGGAATGTTGTACGGGCCAGGGGCCGAGGTGGCGGTGTTGGTCATGACAGCCGGGCCATCGACGGCACAGGCCCCGGAATCCATGACTATCCTCGCCTCACGGCTGACCAGCCTTCCATCACTGGTGACGCCGGTCTTCAAAGTGATGATGGAGGGGTGGCGCGGGTTGGTGCCGATGAACTCTTCTTGCCTGGTCAACACCAGTCGCACCGGCCGCCTGGCTTTACGGGCCAGCAAAAGGCATATGCCCAGCGGAATGTAGCCCACCTTGCCGCCGAAGCTGCCGCCGGTATGCACCGTCTGAATCCGGATTTTGGTCATCGGAATGCCCAAGGCCTGTGACAGCAGCTCCCGCGCCGGGAACATCATGCTGCTGACTCCCCACAGGGACGCCTTGCCTGAGCCGTCAATCTCGGCAAGGACAGGGTGAGTTTCCAGGGAGCACTGGTGGACGACCTGGGTCTTGAAGGTATCCTCGAAGATGAAATCAGATTGCCTGAACCCCTCCTCCACGTCCCCCTTCTTAAGCGTGGTATGTGAGCAGACATTTCGGTACTTAACGGCGCTAAAGCCGGCCTGGTAACTGGCGATGTCCTCGTGGACAAGGGGAGCGGTCTCGCTTAAGGCTTCCAGGGGGTCATATACCGCCGGAAGCTCTTCGTATTCCACCTTGATGAGTTCGATTGCCTCTTCAGCAGTTTCCTCGTCAATGGCGGCGACGGCGGCAACGGGCTCGCCGATGAAACGGACCTTATCATAGGCGAACATGGTCTCATCCTTTACATAGAAGCCAAACCTGATGTTCGGCGTGTCAGCGGCGGTCGCCACGGCCTTCACGCCGGGAAGCCTTTCCGCCCGGCTGGTATCAACTTTGAGCAATCGGGCATGTGCCAGGCTGCTTCTTTTGACCTTGCAGTGCAGCATATTGGGCAGCTTGAGGTCCATCACGTATTTGGCCTGCCCGGTAACCTTTTCCAGGGCATCAACCCTGGCTACACCCTTGCCAACTACTGACAAACCGCCCATTCCGGTCTCCTTGTAAGCCAGACGGCTGCCTTCGAAGAAAGGAGCCGTCTTAGAGTGGCATCACCTATCAATGCTGCTTATGTTACCTGACTGCGTGCTGTCTGTCAACCATAACCGCGGGCTGGCCGGAGACCGTCTCTAACCGGCCCCGGAGTCCGTCACCACATTGAGCAGAGCAGGTCGCCCCCGGGCTATTTGCTCCAGCGCCCGGCGCAGGGCAGGCTCTATTTCAGTCGATTCTTCCAGCTTCTCACCCCAGCCGCCAAAGGCCTCCGCCACTTTGACATAATCCGGCGGGGGTGTGATGTCCACGCCCAGGTAGGCACCGGTCTTCACCGCCCATCCATCCGGGTAGCATGCCTGGTGGGCGCTCTTCATGGTTACATAGCCGCCGTTATTGAGAACTATGGTGAGCACGGGCAGATGGTACTCCTGGAAAAGCCCCAGGGCGGCGACCGCGGGATTATAGCTGAATGTGCCATCGCCGACAAAGAAGATGACCGGCCTATCGGCGCTGGCCAGCTTCACTCCGGCGGCCATCCCCAGCCCGATTCCCAGGCCTCCGGCGCTGACCCCGAAATAGCCTTCAGGGTCGGTCAAATACCTGAAGATAAGGTCGCGGTGAATTATGGTTTCCTCCATGATGATGGAGTTTTTGGGCAGAGCCTTGTTGGCCAGGTACAAAAACCATTTGGAGGAGATGGGCTTATCGTTCTGAGAGGAGATGGCTTCCGCCTTCCACCGCTCCGCCATTTGCTCGTGTTTCGTCCGCCACATCTCAAACCTCTTCCGGTAAGGAGAGTTCGGGAAGGCCGATTCGGGGGTGCGGGCGCGGATGGCGTCCACCAGGGCAGCCAACCACTGCTCTATGTCGCCGGTGAGCGATAGGTCAACCCGGTAGCCCCAGTATGGCAGTTGCTCCTTTAGCGGGTATTCGTCCAGAAATATGACCCTGGCGCCTTTACCGGGAAAAGAGGATGGCGGATACCACGGGGTGGTAGCACCGATGACAAATACCACGTCCGCTTCTCGGAGCGCTTGGGAGGCATCATAGCCCATGTGGAGGGGGTGATTATCAGGGAAATTGGCAAAGGTGGGGTCGATGCACTCAAACACCGGCGCACCCAGAAGCTCGGCCAGTTCGACCAGCTTATTGGCCGCCCCGGGGCCGGCGCGCTCGGTGATGATTATGGGCTGCCTGGCGCGGAGGAGCTGACTGGCCGCCTCACCCACGTCGTCAGGGTGTGGCCGGGATAGGGCCATCGAGGGGCAGGCAGGGGTGATTTCCATCTCAGGCAGCGATTCAAATAGAAGACCGCGGGGTACGCTGAGGAAGACCGGCCCCCTGGGAGGCGTCTGGGCTATCTGGCAGCCCCGGCACAGGGAGTCGACCAGGCTCTCCTTGGAGGTGACGGCGTTGCTCCACTTTACATAAGGCCTAACCAGGACGTCAGGGCTTTCCACGCTTGAGAGCTGGCTCAGCCACCACCAGCCCGGCCCCTTCCCATCCGCATACTCCGTGTAGTGAGAGCAGTCCGTGCTGAAAACAATCAGGGGCGTCTGGAGCAAGCTGGCGGCGCGAATGGCCATGGCGCCATGAAGAGTGCCGGCATTGGCGTGCAGCAGGATAGCCGGCAGGCGGGACGTGGCCCGTGCATAGCCCATGGCAGCCGAAATCGCCAGGCTCTCATGTCGGCAGTTGACGTATTTCATGGCCTTATCGCCCTGCGCCCGGCTTCTGGCCAGTCCCTCCCACACCGGTATCCACTCCGTGCCTGGAGAGCAAAAGACGTACTCGATGCCATGACGCCGGAATAGCTCCAAAAGCAGGTCGCCGCCGGATATGGACATGGTTTGCCTCCTATAGTCTGGTATAGAGATGGTCGCTCGCCTGAGCTTGCCTTGCCAGCTCCCTGGCCCGGCTCAGGTCGGCTTCGGTATTGATGTTGAAAAAGCTCAGGTGGTCAGGGTCGAAACGCTCAATCTCCCCGGCTGCAATGTAGTTCACCTTGACCCTGGGGAAAAGCTGGAGAACGCTGAGCATGTCCTGGCTCAGCATGGACTCTATCGGAGCCAGGCAGGTTCTGGCGTAGACGGCGTGGAGCGGCTCCAGCACACCGCCCAGACTCGGCACCACGCAGTCGAAGTTGGCCGAAAGCCCGGTTATATAACGGAGCAAAGCTCCATTAAGGAAAGGCATATCGCCGGCAACGACGATGTTATGGAAGGAGTCGGACGTGATGAGGCCGGTATAGATACCACCGAGAGGGCCCTTGCCGGGATGAATGTCGGTCACTATTTTCAGACGCTGGTTGCTGTCGAGCTGCGGAAGCGACTGGCCCGGAGCGATGACCACGATGATTTCGTTCCAGTCACTGAGGCAGTCTATCACCCGCTGCAGCAGATTGCTGCCGCCGATGTACTCCGAGAACTTGTTCCGTCCCAGGCGCAAGCTCCTGCCGCCAGCAAGGACGATACAACTAATAGCCAAAGCGTGCTCCTTGGTTGGCCCGGTCTGGCGAGCGATGCCAGGCCCGGCCGGCACTGCTTTCCCGTCGCTTCAGACGGTCTTCCTGGCCGCTTTTCCCCTGCCCCTGGCTGCTCCTGTCGCTTCCTCGTCTTCCTGGTGGCCCTGTTCCTTGCGGAAAGCACGTATCGCTTTGCCGATACTGTCGCCCACCGCCGGAAGTTTGCCCAGCCCGAAAACCATCAGGATGATGAGCAGAATAAGCCCCAGTTCCCACGGACCGATACGAAATGGCATGAGGTTTCTCCCTATAAATTATGGGGGAAGCCACGGCGATTTGCAAGTCCCCAGCACAGCGGAAAAGGTCGGGGTGTTACTCATTCTGGCGCTTTTTCCTTCAGGATGAATCCTTACCCGGAGAATGCAGGTCGTCCGGTCGCTCTGAGGCTCGGGACAGGCTTCCAGCCCCAACTGGCTGGCCCAGATACGGAAGGACTGACGGCAGTAGCGGCAGACGTGTCCTTTGCCCAGGCCCAGCTTTCGCGCCATGGCCCACTGGTCTTTGCCCCAGCCGCCAAGGCAGCCCTGGATAAAAACAAGCTCAGCCCGGTCATCTTGCAGCTTGCTTAGCTTGAAGACAACCTCGGGATACAGCGTCTCAAACGCCTCTGCCTCTTTGAGCAGGTATTCCCTGGCCGTGGGCGTGGCCGTGCCCATCCATTCCATGGCGCCGGCTGACCAGAGGTGCTCAGCGTAATCTTCCGGGGCGAGGCCGGCTTTCCTGGAGAAGGCTACGCCGGCCAGCTCGAACTTCAAACGTCCGCGGGCGGTGCGCCGCCATCGTTTCTGGGTGCTGTTCAGCGGCATAATTGAACCTCAGACTTCGGTGCCGTGCGGGCTGGCGACGCCGTCTCGATGTGCCGCCGGGACCGGTGCTGCTGTTCTGGCGTGGGACTGCCTGAGAAGATAAGCCAGCGCCAGTGAGGCCACGGTGAGGCTGGCGAAGAGAACAAAGCCGGAGGCATAGCCGGCAGCGCCCTGGATGCGGACGAAAAGGCCCATCAGGGGTGGTATGGCGAAGCCGCCGAAGGCGCCCAGGGCTAATGCCAGCGTTGTGGCTAAGGCTAAATAAGCCGCAGCAACGACCCCTAAAGCCATTCCCTGCCCAAAGCTCAGTTGGCTTTTCGTCCCGGCAGCATGGCTCGCCTCAGTAATCGTTTCTACCAGCGGTGCGTAAGAATGTAATTCCTGTCTCATATCAGCGTACCATCATGAGCGGGGACGCAATCGTAGAGCGTAATTCTTTAAGAGGTTAACAATCAGTCCAGTAAAGGTTGCCAGCCAGGTCGCCATAGCCAGATAAATAAAAAACTGGGGGATAAAAGTGATAAACGGTAAATCGTTTACGGTAGCGAGTTGAAATGTGGCCGCTGTGTACATACCGAGAGGGAAAACCGCCCCCCAGTACAGCGGGCTGTAGGTCAGGGGAAGCTTTCTGTAAAGATGCCGCCAGATTCCCAGGACGATGAGCATTGGAATCCACCATGTTCCGGTGGCCCAGAAAAACATAGTAAAACCTTTGAGAAATGGTAGAATCTCACCGAAGAAGGTGAAGTTGGGTGTGTTGGCGATTAGAATCGTCCCGCTAAGGGTAGAGATAGCCACCGCGCCCATATTAATCCAGTAAGGTGGGGTGAGGTCCTGTGGGGAGAATTTGAAAAAGAAGTATCGATAAAATATCAGGGAGATTATCCAGATATAGAGCATGCCGCCGAAGAGCCACATGACGAGGGCGAGGAAGAGTACCTGGCTCTGGTAAGACTCGAAATAATGTCCCAGCAACCCGCTCAAGACGGCAACTGATTGTGTGGCGACGACGGCGGTCAACCATCCGCCGTTAATCCCCTCGGCGATGGACGGTTTGCTTTCCTTAACAATAAGGCCGGTAAAAATGGTGTAAATTAGGCTTACCCAAAGCAGAAAAGCCAGGAGCCATAAAGCGGCCGCTATCTGATAGTCGTGCATAATGATGACAAACTGGCTGCCAAGCACACCGGTCCCGGCGGCCATGGTGAAAAACCCAGGGCCAAGACCGTGGTCGAAGAGGTCAGCCAAAAAGCGCCGTGGGAAATAGACCACCCGTAAGACAATGAGACCCCAGAGAATCACGAAGGCGACCAAGTTAAACCAGAACAAACTGATGGCAATAAAGCCCATGCCGAGCATATTGGCAGCGATAGAGATAATGCCGGTGGCCATGACGAGGGCAAAATAGGATGGGTGTAAGTTTTCCGCTGCCGCCATGACCATGGAACGGAGCGAGCCCCGCGTTTTGCGGCCGTTGGCTGCGTCAACGGCCGCCACTGGGCTCCTCCCAGGCGCCAAAGGGAATGCGCAGCAGCGACCCGGATAGCGCCGGCACCGCTACCAGTAAGCCCATCATTACTGGGCTTAGCTGCATAATATCCTTAAATTTGTGTGCCGTTGGCCCGAAGAGTGAGACTGCGGCAAATCCGATGAAAAAGCCCAGGGCGGCGCTGAACAGGCATTGGGCCGGCGAGCCCTTGACCATCTTGCCCATGTCTACTCTCCTTCTTCTCCCTGCCGATAGGCCGTGCCTACTGGACCTGGCGGCGGTGCCACATGACTATCTGGTATGGCCGCCACAGATAAGCAAACGGTATTGATACTATGTGCACCAGCCTGGTGAACGGGAAAACCGCTATCAGGACCAGCGCGGCGACGGCGTGAATCTTCGCCAGCACGGGCAGCGAGGCAACGTATTTCAAATCGGGGGACAGCTTGACCAGAGACCATATGTACGGTGTGGCTGTTGTCACAAACCAAGCGGAGCCCCAGCGGTAGAAGATAGCGACCCCGATGCCGGCGACGACGGTTATGAGCAGGAGCGCCAGGAGCACCATGTCCATGGGTGTGGTCACCATGCGGACACGCGGATTGGTGCTTCTTCTCACCACCAGTATGACCAGCCCCACCAGTAGCAGCAGCCCCATCGCCAGGGCGGTGCCTTCCAGGATGTAGAGTCGGACCGGGACGCTATTGAATGCCTTCACCCCCGCCGGGAAGAAGACGCCAATCAGGTGGCCTACCAGCACGGCGATGATTCCGTAGTGCCAGGGCACCGAACCCCAGAATAGCTGGCGGCCCTCCAGGAACTGGGAGGAAAGGCTGGAATAGGTGAACTGGTTGCGCACGTACCGCCAGATTGAGCCTCCCACCGCTATCACCACGGCGACATAGGGGAAAATGCCGAAAAGGAAAAGGTCAACCATGCGCCAGACCTCCTGACCTGGTTAATTCCCGGTGCACCTGCTGCAAAAACAGTCTTAGAGCGTTGACCGCCGGAGAGTAGCCCTGGCCGTTCTTGTCTTTTTCCATCCTTTCCAGCACCGGCAGGACGCAGTCCTGAAGCAGGGGGATGACGAACTCCGGGTCCCGGGCCACGCTGAGGAACCTGAGCAGGACGCAAAGATGGTCAGGCAGCTCGCCGTTCCCGGAAAAGCCGTGGGCCTGATAAGCATCCTGCAATTTGACCATGAAGGCGCTCCGTTTGGCGCCCTCGCCGAAAAGGTGGTAGCCGAGATAGGGTGCTGTCGCCGGGGCGATGTCAAAAGTCTGGGTGTAAATCTCCTCCAGCGCTCCTCTTTCCTGGCTGCTAACGAAGGTGGCGAAGTCCTGCATCGCCCTGGCGCTTTTGGGAAAGGAGCACTCCAGTCGCCGGGCGCACTCTGCGGCAGCCTCCGGCATGGCGTCGCCGGGATAGTCCAGCACCACGGCAAAAAGGCGGCATATCTCTTTGGCGTCTTCAGGCAGCATTATAGCCCCCGTTCCAATGGCAAATTGAAATCAAAGCCTACGTGGCCCTTGTGCCTCATCAGCTGTTCTATTTGTTCGATAGTCTCCTCGCGGTGATACGGCGGTATGGCAAACCGGTCGTCAAAGCGGGGGACGGAGGTCAGCCGTGCTATTTGCTCGGCTTGCTCGGCGGTGCAATCCGCCTCAGCCATCATGGCTGCGACACGCTCTTCAGCGATGTCGCCCACAGCTTTGGCCCTCTGGTAGACCCGGACCGCCAGCAGCTTTCTGATAACCCTCTTTATTGTCTCCGTATTGCCAGCGCTGAAGAGGCGCGCCATGTATTTTAGCGGCACGCGGGCGCTTTCCACCCTGCCGAAAAATTCAGCTTCGGCAAGGTCGTAGCTGCCGTCCCTCATTGAGGCGATGACCGGCAGCAGCGGCGGGACATAGAAGAGCATCGGCAGCGTGCGGAATTCGGCGTGCAACGGCAGTGCCAGCCCCCACTCTTTGACGAACTTGTAGACGGGGGACCTCTGGGCCGCCGCAATCCAGTCATCGCCGATGCCGTTCCTCCTGGCAGCGGCCACTACAGCAGCATCGCCGGGGTCAAGGATTAGGCCGAGCTGTGCCGCCACCAGGTCGTTATCCGGCACCTTGGCGGTGGCCTCAATACGCTCAGCATCATAGAGGATGACGCCGAGGTAGCGAATCCTGCCCACACAGGTATGGAAGCAGGCCGGCGCCTGCCCGGTCTCCAGCCGGGGATAGCAGAGTATGCACTTTTCCGCTTTGCCGGTCTTCCAGTTGTAGTAGGTCTTCTTATAGGGGCAGCCGCTGACGCAGAACCGCCAGCCGCGGCATTTCTCCTGGCTCACCAGGACGATTCCATCTTCACCCCGCTTATAGATGGCGCCGCTGGGGCAGACAGCCAGGCACGCCGGGTTCAGGCAGTGGTTGCAGATGCGGGGGATATAGAAGAAGACCATCTGTTCCAGGCGGAACAGCGATTCCCGCTCCAGCGGCGTCAGTTCGGCCAGGTTGACATCGTTCCTGGCATAGACGGAGGAGCCGCTGAGGTCGTCATCCCAGTTGGGCCCGGCTTCGATGTCCAGGTAGCGGCCAGTTATTTGAGATAGCGGTTTGGCCGTGGGCTGGTCTTCACCAAGTGGAGCGTTGAACAGGTGCTGGTACTGGTAAGTCCACGGCTCATAGTAGTCATCCAGGCTGGGCAGGTAGGGGTTGTAGAAGATGTTGGTCAGCAGCCCCAGCCGGCGGCCGACCCTGGGGGTCAGGGAGTTCCCTTTTAGCATCCAGCCACCCTGGTATTTCCCCTGGTCTTCCCACAGGGTGGGGTATCCGGTGCCCGGCTTGGTCTCCACGTTGTTCCACCACATGTATTCAGTGCCTTCCCGTGACGTCCACAGGTTATTACACGCCAGGCTGCAAGTGTGACAGCCGATGCACTTGTCCAGATGAAACACCATGGAAAGCTGCGCTCTGACGTCCATCCTCTTCTCCCTTACCAGACTGGCTTGCCTTCGAGCTTCCGCACCAGGATATGGGCGTCCCGGTTGACTCCTGTTGGCCCCCAGTAGTTGAAGCTGTAGGTGAACTGGGCATAGCCGCCGGCCATCAGCACCGGTTTCAATCGCGCCCGGGTGAGGCTGTTGTGTCCGCCGGCCCGCCGGTGCTGACGGAGAGGAGACTTGGGCACCGAGATGGTCCGCTCCGGCGAGTGATAAAAGACACATGTCCCTTCGGGGATTCTGGCGCTTATCACCGCCCTGGTGACGACCACGCCATGGTCATTGTATATCTCCACCCAGTCATTGTCCTTGACGCCGATTTTCCTGGCGTCCTGCTCGCTGAGCCAGAAGGGCTCTATGCCACGGGAAAGGGTAAGCATAAGCTCGTTATCATAGTAGGTGGAATGGATGTGCCATTTGCCGTGAGGCGTCAGGTACTTGAGCATGATGCTGTTGCCGTCGGGCTTGGTACGGACGAAATCGCCGAAGAACTGCGGGCTGGGATTGGGCTTATAGACAGGTAGGTTTTCCCCGAACGCCAGGTAGAGCGGGTGGTCATGGTATAGCTGCTGGCGTCCGGTAAGGGTCCGCCACGGTACCAGTCGCTCGATATTGATGCAGAAGGGTGAGTAAGTGCGCCCATTGTTGATGATACCTGACCAGCAGGGGCTGGTCAGCAGGCGGGCCGGCTGCTGCTGGAGGTCCATAAAGCTGGTACTGGTGTTTCGCCCGCTTTCGGCCAGGTCGGTCAGGGGGAGTCCCACCTTTTTCTCCTCTTCCTCAAAGGCCCGGTAGGCCATCTCGCCGTTGGTCTCCGGGGCGAGGTAGAGGATGATATTGGCCGCCTCCTTGGCGTTGTTCAGGGAGGGGTATTTATTGCCGTTCCACTCCTGGACAGGGTCAGATTGCAGCAGCTCATCGTAGAACTCCTTGATGTCCCACTTTACGCCGTGAGCGCCGATGCCATTCTGCCTTGCCAGCGGTCCCAGGGAGATGAAACGGTGGTATAAGTTGACATAATCTCTCTCTACCACCATCAGGTGAGGCATGGTCTTTCCGGGGATAGGCTCGCATTCGCCCTTGGCCCAGTCTCTGGCCTCCGGCTGCGCCAGCTCATCGGCGGTATCGTGCTGGAGCGGAGTGCAGACAATCTCCTTGACCGGCTGGGCGAAATGCGTTTTGGCCAGCCCACTCACCTTTTTGGCGATGGACTTGAAGATTTCCCAGTCGCTCTTCGACTCCCAGCATGGCGGCACCACCTGGGAAAGCGGGAGTATATAGCTGTGGAGGTCGGTGGAGTTGAGGTCGTCCTTCTCATACCAGGTAGCGGTGGGCAGGACGATGTCCGAATACAGGGCAGAGGTATCCATGCGGAAATTGATGTCCACCACCAGGTCATTTTTGCCGGTAGGAGCGACATCTCGCCATACTACCTCGCTTACCGTCCCCTGGGCGGCTTCGGTGGCAACCACATTGGAATCGGTGCCGAGGAAATGCTTGAGGAAGTACTCATGTCCCTTGGCGCTCGACATCAGGGCGTTGCCCCGCCAGATAAGCCACAGCCTGGGCCAGTTCTCCGGGGCATCCGGGTCTTCTACCGCGAAGCGCACTTTGCCTGACTTAAGCTGGGCGACTACCCAGTTGACGATTTCCTGGTCGGACTGGGCGCCCGCTTTTCTGGCCTCTTCCACCAGGGCGATGGGGTTGCGGTTGAACTGGGGATAAAAGGGCAGCCAGCCCATGCGCACTGCCCTGGCCTGAATGTCCATGGTGTGACCTTTGGCCAAAGCCCCATCGCCAGACGGAGGCGCGTAGTCGCCGAAACTACCTTCATACCGCCACTGGTCAGTGTGCACATAGTAGTAGGAAGGGCTATTCTGGAGCCTGGGCGGGGCAAGCCAGTCGGTGGCAAAGGCGATACTTGACCACGGCGCGATTGCCGCCAGCTTCTCCTGGCCGACATAATGGGCCAGGCCGCCGCCATTGCGCCCGATGCAGCCGGTTAACATAAGGGCAGTGATGGGGGCACGGTACATCAGGTTGTTGTGATACCAGTGGTTAATTCCTGCCCCGATGATTACGGTGCATTTGCCGCCCGTCTTTTCGGCGGTGGCGGCGAACTCGCGGGCGAACTTCACCACGGTCTGGCGATTGATGCCGGTAAATTTCTCCTGCCACGCCGGCGAGTATGTCTTGGGGTCATCGTAGCTGCCGGGATAGTCACCGGCAAGGCCGCGTGGCACGCCAAACCGGGCCATGAGCAGGTCAAAGACGGTGGTCACCGTCACCCTGCCTTTTCCCGTTTCCAGGCGCTTGACGGGCACCCCGCGCCATGACGTTGATTGGTCTTCAAAATTGGTGAACTCTACCGGAACAACTTCGTCGCTATCGTCAATAAAGGTGAGGGTGGGGTCAAGCTCGGCGTTGTCCAGGCCGTCCTTCATCTCCAGGTTCCACTTTCCGGCCTCTTGCTTCGCCCACCGGTGGCCGATGGCCCCTTTGGGCATCCTGGGCTGCCCTGACATCCGGTCATAGATGAGGAACTTCCAGTCCCCGTTTTCGATATCACGGTAGCGCGTGACCTCCCTGGCGCGGAGGAACTGCCCGGCCCGGTAGCCATCTCCGCTTTTTTCCAGGGTCACCAGGAAGGGGGAATCGGTATATTTCTTGACATAATCGATGAAAGACGGCACCTGACGGTCAACATAGAACTCCTTGAGGATGACCTGGTTGGCCGCCATCCAGAAAGCGCCATCCTGCCCGGGGCTGACCGGTATCCACCAGTCGGAGTATTTGGCCACCTGGCTGAAGTCCGGGGAAAGAACGGTGAACTTAGTCCCCCGGTGCCGCGCTTCGGCGACAAAGTGCACGTCAGGGGTCCGTGTCATGTTCAGGTTGGCCCCCATGGAGACGATATACTTGGCGTGGTACCAGTCGGCGCTCTCCTGCACGTCTGTCTGCTCTCCCCACATCTCCGGCGAGGCCGGGGGCAGGTCGCTGTACCAGTCGTAGAAGCTGAGGTTGATGCCGCCAAAGAGCTGTAGCAGGCGTGAGCCTCCGGCATAGCTCAGGTAGGACATGGCCGGTATAGGCGAGAAGCCGGCGATGCGGTCGGGGCCGTATTTCTTGGCGGTGTAGAGCATGGCGGCAGCGACGATTTCGGTGACCTCATCCCATGAGGTGCGGCGGAAGCCGCCTTTACCGCGCGCCCGCTGGTAGGCGGCGCGGGCGTCATCGTTTTCCACCACCGATGCCCATGCCTCGACGGGGTCAACGTTCCGCTGTCTGGCTGTTCTCCACAGGTCGGCCAGGACTCCCCTGATATAGGGGTACTTTACCCGGATAGGGCTGTAGATGTACCAGGAGAAGGATATGCCGCGCTGGCAACCTCGCGGCTCATAGGGGGGCAGGTCCTTCTCGAAGTCCGGATAGTCCAGCGCCTGCGTCTCCCAGGTGATGAGCCCGTTCTTGACATAGACCATCCACGAGCAGCCGCCGGTGCAGTTGACGCCGTGAGTGCTGCGAACAACCTTGTCATATTCCCAGCGGTTGCGGTAGAAGTCTTCCCAGCGGCGCTGCTGCGGGTTTATGATATCGCGAATCCAGCTCATCTCGCTCCTCCTCTAAGCAGCGGCTGTCTGACACCGGAAAGCCGCCGTCGCCACGCCAGCTGGAATACCCCCAGCAGGATAAGGAAGCCGCCGGCGCCGGCCGCGATGAAAATGGGCTGGTTCTGGGCCGGCTTCGATTCGGCGGCGCCGGTTTCCCGTAAAAAGGCTATCAGGTGGGCGATTTCATCATCGGCCAGGGGCCGCTCCCGGTAAAGGCCTATCATTATGGGGAAAGGCGTCGTCTTCAGCAGTGAAGTCAACCCTTGCTCTCCGAGGCGGGCATAAGCATCGGAGAGGTCTTTGGCCATGGTGCCACCGCCGAGAGTGCCAATGCCGCTGACATTATGGCAACTGATACACGCCGCTCCGCCGTTTCTAAGGGCAGTCTGGCCGTTGAAAAGGCGTTCGCCTATGCCGGCGGCATCACCGGCGGCAACCGGCACGCTGGTCGCTGTTGGAGTAGGAGCGGGTGTTGGAGTGGTAGCGGTCCCTGCGGACTGGCTCTCTATGTAGGACAAGACATCTTCAGCCTCCGGCTCGGAAAGCCCCATGTTGGGCATCGGCAGGCCATATTCCTGGACAAGCTGCGTGGCGATGGGGTCTCCCTCGGCGATGACCTGCTGCGGGGCGACGATGAACCGGATGAGCCACTTCCTGTCCCGCTGGGCGGTTATGCCCTTGAGGTCAGGTCCCACTGCCCTCCCAGCGCCGATGGTGTGGCAGGCCTGGCATTTCTGCTCGAAAATGGCCTGCCCCTGTCCCTCCGGCGCGGCGGCATAGGCGGGCGCCGCCTCAAAACCCGGTACAAGTCTGCCGGTCTTTTGTCCGGGTGACAGTACCAATGCAATGTTAAGGAGGAGAACCAGTGCGGCAAATCCCGCCACGGCCACGCTTACGCGGGAGGCAAACTTCCATTTATCCGTCATTTCCGCCCCTCTCCTTCTCTTCTTCTGCCGCTGGCCCGCTGAGCCGATACACAAACACAGCTCCCTCGCTTCGGGAGCCAGTTATATTCTAACACATGCCTGAAGCTATGTATGTCATAAAGTTGACAGAAGCCTCCACGTTGCACGGCTTCTGCCGGGAGCCAGGATGATAAAGACATTATACAACCACTGGCGCGAAAATCAAGGCCATACTTTTCTATCTACGGCAGCGTCCTTGATATTGCCGTCGGTCAAAGTTATTATAGTAAAAAGCGTAGTGGCCTTCACCGGAACTATGAAGATGAGGTGAAATGCTAATGGCATATAGAGGTCGCCAGAGTTTCGTGCTTACCCCGGTGGGGATGCTGATAGTGGGCAACATAGTCATGTTTGTAGCCACTGTGATAAAGCCAGAAGCGCTCTTCTTCCTGGGATTACAACCGGCGGGCTTTCTGGCCAGGCCGTGGACACTGGTAACCAGCCTGTTTATCCACAGCGGCTTCGGGCACGTAGCGGTCAATATGCTGACCCTGTATTTCTTCGGTAGATACTTATCCAACCTTATTGGAGAGGGCAAGCTCCTGATGGTCTACTTCGGTGGCGGAATACTGGGCAGCATTTTGTACCTGCTTCTGGCGCCACCCTTTTCCATAGCTGTTGGCGCCTCCGGAGCCATCTTCTCCCTGGGAGGGGCGCTGGCGGTGATAAGGCCCAGGACGCCGGTCTTTATTTTCCCCATCCCTGTCCCGGTCCCGCTGTGGATAGCGGTCATCGGCGGTTTCCTGCTGCTTTCCTTTCTGCCGTCCATCGCCTGGCAGGCCCATCTGGGCGGAATAGTCTTCGGCCTGGTAGCCGGCTACATTTTCAAGAGGAGTGGGCACTATCGCTATTTCTAGCAGGGTGATGAAAAAGCCTTCGTGTTCGTCTCCCCCTTTGAAAAAGTGGGAGAGAAGAAGGGGGATTTCCGATTCTAAATCCCTCTCAATCTCCTTCAGGATGAATCCCTTTACGAAAGGGAGAGGAAAGTCGCCGACATCCTTTTTCGTAAACCTACTTAGTACAGAGGTTGTTTATCGACCTCACCATCCTTTCCAGCCCATCCTTTGACAGAGGGAAGGCGCTGCGGCTAAAATAAGGTTGGTTCGGGAAGGATATTCCCCCACTGTACCAGCTTGGCCTTAATGGCCTTTTCTCCTGGCATAGGGGCTCGTAGCTCAGCGGCAGAGCAGGCGGCTCATAACCGCTTGGTCCCAGGTTCGAATCCTGGCGAGCCCACCAAATCCGTCCAGCGCCGTCCCACATGCATTGACATCTTGACAACTGGCAGCTACAATGAAGGCCATAAATAGCCTTTTGGGGAGGATACTGGGTCGGAAGTCAACCGTGGCCTCTGTCCGGCTGCTCCGGACCGGGCACATAGTTGCCAAAAGGCGGGGAAGCCTCTCTTGGATAATACGGGCTGCGGTGGGGTGAAGCGGTGAGCCTTAGCGAAAAGCTGATACGGGCCTATTTTGACCGCGTGTATAATCCTCTCTATGACTTTACCACGGCGCAGTTTGTCCATTATCGGGAGCTACAGAAAGAGTGCTTAGACAAACTTGAATTCGAAGACGGCGACCGGGTGCTGTGCGCTGGAGTCGGCACAGGGAATGAAATCCTCGGCATCCTGGAGGCAAACAGGAATGTCGGTATCGTGGGGGTAGATTGCTCGAGACCGGCGCTGCAGAGGGCATATGAAAAGGCGCTAGCCCGAGGCAAGCAGGTTGAGGTCTTCGTCATGGATGCGCGGCGTCTGGAGTTCCCCGCGGACAATTTCAATAAGGTATTGTGTCTGCACGTAATGGACTTCATCACCGACGATGGCGAGGCCACCACTGAAATCCTCCGTGTATTGAAGCGGGGCGGACAATTCGTCATAACCTATCCCTCCGGTAAGGAGGGCATAAGGATGGGAGTCAACCTGCTGAAGGCCAGCGTCCGCCGCCATTTCGATTCAGGGAAGCCAGTGAGAGCCTTTCTACAGCTCCTGGTCCGAGCGGTCACCGGGCTTGTTTACCTGCCTCTGCTTTTGCGGCCCAGGAAAAAGTCCTATTCACGCCGCCAGTTGGAGGCGCTGTTCACCGGGTTGACCGGCGGGGACTTCAGCATAGAAGAGTACCCGCTGTACCAGGACTTCATAGTTTATGGTAGAAAATAGACGGGGGGTGGAATTACGATGCTTCCGGAAGATAAATATTTCAGCACCCTGACTGATGATGAGCTGTGGCGGCGGTACTGTGGCTTCTTTGACTTTTCCGTGGATGAGTTCATGGAAATCCAGGAGCACCTGCTAGTGGAGCAGATTGCGCTGGCGGCGGAAAGTCCCCTGGGCAAGAGGATAATGCAGGGCAACCGGCCGAAGAGCGTGGATGAGTTTCGCCAGCTTGTGCCACTGACCATCTACAGTGACTACGAGCCTGACCTGGGTGATTGCTGGAACGATGGACTGGCGGTGAAGCCCGCGGTCTGGTGCCACTCCACCGGTAGAGGAGGCAGGTTCAAGTGGATTCCGTACACGGCTGACGCCATGGAGGTATGCAGCCGGCTTTTCGTGGGCTATTTGATTTTGGCCACCGCCGACCGCAAGGGCGAGATAAAGATTAAGCCAGGAGAGCGGGTCATGATGCATATACCGCCCCGCCCTTACGCTAGCTGGACATTTTGTTACTATGCTTCTCAGGCGTTCTCTCTCCTGCTCATTCCGTCCCTGGAGAAAGCGGAGGGACTGGGATTCCGCGAGAGGGTACAGGAAGGGTTTCGGGAAGCGATGCGGAGCGGTGTAGATGAGATAGCATCCATAAGCAGCGTAATGGTGAAAGTGGGTGAGAGGATGGCCGAGCAGGCGCAGGGAATGAAGCTCTCCATCAAGCTGCTGGAACCCCGCATCATGATGCGCCTGGGCCGGGCATGGCTGCGCAGCAAACTTCAGGGCCGGCCCATGCTGCCAAAGGACATATGGCATCCCAAAGCTATCATAACCGGGGGAGTGGATACCCGTATCTACAAGGATGATGTTGTCCGTTACTGGGGGAAAGTGCCCTTTGAAATGTACGGTTCTTCTGAGGTTGGCACTATTGCGGTGCAAAACTGGAATAAGAAGGGGCTGACCTTTATTCCCTACTCTGCCTTCTGGGAGTTCATTCCTGAAGAGGACAGCATCAGGTCCAGGGAAGACAAGAGCTACCAGCCACGCACGGTGCTCATCAACCAGCTTGAGAAGGGCATGGTCTATGAGGTCGTGCTTAGCCAGTTTCACGGGATGCCCCTGATGAGGTACAGGATTGGAGACATGGTGAAGGTGGTCGCCATGAGTGATGACGAGGCGGGAGTGAACTTGCCCCAGGTACAGTTTCACGCTCGTGTTGGCGAGGTCATAGAGCTTGCCGGGCTGGCCCGGTTGACCGAGACGACGATATGGGAGGCTCTGGCCAGCAGCGGGCTCAAATACGAAGACTGGTCAGCCAGGAAGGAATATGAGCAAAGCAAGACCTTCTTACGCATTTACCTGGAGCTAAAGGAGCAGGGGCAGCCTTCTGACATAGCGCACCTTATTGACGAGCGACTGATGGCGGCGGATATTGACTACCGGGACATCGGTCAATACCTGGAGCTTCAGCCAGTCAAGGTAACCCTGCTTCCCCCGGGGACTTTTGAGCGCTATTATCAGCAAAAAGTGAAGGAGGGAGCTGACCTGGCCCATCTTAAACCGCCTCACATGAATGCCGCCGATGCGGTAATTCAGCGTCTCCTCCAGCTAAGTGGCCGGCCCGAGGAGCAATAAGCGTGCCAAATCCGCTATCCGACCCGCTCTACCTGGTTACACCCCTGGCTGGTGTCGCCATCAGCGTTATCCTGATTGTCCTGGTGCTGCGCAAGGGCAACAGGAGTCTGGCCCAGCGCGTTTTCGCGCTTGCCCTGCTTAGCCTGGGCGTGTGGGCTATGCTGATTTTCGCCATGCGGGCCAGTCCTGATGCCGAGCATGCTCTTTTCTGGCACAGAATAGTATTTCCGTCTGGCCTTACCCTGTTCATATTCTACTATCATTTCACCTCTATCTATACACGCCGGACCATTAAATGGCTGCTTTGGGCAGGCTATGCTTTCCTGGCTGTCACCTGGGGCATTTCCCTGGCCGGCCTGCTGAGCAGCCGCATGACGGTGGAGAGCTATGGTTACGCTCCCCACTTCTATCCCACCATTTACATTATTTCCCTGCTTGGCGCCGTCTTCATGGGCATGGCGGTGTGGAACCTGGTCAAAGCTTACCGCGGAGCCACAAGGTATGATGAGAAGACCCGCCTCGGCTATATGATTTTCGCCATTACGCTTCCGGCAATATACGGAATTCTGGACTTCTTCCCTGAGCTTCCCCCGGTGGGCATCCTGGGCAACATCCTGTTCGGCGCCGTTACTGCGGTGGCCATAGTTAAATACAATCTCCTGGACATCCGCCTTATCCTGCGCAAAGGCACGGCTTACCTGTTAATGAGCGCCCTGGTGGCGCTTCCATATGCCGTCGTCATCTTCCTGGCCAGCCGGCTGTTCTCTTTGCCGAACATCTCACGCTGGGGTTATCTGTTCTTCTTAGTGCTTCTGGCGCTGGCGCTGCAGCCGTTGTGGGCGCGGGTGCAGCACTGGGTGGACAGGTGGTTCTACCGGGAGAGGTATGACTACCTGAGAGCGCTGGAGCAGTTCACCAGCGAGACCAGGAGCATCGCTGAGCCAGGGAAACTGGGACAGGCTTTTGTAAACCTGGTCAGACAGGCGCTTCAAGCCTCAAATTGCCATCTTCTGCTCCCCTTGGCAAGCGGTGATTTCGCCGTACAGGCTTCGAGCCGGCCGGAAGGACGCATCTTGCGGCTAAGCCGCGGTCATCCGCTCATGCAGTACCTGGAGCGCAGCGGCAGGGTTGTCCATGGCCGGGACATGGATATCATCCCCCGGCTCCAGGCGCTTACCAGGAGGGAGAGAGATAGCCTGATGAAGGAAGTCGAGGGATGCCTTTATGTTCCCTTGATGTCCCGTGGATGGCTCATCGGCGTTCTCATCCTGGGAGAGAAGCTGTCTCAGCAGCCTTACTCCCGGGACGACGAGAATATACTGGCGATGATAGCCGGTCAGATGGCGACAATCCTGGAAAATGCTCATCTCTATGACATGGAAAGGGAGCAACGGGCCAGGCTTGAGATGCTTCAGAAGCAAAGGAACGAATTTCTGATGTCTATCTCGCATGAGCTTAAGACTCCGCTTACGTCGCTGAAGCTTTCCGCTGACCTGCTGGCCGAGGAGATGAAGTTCTCCGTCGCCAGCCCGCAGGGCAGGATACTGGACAATCTCCGCCACAGCGTCAGCAACCTGGAGAGAAGGGTAAAGGACCTCCTTGATTTCGCCAGGCTGCAGATGTCTTCCCTGGAATTCCGGCCAGGGCCCGAGGATATGAGAGCGGTGTTTCAAGATGTCGTAGGCTCCATGGGCCCCATCGTCTCGGCCAAGAAGCAGACGTTGATAGCGGAAATCCCTGATTCCCTGCCACCGGTCACGGTGGACCGCCAGCGCGTGGAGCAAATACTGCTCAACCTGCTGAGCAACGCCAGCAAGTATACCGGCGCCGGTGGCGAGATAAGGCTTAGCGCCCAGGTCGGGGGCAAGGAGGAGATGGTAATTGCGGTGAGCGACAATGGGCCGGGCATCCCGCCCGGCGAGCAGGCCGTGGTCTTTCAGCCTTACTACCGCGCCAAGAAACGCACCGAGCGCTCCCTGGGGCTGGGCCTATCCATAGCTAAATCGCTGGTGGAGTTGCACGGAGGCAAGATATGGCTTGACAGCCAGCCGGGGAAAGGCAGCACTTTCTCCTTCACTTTGCCCCTTGCCCAGGCACCGACAATGAAGGAAAAGGCGACTTCAATAACTAACTGCTAGGAGGACTGAGATTAAACTACTGATAATTGAGGATGACCAGGAGATAGTCCAGGCGATATCCACGTGCTTCGAGCTGCGCTGGCCTGACAGCACCATCATTTCAGCCAGCGAGGGAAAGAAGGGGGTTGAGCTGGCGGGAAGCGAGTCTCCGGACGTGGTGCTGCTGGACATAGGGCTGCCCGATATTGACGGCTTCGAGGTGCTGCGCCAGGTCCGTTTCTTCTCTGATGTACCTATTATCGTTGAGACTGTCGAAGACATGGAGACAGAGCGGGTCAGGGGGCTGGAACTGGGGGCCGATGATTACATAATCAAGCCCTTCAGCTATATAGAGCTGCTGGCGCGGGTCAAGGCTGTGCTCCGCCGCAGCCAGAGAGTCGAGTTCAAGGGCGATGAGACCAGCTTCGTCAGCGGCAACCTGAAGATAAACTTCGCCACCCGCGAGGTGCACCTCAACGACGAAGTGGTCAGGCTAACTCCTACCGAGTACAAGCTGCTGTACCTCCTGGTAAGGAACAGGGGACAGGTGCTGACTCAGAGAAAGCTGATGCACGAGATATGGGGTGAAGACTACATCGAGAACACTGACTACCTGCGGGCGTATATCCGGCGGCTCAGGGACAAGCTGCAGGACGACCCGCCGCAGAGAATCCTGACCGAGCACGGTCTGGGCTACCGGTTCGTCACTCCCGGCTAGCCCGGGCCGTTTGGTGAAGTGAAATCCCCCCTCCGTCCGAAGACAGTGAATTGTCATCCTGACTCGTCACCGAACCTCGTCACAGGTGAGCGAAGCGAAGGCTCTCGGAGTGGGGAGGTATCTAGTGTGTAACCCGCCCAACCCCGAGATTCTTCAGTCGCGGAGTTTACACTGAACGTAGTGAATGTGCTCCTTCAGAATGACATTTTCCAATCAAGTGTAAGCCGTATATTCACAAAATATCCACGCTTTTTTCACGATTTTATTCACATCTTTCACCTCGTTTTTCACATCCCCATGCTAGCCTGATAGTAGGAAGGGTGTTTGCCAGATGGCAAATATTTTTATACTCAGGCTTAATAGTAATGGTTATTATTATCGTCCCGGTAGCCTATCTCAACATGTAGCAGGGGAGGAAACGGATGAAGAAACGCGCTCTGGTCATTGATGACGGGGCTTCTGACCAGGTAAACAGGCTGCTCCCTGTTTTGGATGGGATGGGCTTTGAAGTCGCCACTGTGGAAAGCTGTGACCGGGCGCTGCTGCGGAGCGATGAACTCAGGCCCGAGTTGATAGTCCTGGCGGGTGGACTATCTCTGGACTATTGCGAGGGCCGTTGCCTTCAGGCCGAGCTCTCAGGCCGAGGCCAGCCGGCTCGCGGTGAACATGCCCGCCCGTACTGCAAGTTGCGCAGGATGCTCAGCGTCCCCGTCCTGATGACAGATAGCGTCCCCAGCGAACAGGGCTGGATAAGGTCGGTGGAGATAGGCTTCGATTTTTACATGGCCAGGCCCTTCAGCTATGTCGAGCTGGGGGTCAGAGCCAGGTCCCTGCTGCGCCGCCATGAGATGGCTCCATCGAGTCGCCACGAGATGAATCATAAATGACTGGAGAGAAACATGGAAAGTAATGGCAACGGAAGAATGAGAAACACCATTCTGGTCATCGGGGAAGGCGGTTTCGTCCTGGGCAAGGGAATAGCCTCGGCCCTGGCCGGCGAAGGCTTTGACATCGCCGTCGCGGCAAGCTCACCGGCGCTGCTATCGAGGCTGGGTGAGCTTAAACCTAGCCTGGTAATCCTCGCCGAGGGGCTGCCGACCAGCCTTGACGTCTGCTCACGGTTCCGCCGGGCAGTTGACGTGCCCATCTTGATGATAGGGTCTGCCGCCGGTGACGGCGCCTGGATGAGAGCCGTAGAGGCGGGGGCCGATTTTTATCTGGCCAAGCCGTTCAGCTATAGCGAGCTGGTGACCAGGGTCAAGTCCCTGCTGCGCCGCCATGAGCTGGCCAGACAGGGGGGGCGTTGACCATGCGACTTAAGGCGGTCTACATAGCCTCGCTGGCGGCGCTGGCGGTGCTCGTGGTCTTTGGCGTGTTCCGCCCCATGGCTACCACCGGCCAGTACAGCGAGGTGCAGCGAGCACATCTCCTGGAGGGCGATGACCGCTGGATTATCGAGTTTGACATCATCAACCATGAGGAGAAGGACGCCGGGTACAGCATCGAGGTGGTCATTGGTGATGAGGTATACACCGAGGCGGTTTCAATCGGAGCCGGCAGGATGTTCACCTATACCCACCATATCTATCGCAGCCAGACCAGCCCCGGCCAGGTCAGCTTTGCCGTTTACCGTGACGGAGAACCGGCGCCGATTGAGCGGGCCATCTATTTTCTCAGGTAAGGAGGGGCGATGAGCGCTATCGAAACAAGCTTAATGGTGAAAGGCTCAGCCGGGCGGCCCGCAGCCGCCGGGGCAGGGCACCGTGACTGGCTTTTAATCCTGGCGGTGATGGTCGCCATCGGCATCACCGAGTGGGTATTCGCCTATAGGGATGTGGCCTTCGGCATCGGCCTGGCGCTGTTACTGACCATCGGGATATACCTGACTATCTCGCTGGCCCGTTTCAGCCAGCCCATCACCGACAGCGCCGAGTCGCTGGCCCTCATCCCGCTGTATATCCTGTTCACCTCGTCGCTGCCTTGGTTCTTCATCAACCAGCAGTACCTCCTGCCTGCGGTGTACTCGGTTGTCCTGGCGCTGTGCCTGTGGCATATTTACCAGAAGAAGCTGGGGTTCTTTGAGCTAGGCTTCAGGAGTGCTCACTGGTTGAAATATGTGCTGGTGGGGATGGCAATCGCCATTCCCATGGGCGTGATGGAGTACCTCGTCCTCCGCCCGGCGCCGGCCTTTCCCGCCTTTGAGGTCAGGTATCTTCTTCGCGACCTGGTCTATATGCTGGGTTTTGTCGCCCTGGCGGAGGAGCTTCTGTTCCGCGGACTGCTGCAGCGCGACCTGATGAACGCCTTCGGGTGGAGGACAGGGCTACTTCTGGCGGCGGCGCTGTTTGCCGTGATGCACCTGACCTGGAGGTCGGTGCCCGAGGTGGTCTTCGTCTTCTTCGGCGGGCTGACGCTGGGCTACCTGTACCACCGGACGGGCAGCCTAGTGGCCCCCATAGTCACCCACGCGCTGGGCAATGTCATCCTGGTGGCGGTGATGCCGTACCTGATGGGTTAACAGGTCAAAAGGTTTGAAAGTTAGAAAGTCGAAAAATGACGGGTTAAAGAGTGAAACCTTATGAACTTTATAAACCTTAAAAACCTTATGAACCTTGAAACAAAGGTAGTGCTATGGCTCATAGCATCGCTGGCCATATCAGTCACTTTGCTGCGGGAGCTGTGGGCGGGACTGTGGGAGATGCTTTCTCCCGACTGGATATTCGGGCAGTACCACGCCTCTCCGTGGGCGGTGCTGTCCCTGTGCCTTATCTGGCTCTACCTCAGGAGGAGACAGATATGGGGAGAAATGTTAGAAGGTTGTCGGGTTAGCGAGTCAAAAATCTCGGGAGGGAAAACTTTACAAACCTTCAAACCTTCTAAACTTTATAAACCTTTCAACTTCCTGTTGGGCCTGGCCCTGGTGGCCGGCGCTGTGCTCATGCCCGCTATCCAGGACTTCCTGGTGTTCCGCATGCTGCTGGCGCTGCTGGGGGTGTTCGTCATCTTCTTCGGCAGGGCAGCCCGGCTTCCCTCCATCCTGCTCGGCATCTATGGTTTTGCCATCTCCTTCCCGCTGCTCATCGAGCGGTTCGCCGAGCTTCCCTACGCCCTGGGCGCCATAAAACCGATGGCATGGGTGCTGACCATACTGGGCTATCCGCTGCATGTCCAGGGACAACTGCTGCACCTGGCGACCTCCGGCGGCGAGGCCATCAGTGTAGCGGTCACCGCCGCCTGCGCCGGCCCGGCCACCATGGGGGTTTTCCTGGCGCTGTTTGTCCTGATGATGCTGGATACCCCGCTGCCGCCGCGGAAGGCGGCCTGGGTCTTCCTCATCGGCGTTGCCGGCACCTGGCTGCAGAACTTCGTCAGGCTGGTGATGCTGATGGCGGTGGCCTATTACCTGGGAGAGAAGGCGATGTGGACGGCCCATCTGTGGACGATATACGTCGTGTTCCCATTATGGTACCTGTTGTTCGCCTTCATCTACTTCCACCAGGCAGGCGGTAGGAGAGCCGGGCGCCGCGCCTCCGGCCAGCAAAGCAGACCGTTGATGCCGGAAAAGGTTGCGGCCGGGTTGAAGACGGCGCTTCAAACCATTGTGCTCCTCGTCCTGCTGGCGGCCCTGCCGGTGGTGGCCCGGTTCACCACAGCCCTGGCCAACCCGGACCGCATTCTAGAGCCTGGCTTCGAGACGGTGACCAGTTGGACGTACTCCGAGACCGATATCGACTACACAGATGGCGCCCAGTCAACGGCGTGGACGACCCAGGGGACATATTCCTACCTGCTGTCAGCCCCGGGCAACACTAACATTGGCAACAGCAAATACACCCAGATTTTACAATCGGTGAACTTCACCCCCCTGGACAGGATATCCTTCGACGCCCGTTTATCTGCTGGCACCAATGTCAAATTTGAGGCACGAGTCATGGTCGGCACTACCATCGTCTGGTCGCAGGCTATCACCACCACAGCTACCAGCTACCTGCACAACGAGATAGACGTCAGCTCCTATACCGGTAGCCAGAACTTGATATTCCAGGTGATTACTGTGGCTGCAGCCAACAACATCGCCATGAGCACCTATTACGACAATATCAAGCTCTGGGGCTCGCACAGCGACTCGGCGCGCACCACGGTGGCCAATACCTTCGCCAGCTACGGCGACATCGTCTACATGTACGGGGAGGGCTTCGACACTACCGGCACCTATAAGGTGGCCTACTACGATGGCGGCACCATCAATGACGGTGTTGATGGCGCCAAGCTTCAGACTGACACCTATACCGATGATGCCGATGGCGTCCTTGACCTGAGCCAAGTCCGCCCCGCTGACTACTCGTTAGCGAGCTACGGGACGTGGAACGCGGTAGTCTATAAGACCACCGGCACGATGCCTGCCAGCTACGACCTGGTCAGCAAGGCGGATGCCGCCTATGTCGTCTCTGATAGCTTCACCGTCCAGCAGGCGGCTATCCCCGAGTTCTCCACGGTGATGGCCGCCATCGCCGTGGCCGGGCTGTGCTCCGGCGTTTACCTGTGGATGAGGAGGCGGCAGAGACAGGCCCAGGTCCTTGGAGCGGGATAACATATGGTTAGAAAGACAAAACAGAGGGACGTCATTCTCAGGGTGCTCCTGGGGACCGCTTCCCACCCTACCGCCGACTGGATATATGAGCAGGTGAGGAAGGAGCTCCCCCATATAAGCCTGGGGACGGTGTACCGTAACCTGAATCTGCTGAAGCTGGAAGGGAAGATATTGGAGCTCGACCTTGCTGACAGCTTGAGCCGGTTTGACGGCTACGCCCGGGAGCATTACCACTTCAGGTGTGAGCGGTGCGGTCATATCTTTGACGTAGACGAGCCGGCGGATGAGGAGATTGATAAGAGGGTAGCCAGAAGCACGGGCTTCACCGTCTCTTGTCACCGGCTGGAGTTCCGCGGCCTGTGCTGGGACTGCCAGCCTCAGGGTACGGCAGAGGGGATTGCGAATTCCCCACGTAATACTATGCAGGTTGGGTCAGGTGGACAGTCATAGGGGCATTAAACTAAAGACGCTTATCGTCTGGCTGGGGCTCTTGCTTGTGTCCAGCTTCTGGCTGACAGCCAGGACCAGCTCGGACCAGGTGAGCCTGGCTGTTGTCCCTGAGGTTCCCAGGGAGGGCGAGCCGGTAGTAGCGACCTTCAAGCTGAGCAATCCCATGCCCGAGGCGGAGGCTATCGCCTACCAGTTCTACGTCAATGGCGAGCCGGTGCAGGAGGGAGCCGCCACTGTGCCCGGCGGCTCAAGCAAGGTATACCAATATGCCTACCGGAACCCCTTATTGCTGGGGCAGCAGGTCAATTTCATGGTCAAGACCGTCTCACCGCGCGGCAGCTATGAGAGCGTGGTCTCCCTGCCTTCATACCCCCCCCAGGTATGGTCGAGCTTCGTCTCCTTCGCCTCCTTTTCCACATCGATGATGAGCGTTCTGACCACCATGGCCTACTATCAGACTTCCTTCGGCACCGGGGGAGGGCTTAACGTGGGGATTCTGATTACCGTGGTGCTGATTGCATTGCTTATCTTCCTTGAGCTGACCCTGCCGTTGCTGCGGGAGAGGACTTTCACTATTCTGGGGGTGATGAGGCTAAGGTTCAGCATGCTTACCTGGATATTGCTTATCATCCTTATGGGCATAGTCTATACCAAGGTGCTGATTATCCTGGCCGCCATATGAGCCGCAGCATTGCCCGCAGCCTGGATAGCCGGCCCCTGCGCTTTTGACGGTCTAGTGCCAAGTCACCGTAATCCATGGATTTTCTGAGGGGAGACGCCACATCTGTCATTGTTATGAAAATGCGGGCTCTGCCTGCTTGGACGTTATCGGCTGACTTCAGGCGGGCGCCCATCCCCTTCAGGGTGAACCCTTCAGAGCGAGCCTTCAGGACGAGCCCTTCTGGGTGAACCCCTACCCTCTTCTCACTGGGAAGAGGGAGTTAAGTAAAAGAGAGGGGCTTAGCCCCTCTCTAAATCTCTTCCCCTTCTCTTTAAGGGGGCTTGCCTCAAATGTCATTCTGAGGAACGAAGTGACGAAGAATCTGGGGGTGGGGTGGCAGTGCACAGATAATCCCTGCCCTCCCAAGACCCTTCGCTACGCTCAGGGTGACATGAAGCTAGTACTTTTAGGGCAAAGCCCCTCTGAGGAGAAGGGGTTCACCCTGGTTCCACTGAGGTCACCACGAAGTGAAGGCTCACCCTGAAGTGATTAAAGGGATGAGGTCGTCTGTAAACAGCAATGTACACTGAAAATGTATACTGAAGTAGTAATTGGTTCAGTAGTCAAGACAGACGGCATAATATTTCTCAGGCATGTCTCCAGGTGATGCCGTTCCAGGCGCCCAGCGTTTTGCCGCACCGAGAGCATTGTTCCTCGATGCCGTTGTTGACCTTACGCTCGCGGCATTTCACCAGCCTGCGGCAGGCGCGGCAATAGACCCTCTTCACGCACAGCCTCATCAGGAATCCTCCTCTAGACTATTTACTTGTAAAAGGCCTTCTAATATTCCGGCATGGGCGGGACCCCTGCCTTTTCCTTCTCCGGAATATCGGTGACCAGGGCTTCGGTGATGAGCGCCATGGCAGCTATGCTGGCCGCATTCTGAAGCGCGGTTCGGGTCACCTTGAGCGGGTCAATTATGCCCTTGGCCTCCATGTCCCCGAATTCCTCCCGGGCCACGTCAAAGCCGTAGCCCGGCTTCTTGGCGCTTCGCACCTTCTCCAGGACAACGGAGCCGTCCCAGCCGGCATTGGCGGCAAGCTGGCGGATAGGCTCATCAAGCGCCCGCCGCACGATATTGGCGCCGGTCAACTCATCTCCCTGGAGGTCTAGCTTGTCTATCGCTGACAGGGCATTGAATAAGGCTACGCCGCCGCCGGGCAGGGTGCCTTCCTCGGCGGCCGCCTTGGTCGCCGACAGCGCTCCCTCAACGCGGCGCTTCTTCTCCTTAAGCTCAACCTCCGTTGGCGCGCCAACCTTGATTACGCCTACGCCTCCAGCGAGCTTGGCTAGCCTTTCCTGGAGCTTCTCCCGGTCATAGTCAGACTTGGTCTCCTCAATCTGCGCCCTTGTCTGCTTCACTCTGGCCGCAAGCTGCTCAGGAGAGCCTCTGCCTTCGACGATAGTGGTATCATCCTTGTCAGCCACCACGCGGCGCGCCCTCCCCAGGTCCTCTACGGTCACCGAGTCGAGCTTTCTCCCTGTCTCTTCGGTAATGACCTGGCCGCCGGTGAGAATGGCCATATCCTCAAGCATAGCCTTCCTGCGGTCGCCAAAGCCGGGAGCCTTGACCGCCAGACAGTTAAGGATACCCCTGAGCTTGTTGACCACCAGCGTTGCCAGTGCTTCCTTATCAAGGTCTTCGGCAATAATCACGATGTTCTTGCTCACCGCGCTGACCTTTTCCAGGGCGGGCAGGAGGTCAGCCACTGATGACAGCTTCTTATCAGTGATGAGGATATAGGGGTCTTCAATCACCGCCTCCATCTTCTCAGCATCGGTGATGAAGTAAGGGCTGATGTAGCCGCGGTCGAACTTCATCCCCTCCACGTACTCGGTCTCAAACATGATGCCCTTGCCTTCCTCCACGGTGACCACCCCGTCTTTGCCGACCCTGTCCATGACCTCGCCGATAATCTCGCCGATTTCAGGGTCATGTGCGGTGATGCTGGCAATCTCGGTCATCTGCTCCTTGGTAGTCACCGGCCTGGCCATGTTCTTGAGCTGTTCAACGACGGCGGCGACAGCCTTTTCCATGCCGTGCTTTAAGGCCATAGCATCAGCGCCAGCGGCGATGTTCTTGAACCCCTCCCGAACCATGGCCTGGGCAAGTACGGTGGCCGTGGTAGTCCCGTCGCCGACGATGTCGCTGGTCTTCTTGGCTGCCTCTTTGATGAGGGAAGCACCCATGTTGGCGAAGGGGTCTTCCAGCTCAACCTCCTTGGCTACTGTTACCCCGTCGTGGGTGCTTAATGGCGGGCCGAACTTTTTGTCCAGGACGACGTTGCGCCCTCGCGGGCCAAGGGTGACCTTGACCGCATTGGCGAGTATGTCAACACCCTTTTTGAAATGCTCTCTGGCTTCTGTGTCAAACACCAACTGCTTTGCCATGTCTTTCCTCCCTGGCCCTTCCGGCCTTTATATTTTTTTCACCAGGATATCGCTCTCGTGCATGAGCAGGAGTTTCTCGTCGTCGATTTTCACTTCGGTCCCGGAGTATTTGGCAAATATGACCCGGTCGCCCACCGCGACTTCCACGGGTAGCCTGGTCCCGTTCTCGCTCGTCTTCCCCGGTCCGACGGCAACGACTTCGCCCTCCTGGGGCTTCTCTTTGGCGGTGTCGGGAAGGAACAGTCCCCCCTTGCTTATCTCTTCCCGCTCAATCGGCCTGACCACTAACCGGTCGCCCAGGGGCGTTATCTTTGACACCGCTTTAGTTTTCCTGACCATCTATACCTCCTTCATCTTTATTCATGTATCTCTATGTCTGTTGCATTGGTAGCTTCCCCGTGACGGCGCCCGATTCTTTCGGTCTCTTCACGCTGTCACCTTTTCGCACTCCCGGCACACCACCAGCGGCGGGAAGAACCGTGTCAGCATCCTCATCTCATCGAGCTGCCGGGCTTGCCCGCAAAACCGGCAGGTGAAGGTGGTCGTTTTTTCCTCTGGGGGCTGTTTATCTGACGCTTCTACGGTCATGATTTATCCTTTCCGCCGGCCGTCTCCAGTTTGCTGCCGTCTCCGCCGTGGTCAGCTTTGCCTTCGCCCGAGGGGTGGTTTTTCCTGCTATCGGTGACGTAGAACCCTGCCCCTTTGAAAATTATGCCCACCGGCGAAAAGATGCGCCACGCCTGTCCCCCGCATTGGGGACACGGGCTGCCTCCATCCTCATCGAAACACCTTCTCATCTCGAAGCGTGTGCGGCATTTTTTGCACTCGTACTCGTAGATTGGCATCAGTACCTCCCCTTACCATCAAGTATGCAATAATAGCTGAAAACATCGAACCTTTTCCGCCGGCCCGCAGATTTTCCCCGCAGGGCTGGCGGTAAGCCCCCAGGTGCTGGACAGCCCCAGCCGGCACTCTCGCTGGTGCAGGCCCGGTGTCCACCCTGAGCAGGCCGAGGGTTTGAAGCTATGGATAAGGCAACCGGCGGTATTATCGCCCTCAGCGTGCTCCAGGAATACGCAGTGGCCGTCCTGCTGGCGGAGAAGGAAGCTATCCTTCCCCGGCCAGCGCTGGTCAGTGTACCTGTTCAAAAAGTCCTCCCAGGCAACTCCCATCTCCCCGGCGATATGCCGTGCTTCCATCAAGCTTAAGCGAGGCTGATATTCGGTACAGCAGACACCGCAACGGAGACAGGGCATGAGCAATCCTGTCTCAACCCATACCGTGTTATCCCGTTCATGGCCTGCTTGGCAGGCCATCTTCTGCCGTTCGCCGGTAAACAATATTTTCCGTCTTCCTGTCTTCCACGGGTGATTTATAGCATGATAATTATACCACGGCTGAAAGTAACTGCCTTACATAACAGTCGTAGCCGGATTGCTTGGTCGACGTTCGGGCCATTAACAAATAATCACCCCTGGCAGCTCAGTGGAATGACCACCAGCAAAGGCAGTCCAGGCTGCAGATTGTTTACCTCCGTAAAAGCCTCCGGCGCACCGGCACGGGAGATACGCGCCTTTATCGTTTGGCCTTTCTGCTTGTCTCGGGTGACTCCCTCAGTGCGTCCGGGGCTGTTCTGTCTGTCTCACCCCGTACCCCAATAACCCTGGGAAGGTCACGATTGTAACCGCACTGGAGACATTTCTCGAACCAGCCATAAAAGTCTTTTTCCAGATAGACATTGCCACCACATCTGGGACAGTGCCTTTCCGTCATCCCCTCTCTCATAGCACACCCCCAAGGCACAGGACTGATACTCTTCAACATATCGTCTAGTAGCCTCTTTCATTTTAGCAGTTAAACGTCTCGACTGCTAGTTCTATTTTAAACTCAATTGTATTAGAATAACGTTAGAGGACTATTAGAAATCCGTTAGACTGCTGAAACCCGCAGCTTGCAGGAGATGGCGCGTGGTAGAGATTCCACGGAGCATGCTGGAAGAGGTTGACCTGGAAGCCAGCCTGGAGCTTATCCTGAAGAATGCCGTCAATGCTCTGGGGGGCGGCGCCGGGGTAATCGCTATCTGGAGTGAGGCGGAACACCGCTTTATTACCAAGGCCTGCTGTGGCCTGGATAGCAGGACGCTTGCCCGGCTTCAGCCGCTCCTCGATGAGGCTGCGCCTGACCTGGCCGGAAGCAGGGATAGCGTTCACTCGCTTTCTGAGATTCATCTCGGTTCAACATTGCCCGTCTCTGAAAAAGGGGAGAGGCAAGACTCCATGCTGGCTTTGCCGCTCCAGGTCGGGGGGAAATGGATGGGCCTCATCTATGTCTTGCGTCCGCTTCATGCCACTGCCTTTTCCAGGCTTGACAAGTCCGCCCTGGCCGCTTTTGCCGAGCAAGCGTCAGTAGCCGTGCAGAACGCCAGGCTGGCCCATACTCTGGCCGGAGAGAAACAGAGGATTGAGTCAATCCTTGAGAATAGCGCCGAGGGCATCATGAGCGTGAGTGCCGACCGCCGGCTCATTGGCTTTAATCAGGCCATGGAAAAGCTCACCGGCTATCCCAGGCGGGAGGTGATGGGGAAAGACTGCTTCAGGGTGCTCGATTTGCGGGACGCTGAAGGCGATAGAATCTGCGGCCGGCGCTGTCCCATACTGACGGGCTTTGCGCCGGGGAGTCCCGCTTTCGAGTTGGAGGGAACATTGCAGGCAAGGGATGGTCGCCGGGTTGATGTGGTCATGCTGTACTCCATTGTCCGCTCGCCCGAGGGCAAGCCTCTGAATGCCGTGGTCAACGTCAGGGACATATCCAGGCTTCGGGAAGTTGAGAAGCTCAGGGAGACGTTTCTGTCCATGCTGGGCCATGAACTACAGACTCCTCTCACCATCATCAAGGGCTACGCTGATACGCTGAACCGCAGCGACGGCCACTGGAACGAAGCGACCCTGCGCCGGGGCCTGAGCATAATCGAGGAAGAAAGCGACCGTCTTAGCAAGCTGGTAAGCAGGCTGCTGCTCGCTTCACGCATTTCAGCCGGAGCGGCGGCCATAAAAAGAGAACCGGTACAGTTACCCGTCCTCGCCAGTAAGGTGGTGCGTCGACTACAGGTGGTGACCGATATCCATACTTTCCAGGTTGACTTTAAGCCTGTTTTCCCCACGGTGCTGGCTGACACAGAGCTGATGGAGGAGGTATTTGCCAACCTGACCGAGAACGCCATCAAATACTCGCCGCAGGGTGGTAAAATATCTATATCCGGCATCTTGAAGGACGGGGAGGCGGTGGTGACAGTTGCCGATGAGGGCATAGGCATTGCTCCCGATGAGGTGGAGCATGTCTTTGAGCGTTTTCGTCGCTCAGAAAGTGACCGGTCGCGCAAGGTCAGTGGAGTAGGGCTGGGGCTTTACATCTGCAGGTCCATCATTGAAGCTCATGGAGGCAGGATAGCGGTCTCAAGCCAGCCGGGAAAAGGGTCACAGTTTACCTTTACCCTACCTGTGGCGTAGGCCGTTCCATACCGAGGAAATCAAATGAGCACAACCGCTGCCAAGGTGATATTAGTCGTGGATGATGAGCCGCGCACGGTCCAGTTTATCGTCATGAACCTGGAACTTGACGGCTTTCGCGTAATCAGCGCTTTCAACGGCTATGAGGCCATAGATAAGGTGACCAGGGAGCTTCCTGACATGGTTATACTCGACATAATGATGCCGGATATGGATGGCTACGAGACGCTAAAGAGAATCCGCGAGGTTTCCGCGGTGCCGGTCATCTTTCTCAGTGTCAAGGGCCAGGAGCTTGACCGCATTCACGGGCTGGACCTGGGTGCTGATGACTATATGACCAAGCCCTTCAGCCCCGGCGAGCTGGTATCACGCATAAGGGCGGTGTTAAGAAGGACGGAGGCCGGGGCCATGACTCCTCAGTCTGAGATAGTGGTCGATGACGAACTGCGTATCAACTTTGGCCAGCGAAAGGCGATAGTGCGGGGGCGGGAGGTGATATTGAGACCGACCGAATACCGGCTGCTCTATCAGCTAGTGGCCAGCGCCGGACGGCTGCTCACTCACGAGACTTTGCTCTCCCGGGTCTGGGGGCCGGAGTATCATGGTGAGGACCAGTACGTGCGTCTCTATATCACCTACCTGAGACAGAAGCTCGAGAAAGACTCCAGGAATCCCAAGTACATCCTGAGCGAGCGGGGCCTGGGCTACCGGTTCAAAGAGATTTCGCCGCCAGAGTAAGCGCATGCTCTTTGATGTTGTTTATTACTTCCTTCGAGCCTGCTGGTTGTTCGGCCAACACAGAACTCCCATTGTGTCGTTGCGAGCGTAGCCAAGCAATTGCTTCGGTCTTTCGCCTTCTCAATGACCAGTGTTCGTAAACGACCTCATCTCTCTCTTCCTGTTTGACAAAAAGGGGCGGATAGTGTTATTAGTTTAGCATCAAGAAGGAGGAAAGAAAGCTATGCCGTACAAGGACTTGCGGGAGTTCATGGCCCTGCTGGAGAAGAAAAGACTCCTGGCCAGGGTCAAGGCCGAAGTTGACCCGGCCTGGGAGATAAACGGCGTCACCAGGAAGCTGCAAGTAGAGGGTGGCCCGGCGGTGCTGTTTGAAAAGGTCAAAGGCCATAAAGTGCCGGTGGTCTGCGGGATAATCGGCACGCCAAGGCACCTGGCACTGGCCCTGGACATGGATACCGAGGATGAGCGGCAGATAACCGATGAGTGGGCGAAGAGGATTGACCATCCCATACCACCCAGGCTGGTCAAGGCCGGCCCGTGCAAGGAAAACGTCCTCACCGGTGATAAGGCCGACCTCAATGTCATTTTCCCGCCGGTGATATGGCACAAGGGTGACGGCGGTCCCTATATCGGCACACTGGGGCTACAGGTGACCAGGGACCCGGAGACAGGGTGCCAGAATACCGGCATCTACCGCATGATGGTGAGGACAAAGAATGAGACCAGCCTGCTGATGCCAGCTTTCCAGCACGGCGGACAGCACCTTCAAAAATGGGCGCGGATATATCCCGGTAAGCCCATGCCGATAGCGGTAGCCATCGGCACCGAGCCTTGCTACCTGCTGGCGGCGGGGGCCAAGTTCCATCATCCGCCCGCCGAGGATGATTATGCCGGTGCGCTGAGGGGGGAGCCGCTGGAGCTGGTCAAGTGCGAGACCTGCGACCTGGAGGTACCGGCCACGTCTGAAATCATACTGGAGGGGGAAGTCTACCCCGGTGAGCTTAAACCTTGCGGTCCCTTCGGGGAGTATACCGGCTTTCTGGGCGGCGCACAGGACTTCAATGTCTTCCACCTCAAGGCTATCACCCACCGGAACAATCCCATATTTCAGGGGGCAAGGGTGTCAGCGCCCAAGGGCAAAGGCTGGGATGAAAGCGCTCTCCTCTGGATTAAGGGGGAAGAGTACCACCTGTACAAGGAGCTTAAGAAGGTCAACGGGGTGGTGGATGTTTGCGTACCTATCTGGTGCAGCGGCTTCCATGCGGTCGTCTCTCTGAGGACATTGAAGCAGGGACACCCCTTCCAGATAATGCAGAAGGTGTGGGCTGATGACACTATTGGCAGCATTGTTAAGCATGTTATTGTGGTAGATGAGGATGTGGATGTACGGAATCCGCAAGAAGTGGAATGGGCCATGGCCAACCTGGTCCAGGGTGACAGGGACATATATATCGCCTCGCGATGTCCCGGTGAGGGGCTGGATAGCTCAATGCCCTACTCCAAACGCTACTGGTCGGCCAAGGTAGGGATAGACGCCACCATGCCCGTCTACGATTACCAGGCTGAAGGGACGGAACCGCCGCCTCAATGCAATGACCCTGACATGGTAGCCAGGGTGGAAGCCCAGTGGCAGAAGTACGGCATAAAGCTATGAGAGCATTTTGGAGCCTTGTTGGGCGCCGGATGGACTGTCTTTGAGAGATAGTCGTAGAAGGGGGACCTAATTATGAGCCAGGTATATGGCTGGATGGGGACTATTCTCAGGGTTGACCTCTCTGCGGGTGTGGTTGCCAGGGAGCCATTCTCCGAGGAACTCAGGACCGGGTTCCTCGGTGGATATGGCATCGGCACCAGGGTTCTTTATGATGAGACCGGGCCGCAGACCAGTCCCCTGGGCCCTGACAACAGGCTCATTATCAGCGCCGGGCCGCTCACCGGCACTCTCGCCTTCGGCTCAAGCCGGACCAGCGTCGTCTTCAAGTCCCCGCTTACCGACGTCATCGGCTATACCAGCGGCGGCGGCCACTTTGCCCCCGAGCTTAAGTATGCCGGGTACGATGCCATAGTAGTTCAGGGCAGGGCGCCGCAGCCAGTTTACCTCTGGATTGAGGACGATAGGGTGGAGATAAGGGACGCCAGGCACCTGTGGGGGAAAATGGCGTCAGAAACACTGGAGCTTCTACAGGACGTCCATGGGCCTGACATACGCACCATCGGAATTGGCCCTGCCGGAGAGAGCATGGTCAAATATGCCTGCCTGGTCACCGATGACCTGCGCACGCCTGGAAGCGTTGGCGCCGGCTGCGTCATGGGTTCAAAGAACCTCAAGGTCATCGCCATCAAGGGGACCGGGACCATACGCATCGCCCATCCCGACGCGGTTTTCAATATTGAAAAGGAAGCCCTGGCCTCAATGAAGAAGAGGTTGCGCTATGAGGAGGCCCACAAATACGGCACTACCACGCTCATAGCCGGCATGGGCGCTGGCGGCAGCCTGCCGGTGAGAAACTACCGGTACTCGTCTGAGTCGCCCACCTTCGGCCGGGAGCAGTGGCAACGCTTGAAGCATGACTACATTGTGGACAACTACCCTCACAAGTGGGTCAGTTGTTTCGGCTGCCCGGTGCGCTGTTCCGCCTGGGTTGACCTGGACGACAGGTTTGGGAAGTACGCCTGTAAGAGTGGACGGCCCGAAGGCGGCACTTTGCTCTGCGGCACTAACCTGGAGATAAACAACTATGCCGCCATAGTCAGGTGGAACGAGTTGTGCGACCAGTATGGGATGGACACCTTTGAGGCCGCCTCAGCCATCGGCAGCGCCATGGAATGGTATGAGAAGGGGATAATAACCAGAGAGGACAACGACGGCAAAGAGGTGAAGTTTGGCGATATAGATGCGGTCTTCGAGCTGACCCACAAGATAGCCCGCCGGGAAGGGCTGGGGAATGTCCTGGCCGAAGGGGTGGTCAAAGGTGGGAAGGCTGTCGGGGCGACCGAGGAAACCACCCCTCACGGCAAGGGGAAGTGCGGCGACCACGGGCAGATAGCCGGCGATGCCGTTCTGCAGCTGGGATTCGCCGTGGCTCCCAGGGGCTGGGACCATCTCTCCGGCACGTTCAATGCCGGCTTTTCCGGAATGCCCACCGTTTCCAGGTGGGTCAAAATTTATGAGAAAGAGGGCATCCCTGCTGACACAACCATACCTCATCCGGGCAGGGCTATCTTGACTATCATCATGGAGGACGAGACCAAGATGGCCAATCTCCTGGGCACCTGCGTCTTCAACGGGGTTTTCAAGCTGAATTACGATAAAGATGACGGCGATATGCCTTACTACGCCACCGTCCTCTCAGCCGTGACCGGCGTTGATTTCGATGCGGAGAGGCTAATCAGGATTTCCCAGGCGTTCACCAGCCTCCAGAAAGCGTACAATGTCAAGCTCGGCCTGGGAAGAAAGGATGACCAGGTGCACGTCAGGTTCAGGGAGCCTCTGAGCGGGCCGCTCAAGCGGGCGAAGTGGAGCCAGGACGGGTTTGATATTATGCTCTCCCGATACTATGAGCTTCACGGCTGGGACCCGGAGACGGGAATTCCCCGCCGGGACACCCTTGAGGAGCTGGGGCTGAAAGATGTGGCTGACGACCTTGAACGGAACGGCATCCGGCTCGGCGAGGACGGACACAAGTTCAACATAAACGACATCTCTCTGGATATGCGGGGCATAAAAAGCTAGCGCCGCCTCTGCGCCATGATACGTCATATTGCCGGAAGGGATTGACAGCGGTGGTATGATGTATTATCATAACAGACAAGATAAAGGAATGCGGGATAGAGAAATGATGGCATGACTGCAATACTGTCTGCGACAAAACAAGAAGGAGGTTAACCATGAGAAAGTCGGTCATTAGCATACTGGTTATTGCTGCCCTGGTGGGGACAGGGATTGCTGCTGCTTGTCAGCCGAAACCGGCACCACCAGCACCAGCACCAGTGCCGGCGCCAACCGCAACTTCAACCCCAACAACCTCAACGGAGACCTATACCCTGAATTTCGAGTTCGTCGGGTGGCAACATCCTATAGACGACAACATCTTCAAGGAGGGTGGACTATGGCAGCGAATGGTCTCCCAGCGCAGCGGTGGCCGACTAAAGCTGAACATCATTCATCCATATGATGCCATGGACGCCCTTCCTGCCATACAGGATGGCAGGATGGACCTCGGGCACGTCGCCTTTGCCTATCTCTCCGGCACCTATCCACTTTACAACTGGGCGGAAATCCCTGGCCTTTTCAGTTTGGGCGCGGTCGAGTCCCAGAAAGAAGAGGCATGGGTAAATGCTGACCCCAGGCTTCACAAGATATGGGACAAGACACTGAGAGAGCAGGGCACCGTCTTTTTGTCGCAACAGCAGTACGCTCCGGCCAACGTTCTTTTCACCGACCAGGAGCTCACCTCGCTAGCTTCCCTGAAGGGCAAGAAAATAAGGACTCCGGGGCATATCGGCGGCCTGACGCTGGAGGCATTGGGGGCGAAGCCGGTGCAGGTAGTCTGGGGTGAGATTACCTCGTCGCAGCTGACCGGGATTACTGACGCCGTCCTGATAACCCTGCCTGATGGCCTGTGGTGGGTTGGCCTGGACTTCGTAAAATATATAATCCCAATACCCGCCGGCCCTGGCTGGACGGCATTTACGGTCATGAATGCCAAGAAATTCGATTCTTTACCTCCAGACCTGCAACAGGTGCTCAAGGACGTCGGCCGTGACCTGATACGAATAACCTCCAGTATGTCCCTGGTGGGATGGCTTATACCGGGCAAGGAGGGTGCGGAAAAGCTCGGCATCAAGATACTGGAGTGGCCATCGGGGGAGGTGGAAAAGGCAAAACCACTTCTCAAGCCGGTAGAGGATGAGTGGCTTAAAATCGCCGGCCCTTATGGTCCAGAGGTTCTGTCCATTGTCAAGGAAGACCTGGCCAAGTACAGGGAAATGCCGCAATATCCTAAGTAGCGCCAAAGCAGCTAGTAAACAATGAACAAGGGGCTATCTCGAAAGACGGCCCCTTGTTTGTTACGCGCTATCTCTCAGCGCCTACCTGCCCAGGTGGAGGTGACTGTAGGGGTAGGTCAGGAGCATCAATACCAGGAGTGTGCCAACGGCTGCCACAAAGATAAACCCGAGCAGGGGAACCAGCCTGGTATTGGTATTCCTCATTTCGTTGCGTATTGGTATACGGAACAACTGATAGAAGACGCGGAAGTAGGTCATCCAGATAGTCATCACAACTCCGATGAAAAGCCATAGCCAGGAGCCGAGGCCGCCGGGGAGCCGCAGCGCAGTCATTGGCGCCGACCCCATCTCGAGCTCGAAGGATGACCTCGGTCCGATAAACACCTCAGGCCCGGCTGAGGGGAGCCGCATGCCCGCTTCCGTATGGTAAAAAGACCTGCCATCCAGTATTGTCACCGCTGCCGTGGTCTCGGTGGCCTGGTATCGAGCCATTACCGTGGTTTCTCTCGCCTGCCGGGGAACGTATTCCAGGGTGGCTACTCCCCGGTCATTGGTCACGGCATTCCCGATTTCTATAAAGCCGGTGGTAAAGAAATCCACCTGGATAAAGAACTTTATCGCAGCATTGGTGATGGGCTTGCCCCCAGTGTCCTGAAGGGAGGCAGTCAGTGGCAACGGCTGTCCCGTCTGGCCCTGCCCGGATACGACCAGGCTCAGGTTGCCAGCGGGTTGGGCCGGAGGCACCGGTGCTGGCTCAGGTTTCTTCTGGCTCAATGTCCAAAGGTATGTCAGTACCTTCCAACGCTGCTCCTCTGAGAGGGAAGACTTAAACGGGGGCATGCCTTTAGTCAGCCTGCCTTCGCTCACGGTCCAGAAATAAAAGTCCGGCCTTTCCTCTATCTGCGCGGAGGAACCGGCGGCATTGAAGTCTGCTGCGGCGACGTTACTGCCGGTAATGCCATGGCAGCCAAGGCATGATTGCTGGTATATCTTCTCGCCTTCTTGCTGCACTGAAGTATCATCCCAGGGAAAGGGGTTTTTCATCCCGGCATAAGGGGCCGGCGGTTCTTCCTGAGCCATGACAACGGCGGCTGTGCTCCACAGCAGAAGTACGCCAAAGCCGATAACGGCCAGTAATTTAAGCTTCATATTTCAATCTCATCTCCTCTTAATAAGAGGCAGGCCTACCTCTGTCCTTTCCGCCACCTCTGCTACTGACGGTGCCCTCTTTTCAGCCTCCTCAGCCACTTCCCAGATGGATATTAGCGGCATGAGCTTGGCGAAGAGCGCGAAAATCAGTATGAAGGCGGCGAAGGCTCCGGCGGTAATTGACCATTCCACCCAGGTGGGAGTATACGCGCCGAAGTCGAATGGCATCAGCGGCACCTGGAGGCTGGGGATGACAATGACGAACCGCTTAATCCACATGCCCACGTTTATCAGGACGGCCGCGGTTACCATCCTGGGGATGGTCGGCCCCCGGCGGATGACAATCAATAGGAAGGGAATTATCAGGCTGGTGACGACAAACAGCCAGAACCAGGCGGCGTTACCTCCCAGCATGAGCAGTTCGAGGAGATGCTTCTCTTCCACCTCTAGCTTATAGCCCACCGTCAGGTATTCGCCAAAAGTAAGGTAGAGGTAGATGAGAAGCGTGGTCAGCATCAAGTAGCCCAGGTAACGGAAATGCTTCTCGGTGAGGTACTCTTCCAGGTGGTAGAACTTGCGGAAGATGGCCATGACGATGAGAATTGAGGCGATGCCGGAAAAGATGGCGCCGATGACAAAGTAAATGCCGAAGACGGTGCTATCCCAGCCCGGCCGCAGCGTCATGGAAAAGACGAAGGACACCACGGTGTGTACTGATATGGCGATGGGTATTATGGTGAGAGCCATGATGCCGATGGCCTTCTCCAATCGATGGCGCTGCTCCGGCGTGTTCCTCCATCCCAGGGCCAGGAAGGTGTAAAGTTTTCGCTTGATGGCCGAACTGGTGCGTCCCAGCCGGTCCCGCATCAGAGCTATGTCTGGTATCAAGGGCAAATAAAGGTAGATGAGGCTACCGGTCAGGTAGCTGGTAATCGAGACGATATCCCACATGAGAGGTGATTGAAAACGTCCATAAGCAATGAGGTACCATACCCGCTCAGGATGGCCGAGGTCAATGAGCGGCATCAGTGCTCCGACCATCAGGGCTACCACAGTGATAAGCTCGGCCATGCGCGTTACCGGGGTGCGCCAGCCGGCATGGGTAACGCGGAGGATGGCGGAGATAAGAGTTCCGGCATGGCTGATACCGATGAAGAAGACGAAGTTGACCAGGTATAACCCCCACATAACCACGTTGCGCATTCCGGTCATTGACAGTCCGTAACGCAGTTGCGTTACATAGGCATAAAGGCCCCAGGCGACTATAGCCATGAGCAATAGCACGAAAGCATAGTAGCCTTTCGTGGTGTGGGTCAACGGGCTAAAAACGGTGCGTTCCAGACGCTGATTGAAACCTTCGACTGCTCTTGCTTTCATTTGGGCCGTGCCTCCCAGGTCCAGATGTCAGACTCTTTCCACGGCCATACGCCGCGGCGGCGCTCATAGCTTCCGTCCGCCCACGGCCATACGGTTGGTTTTAGTTCCCGTGGGTCCTCTGCCTCTCTGCCAAACTCCTGGCCGTGTCCGGGCAGATACCATACCCGGGGCTGGGTGCCCAGTGCCTCTTTATAGCGATAGGCGTTGTTCTCGTCCAGGAATTTGGATAGCTTTACTACCTCCGCCCCGTTGCTGGCCAGGTCCTCATTGAAGTCGCCCATGTACAGGACTTTCCTCGGGCAGGCGGCCACGCAGTAAGGCAGCTTGCCGTCGCGGAGGAAGTGGGCGCAGAACATGCATTTAATGACCGTCCCTTTTATCGCCGGCACCGGATACAGAGGGGAGTATTCTGCCAGGGCCGCCTCAGGTGGAAGCTTGGGAGTACCCCAGTTGAAGAAACGCCGCTGGTAGGGGCACGCCGCCATGCAGAAGCGGCAGCCAATGCAGCGATGGTGGTCGATGAGCACGATGCCGTCTTCATTGTGGTAAGTGGCCGCCACCGGGCAGACGTTGACGCACGGAGCATTTTCACACTGGTAGCACGGAGTAGGCTGAAAGAACCTGCCGCCACCGGGCAGTTTCTGTTCGTAAACTTCAATCCATTTCATGCCCTCGGGAGCATAGTGTCCCATGATGCAAGCCTGAGTGCACTGGGGCGGGACACCAAGTCCAGTACACCCATCGCATTTCTTCATGTCAATTACCATGCACCAGGCGTGCGCTTTCTTATTGCCTGACGCCGAGTGAGGAGCGCTGGCTGAAGCCTTTCTCTGGCTGAGCAATGGCACCGCCGGTGTCCCCAATATCGCCAGCAGTCCCGCTGCCCCCAGCGACTTCTTTAGAAATTCCCGCCTGTTCAGGCCTTTGTTGTCACCCTCCATGAAAACCCCTTCCTCCCCCTATGGCGCAAATTATTTCTCTCATCAGAGTATCTCCCTCATCCGGGTGCTAGTATTATCGGCTGAACTCGCCTAACGCAGCACCATCGGCGATGCTGTTTCTTCTGGTGAAGCGCATCCTGCCTTACCGGTGCTCAGACTTCAGGCTAGACAGGGCATTGACGATGTCCAGCGTCAGCGGGATGATGGTGCTGTTCCTCTCGCCGGCCATCTCTACCAGAGTCTGGAGATAGCGTAGCTGGAGCGCCGCCGGCTCGGTCTGGATAATCTTGGCGGCTTCGGCCAGGGTC